>JBAXTO010000004.1:0-251140 GCA_037130135.1 Bacteroidota bacterium
TTTACTTTTGCAGGGATAATTATTTAATCCGTCAACTTATTTTAGGACGTTACAGCTACTTGTTTTTTAAACAACTTGCTTATAATTCGTTCTACCAATAATACCATTAATGGTACTAATATCAAAGTTAGGAATGTAGCGAAAATTAATCCATAAATCATCGTCCATGCTAATGGTCCCCAAAAAGCTACATTATCACCACCTAAATGGAAGTGAGCATTAAACTCACTGAATAAAGTTGCAAAATTTATATTTAATCCAATTGCTAAAGGTATCAATCCTAAAATTGCACTCATGGCTGTTAATATTACCGGAGTCATTCTTGTTGCACCACCTTCCACAACAGCTTCTTCTAAGCTCATGCCACGCTCTTGCAATTCATCAATAAATTCTATCATTAAAATTCCATTCCGTACTACTATCCCAGCCAATGAAAACAAACCTACACCTGTCATTACTACAGAAAAATTCATTCCGCTAAATGTAAATCCTAATGCTATACCAATCATACTAAATATCACTGTGGAGAAGATGATTATAGGTTTAGAAACAGAATTAAACTGTGTTACTAAAATTAAAAACATTAAAGCAAGTGCTCCCATAAAAGCTACTCCTAAGAAACTTGCGGTTTCTTGTTGTTGTTCTTGTTCTCCTGTTTGTTTGATTTCATAACCAGTAGGTATTTTCATATTAGCAATAATAGTTTTTATTTCATTATTGATATCATTTGCTTGATAACCTTTTAAAGGTTCAGCAGTTAAATTCAATACTCGTTTTTGATCTTTTCTATTTATCATACTAATACTATTACCGTATTTTACAGTAACTAATGAAGACAATGGAACTTGTTTATAGGCTCCTATGCTCATATCCATAAAGGATATATTTAAGTTAAGTAATTGTTCAATATTTTGTCTGTATTTACTTTCTAATCGTAAAACAATAGGAGCATCTTTTTCCACATCTCTAAACTTAGAAACTTCTTTTCCATATAATGCAGTACGAAGTTCTCCTGCTAATTGACCTATAGAAATTCCTTCTCGTTGCATTTTTTCTGCATCAGGTATAATCATAATTTCAGGTTTAGATATTTGTAAATCACTTCGCAATTCATCAAATCCTTTTACCCCGTTTTTTGAAATTTCTGATTTTAATTGTGTTGCTAAAGCATTTAACTGCGTAAAATCATCACCACTAATTTCTATATTGATAGGTTTTCCAACTGGCGGTCCATTTGACTCAGGCTCAACACTAATTTCAGCTCCAACTACTCCTTTATTAAATTCAGATTTTAAATTTTCTAATATGGCATTTGTACTTGCTCCATTTCGTTCACTAAACTGAACAAAAGAAACTGTTACTTTACTTTTATGTGGTGTTGGAACTTTATCTGGATTTTGTGGATCACCTGCTCCTAATCCTACATTACTAATGACAGATGATACAATTGGATTTTTTTGTCCAATAATTTTGTAAACTCTCGCTTCAATAGTTTTGGTTATACTATCTGTTACTTCAACTGCTGTACCATTTGGCAATTTACAATAGATATAGGCAAAATTTGGTTCTGCTTTAGGGAAGAAATCTATTTTAGGTTTGCTTAAGTAGAAAATAAAACCACTCAAAAACAACATGATTACTGTTCCAATCAGTACAAAAACAGGTCTATAACCAACGATTAATTTAATTAATAATTTTTTATAAATACTAGTCACTTTTGGCCATAATTTATTTTGAAAATAAGCAATGGTTGGTTCGAATACAAAATGGAAAACTGCTGTAAGTAATAATAAAAATATAGAGAAATTAGCTAACCCATGATATCCAAATACATGTCCCAATATGCCAATCAATGAAAAAATAACAATAGCAATCATGTATCTTTTAAAATAATTTGGTTTTTTTGCTTTTTGACCATCAACTGTTGGATGGTCTTTTTTCATAAATGTTACTGCAAATACTGGATTCATTACAAACGCCACAAATAAAGACGCACCTAAAGTAATGATTAAGGTAACAGGTAAGTTACTCATGAATTTTCCCACAATACCTGGCCAAAATAATAATGGTACAAATGGTGCAAGGGTTGTTAATGTTCCAGCTAATACAGGAATAAATACTTCTCCTGCAGCATATTTAGCAGCTTCTTTAATATCAAAGTCATATTTATGAAAAATACGATGTGTATTCTCAATGACTACAATAGCATCATCTACGATAATACCTAAAGCTAGTAGTAAAGAGAATAATACAATTACGTTCATAGTCATACCTAAAGCTGGCATAAACAAAAAGGCAACTAAGCAAGATAAAGGCACTGCCAATCCCACAAAGAATGCATTAGTGAAGCCCATAAAAAACATCAATACAAATACCACGAATACAAATCCTAATATGACAGTATTCATTAAATCATCTAATTGTATTCTTGTTTTACCTGAAGTATCTCCTGTAATAGAATAATCCATGCCTGATGGAAAATTATTGCTCTTTAAATTTTCTAATATCACATAAATATTATCTGCACTTTCTATCAAGTTAGCACCAGATCTTTTAATAACATTTAGTGTAACTACGCTTTTACCTGCCAATCGGGCATAATCTGTTTTTTCTTTATATGAATCTTTTATCGTTGCAATATCTTTTAAGAAAACACTATTTCCAAAAAACGAACGTACCACCATATTTTGAATATCTGATATCTTTTGATATTCACCCGTGATTCGTACATTTCTTTTCATTTCATCCACTCTAATTTCACCTGCACTAATATTTAAATTTTGTCTTTGGATAGCTTGTTCAATATCATACAACGTTAAACCGATATTAGTCATTTTATACATATCGATATCAATTTGAACCTCACGCTCTAAGCCTCCAATGATATCTACACGTGTAATTCCGTTCATCGATTCTATCTTATCTTTGATGTCCTCTGCTTGGTTTTTCAATTCATCTAAAGGAATATCTCCATATAAATTGATATTCATTATAGGTAATTCTGAAATATCAAATTCTTGAATTTGTGGATCTGATTTCAAATCACTAGGTAAATCTTTTTTTCCTTTTTGAACTGCATCTGTAACACGTTGCTTACATTCGCTTGGTTCTAAATCGGTATTAAATTCTACTACTATTAAACAAAAATCTGACATCGAATTACTGGTTACTTTTTTTACTCCAGAGATTGATTTAATTTGTTTCTCTAGTGGTTTTGTCACCATGGTTTCAATATCTTCAGGAGTAGCGCCTGGATAAATAGTAGCAATAGAAATGGTAGGCACTACTACATCAGGAAATAATTCCTTTGGTAATTTGATATACGTAAACGTCCCAGCTAATACAATTAACAAGGTAAACACATATATGCTTGTTTTATTATTGATACACCAAGTGGTAAACTTGAGCTCTTTTAATCTTTCTGTATTCATACTTTTTATTTTAATAAATCATTTATGCTCTTCTAACTATAAAAAAAATCAAGACTTTTATATTGTAGTAATAAGGATATAATGATTAAAATTTAATTAATTGTCCTTCTGAAATTTCTGAATAACCAAAGGTGATAATTAAATCATCTTTGCTTAAACCTTCGGTAATCAATGATTGTCCATTATATGAATCTCCTACTTTGATCATTCTATTTTTTGCATAATATTTTCCATCTTTCAATTCTGCTATTAATAAGAAATCTCCTTCTACATTGGTTTGAATAATATTACTAGGAACAACTATTGCATCTTTATAAGTCTCATCATTAATTAAAAGTTTTGCAATCATATTTGGAGCAAAATCGCCTCCTGAATTTACAATTGCTGCTTGAACTGGAAATGTTCTGTTTTGAGGATTAACTACTTTACCTATAAATGTTAATTCGCACTCTGTTGTTTTATTTATATCTGGGAAAACGATATTTACTTTATCTCCTTTTTTGATGGATGCTAAATAGGCATCTGCAATTTTTGCTGTTACATTTAATTTAGAGGTATTCACAACTCTAATACCACTATAGGGTGTACCAGGCGAAGCCATTTCACCAACTCTAATTTTGATTTCATCTATAGTACCATTAATAGGTGATTTCATATAGCTCATAGAAAGTTGTGCTTGTAATCTAATGATTGCTTTTTCTGCCGCTTCTTTATTTGACTTTGCTTGTAAGTATTGTATTTCACTTCCAATGTTTTGATCCCATAATTTTTTTTGTTTTTCATAAACCGTATTAGCTAATGCTAATCCATTTTTTGCTTCATCTATACCTCTTTCTAAAGCACTCATATCCGTTTTAGCAAGTATTTGACCTGCTTTTACTACGTCACCTTCCTTCACATAAAGATTTGTAACAATACCGCCTGTAGAAGTAACCCAAGTATTTGCATCAGCTTCTACTGTTCCTTGCACTTCAACAAAGTGTTTAAATTCTTGAAGTTTTATACTATCAACTTGTACGGTTTTTTGAATGCCTAAAATAGGTTTTTGTGGCATCTTGTCTTCAATAGCTTTTATTTTTGATTCAATCTCTATTTTTTGTTTTTTTAGCGATGCTAATTCTTGTTCTGTTGTTAGTTTTTGTTTACATGCTACTATTGAACTAAATAGTATAAGTATAAAAAATATTTTTTTCATATAGATGATTTATATTAATTGTTGAATGATAATTATTGATTTAATTTGCCTAATGCCGATTGTAATTCAATCTTACTGGTTAATAAATTATATACGGCTTGAATATAATTTAGTTGTGCTGTTACCATGTCAGCATCAGATTGAGAAAGTGCTAAACTGTTTCCTACCCCTTCTTTAAACATCACTTTCATTTTATTATTGATTTTATTCGCTAAAGCTAAATTAGCTTTTTGGTCTTGTAATGCTTCTAACGCACTGGCATAATTATTTTGGGCAACACTCGCTTCTAATTTTACTCCATTGGTAAAATTTTCTAAATTATTGGCTGCTTCTAATTCTTTAATTTTCGCTTGTTCTACTGATGCATAACGAGTAAGTCCATCAAAAATAGGAATTTTCATAGTCACTCCCCAAACACCTTGTCTATACCATGGATCTTTATTAAAAAAGTTGAATTTATTTCGTTGAGCATTTACACTATAATTTGCAAAGGCATATATTCCTGGAATATAGCCGCTGTTTTTTTGTTTTACATCATAGCCTAATAAGATTTTTTGTTGTGATAATAAAGAATATTCTATTCTATCTTGTGGATTGAAATTTACATTTTCTACTAGGGGTAATGCATTTTGAATTAAAGTATCTAAATTTTCCGTTAAATTAATTTCTTGTATTACAGGAATATTCATTTGATATTTCAACGCATCTTTCGCATTTTTCGATTTGTTTTCGATGTCCTTAATAGTAGTATTTAAATTAGCTAATGCAAGCTCTAAACGATTAACATCTAATTCTTCTGCAAAACCTTGTTTGTATAATTCACGCGTCTCAAATAATATTCTTTCAAGAGTAGCCTTATTTTCTTTTACTAATTTATAACTCTCTTGTGCCACCAATGCGGCAATATAAGCATTACTTACATTTTTACGCGTATCATTCTCTACTTTGGTAATAGCATAATCAGCAGTCTTTAATAAATCTTTTGTAGCTTTTACACCTACAAAATATCGACCATCAAAAATCATTTGAGAAGCACCAAAACTTAATTTGAAATTGTGAGGTACCCCAAATTTAACAGGAATGAATGTGCCAGCAGGTGCACCAAAAATAGCACCTGGTAATAAAGAAACTGGTAACTCAAAAAAGTTAGTATATTCTGCGTTCGCGTCAATTTTTGGAAATCCTATAGATAATACTTCTAAGTTTTGTTTTTTAGTAGCTAAATATTCTAATTTTTGATTCTTAATAGTTAAATTATTTTCTAAAGCATATCCAACAGCTTCTTTCATCGAATAGTTATTTTGTGAAAAGAGCCTACCACAGCTTAATAAAGCCAATAGTAAAATTATTTTTTTAGACGATATCATATGGTTTATAAATCTTAATTTTTTAAATTATTATGTATGTAATTTCGGCCTTTCTCAGATACAATACCATGTAAATGGTATATCGCATATTCCTTAATAGTAGTTGCTATATCTTTATCCGTTTTTTTATTATGAATGTTTTTTAAAATAGCATCGATACTATTTATATATATAAATGAAATCAACTCCGGATTCATATCTTCTCTATATAATTCCTCTTTTACACCTCTTTTTAAATTTTGTAAAATATGATTGAATATATATTCTTCTGTAAATCCTGTTAATAAATTCCAACTTTTGGGATGATATTTATTTAGATCATAAATGACGTTTTTGTTTAATGAACTTAACTCATCATTATTATGTAAAATAATTTGTAAAAATTCATCGATCGCATTGATAGATTTTATAGAGATAGCTGCTGACTTCTCCTTTTCTCTACTAATATGGTTTTGTACAACTAAATAAACTAGATCATCTTTACTATCTACAAATGTATATAAGGTCTTTTTCGAGATACTCATCTCTCTACTTAAATCATCCATAGATATCGACTTAATACCAAAGTTAAAAAACATCTGTTCTGCTTTTTGTATAATATCTATTAATTCCATGATTATGTCTAATTGAAGTGCAAATGTAGAACAAAATAATGACGGAAACAAATTTTGTGTAAAAAGTTTCCTAAGTTTTTTTAATGATGTTATATGCCTAAATTATAATTAAACAATTGTATATCAATATGTTGATATAAAACATTTAAAATGCAAGTAAAATAGTATCAAATTCATATAGTTTTGGCATAAGTATTGCTAAATTGTATACGCAAACAATAAATAATAAATTACATATTTACTAACAATAAAAACAAATAGAAAATGAAGAAATTATTTTTCGTATTAGCTTTAGCTTCTGCTTCCTTTTTTGGAATGGCTCAAGGTACCGCTACTTCTCCATCTACTACTACGGCTACTGCGCCTACTAGTAATGCTAAAATCACTTTTACTTCTGAAACTATCGACTACGGAACTATCGAAAATGGTTCTAATGGCGAAAGAGAATTCAAATTTAAAAATGCAGGTACTGACGCTTTAATCATCTCAACTTGTAGAGGATCTTGCGGATGTACTGTACCAACTTGTCCTACTGAGCCAATTATGCCTGGTCAATCTGGAGTAATTAAAGTAAAGTATGATACTAACAGAACTGGTCAATTTACTAAACAAGTAACTGTAGAAAGTAATGATCCTAGTGGAACAAAAATCTTGAAAATTCAAGGAAATGTAAATCCTCCACCAGCAACTACAACTCCTACTACACCAGCTACAACTTCTCCTAAATAATTTATTTAGATCAGATATAAAAAACACCAAGCAATTGCTTGGTGTTTTTTTTGTTCATACTACTAGCTCATAGCCTATTATTATTTTGTAGTTTTACGGGTATATATAAATTTGTCCATGAACTCAAAAAAACTTTTTTTGCTCGATGCTTACGCACTTATTTACAGAGCCTATTTTGCTTTTGCCAAAAACCCACTCATCAATTCTAAAGGTCAAAATGTAAGTGCCATTACTGGGTTCACCAATACGCTTCTCGATTTGATGGAAAAAGAAAAACCGACCCATTTAGCTGTCGTTTTTGATATGGCTGGACCAACCGATAGAGCTGTTGAGCATGAATTTTATAAAGCCAATCGACAAGAAACACCAGAGGATATTCGCTCAGCCATCCCGTATATACAAGAAATTATTAGCGGATTTCATATTCCTATTTTAGGATTAGCAGGATATGAAGCCGACGACATTATAGGTACTATCGCTAAACAGAAAAGTAAGGAAGGCTATGTAGTTTATATGGTTACACCCGACAAAGATTTTTGTCAACTGGTAGAAGATAATATTTTAATATACAAACCTGGTCGACAAGGAAATTCATTTGAAATTCTTGGCGTAGAAGAAGTGAAACAAAAATGGGAAGTAGAGAATCCTTTGCAAGTAATTGATATATTAGGGATGTGGGGCGATGCAGTAGATAATATACCGGGTATTCCAGGTGTGGGTGAAAAAACAGCCAAAAAATTAATTGCAGAATATGGTAGTATGGAAAATGTGATTGCAAATGCTGCAAACATCAAAGGTAAAGTAGGGGAGAATATTGCCAACTTTGCAGAACAAGGTGCTATCTCTAAAAAACTTGCAACCATCATAATAGATTCTCCTATAGAAGTGAGTGATGAAGATTTATTGATTACCGAACCTGATACCGATAAACTTCGAGAAATATTTACAGCGCTTGAATTTAGAACTATTGGTAGACGTGTATTAGGAGATGGTTTTTCTGTAAATAATTCGAATGCATCTCAAACAAATACAACAACTAAAAAACCAACGGATACTTCACAAATGGATTTGTTTGGCTCTAATGCTTCTGTTAGCCCTACCATTGCGCCCGCCTTTAAAGAAATTGGATTAAGCATTACAAGTGTTACTCATGACTATAAAACTATACAAGGGGAAGAAGCAATCAACAATTTAATCGCTCAATTAAATAAGGCTTCTATCATTTGTTTTGATAGTGAAACTACAGGACTCGACACACACAATTCAAAAATAGTGGGATTATCATTCGCTATTAAAAAAGGCGAAGCTTACTACGTTCCAATTGACGAAAATGAGGATAGTACTATTCAAAAATTTAAATCCCTTTTTGAAAATAAACAAATTGCAAAAATTGGACAGAATATCAAGTTTGATATGCTCATGCTTATGAATTATAATATAGAAGTTCTTGGAGCATTGCATGACACTATGTTATTACATTATTTGTTGGAGCCCGATATGCGCCACAACATGAATTACCTGGCAGAGACGTATCTAGGTTATACGCCAATATCCATTGAAACATTAATCGGTAAAAAAGGTAAAGGGCAATTATCCATGAAAGATATTGCGCTAGATAAAATTACAGAGTATGCAGCAGAAGATGCGGATATCACCTTACAATTGCATGATTATTTTATGCCCAAAATTATAGAACGAGAAGTGCTAGAGTTACACAATACGCTTGAGGCACCTTTAATACCTGTTTTGGCACATATGGAACGAGAAGGCGTTCACATTGATACGGCTTTTTTGAAAAATTACTCCAATGAAATGCAAGAAGAATTAGTGATATTGCAAAAAGATATTTTTGAAATGGCTGGTGTGCAATTCAATTTAGATTCGCCCAAACAATTAGGGGAAGTGCTTTTTGATAAACTAAAAATTCCTTATACCGAAAAGAAAACAGCCACTGGTCAATATTCTACAAACGAAGAAACGCTATCAAAAATTGATCACGAAATTATTCATCATCTACTCGATTATAGAGAGTTGACAAAATTAAAATCAACCTATGTAGATGCGCTGCCTTTATTGATTAACACAAAAACAAATCGTCTACACACCACGTTCAATCAAACAATAGCAGCCACTGGTCGATTAAGTTCAGTGAATCCTAACTTACAAAACATTCCGATTCGAAGTGATCGTGGTAAAAAAATTCGTCAAGCATTCATTCCTCGAAACGAAGAATACACCATACTTTCGGCCGATTATTCTCAAATTGAATTGCGTATCATAGCTGCTATGAGTAAAGAAGAAAATATGATTCAAGATTTTATCAATGGCTTAGATATTCATACAGCTACCGCTGCAAAGGTATATGGGATTGGTATTGATGAGGTCACTAAAACGCAACGTAGCAATGCGAAAATGGTCAACTTCGGAATCATTTATGCGATCTCTGCATTTGGATTATCACAGCGATTAGCTATCCCACGTAAAGAAGCGGCTACGCTCATTGAAAATTATTTTATACAATATCCGCGTATCAAAACCTATATGAATGATACCTTAGAGTTTGCCAAAGCAAATGGATATGTAAAAACCATTTTAGGAAGAAGAAGATATTTAAAAGACATCAACTCAGCCAATCACACGGTGCGCAGCGTTGCTGAGCGTGAAGCAATTAATGCACCGATACAAGGTTCTGCAGCCGATATGATAAAGGTAGCAATGATTCATATTCATGATGAAATGAAAAAACGAAACCTAAAATCGAAGATGACGTTGCAAGTACATGATGAGTTGGTGTTTGACACCTTCAAACCTGAAGTGGATGAAGTAAAATCTATCATCATCGACAAAATGCAAAATGCCATCCACATGGAAGTACCTATTATTGCTGAAGTGGGTGTTGGTGCCAATTGGTTAGAAGCGCATTAATAATAGTATGAAAATATATTTTTCAATTTTATTTTTATTTATACTTCATTGCAGTCGTGCAAATATTTTGAATGACACCATTCCCAATCCCACACCTAGCAATTGGCTTAAATCATTCGACTTAGATGGAG
Organism: Bacteroidota bacterium; assembly: GCA_037130135.1. Lineage (GTDB taxonomy): Bacteria > Bacteroidota > Bacteroidia > Chitinophagales > CAMDFR01 > CAMDFR01. Next base: position 10,393 of record JBAXTO010000004.1, read on the forward strand.
ATAGCATCCATGATGATATTTATTTTGATTATAGTGGTGGCGCACATTGCTGTTATCATATGCATATCAAACTGAGTAGCAATCAAACTGTTTACAGTTATCCTTTTGAAATGGATGGAGGCTATATGTTTGATGTAGATAATTCGTGGCCCGATAAATTTGATATTCAGGATTATGATAAGGATGGATTACCTGAAATAAAAATGATGATTCAAACGTATAATGGCGAAGCGACTAAAATACCTGCTGCATGGAAAAGAAAATATAAAATCCATTCAAATACCATTCTCTTCCAATATGAAAATGGAAAAATGATTATTCAAGATTTTAAATAAAGTTTTTACATATACCCCAAAATCTTCAACATACTTTTATAGCTCTGTTCTTTGGCGAAGAGTTTCGTACTGATCTCTCCATTCTCATCTTTATTGATGATTACATGTTTGGGCGCTGGCAATAAACAGTGTTGTATTCCTCCATAACCTGCTATAGATTCTTGATAGGCACCTGTATGGAAAAAGCCGATGTATTGTGGTTTGTCAGGATTGTATTTAGGCATGTAAATCGCATTCGCATGACTCTCACTATTATAATAATCATCACTATCACAGGTCAAGCCGCCTAAAAATACTCGTTCGTTTTCCTCACTCCAATTATTGATGGCCAATAATATAAATTTTTTATTAATCGCCCAACAATCAGGTAATGTAGTCATAAAACTTCCATCAATCATATTCCAAGCTTCTCTATCATTCTGTCTTTTTTGATCCAAAATTGAAAATAAAGTCGCTCCACTTTCACCTACGGTAAAGGAGCCAAACTCAGTAAAGATATTCGGTTCTGCTACTTGATGACTTTCGCAAATACCTTTGATTTGCGAAATGATTTCCTCAGCCATATATTCGTAATCGTAATTGAAATCCAATTTATTCTTAATCGGAAATCCTCCTCCAATATTTAAGGAATCTAAAGAAGGGCATATTTTTTTCAACTCACAATAGACATTCACACATTTATTTAATTCGCTCCAATAGTAAGCAGTATCAGCGATTCCTGTATTGATAAAAAAATGCAACATCTTTAATGTAACATTTTTATGATGTTTCACATGATGTTTGTAATAAGGTACAATATCTTGATAGCCGATTCCTAAACGCGAAGTATAAAACTCAAATTTAGGTTCTTCTTCACTTGCAATTCGAATGCCTATTTGAACATTTTTTTTTGTTTTAGAAATCAATTCGTCAAATTCACTAATATTATCAATCACTGGAATCACATTTGAATACCCTGTATTAATGAGTTTAGCAATATTATTAATGTATTGACCTCTTTTAAATCCATTACATACAATAGTTTTGTCTTTATCTATCAGCTTCTGTTCATATAAAGATTCAATGATATTCATATCAAAAGCAGAGGATGTTTCGAGAAACACATCGTTTTTAATGACTTCTTCTAGTACAAATGAGAAGTGAGAACTCTTGGTACAATAGCAAAAATTATAGGTTCCATTATAGCCAGCTTTAGCAATAGCTACATTAAACATACGTTTGGCTTTCTGTATTTGAGTTGATATTTTGGGTAAATACGATATTTTTAAAGGGGTACCATATTGTTTGATAATGTCCATCATATTGATATCATGGAAGTATAGCTCATCATCAATCATTTTAAATTCTTCTTGAGGCCATTCAAATGTTTGCTCAATTAAATCTACGTATTTGTTTTTCATTGAATTTTAAATTAAATATTTCGTATGTAAAAATACAAAGTAATTCAGTTGGATGTCGATATTTTTTCTAATCTAAGTGAGTTAGATTCTAAAAAAAACGAAGCGCTGCATTATACTATATGTCAAAAAACATTTTATTCATCTGCCTTAAACAGCAGTTTTTAAGTATTTGAAGCAATTATAAACAGTCAAATAGAAATATAGTACCTTTGAGCCTGATATATATTTCTATGTGGGAGAGTCTTAAAAAACGAATTATACCAGGATTATCATTTGGTGCTATCATAGCAGGATCTGTTTTCTTTTCTAAATGGAGCTTTGCGGGTATTTTAATACTAAGTATTATACTCTGTACCAATGAATTTTTTAAAATAGTAAAGAGTATTCGCGATGAAGAAAAAGATGTCTTTATTGGCTTTCACAGTTATTTTATAACTGCCCTTACGGTTTTAAGTTTTTTATTAGGTTTTTTATTTTCTGCAGGTTATCTACCTAATACTGTTCTAAGCATTATTCCACTTTTGTTTTTAGCCATACTCTTTGTGGAGCTTTTTTCTAAATCGACTAAACCTTTTATGAATATTGGTTTAAATGTAACCAGCTTATTATATATTGGTATGCCTATGTTTATGGCCAATTATATTGTATTTGTAAATCACGAATACGATGGCAGATTACTTTTGGGAGCGATGTTATTAGTGATGTTAAATGATGTTGGGGCCTATTTTATGGGATCTTGGTTTGGTAAAACGCCATTATTTCCTAGAATTTCTCCTAAAAAAACAATTGAAGGTACCATTGGCGGTTATATTGTTACGCTAGGTTTTGCCTACTTAGCTCATGTAATAATAGGAGCTACACAACTACAAGTAACATTAGCTGATTGGTTGATTATTAGCGTTTTATGTTCAACTGGTGCGATCGTAGGCGACTTAGTTGAAAGCTTATTTAAACGAAGTTTACAAATAAAAGATAGTGGCTCAGCCATCCCAGGACATGGTGGATTTTTAGATCGATTTGACGCTATTTTGTATAGTTTACCAATAATTGCTGTTTATGTCATACTAAGGTTTTAGTATTTTCACTACATTTGCAACCTCCAATGAGAAAAAAAATAATAATACATAAAGAAGGATATAAAATTATCCTAGTAACAGGGATTACCTTGTTTTTAATCAATATCCTTGTAAACGCCTTATCAGACTATAAAGGATTGAATATTACTGTTCAAGTTCTTTCTGCAATAATCTTTTTATTTACTGCTTCCTTTTTCCGTCATCCGAGTAGAATCACACCTGATGATGAAACCAATATTATTGCACCTGCCGATGGTAAAGTGGTAGTATTAGAAGAAGTAATGGAAAACGAATATTTTAAAGATAAACGACTACAAGTTTCTATTTTTATGTCTCCTACCAATGTGCATGTAAATAGATACCCTATTAGTGGAATAGTAAAATATACGAAGTATCATCCGGGTAAATATTTAGTAGCATGGCATCCAAAATCTTCTACTGAAAATGAGCGAAATACAGTGGTAGTTGGAAATGGGCAAGTAGATATTTTATTCAGACAGATTGCTGGAAAATTTGCAAAGAAAATTGTATGCTATGCAAAAGTAAATGCTGAAGCAGATCAAGGGAATGAATTTGGATTTATTAAATTTGGTTCACGTGTAGATCTATTTTTGCCAATCGGTACACCTGTACAAGTTAAATTAAACCAAAAAGTACGTGGTGGTGAAACTATATTAGGAAAATTATTGTAGATTTACTTATACATTCATTTAATCAATAAATTATAAATAATGAAAAAATTAATCTTAGCTTTCTCTATTTTATTTGTTAGTGTTGGTGTATTTGCACAAACTTCTAGTTCTACTGCTGTAAATACTGCAACAAATAGTCCGGTGATATCTGTAGATAAAACTAATCCAGTTGCTCAACCAAAATTAGATAACTCTGGTAAAACATGTACAAAATCATGTAGCTCCACAAAACCTTGTTGTTCTTCTACAAGTACAACATCTACAACAGGAGCAACAGGAACATCTTGTACAAAAAGCACAGGTACAACAACTAGTGCTGCTACTAACACTACAACTGGTACTTCAACTACAATATCTAGTTCTCAAGCAGACAAAAGAGATAAAAAATAGTTCAACAATATGCATAAAAAGCCCTTGTGTTTTGAAACTCAAGGGCTTTTTTATTCATAATAAAATTACATAAACAACGTTATAAGATCATAGTGTTTAGTTCCAAATATTTAATTTTAGTCTGCTGTATCAGCATTTATAGCCTATCTCTCTTCTCACAAAGAATTGAAATAGGGATTATGGGTGGTGGTTCAAACTATACTGGCGATTTAAATACCAATACTAGTTATCAAAAAATTGGACCTAGTGCTGGTATTTTTATGCGTAATAATATTGGTACTCGTTTTTCATTCAAACATGCTTTTGCATGGGGTCGAGTAAGTGCAGATGATGCGCTCAGCAAAAACCTTTTTCAAAAACAACGTAATCTATCTTTTAGAAGTGATATTTTTGAAATTAGTGAAATGTTTGAATTTAACTTTTTAGACTTCTTATTGAAAAATAAAAAATATTTCATTTCCCCTTATATATCTACAGGTATCTGTGTTTTCTTTTTCAATCCTCAGGCTTATTACCAAGGCAGATGGTATAATTTACAACCTTTAGGCACCGAAGGACAAAACGACCCAAATTATTCAGGCAATAAAAAATACAAACTGTATAATATTGCCATTCCAATTGGCGGCGGTATTAAAGTAGCATGTAATCGTTATTGGTCAGTAGGTATTGATGTACAAAACCGTGTGACTTTTACCGATTATTTAGATGATGTATCTACTAATTATGTGAGCCCCATTTCTCTACCCGATGGCAACAGAGGAATCGCTTATAAATTGATGGATAGAAGTGGCGAAAAAGGAGAAGTGATTGGAAAGCCTGGATATCAAAGAGGCTTATCAACTAAAAACGATCATTATATGTTTTTTAGTTTTACTTTATCGTATACTTTCAATTCACAATCATGTCCTAAGCCTTATCCGGAGCATTAATCAGGCATCTAACCTATATCTTTTCATTTTATTTGATTATTTTTCACGAAATTTGTCTTATGCAATTTTCTCAAATAGTAGGGCAACAATATCTGAAGCAAAAACTTATACAAAATGTACGCGAGAACCGTTTGGCTCATGCTACGATGCTACTCGGCGCAGAAGGTACTGGTGGTTTAGCTATCGCAATGGCATTAGCACAGTATCTCATGTGTGAAAATAAAGGTGAAATGGATAGTTGTGGAACTTGTAGCCAATGTATCAAAAATGAGAAAATGATACATCCCGATTTACACTTTATGTATCCTAATATTAAACGCGACCCTAATGATAAAGTGCAGGCAAGTACTCAATGGATAAAAGAATGGCGTGAAACCGTATTAAGCAATCCCTATATCAGTGTGATTGATTGGATCAATTTTTTGGGTAAAGGGGATAATAAACAAGGGAATATTACCAAAGGTGATTGTCATGAAACCATTAAAAAACTAAGTTTAAAAACCTACGAATCGCCGTATAAGATACAAATTATCTGGTTGGCCGAATATTTAGGACTTGAAGGAAATACTTTACTAAAACTAATAGAAGAACCTCCTAAAGATTGTATTTTTATTTTAGTGGTTGAAAACATAGAACAAGTAATCAATACCATTATCTCCAGAACACAGATTATTAAAATTCCCCCAATTGATGACCAAGAGATGAAGGACCATTTAATGGGAAAGTATGAAATAAGTGAAGAAAGTGCTAAAAAGATAGTTCGTATTGCTGATGGCAGTTTTAGTACCGCGTTAAAAATGCTAGATGGCGATGAAAATACGAATGATGAACTAACTATGATGTTTTTGAAGTGTAGTTTTAAAAAAGCATACAAACAACCCGATGCTGCAAAGCTTATGGATAGCATGATTGCTACATTTGCAACATTAGGCAGGGAAAAACAAAAAAATTTTTGTAAATATGCACTCTTTTATTTGAGAGAATGCCTTTTATTGCAACAAGGAAGAAATACAAAATTGGAAGGAGCGGAGCTAGATTATGCAAAAAAAACCATAGCTTATATCCAACCTGATCAATTTGAAAAAATTCACTTATTAATAAGTAGGCTTCATTATCATATTGAAAGAAATGCCGCTCCTAAAAGTCAAATGATGTCGACTATTTTACAAACATCACGCATACTTGCTGGAGAACATGTTTTAGTAGATTCATAAAAAATCTATGAAGTATAAAATTGAACGTTATAAAATAATTATATAAAAATGGGATGTGCATCTTGTGGAGTAGTAACAAACGGTAAACCAAGTGGTTGTGGCAGCGGAGGAGGCTGTAGTACTGGTGGTTGTAATAGAATGAATGTTTTTGATTGGTTTGCTGATATGCCAATTAGTTTCAGCGATAAAGTTTTTAATGTAGTCGAAATAAGCTTTAAAAATGGCGCGCGTAAAGGCTATTTTCGTAATGTCAATTATCTCGAGTTGATGAAAGGCGATTTAGTAGTGGTAGAAGCAGCTCAAGGACTTGATATTGGTGAGGTATCCTTAAAAGGCGAATTAGTAAAACTGCAACTGAAAAAAAATAATATTAAAGATCGTGCTGATACTATTAAAAATATCGTACGCAAAGCCAATCCTAAAGACAAACTAAAATTAGCAGAAGTTCGTGCTACCGAAAACGAAATGATGGTTACTGCTCGAGTTATTTCTCGTGAGCTAAAACTCAATATGAAACTTGGTGATGTTGAAGTACAGGGCGATGGAACTAAAGCCACCTTCTTTTATACCGCTGAAGATCGTGTTGATTTTAGAGAATTAGTGAAGCGTTACGCTAAAGATTTTAAATTGAAAATTGAAATGCGCCAAATTGGTGCTCGTCAAGAAGCCGGTAGAATTGGTGGTATAGGTTCTTGTGGAAGAGAATTGTGTTGTAGTACCTGGCTTACTGATTTTAAAACCGTTAATACCAATACGGCTCGTTACCAAAATATCTCTATCAATACGGATAAATTAAGTGGTCAGTGTGGAAGATTAAAATGCTGTTTGAATTATGAATTGGATACGTATTTAGATGCATTGAAAGATTATCCGAAAGAAATAACCCGACTTGAAACGAGAGATGCTGTTGCCAAATTAATTAAAACTGAAATCCTTACTAAAACCATGTGGTTTAAGTTTGAAGGAAGCGATCGTATCTATAAATTGGCTGCGGCTGATGCTCTCGATATCCATAATGGAAATAAAAAAGGGATTAAACCAGAATCTTTAGGTGAATTTACTGCACCTGAAGTGATTAAAGAAGAGAGTAAATACGAAGAATTAGTAGGTCATATTAGTTTAGCAACTTTAGAAACGAAAGACAAAAAGAAGAAGAAAAGCAAAAACAAGAAACCTGCTAATGTTGCTAATAGAGGGCCTGCGCCTACTAATAATGCTCCCACCAACAATGGACCACAGTCTAGAGCGAATGGGCCACAAGGGCAGCAACAAACAGCAACCAAAAATGCGCCAGCAACAGGTGGAAGACCTAATACAAATAAACCAGCATCTAATAGACCTCCTAGACCAAACGACAATAATAATAATAATGCGCCAGGTCCTAATACCAATAATCAGCATCAAAATAGACCAAGAGGGAATAATAACAACAGGGTAAATAATAATAGAGGTCCAAGACAGGATAACGGAGAAAATAAAAAGTAGTAAGCTTAGAATAGATTTTATTACATAAATAGCTAGTGGATATAAAAATTATTTTATAAAAAATTGAAACTACATCATTTAAAACTTAAGAAAACATTAGTGTTTTTTGATATTGAAAGCACGGGTATAGATACGATAAATGATCGTATCGTTGAATTATGTATTATTAAATATCATCCCGATCATCAAGTAGAAAATTATATAAAAAGATATAATCCTGAAATGCCTATATCTCCTATGGCTACTAGGGTTCATGGCATCACTAATGAGGATGTTAAAGATTGTCCTACTTTTATTTCTTTAGCACATGAAGTACATCAGTTTATGCAAGGAGCTGATATTTGTGGCTATAATATCATGAAGTTTGATTTACCAATGATCACCGAAGAATTGATGCGCGCCAATATTAATGAACCTTTCAGCACTGACACCAAATATATTGATGCCTTTAAAATATTTGCTTCGAAAGAACGTAGAGATTTAAGCAGTGCGTTGAAATTTTATACGGGAGCTACTTTAGAAAATGCTCATAGTGCCTTGGCAGATACTGAAGCCACTGCAGAAGTATTAAATGGTCAAATAGCCAAATATAATTTAGATGGCAGTATTGAGTCGCTTCATGAAATCAGTAATCAAGGATTAGACATCGTAGATTATGATGGAAAATTTTCGCGTGATGAAAAAGGTGAATTGATTTTTACTTTTGGTACGAACAAAGGAAAACGTATTGCTGAAAATCATGGCATGCTCAAATGGATGCTAGACAAGGACTTTAGCCGACACACTAAATACATTGCACAAAAAATATTGAATGGAGAATTGAAATAATATTTCAAATCAACCAAAAAAAAACGAAGAATATAATTCTTCGTTTTTTTATTTATAAAACATTTTATCTAGAGTCTAGTATCTAATATCTAGCATCTAATATCTTTTTACTCTTAACTACAACCTGTAGTAGTACCACAGTTTAAGCATAAGAAACAAGTTCCGTTTCGTTGTAAACTTAAGCTACCGCAATTGCTACAAGATTGTCCTTCCCCTTTAGTGATTGGAGCATTTGCTTTTGTAATAATTACATTGCTAGCTTTAGGAGCTTGTGCTTTTACAACGCTAGGTTCTGATTTTGCTACGGGTGTAATCACAGGAATTTCTTCTTTGTCATTTACATCTGTAGAAATATCCCAAGCATCTTTACCTTTTTCTTCTAATACCTCAGGCATGATATGAACTAAATCGGTACGACCTTGGTATTCGAAAGCTAATAATCTAAAGATATAATCGATTACTGATGTAGCATTTTTAATATTTGGATGATCTACTCTTCCACTTGGCTCAAAACGAGTGAAGGTGAATTTGCTTACAAACTCATCTAAAGGCACACCATATTGAAGACCAATAGATACAGCGATAGCGAAACAGTTCATCAATGAACGGAAGGCTGCCCCTTCTTTATGCATATCGACAAATATCTCACCTAAAGTTCCATCGCTATATTCGCCTGTTCTAACGAATACCGTTTGTCCGTCGATTTTAGCTTTTTGTGTGAAACCATTACGTTTATGAGGTAATTGTTTTTTCTGAATAATCCTAGATAAATCTCTCATGAATTTTGTATCCGTAGAATCATTCATTAATTTTAATGCTGCTTCTAATACTTGTTCAGGGCTTAATTCACTCATTACTGGTGCTGCTGATTCGATTGCTTTGTCTGCTTTTGCTTTGGCATTCGCTTTGTCAGCTTTATCATCTTCATCTTCATCTTTTTTATTAGCCAATGGTTGAGATAATTTACATCCATCTCTATAAAGTGCATTGGCTTTGATGCCAAGCTCCCAACTCATTTGATAGCATTCTTGAATTTCTTCTACAGTTGCTTCATTTGGTAAGTTGATTGTTTTAGAAATTGCACCAGAGATGAAAGATTGAACACCTGCCATCATACGAATATGACCATGAGGATGAATGAAACGTTGCCCTTTTTCACCACATTTATTTGCACAATCAAATACTGCATAGTGATCTACTTTTAAGTATGGAGCACCTTCTATAGTCATGGTACCACAAGCATATTCATTTGCTTGTTCAATTTCTTGTCTACTAAATCCTAATGCTTTTAATAAATCAAATTTTGCATCACTATATTGTTCTTTCGTAAATCCTAAACGTTGTAAGGTATCTTCTCCTAAAGCATATACGTTAAATGCAAAGCTGATATGGAATACACCTGGCATTTGACTATTGATTTTTTCTAAATCACCTTCATTAAATCCTTTAGAACGTAAGGTATTGAAATTGATATGAGGCGCTGATTCGATTGTACCATGGCCTTTTGCATAGTTTACAATCTCTTCGATTTCATTTTCTTTATAACCTAAATTTTCTAATGATTTAGGAATAGATTGGTTGATGATTTTAAAATAACCACCACCACTTAATTTTTTAAATTTCACTAAAGCGAAGTCAGGCTCAACTCCTGTAGTATCGCAATCCATTACTAAACCAATGGTTCCTGTTGGAGCGATTACGGTTGCTTGTGCATTTCTATAACCATTTTTCTCCCCTAATTCTAATGCTTTATCCCATGCGTTACATGCCGCAGTCAATAAATAATCAGGGCAATATTGTGGATTGATGCTTACTGGTTTGATATCTAATCCTTCATAAGAATCTTCACTTACATTATAAGCCGCATATCTATGGTTACGAATTACACGTAACATATGTTCTTTATTTTCTGCATAACGTTTAAATGGTCCTAAAACACCTGCCATCTCTGCTGATGTAGTATAGGAGATACCCGTCATGATAGCTGTAATAGCACCACCAATAGCTTGTGCTTCTTTACTATCGTAAGGAATACCTGATACCATTAATAAGGATCCTAAGTTTGCATAACCTAAACCTAAAGTTCTGTATTCGTATGATAATTGAGCAACTTCTTTAGATGGGAATTGTGCCATCAATACAGAAATTTCAAGCACTACTGTCCAAAGACGACACATATGTTCGAAGCCTTTTACATCAAATACTAATTTATCATCATCATAAAATTTACGAAGATTGATAGATGCTAAATTACATGCAGTATTATCTAAGAACATATATTCACTACAAGGATTCGATGCATTGATTCTTCCTCCTTCAGGACAAGTATGCCATTCGTTGATAGTAGTATCATATTGAACACCTGGATCGGCGCATCTCCAAGCAGCATATCCGATTTCATCCCATAATTTTTGAGATGGGATTTTTTTCATGGTGCTACCATCTGTACGAGCTTTCGTTTCCCAATCTCTTCCTTCTTTTAAAGCTCTGAAGAATGAATTTGGAATACGTACTGAGTTATTAGAATTTTGACCAGCTACTGTTTTATAAGCATCGCCTTCGTAGTGTGAACTATAACCTGCATTGATTAATGCTTTTACTTTTTCTTCTTCTTTTACTTTCCAGTTAATGAACGTTTCAATCTCAGGGTGATCTAAATCTAAGCAAACCATTTTAGCTGCTCTTCTAGTTGTACCACCACTTTTAATAGCACCTGCTGCGCTATCACCAATTTTTAAGAACGACATTAAACCAGATGAAGTACCACCACCGCTTAATTTTTCGCCCTCTCCTCTAATACCTGAGAAATTTGAACCAACCCCAGAACCATATTTAAAGATACGTGCTTCTCTTACCCATAAATCCATGATACCACCATCGTTCACTAAATCATCACTTACCCCCAAAATAAAGCAAGCATGTGGTTGTGGACGCTCATATGCAGAAGTTGATTTACTTAATTTTTCTGTTTCAGGATCTACATAATAATGTCCTTGTGGTTTTCCTTTAATACCATACGAACTATGTAAACCTGTATTAAACCATTGTGGAGAGTTTGGTGCTGCTAATTGTCCAACAATAGCATAAGCCATCTCTTCATAAAATACTTGAGCATCTGTTGAAGATGCGAAATATCCATATTGTTCGCCCCATTGTTTCCAACAATCAGCCATACGATGTGCTACTTGTTTTACAGAAGTTTCGCTTCCTAATGAACCATCTGCTTGAGGAACACCTGCTTTTCTAAAATATTTTTGTGCTAATATATCTGTAGCAACTTGCGACCAAGATTTTGGTACCTCTACATTATTTAAACTGAAAATCAGTTTTCCATCTGGATTTCTAATTTCAGAAGTTCTGAATTCGTATTCAAATAAATCGTAAGGGCTTACACCTTCTTTAGTAAAATATCTGTCAATTTTCAGACCGATGTTTTTTGATTTTGTCGTTGCCATAATAGTTCTTTAGTTTATTGCTTTTTTTGGGTAATTTCACTCAGGAAAAAAAATCAGACGATTAATCACCTGACTTTTTTATTGAGGTAACAAACTTACTTTTCTTATTACAAAAAAAGAATATCTATTTTCCACACGCCCCTATGTTAGTATTGCTAAATCCCTTATTTTACAAGGGTTTCACTAGTGTATAATAAAAGATTTATAAAAAAAACTAACACTATTGCATATTTAAAAAAATAGTAGTAAGCGCTTACAAATGCGAGACAATTTTGCGCTAAAAAGGACTATCTTGCAACTTGAAAATTGGTGTGTATAAGTCGAGATGAACGTATATAAAAAGATACAAGCAAATATCGCCCAAGGCAAAAAGCAATTGGCTGTTTTATTAGATCCTGATAAAATAGTGATTCACGCTGATTTTATTCCACAAATTGAGCTCTATGAGCGCTCGGGAATCGATTTCTTCTTTATTGGAGGCAGTATTGTAGAGGAGCAACACTTTCGAAAGGTAGTTGATTTTTTGGCTCAACATTGTCAAATTCCTTTAATTATCTTTCCTGGAGCCCATTATCAGATACATGAAGCGGCTGATGCCTTATTGTTTTTATCCTTGGTCAGTGGCCGAAACGCTGAATATTTGATTGGGCAACAAGTGAAAGCCAGCAAACAAGTGCAGCAAATGCAACTTGAAACCATCGCCACTGCGTATATGCTCATAGATGGCGGCCGAACCAGCACCACAGCCTATGTGACGCAAACCCAAGCAATACCTCGTAATGAGATTGAAATAGCGGTATCAACTGCCTTAGCGGCTAAAATGCTGGGCATGCAAGCCATTTATTTAGAAGCAGGAAGTGGGGCGCATTTCCCGGTGCCTACAACTATGGTAGAAGCAGTTAAAAAAGATATAGCCTTGCCTTTAATTGTAGGAGGAGGTATCCGAACCAAAGAAGATGCACAAGCGATATTCGCTGCAGGTGCTGATATCATTGTGATTGGAAATGCCTTAGAAAAAAATCCGGAATTGATTGAGGAGATGATGAAACTTCAAATATCAAATTCTAAAATTATATAGAATTCTCTTTCTGATACAATTCCCATTTCCAAGCGGAGTCCATCATATCGTCTAATTGATAATTACAAGTCCAAGCCAAATCACGATTTGCTAGGGAAGAATCTGAATAGATAGCAATGATATCTCCCTCACGTGGAGCACCCATTTCATAATTTAGTTTTTGTCCACTTACTTTTTCAAACGAATGAATCGCTTCTAATACACTAACCCCATTACCACTTCCTAAATTATAGGTAAATAAACGTTGTTGTTTTTCTGTATCGTCCATCAATTTAATCAAGGCCTTTACATGTGCTTGTGCTATATCACTTACATGAACATAATCACGAATGCAGGTTCCATCACGAGTGGGTAATTGATCTCCAAAAACCGTCATCTTCTGAAAAACACCCATTGCGGTTTTAGTAATGATGGGCACTAAATTATTAGGTTTATTCAATGGCAATTCGCCTATCATACCAGAAATATGTGAGCCAACCGGATTGAAGTATCTCAAATTCATCGCTCGTAAATGAGTGCTTGCATGTACATAATCTTCTACTATTCGTTCGCCTACTTGCTTGGTATAGGCATAGGGAGAAGCCGCTTTTGTAATAGCAGTTTGTTCGTTTACAGGCAACAACTCAATATTGCCATAAATAGAACAAGAGGAAGAAAAAATAAAATTTTGTATCTGCTGTTTTTTACAAACATCTAAGATATTCAATAAGGAACTGATATTATTATGATAATATTTTTCGGGGTAACTAACCGATTCTGCTACAGATTTAAACGCTGCAAAATGAATAATTCCGTCTATCTTTTTTTCTTGTTGAAATACTTGTTCGAGTAAATTTGCATCACAAATATCAATGTTGTAATTTTTAATTTTAACTCCTGTAATCTTTTCAATTAAATCGAAAGCAATGGGTTTGGAATTGCTAAAATTATCGATTGATATAATTTCAAATCGCTCTGTTGCTATTAATTCTATAATGGTATGTGAACCTATATAACCAGCTCCTCCTGTAACTAATATTTTATTCTTTATTTTCATTTTTGTTTAAAAACTGATTTCCAATATTCAACTTATAGCAAAGGAAATCGTGTATACAAATATAATCCTATCTGCTTATATTTATTCAAAAAAAATGCTCTTTGTATAAAAATATTCTTGAATACACTGATATGCGAAACAAAAATAATATGGATTCTTTTAGTTTCTTCAATTGAATGCTTATAACAATCTATGAATATTTTAATCTCGTTTTTTTATGGTGAATTTTACTAAATGTATATTCTCGTTATAGTCTTCGACGAGTCACTTTTTTTCTTAGTCAAAAAAAGTAACCAAAAAAGACAAGTCAAAATAATCACTCCGTGTATTTTGACGGCCCCCGCACCTTAGGTTGTTGAATAGTATATGCATTACAAATTAATATTAATGTCAAAGATATAATCCAACAAACATTTATTAATATTGCTTTAAATAAAAAGAATCATGCAAGAAGAAGAGCAATTAGCATTAGGTGTTGGATCGGTAGTAATCCATCCAAGCTTCGGAAAAGGAGTAGTAGTGAGCGATAACGGAGCGAGTTTGAAAATCTATTTTTTAGATATTGATAAAGCGAAGGACTTAGATAAATCGTTTGACAAATTAGATATCGTACAAAGTACTGCACCGCAAATGGCGCCTATCGATTTAAAAGATATCGAATCCCTTTTTGTAGAAGTAATGTTTAAATATCTAGATCCTCCTGTGAATATTCCTCTTGGCAATAAATGGCTCAATGGCAAATTAGTTATCACTCCTGGCGACCCGAGTATGCAAAGCAAAGAAATTCCTATCGAACAGTTTTTTAATAAAATTATTATGTTGCGTGATAGACTTCGGGTATTGGAACAAAACATCAATACGCATGAAAAGCTAGACCATGAAGATCGCATTCATTTGCAACAATACATCACACGTATTTACGGTACCCTCACTACTTTCAATTTATTGTTTAAAGAAAAAGAACATCAGTTTAAAGGCGCTGGAGGAGGGGAATAAGACATTATTCAAATACGAATTACAGATTACGAATTACGAATTAATTCACGCTGAAGCGTAAATCAATTAAGAAAAACCATTCGTAATTTGAATCCCGAAGCTTCGGGACGTAATTCGTAATTATCAATTGTATAAATACTTAATAAAGCTCCCATATTTCTTTTGCTTCAAATAGTACTTATTGTTTTCGTGTGCATAGGCTTCTTTTTCAAAAGAGATATTCATATAGGCTTTATAATGACTCATGCCTCGTAAACGCGCAATCAAATACTCGGCGATATAAATCACATAAAATCCTATCAGCGCCAATTCTAGTTGTTGACGTAAATGAATCTTTTCGTGATATAATAATTCTTCATTTGCCAATAAAGATTTTTCTCGCACCAAGATAAAAGGATATAAAGTAATCGCTGCTGCAAATCCTCCACTTAAAATAGCGACCAATCTTTTATGCACTAGAATCATCTTTGATTTTTTATAACTCCTTATTAGCAATAAACATTCCACAAATAAAAAGAAAAAAGTGGAAAAATAATGCTAAATATTTTAGTTTTTGCTAAATATTTTAGTTATCATTGTGTTATGTATAATGAAAACCGCACCAAAGCTAATTTAAAGGCAACTGTATTGTTTGTTGATATGAATAGTTTTTTTGCTAGTTGTGAGCAGCAAGCCAATTACTGGCTCAGAGGCCGACCAGTAGCGGTATGTGTATATACTGGTAAAAACGGTGCTATCATTGCTCCGAGTATTGAGGCCAAACAAAGGGGCGTAAAAATGGGATTGCGTTTGGAAGAAGCCATGAAAATCTGCCCCGAATTAGTTCCTTTAGAAACAAATCCTGCACGTTATCGCGACTTTCATGTAAAAATTATCAGTGTATTAAAGAAATATAGCCAAGATGTGATTCCTCGTAGTATTGATGAAGCAGTAGTTGATTTGAGCAATTATCAGCTCATATATAAAGACATAACACAGGTAGCTTATGCTATTAAAAGAGATATTAGGAACGAAGTGGGTGATTGGTTGAAATGTTCTATTGGTATAGCACCAAATGCTTTTCTAGCAAAGCTGGCCAGCGATATGCAAAAACCCGATGGACTCACGATTATCACGCCCGAAAACATCGATGAAAAACTAAAAAATATGCCGATTACTGATTTGCCAGGCATTGCTTCGGGGATGGCCGAGCGACTGCGTGTTGCAGGAATTACCACTCCTCTACAACTTCGATATGCAACACCACAATATCTGAAAAGCGCTTGTAAAAGTATCATCGGATTACATTGGCACTATCGCCTCAATTTTGGGGAGATGGATATGCAAGCGCAAGGATATAAAAGTATGCAAGCCATGCGGCAAGTATCGCGCGAACAACGCAAAAAAGTGAGTGTACTCGAAGATATTTTTCTCTCTTTGTGCATGACCTTAGAGCGACGCATGGTGAAGAATAATGTATTTGCCAAAAAACTTGGTGTAAGTATTTACTACGAAGATGGATTCAAATATGAAGATGATATTCGTACTGCTACCCCTCAACAAGATGGGATTCAAATGATACATGTTTTTCGTAAACGGATGCTGCATTATATGGAAAAAAACAGATGTGAACCCGTTATCAATAAACGCGTCACATCCATGGGGGTTTTAGTCACTGACTTTATTCCAAGCGAGCTGGTTCAATACGATTTGTTTGAAAATAATGTACGTACCGACACTATACGCAAAGCGGTATATGAGGTAAAAGATAAACATGGAAAAGATAAAATTATGCGTGCCAGCGAACTGCACGATGAGCCTGTATTAAAAGATGTAATAGGCTTTGGCTCGGTGAAAGATATTTATGAAGGGGATGACGATACCAAAAATCCTTTTTCACTTCAATTCTAATCCTACCAGAAATTTCACGAATAGTTCATCAATCCTATTAGAAGATTTAGTATATTGCATCATAATTATATAATCTTTTTTAATGCAATGTGCGGAATAGTAGGTCTATTTAATTTTCAAAACCCAGTTGATAATAACTATTTAAAAAATGCATTAAAACAATTGGGCAAAAGAGGCCCCGATTCTAATGGAATTTATACCCATAAAAATTGCTCTATAGCACAAGCACGACTCTCTATCATCGATACCTCCAATGCGGCCAAACAGCCGATGACTGATATATCAGGCAGGTACACTATAGTTTTTAATGGGGAGATTTATAATTATAAAGAAATTAAAAAAACCTTAGAGGCCAAAGGTGTGGGTTTTCATACTGAAAGTGATACAGAGGTTTTGCTATATTCTTTTATACAAAACGGCAAAAAATGTATTGATGATTTTATAGGGTTTTTTGCTTTTGTTATTTATGATAATGTAGAAGAAAGTCTTTTTGTTGCTCGCGATCGCTTTGGTATCAAGCCTTTCCTATATAGCATCAATGAACATCGATTTGCTTTTGCTTCTGAAATGAAAGCGTTGAATGAAATGGAAATTGATAAGTCGATTGATAACGAAGCATTGCTTACCTATTTACAAATGAATTATATCGCTGGACCAAAAAGTATTTATTCGGCAGTAAAAAAATTAGAACCTGCTCATTGTATGTGGGTGCATAAAGATGGTACATATCGAATAGAAAAATATTTTCAAATCCATTATCCTAAAACAAGTAGCAGTATCAGTTATGAGGATGCGAAGAAAAAACTTTATGAATTAGTACACGAAAGTATTCAACTACGAATGATAGCGGATGTGCCATTGGGAGCCTTTTTGAGCGGTGGTGTAGATTCTTCGATTGTTGTGGCAACTGCCAGTAAATACAAAAAAGACTTGAATACTTTTTCTATCGGCTATAAAGATGAACCTTATTTTGATGAAACCAAATATGCCAAAATAGTAGCTGATAAATTTCAAACCAATCACACCGTATTCTCTTTGAGCAATGAAGATATGTATGAACATTTAGAAGATATTCTAGATTATATAGATGAACCATTTGCAGATTCATCGGCTATAGCAGTATATATCTTATGCAAAATGACACGCAAAAAAGTGACAGTGGCTTTGAGTGGTGATGGTGGCGATGAGGTTTTTGCGGGTTATAATAAACATCATGCGTTATGGAGAAGTACGCAAAAAAATATTTTAAATCAATTAGTAAAGCACAGCACTCCTCTTTGGAAAGCATTACCTAAATCGAGAAATGGTTTTGTTTCTAATAAGATTCGTCAACTAGAACGATTTGGTATTGGGATGCAATTGAATGATGCCGAACGATATTGGAGATGGTGCTCGTTTATCAATGAACAAGAAGCAAGCTCCATGTTGGCTCATCCAAATAAATTAAATCAAGAAGCTTATCAATCTTATAAAAAACATTTTACTTCTATAGTTGGAACAAATGAAAAATTTGAAGATTTTTTATTAGCCGATATGAGTCTACTATTACCAAATGACATGCTTACTAAAGTTGATTTAATGAGTATGGCGAATAGTCTAGAAGTGCGTGTGCCATTATTAGATCATCGTATTGTTGATTTTGCTTTTTCACTACCTACTTCTTATAAAATAGATGCACAAGAGAAGAAAAAAATATTGAAAGATGCTTTCCGTCATGAATTGCCTGCCATCATATTTGATAGACCCAAACATGGATTTGAAGTGCCTTTACTTAAGTGGTTTAAGGGTGGCTTATATTCTATGATATTTGATGATGTACTAGATAAAAAATTTGTGGAGGAACAAAACATTTTCAATGTAGAGAAGATTGAACAATTGAAAAAACAATTGATGTCGAATAGCCCAGGTGATGCCACTGCTCAAATTTGGGCGCTGATTGTTTTTCAAAAATGGTGGAAAAAATATAAAATGTAAATCGAATACATGCCTAGAATATTAAGAATTATCAATCGATTGAATTTAGGTGGACCTACACATAATGTAGCATACTTAACGAAGTATTTACCTAAAGAATATGAGACATTATTGTTATCCGGACAAATAGATAGCACCGAAGCCAGTAGTGAATTCTTAGTAAAAGAATTAGATCTAACTCCTCAATATATCGACAATATGCAACGCGAGTTGAATCCCTTAAAAGACCGTCATGCCTATTATCAAATAAAAAAAATAATCAAAGAGTTTAAACCCGATATTGTACATACACATGCGGCCAAAGCAGGTGCAGTGGGTCGTTTAGCAGCAGCGCATTGCAATGTACCTATCATTATTCATACCTTTCATGGTCATGTATTTCATTCGTATTTTAGTCCTTTAAAAACCAGAATTTTTATTGAGATAGAACGTTACTTAGCAAAAAAATCAACAGCGATAGTAGCTATTAGTGATATCCAAAAAAAAGAATTGAGCGAAACTTTTAAAATTGCCCCTGCATCCAAATTTCATGTGGTAAATCTTGGATTTGACTTAGAAAAATTTCATACCGATAGTGGTGCTAAGCGCAAACAGTTCAGAACTAAATGGATGATTCAAGACGATGAAATTGCGATTGGTATTGTAGGTAGATTAGTGCCTATTAAAAATCACTCCTTGTTTTTAGATGCTATGAAATGGGTATTGGACCATACTACTAAAAAAGTAAAAATACTTTTGATTGGGGATGGTGAGAGTCGACAAACGATTGAAGAAAAAATAAAAACATTAGGCATCCCTTATTGTAGTGAACAAGATTTAAATACTTCTGCTAAAATTGTTTTTTGTTCTTGGATAAAAGATGTGGATGTAGCCTATGCAGGTATAGACATTGTAGCCTTAAGTTCATTAAATGAAGGTACACCAGTGAGTTTAATTGAAGCACAAGCAGCAGGCAAACCCATTATAACTACCAATGTAGGAGGCATTAAAGATGTAGTATTAGAAAATGAAACCGCTTTTGTGGTGCCTAGTAATGAGGTGAATGCCTTTGCTGAAAAAACATTAGAACTAGTAGAAAATGACACCTTACGTCAAAATTTTTCTACAAAAGGATATGAGCATGTGATAAAAACATTTTCTTATCAGACACTTTGTAGCAATATGGATAAGCTTTATAAAAGCTTATTGCAAAAATCAAAGTAATCCTTCATCTGCAAAACTAAAATAGCCTTTATAGGTGATGATAATATGATCTATTACTTGGATGTCTAAATGCAAGCAAGCTTCTCTAATTTTTTTAGTCAATTTTTTATCTTCTTCACTTGGATGTAAATTACCTGAGGGATGATTGTGTAATAATACTATCGAGCTACTTAAGAGCTCCACACAGCGTTTTAATAATATTCTAATATCAACAACAGTTCCGCTTATTCCTCCACTGCTTAAAAGTTCTTTTGAGATGACTTTATTGGCTCTGTTTAAGTAGAGCACCCAAAATTCTTCATGTACCAATTCGGCCATATACTGTGCTAAAAATTGATAGGCGTCTCTACTATTAGAAATTTGAATTTTATCTTTTACCTGACTTTGTATTTTTCTATTTCCTATTTCAAGTGCTGCAATTATGGTTATTGCTTTAGCTTCGCCAATGCCTTTAAATTGCTTTAATTCAGTAACACTGGCTTTGGCTAAGGACGCTAAATTATGATCATAATTTTTTAGTACCTGTTGTATTAAACTTACGGCACTCTCTTCTCTATTACCAGAACCAATTAATATAGCTAGTAATTCTGCATCACTTAAATTATGTTTGCCTTTTAATAAAAGTTTTTCGCGAGGACGATCTTCCTCAGCCCAAGATTTGATATTTAATTTCATGGTGTTTAGCTCTGTCTATTTACAATGGTTTATCACTCGCGTAAATATAGGAACTGTACTTTTGAATAGGCAAATACAAACGACTAAATACTTTTAATTTGTTTCGTTATTGGTTTTATTAATATTGGTCATTAATATTAAACTAATAAAACCAACCACCAATACGAGAAGTGTTTGAATGACCCAGCTAAGCCATCCATAAGCATAACCGATAGATTCTTCGGTGCCATAAAGAACTAATATTTTACTTACTACAATAGGATAGATTCCTAAACCTCCTTGCACTGCTGCAATGGCTAATGAACCAAAGAATAAACAGGTAGTTGCTGCTCCAATAGTTTGCATACTAGTTTCTGGAACCGCTTTTAAACAAAAGAAAATTGTTAATGTATAACAAATCCAGATAGCTAAAGAATACAATAAAAACAAAGGTTTATTCTGTATGTTTTTGATGGAGATAATTCCATCTAGTAAGCCTTTAATTCTGGTTTTAAAATTCACTGCAAAGGTAGATGTACCTTTTATTATTTTACTATAAATTAAATACCCTATTGTAACAGCTACTGAGGCCAATAAAAATATCAATATGATTTTTTGGGTTGTAAAAAATGTTGAATCATTCGAATTTGAAAAATATTCTTTTTGAAAATAGGTGTTGATAATTTTGTATTGTGTAGCTAACACTACAATTAACAGGATAAAAAGACAAATCACATCTACTAATCTTTCGGTGAGCATGGTTCCTAATGATTTTTCTAGAGGTATATTTTCATAACGTGAAATAAAAGTACAACGCAGTACTTCACCTAATCGTGGTAAAGCCATATTGGCCATATACATAATCATTACTGCAAAAAAAGTATTATAGGCTTTAGGTTTATAACCTAGTGGTTGCAACATCATTCGCCATCTAAATGATCGTATCACATGACTTGAAAATGAGGCTAATAAGGATAATATAATCCAAAACCACGAAGCATTACTAAATACTTTTTTCATGATTTTCATGATATCAATTTTATACGAGCCAATTACATAATTGTCTTTATCATTTAAAGTTTGATTGGTATTTAAAGTATAACTGGCTTCTGTTTCAGCATAAAATATCTTATTCGTATTATAGCTAAAAAGTGAATCTCCTACTTTGCAGTAAGCATTTTCTTTGATAAATACTTTATCTATATGAGTAAAATCAGGATATTTTTTGTGATCAATACTGGCTTCTTTTTGGGAAGAGATTTGATTATAAAAAAACCAAATCAATAATACACCTAACCCCAGTGAAACGATAAGTTTGAGGGCTGTTTTAATTTTATCGTTCATAGTATTTTATTAATGACTTATATGGTTATGTGCATCTACATGTACGGTAATAGGTACATGTTTTTTGGCTTCTTCAAATGGAAGCGAACAATAAGATATAATTATTATTACATCTCCTAATGCTACTTTCCTTGCAGCTGGTCCATTTAAACAAACCACACCACTGCCTCTTTCGCCTTTAATGACATAGGTTTCTAATCTTTCGCCATTATTTACATTTACAATTTGAACTTTTTCATTCTCAATAATTCCAGCAGCATCAATTAAATTTTCATCAATAGTGATACTTCCTACATAATTAAGATTTGCTTCTGTTACGATAGCTCTATGTATTTTTGATTTAAATACTTCTATTTGCATTTCTATTTTATTCGCTTTTTAAAAAGTATGCAAACCTACTTTATTTTTTATTATTAGTAGCAATTCTGTAAAGATTATGGTCATTTAATCTTCTTTTAAAAGGAGATAGGTGCTAGAGAATTCGAATTAATTCTTATAAATGCTTTTACTAATTATACCCTCTTCTGTATCTATTTTTAAATATAAAAGCCCTTTGGGATATTTTAAAATGGATAATGAAGTATCTATATGCTCTATTTTATCTAGTTGTTTCCCTTCACTACTAAAAACTGAAATAGACGTAATAGCTGGGCCTGTAAAATAAATTTTATCATGTGCTGGGTTTGGATAAAGGATTAGTTCTTCCCATTTTTCTGAAGCTAAAAGTTGAATGCTTGTGGTTCCATCTCTTAGTGCTTTTCTACTAAAATATATATTTAATACTCCATTTCGCACATCTCCCCAAATACTATTCAAGGTATCTTTCATCATATCAATACACATAAAATCATTTCCACTTTGAGTAAGGTAGGTTGCATTATACAAGGCTAAAGTATCTGCAATTTTAAAATTTGCATCAAAGCTTGTACTGTCTTTCCAACGAATAGTACCCCAAATATCAGAATCGGTACTATAGCCTGTTCCCGTTGCGTTTCTTCTATCTCTCCAAGAAACGGCCAAGTCTCCATCTTCATCGAAATCGGCCCATACCAAATCCTGCATTTTACCATTCGAAATAGCATCATCATTTACTCTTAATGGACTCGTCCATGAGTTGCCACCATTAAGTGTTTCTATCATGAACACATCTAAATCGCCATATTGTTTACTCAGAAATACAAAAACGATATGATTGGGGTTTGCAGGATTCGCAATAATTCTATAACCTAATTTGGCTAATGAATCATTGCCTGTAGCTGTTGAAAAATAGACGTTTTTATAATTGAAACTGGCTCCATCATTTATAGATTTGGCTAATAAAAAACCTGGTAGAACATTTTGAGTAGGAACATAGGTTGGATATATAGCTAAAAATTCGCCCGATGCATTACAAGTGTTTGCCGCCATAGGCTGTGGAATTAAACTACCTGTTAAATAACCTATTGTATCTAAGTAACGAATCGATTGCCAACTTAAACCTGCATCTAAAGAGGCAATAAAATAGGGTCTATTTGGTGCTGCCACCCATTGTGGTGGTTTACTGGTTATGTAAATATGGTTGTTTATTGGATTAATGCTCATCCACGGCCTATCAATTGGTTTTTTTAATCCATCATCATAAGCATCTATTGCCTTTGAATCACTTCCCCAATTCAGTCCTCCATCTGTCGATTTTAATACATAAACTCCCCCACTATCAGGACTTTCACGATAATCGATATAGCAAACATATACATTCCCTGCATTATCAAATGCTAAGGAAGGATCTGCTGATTTAAAACTAATATTATGATGGGGTAATGTTCGTACAGCGCTCCAGCTAAGTCCACCATTAAAACTAACTTTAGTTTTAATACTTAAGCCTGGGCCTCCTGTAAATCCCATCCAAGCTGCAATTAAATGATTTGAATTAGTTGGATTAACTACTAAATTAGGCTCTCCTTCAAAAACAAGCCCTCCTGAAATGTTCTGATTTTGTGCATAGCTATAAACACAAAAAAAGAGAACAGTAATGAATGTATATATTTTCTTCATATGATAAAATTAAAAGATTATGACGAATTTAACATCAATTAGTTTAAAAGCCTTAGATATTTCTAATTGCTTTGAAGAATATTCTTAATTTTATGCTTACTAAATACAATTATGTTTCAAGTAAATAAAACCGATTTTTGGAGTGTATTTAAATTGTTTCAAAAAATCAATTTAGGATTTATTGGTTTTTTAATTTTATTATTCATTTTAATTAAAGTGGGTTTATTTGGATATATGCCCGATTTGGAAGAAATTAAAAATCCTACAAAAAATCTAGCAACAAATGTGTACTCTTCTGACTATGAACTTATAGGTTCTTATTATATACAAAACAGAACAGAAGTAAAATATGAAGAACTTTCACCTTGGTTGGTAAAAGCCTTAATAGCTACAGAAGACAAAAGATTTTACGAACATTGTGGTATAGATTTAAAAGGTATTTTTAGAGCTATTGTTTTTTTAGGCAGAGATGGTGGTGCCAGTACACTAACGCAACAAACTGCCAAAAATTTATTTTATGAAAACAGTAATCAAAATAAATTTCAACGAATCATCCAAAAACTAAAAGAGCAAGTAATAGCCATCCAATTAGAAAAAAACTTTAGTAAAGAAGAGATCATTGCATTGTATTTTAATACCGTTTCATTTAATAATAATGCATATGGTATTAAAACTGCTGCTAAAACCTATTTCAATAAAAATCAAAAAGATTTAAAAGTAGAAGAAGCTGCGATGCTAGTGGGCATGTTGAAAGGACCTAGTTTATACAATCCCAAACGAAATCCTAAAACTTCCCTAAATAGAAGAAATACAGTTATTGAATTAATGGCCAACCAAGAAATAATTAATCTTGTTCAAAGTGATTCAATTAAAAAAATTCCAATCAAATTAGACTTTAGAGGGAATAAAAAAGATGAAGGTTTAGCAACTTATTTTAGAGATCAATTATTTATAGATTTAAAAAAATGGACTGAGGCTCACAAAAAACCGGATGGTACAAGGTATAGTTTAAATACGGATGGCCTACAAGTGTATACCACTATAAATTATAAAATGCAACAATATGCAGAAGAATCTGCAATGGCTCACCTGAAAAAAATGCAAGCTCAATTTTTCAAGGAATGGCGTGGAAAAGAACCATGGAAAAGTGCTGGAGAGCGATCAAATCCTAAACTGATTGATAAGCTTGCTAAAAAAACAACTTTATATATTTCACTGAAAGAAAAAGGACTTAGTGAAGAAGAAATTAAAAAAGAACTTGCTCAAAAAAAATCAATGACCATCTTCACCTGGAATGGTGATAGAGATACTTTATTTAGTACCTATGATTCTCTTATTTATTATTCCCAACAGCTTCAAACTGGGTTTTTAGTATTAGATCCTCGTGATGGTGCAGTGAAAGCATGGGTAGGTGGAGCAGATTTTACCTATTCACAAAATGATCATGTACGCATTGGTACGAAACGTCAAGTAGGTTCTACCATGAAACCTATACTGTATGCTACAGCTATGGATAAAGGATTAACCCCAGAAAGCACAGTTCCTTATACCTGTCCAAATATGCCAAGTGCACCAGGATGGTGCCCTAAAGGAACTGGTAGATGGGCTGAAGGTGACATGGTAAGTTTACGAGAAGGTTTAAAATATTCAGATAATTTAATTGCTTCTCAAGTAATGAAAGAAGTTGGTCCCGATGCAGTGGTAGCAACTGCAAAGCGATTAAATATTAGTTCAAAACTTGATGCAGTTCCTGCATTAGCTTTAGGTGTAAGTGATATTTCAGTAATAGAAATGGCTGGTGCTTATACTACATTAGCTAATAGAGGGGTTTACTCAAAACCTTATTATATAACTCGTATAACTGATAAAGATGGACATATTTTAGATGAATTTTTTCCTCAGCGTTCAAATGTAATGAGTGAAAAAACAGTATTTGAAGTGGTTAGTATGATGCGCGGAGTAGTAACGGGTGGAACTGCTACTGCATTAGGTAAAACCTATGGATTACGAATGAATATTGCTGGGAAAACGGGTACCACACAAAGTAATACAGACGCCTGGTTTGCAGGATTTACTCCAGAATTATTAGGGGTTGTTTGGGTGGGATGCGATGAGCCTAGTTCTCGATTTGCAACTACGTCTAGCGGGCAAGGAGCAGTGGCTGCTTTACCTATTTGGGGTTCTTTTTTTAGAAAAGTATATAACGATAGAACACTTCATCTAGATCGTAAAGCATCCTTTAGAATTCCTGAAGGTTTTTCTACTGATACTACAGGAGCATTAATTCCTATAGTAGTAGATACTAGTGCCAATTTGAATATCGATAATCCATAATTAAACACTACTGATTATACTCTTTTATATAGGTGTATATAAATTAAAATTATGATTCAATACAAAAGGTTTTTTTTAGACAATGGTTTAGAAGTGATTATTCATACTGACAATAGCTCTCCATTAGTAACCATAAATACATTATATAAAGTAGGTTCAAGAGATGAAACACCTGATAAAACTGGCTTTGCACATTTGTTTGAACATCTCATGTTTGCTGGATCTGAAAATGTAAAAGATTTTGATTCAGTGCTAGAGCAAGCTGGAGGAGAGAATAATGCATTTACTAGTAATGATATTACAAACTACTATATCACGCTTCCATCCTCTAATATCGAAACTGCTTTATGGATTGAAAGCGATCGAATGAAAGCACTCCATATCAATAAAAAATCATTAGATATTCAACGTCAGGTAGTCATTGAAGAGTTTAAAGAACACTATATCAATCAGCCATATGGTGATGTGTGGCATTTATTATCTGAACTGGCTTATAAAACTCATCCTTATCAATGGCCAACTATAGGTAAAAACATCACGCATATTGAACAAGCTACATTGGATGATGTTCGAGCTTTTTTTGCCAAATATTATATACCTAATAATGCGATATTAGTTATTGCCGGACCAATTGAATTTGATATTGCAAAAAGTTTAGTCGAAAAGTGGTATTCAGATATTCCTAAAGGACAAGATATTCATCGGCATATACCGATGGAAGAAGAACAAACTATTGAAAGATCTTTAACTATAAAAGAAGAAGTCCCTGTAAATTATATTTACAAAACTTATAAAATGTGTGAGAGAATACATTCCTCCTATCAAACCATTGATTTGATTAGTGATATTTTAGGAAGTGGTGATTCTTCCAGATTTACTCAAAAATTAATAAAAGAAAAAAAACTGTTTAACTCGATAAATGCCTATGTAACGGGCACTTTAGACCAAGGATTATTTGTAATAGACGCAAAGGTGGCTGATGATGTAGAAGTAGAATTAGCAGATAAAGCTATTGTAGATTTACTAGAGGAATTCAAAGCAACTGCAATTTCTGAATATGAATTGCAGAAAGTAAAAAACCAAATTGAATCCTATAATGAATTAAATGATATCGATATTTTAAACAGGGCAACGAATTTAGCTTATTACTCTTATATGGGAGATGTAGAGTTTGCTAATACGGAAATTAGTCAATATCTTAAAATTACTGTAAAAGATATCCAAGAAACAGCACAACAATTATTTAATAATGCTAGATGTTGTAATTTATATTACTTAAAAAAGAACTAGCTTAAAATTATTTTATTCTACAGTTACACTTTTTGCAAGGTTACGCGGTTGATCCACGTTTTTGCCTAATGCCACAGCAATGTAATAAGAAAGTAATTGTAAAGGTATAACAGATAAAAGTGGGCTAAATGGCTCTTCTGTTTCAGGAATTTCGATAACATGCTCTGCCAATGATTTAATAGTATCGTCTGCTTTTGTTACTATGGCAATTACTCTTCCTTTACGTGCTACTACTTCTTGAATATTGCTTACTATTTTTTCATAAGCACTTTGATTCGTAGCTACTACAACTACAGGCATATTCTCATCTATTAATGCTATAGGACCATGTTTCATTTCAGCAGCAGGATATCCTTCAGCGTGTATATAAGATATTTCTTTAAGCTTTAAGGCACCTTCTAATGCTACAGGGAAATTATAACCTCTTCCTAAATATAAAAAATTATGTGCATCTTTATATATATCAGAAATTTGTTTTACTTGTTCACTAGTAGTTTCTAAAACATGTTTTACTTTATCAGGAATATTATCTAATTCGATAATCAATTGATGATATCTACTTTCTGTTATTTTTCCTTTTTTAAATGCGATATAAATAGCAATCATGGTCAATACTACAACTTGTGCTGTAAATGCTTTTGTAGAAGCTACACCTATTTCAGGACCAGCATGTGTGTATGAACCAGCATGTGTTTCACGAGGAATAGAAGAACCCACTACATTACAGATACCAAATATAGTTGCTCCTTTTTCTTTCGCTAATTTAATTGCTGCTAAGGTATCTGCTGTTTCTCCACTTTGTGAAATTGCAATTAATACATCATTTTCATTAATGACAGGATTTCTATATCTAAATTCAGAAGCATATTCAACTTCTACAGGAATACGTGCTAAATCTTCAAATAAATATTCAGCTACTAATCCTGCATGCCAACTTGTTCCACAAGCTACAATTAAAATACGATTAGCATTTATAATTTTATGTTCAAATTCTTTTACCCCAGCCATTTTAATGGTATTATCAATCGTATTGAGTCTACCTCTCATACTATCTTTAATAGATCTAGGTTGTTCGTATATTTCTTTCAACATAAAATGCTCGTAACCTCCTTTTTCAAGCATTTCAAGCTTTAATTCTAATTCATGTATATAAGGAGTCTTTTCAACGTTTTGAATGGTTTTTAATGTAAATCCGTTGTTTCTATTTACAACTACCATTTCTTCTTCACCTATGTATACTACGTTCTTGGTATATTCAACAATTGGTGTTGCATCGCTCGCTAAGAAAAATTCATCTTTACCAATTCCTAATACTAATGGACTTCCTTTTCTAGCTGCATACAAATTATCTGGATCATTTTTATCCATTACAACAATGGCATAAGCCCCTGTAACTTCATTCAATGCTTCTTGTATCGCTTTTTCTAAACTACATTGATCATTTTTTTGAACCTCTTCAATTAAATGAACCAATACTTCTGTATCAGTATCACTTATGAATGAATGACCACTCTTAATTAATTCTTCTTTTAATACGGCATAATTTTCTATGATTCCATTATGAATAATAGCAATATTTTTACTGCCAGAATAATGTGGATGTGCATTAATATCGTTAGGTACTCCGTGTGTAGCCCAACGTGTATGTCCCATACCAATAGTCGATTCAGTATTCTTAGTTGAAATAAATTGCTCTAAGTCACTAACTTTCCCTTTGGTTTTAAAAATATTAAGTTGATCATTTTGGAGCAATGCTAATCCAGCACTATCATATCCTCTGTATTCAAGTCTTTGTAGCCCTTTAATAATAATAGGACAAGCTTGATTGTTGCCAATATATGCTACAATTCCACACATATTTTAATTGATTTGAGTCGTTATTAATCTTAATTTCATTGGAAGGCTTGGATGGTTTCCACCACCTATTACCATTCTTTCAGATGTAATATTACTAGGAAAAACGTACAAACGCAAACCATTATTAGAATATTCTTTACTAATGATACCTTGTACATATCTGGTAAGGTTAAGTTTGTATACATTTACTATATTTCCATTGATAGTTGTGGTGTCTCTATTACCACCTGCATTAGATAAGGATATAAAATCAGGAATTACTACATCCTTTCCATCATCACCTATTCTACTGATATAAAGTCTACTTGGTAGTGAATATACCGAATCGGCATCAATTGGAAATACTAAAAGTTCTGCCTTGTTTACTGCAGTTAAAGAGAGGGTATCTAATTTATCAAATTTAATTGTTGTTCTATACGAACTTAAACCATCTATATATGTTTTTGTTGCTCCTGTTGCAATATTAGTATTACTTGCAATATCTGCTGTACTACCTGTTTTATTTCGTACATAATGATTTACACGGGCACATTGGTCATTGATAGGAATTTCAAATCGTTTTGTAGTATCACCACTTGCTTTATAATAAAAAATCAACTTTGAGTTTCCTCCAATTAAGTTCATACTTAACATTCCATCACCAATAGATGAATTATTTACTGTAACATATATACCCTGAAGCCAATTTTGAAAATTAGTATTGTTTGCTAAATTGCTATTACCACTTTGATTTACAATGTCTTGTCCGAAACTATTATACAATGGAATTTTTAATAAACTACTTCCTTTAGTATAGTTTAAGGTATATCTACCTACTTCTGGTAATTGGACGCTAAAACTTCTATTGGTCAAATAATCATCCGTTCCATTTATACTTTCACTTAGTCGATATAAAATAATGTCTAATGGTTTAGTAAATTTTCCATAGTAATTTGATACTTCTAATTGAAAGAAACAAGAATCGATACTAATAGGCGAAGTACCTAAATTTACATTATTAGAAAGCAGTCTAAAGTTTGTGTAAAAAGAAGCATAAGTACTTCCAAAATTAGCTTCTTGAATATTTCCAAGAAGTGATTCTTCCCTATTTTTTCCTGAATAAATAGTGTCTTTTTCTGTATTACAGATAATAGTAAAATCATCTTTGTAATTTACACCTATTGCATCATTGCCATTTAATAATGAATCATCAAATGCAGGATCTTTACAACTGCTAAATACATAAAGGATTAATACGAAACAAATCGTATATGGAGAAATAATTTTCAACTGACTACTTTTCAAAATAAAAAGAATGAATTAATTAGCTAATAGCGTATCATAAAAACTTTTGTATTCATCTAGAAAATTCTCAGAATCCGTATGCTCAAGCATAGGTTTTTTTAATTTTTTTCCTAGATGTTCGTGCACTTTTTTATCTATAGATTTGCTTCCTTTTACTAAAGCATCTGCATATTCTGCACCATAGATATAAAGGCTACTATTATCTGAATCTTTAAAAGGTTTTAATTCTTTTAATTCTAGATGTCCGTGAATAGCTGCTAACTGTGGAAGTTTGTCTGATAATGGTTTATCGAAAGTATTTTCATATACCGAAAAGATTACTTTAGACTTACTAAAAATAGGCTCGTCTTTATATGCTGTTTTTAAATAGAAAGGAATGAGGGAAGTCATCCATCCATGACAATGGATAATATCAGGTTGCCATCCAAATTTTTTCACTGTATCTAATACCCCTTTACAGAAAAACACCATTCTTTCGCCATTATCATCATAGAATTTTTCATTCTCATCAACTAAAGCAGTTTTGCGTTTAAAAAACTCATCATTATCTAAAAAGTACACTTGCAAACGTGCATTAGGCAATGATGCGACCTTAATTATTAAAGGATAATCTTCATCATCCATAATGATATTAATTCCGCTTAGTCTTACCACTTCATGTAATCGATGTCTTCTTTCGTTTATATTGCCGAATTTTGGCATTAAAACTCTGATTTCCATGCCATTATCGTGTAAATGTTTCGGTAAAGTAGATGTGATTCGAGAGATATCAGAAAGGTTTAAATAGGGGTCCATCTCCTGGGTTACTATCAACACTCTTGTTTTTTCCATATATCAAATTAAATTGTAGAAATCTCTAAAAACGCTTAGAATTGCAAAGATATACAAAAAAAATCGCATTTTTAATAATAAATTCCTAAATAAAATTAAAGCTCCATTAAAATATGTTAATATACAAAAAGGCTAAAGACTTCATTTCCTATTTACATAAAAACAGGTCTTTGTCTAAATCCATAGGTTTTGTTCCTACAATGGGAGCTTTACATGCAGGGCATACTTCTCTTATCAAAAAAGCCAAATTGGAGAATGATATTAGTATTTGCAGCATATTTATTAATCCCTCTCAATTTAATCAAAAAACTGATTTTGATAAATATCCAATTACTACTGATAAGGATATTGAAATTTTAAGCAATGTAAACTGTGATGTATTGTATTTGCCTAGTGTTGAAGATATATATCCGAACGGATGGGAATCTAATTCAAAAATTGATATTGGTAATTTAGCAACTATATGGGAGGGAAAATTTAGACCTGGACATTTTGATGGAGTTGTACAAATTGTGAATTTATTTTTAGAACTTATTCAACCTAACAAATTGTATTTAGGTCAAAAAGATTTTCAGCAATGTGCAGTAATAAAAAAACTAATAGCTATTCAACAATATCCTATTGAAGTTGATATATGTGAAACCATTAGAGAGGAAGACGGATTAGCTATGAGTAGTAGAAATGCTCGATTAAACAGTGTTGATCGACAAGATGCTCTATGTTTATATAAAGCCTTATTTTATATTAAAAATAATTTTCTTCTAAAGTCAAATGAAGTGTTACTTGAAGAAGCAAAAACTTTTTTTAATGGAAACAGCAATATTAAGTTAGAATATATATGTATTGTAGATAGAGAAACTTTAGACGAACTACCTATTTTGAAAGAAAATGCAGTGGCATTAGTTGTAGCTTGGGTTGGAGAAGTTCGTTTGATAGACAATATTTTATTATACTAATAAAAAAAGAGGATAAATCCATTTAGATTTTATCCTCTTTATTTATTTTATATAGAACTTCTTCTATTCTGCTGAGGCACTAATAATAATTGGCTTGTTGTAATTGTTTGTTGTTACTAATTTTTGAATATCCGTTGAGTAACTTTTTACTATTGCAATATTTTCGTATTCTTTCACATTGATATTTTTTGAACCCCCTTCTACAATATAGGTGTTTCTATCCCATACAAACTGAAAATAATATTTAATTAAAGCTGTATTTTGTTTTCTTAAATCTCTTTCCATTTGCATTTTTAAATCATCATAATATTTGTATTGAGCTAAATCAAAAGATGTGTTTTTCGTATTTAGAGGTACTTCAACATAATCGTTTACATTTCCATTGCTAATAAATAAAGAAACTGCTACATCATTAAAAGTACCTATTGTTTCCCATTTATCTACATTATTATATTTTGTTCTCATCAATTTACAAGCGATTTTTACATCTCCAACACTAATATGATTCTCTAATGGAAGATTAACATTGTTATCTAATACTACAGATTTTTGAGATGCATAAGCAGATTGTTCTGCAGTAAAAATATTCCCTTTAATAAAAATAGATAATTTGAAAGTCAACTTTTCACCAGAACCTAAATTTTTATCATCAATTGTAAATTCATTTTTATTATGAAACGTTTTTAAAATCGTTCCATCTTCTCCTAACATCTCTATTTTATATTCTGTTGGTTTAATATCCGTGTTGCCAGAAGTTGTGTTTTGGATAGTATATGTAACTTTAAATTCTTCCCATGACTTTCTACCTAGAGAAAAATCACGTACGATATAATCAGCCTTTGCAAATGCAAATAACGAAGTAAATGAAAAAGTAAGTGTTGTTAGTGTTAGGGCGATAAGGATTTTATGTAATTTGTACGCCTTCATTTTCGATTAGTTATACCACTCTATACGTATAACTAAAATGAAAGGTTACATAATATTTATGGTTTTTCAATTAATTCCATTTTTTTAGAAATTTGACCTGAAATAATGTGATAAAACATTAGAAAATCAGAGAATAAACTCCATAATGGATAGGTAAAGGTAGCAGGTCTGTTCTTTTCGAAAAAAAAATGCCCAACCCAAGCAAAACCATATCCCATTAGTGGTATAAAATAAGCTAATCGATGTTGATTACTAAAAATGCTCGCTGTGATTAGTAGAATAACTAATAAGGTACCTATAAAATGTAATATTCTATTGGTTTTATTGGAATGTTGACTTAAATAAAAAGGGTAAAATTCTTTGAAGGTTTGATATTTTTTAGCTTCCATGAAGCTAATATATTCAAAATATTATTTAATCTATAATTCTTTTTACAAATAAGAATTTTCTAGACCAGTAGCTATTCCATGTATTACTATCTGTTTTGTCTATTCTAACGCCATCGCTTGTAGAAGCATGAATCATTTCTACTACGCCATTATTATTGTTATAAACCATTCCAACATGTGAAACTGAGTAGGATCCATCTCTATTTATATAGCCAAAAAAGATTAAATCTCCTTTAATAGCATTTGTTAAATCTACTAATTTACCCATTTTAGATTGTAAGCTAGAACTATGAGGTAACACAATATTATAGAATTGATAGATATAACTTATAAAGCCCGAACAATCAAAAGTTGTTGGTCCCACAGATGCATATTTATAAGGTGTTCCTAGAAATGAAAGAGATACTTCAACTAATTTTGTTCGTAATGACGCTAATGAATCAGCATAACCCATCACTTTTGTAAAAAAACTAGGTTCATTAATTTCTGCTTTAGTTAGTTGTGTTTTAGTTGTTTGTGCTTGTTTAGTAGAATCAACAGCCTGACTATAACTAAATTGAGTAGTAGCAAAAAATATAAGTATGAATAGTATTAACTCTTTCAATATGTGCATATTAATACGCAAAATTAAAAAAAATATATGAAATCATATGCATAAACTCACTTATTTTAGAAATTTTATGATTTATACTATTTTATAAAATTATTAAAAAATGTCTATTAATATATCTTAATTAATTGATTTATAGTTTTTTATATATTTATATATATTATATTCGTTATTATAAGTTAATTTAATATCATTGTAAATATCTTTTAAAAAGATACCTTTCATTTTATCTTTTTGTATCATTTTATATGCTTTTATAGCTAATAACATTATTTTTTTATCAATCGATAGTTTATCATCCGATTGTAATAAAGTAATTATTGTTGAATATAATTCATCAATTCCTATATCATTAATGGCTTGTGTTGGTATTATTGGGGTTTCAGGACTATTATCTTTAAAATGTAACATTAATTTTAAATTATTAATAAATAATTCAGTGCCTGGCTTATCCGCCTTATTAACTACAAAAACATCCGCAATCTCCATAATTCCTGATTTCATGTTTTGTATTTGATCGCCCATTTCTGGAACCAAGACTACTGCACAAATATCTGCTAAACCTGCTATTTCTACTTCACTTTGGCCTACTCCAACTGTTTCTACAAGGATATAGTCAAAATTAGACGCTTTAAATAGTTCAATTATTTCAATTATTTTATCAGATAAGCCTCCTAATGAACCTCTTGTGGCGATTGATCGTATGAATAAATGTTCATTTTTAAAGTGTTCCAGCATACGAATTCGGTCGCCTAATAATGCACCAAAATTAAAGGGTGATGTAGGGTCGACAGCAATAACAGCCACTTTCTTATTGGCTTCTAATAATCGTTTAATAAATTGATTGACTAAGGTGCTTTTTCCAGCACCTGGAGATCCTGTAAACCCGATAACGGGTGTGTTTTGTAAGGTTATATGTTCTAATAGGTATTCATATTGAGTAAGCTCATTTTCAACAATTGTAATGGCTCGAGCTATATGCCTATGACTATTTTTGGGGAGATTTTGTAAGATTTCTTCTACTTGCATATCTTACAAATTTATTACTATTTTAATTAATTGCGGTTGTGTTTTATTTTTTGTTTAATGCTTTGTGCCAATGTTTCAAAACAACATGATTTAGATACTTTTTGAGCTAAAAATTCTTTAAAACTCTTTTCTATTTCATATTTACCTAAGCAACAGCTACATTGATTTATTTCCTCTAAAAATTTTTTTTCTTCGTCTGGACTTAATGCGCCATCTAGCGACAATATCACTTTAGACATGATTTGATCACATGCATGATTTTGATGTAATTTCTCTTTCATTGGTATTATCTATTTTCTTTATAACCTAAATTAAGTGCGTATTTTCTTAGATATTCTTTTAACATATTACGTGCTCTAAACAGCCTAGATCGTACGGTACCAATAGGAATATCTAATATTTTGGATAATTCTTCATAGGTAAAACCTTCCACATCACATAAAATGATAATCGTTTTAAATTCAACAGGAAGCTTATTTACAGCTATTGTAACTTCATCTCCCATCATGTTTTGAAAAATCTCTTGACGTAAATCTAAACTCCCAACATATTGAGGATCATCAGATTCGTGATAATTTAAAAGGCTATCAAAATCAACAGAATTTGGTTGTTTGCTTTTTTTACGATAATTATTTATAAATTCATTCTTAAGAATTTTAAATAACCAAGCTTTTGAATTGGTGCCTTTTTGATATGAATCTATGAATCTATAGGCTTTAAGATAGGTTTCTTGTACTAAATCATTTGCATTTTCTTCATCAAATGTAAGATGAAATGCAAAATTATATAGCGCTTTCATATGAGGAAGAAATTCTTCTTCAAACATTTTATCTTTTCTTTCTTTAATTTCGTCCGTCACAATCATTGATAAAAATAAAGTATTTTATTCTACGTTACTAATGTTTTATGAAAAAAATAAGTTCCCTAATACAAAGAAATCATATTGCACTATTTTTTATAGTAGTAAATTTAGTTGGATTATTTACGAGTAGAATCGTTATGAGCAACGGAATGATATGGTTTTTTGCCTTAGCTCTTATACCTAATTCAATACTCTCTATTTTTATAGAAAGGGAACAGCATTCCATTGCTTTTAAAGAACAAATAACAGGATTTATTAAATATAAGCCCTTTTTAGCTCAACTATCTATTGTGGCGGTGGCTCTCTTTGGTTGTATATACTCTACTGATTTATCAAATAGTTTTAAAGTTATAACAACATACTCTCCTTTTCTATTTATGCCTATTGCTTTTGGTGCTATAAAGGCCTTTACTAAAAAACAATTTATATTTATACTATATGCTTATACTAGCATAGTATTTATAGCTACCATTATAATTCTTATTAACTATTTTTTACATTACGATTCAATCAATATAGGTCTAAAACAAGGACAAGCCATACCAACTCCTTATCATGAACACATTAGATTCAGTCTAATGATCTGTTTTTCTATATGCTCTTTAATATACTTAGCTTTAAAGAATTATTCTATTTCAAACATGAAAATTGAAAAAAGAATTCAACTTATAATGATCTGTTGTTTAGTGATTTGTATTCATGTTTTAAGCGTAAGAAGTGGCATACTATCCTTATATATCTGTTTAATGGCAATAGCTTCCTATATAATCATTTATTATAAAAAATACTTACTTGGATTATGTATAATTACATTTATAATCATTGCGCCTATTGTTTCTTATTCTTTAATTCCTTCGGTGCAAAACAAAATAAATTATATGTTATGGGATTTAGATCAAATGAAAAATAATAACGCTAAAAATTATTCCGATGCTGAGCGAATTACGTCTATTGTAGCTGGTTGGAAAATTGTTCAAAAACACCCTCTAATAGGTGTAGGAACAGGAGATCTTAAACAAAAAATGAATCAAGTATACGAACAAGATTATAAATGGCTAGCCAATAAAAATCGAAAAATGCCCCATAATCAATGGGTTTGGCTATGGGCAAGCAATGGAATATTAGGTGTTTTAAGTTTATTGTTTAGTATACTTTATGCTCTGTTTTATCGTAAACAGTATAAAAATATTTTACTGATTTGTTTTTTTATTATAACTATTTCATCATTTTTGTATGAACATACTTTGCAAACTCAGGTTGGAGTTGCTTTTTATGTGGTGAGTTTATTGATTATGCTCAATTATTTGAGAGGTAAAGAAAATGTAGATGAAAATAGGATTTGATGCCAAACGTGCATTACTCAATCATTCAGGTTTAGGAAATTTTAGTAGGACACTAATAAAATCGTTTTATAAATATTATCCTGAAAATAATTATTACTTATTTACACCTAAATTACAAGAGCAATATACTGGTGAATTAACTAATGTAAATACTGAAATTATTACGCCAACTAGTTTTTTAGAAAAAAGATTTCACTCGTATTGGAGAAGTTATAAAATTGCTTCTACAAGTAAAAATTTAGAATTAGATATCTATCATGGACTAAGTCATGAATTACCCGTTGGTATTGAACGAACAAGTGCTAAAACATGTGTGACAATTCATGATTTAATTTTTGAACGTTTTCCAGATCATTATCCTTATATCGATCGAGTTAGCTATAGAAAAAAGATTCAATATGCATGTAATATTGCAGATAGTATTATAGCCATAAGTGAACAAACTAAAAATGATTTAATAGATTTTTATAAAATTGATAAAGAAAAAATACAAGTGATTTATCAAGGTTGTGATATTTTATTTGGACAAGCAAACGATGATAAGAAAACGTTTTTAGTAAAACATAAATTTAATTTACCTGATGAATTTATATTACATGTTGGTTCATTTAATAAACGAAAAAATCATTTAAAACTTCTTGAAGCATATAAATTATTGAATAACAATAACAATTTAAAAATTGTATTTGTAGGAAATGGTGGTTCTGAAGAAAATGCTATAAGAAAATTTATACATGCTAATGATTTAATTCAACAGGTTTTATTTATTCAAAAAGCAACTAATGAAGAATTAAGTTATATATATAAACAAGCCTGCATGTTGGTTTATAATTCACTCTTTGAAGGTTTTGGTATTCCTATATTAGAAGCCTTTGCAAGTGAGATACCCGTAATAACATCGATTGGGTCTTGTTTTAATGAAGTAGGTGCAGATGCTTGTATATACGTAGATCCTTTGGATGCCTCAGAACTTGCAAAACAAATTAATCATTTGATAGAAGACCATGAATTAAGAGACATACAAATTAAAAAAGGTCAAACAAGACTTACTATGTTTAATAATGATAGCATTGCTCATCAGTATATGAGTATATATCAATCCTTATTAACTCAAAAATAAAAATATGAAAGCTGTTATTCAACGTGTAAGTGAAGCCAAAGTTGTAGTAAACGATTTAGAAATTGCAGCAATTAAGCAGGGATTATTAATTTTACTAGGCATTGAAGAAACTGATTCCTTTAATGAAATTGAATGGCTTACGAATAAAATTTATTTGTTACGAATTTTTAATGATGAAAATGGACAAATGAATAAAAGCATACAGGATGTAAATGGAGATATTTTAATAGTAAGTCAATTTACACTTCATGCATCTACCAAAAAAGGAAATAGACCTTCCTTCATTAAAGCTGCAAAACCCGATATAGCAATTCCTTTATATGATAGCTTCATCGTTCAATTAGAAAAGTTATTAAATAAAAAAGTCAGTACTGGTATCTTTGGTGCAGACATGAAAGTTTCATTAGTAAATGATGGCCCTGTAACAATAATTATAGATACAAAAAACAAAGAATAAAATGACCTTAAAAGAAGCACAAACAGCTGTAGATAAATGGATTCAAACAAATGGTGTTCGATATTTTAATGAATTAACGAACATGGCAATACTCACCGAAGAAGTAGGAGAAGTGGCACGAATTATTGCTAGGCAATATGGTGAACAGTCCTTTAAAGAAAGTGATAAGGATAAAATATTAGCTGATGAATTGGCTGATGTATTATTTGTATTGATTTGTATTGCTAATCAAACGGGTATTGATTTGAATAGTGCTTTTGAAAAAAATTTAGATAAAAAAACAAAACGAGATTCGACAAGACACCACGATAATAATAAATTGAAACCTTAATTTAGATTTAGTTTTCTATTTTTACAATCAATTCATATTATATAAATAAAAAGAATGAAAAAACACATACTAGTAATAATTGCATTAATGTACTTATCGATTTTCACTATCCATGCACAAAATAGATTTCACCCTTGGGGTTTAGGTATTAGTTATAATGTAAGTAATATGGAAGGTTTGTTTAATCAAAAGTTTTTCACTGCACGTAATTATTCAGGTGGAATAAAAATTCATGCCTCAAGATACATCTCTCATTCTTTTAATGCACGTTTAGAAGCAACTTATGGAAGTATTTACTATCCACAAGTGGAAGCATATCCAAGAAGAACCCCTAGTATTTTCAATCAGCAAAACTTTTTTGAATCTTCGTTTTTAATCGAATATAAACTAAATAATAATTATATATTTAAAGAGAATGCATATGTGCAACCCTATTTATTTATAGGATTGGGAACAAATAATATGAATAAAGACTGGAATACCTTTTTCCCATGGGGAGCTGGTTTTAAAATCAAATGTACTAATTGGATGGCTGTGAATTTAGAGACGTGTTTTAAAGTTAATATTGATAACTCATATAATTATTTACAACATAATGCAGGATTGATTTTTAGTATTGGCAAAACCTTAGACAAAAACAAAATTGATATTGCCTTAAATAAAAAAGTGAAAAATGATTTGAAGGAAGTCAACAATATTAAACCTGCAGATTCAGATGGCGATGGAATTGATGATGCATTAGATGAATGTCCATTTTTAGCTGGAGTGATTGAATTTGCTGGTTGTCCGGATTCAGATGGCGATGGAATTCCTGATTCAAAAGATGCTTGTCCAAATGAAAAAGGAAGTAGTGAAAATAATGGTTGTATGCCTAAAATTATCGATACCGATGGAGATGGAGTTGCTGATAAAGATGATCAATGTCCGTATGTAAAAGGCTTAGCTTTTAAATTTGGTTGCCCAGAGTTAACTAAGGTTAATACGATGGTTATTGACGAAAAAACAAAAAACAATATGGATAATACGATGTTGAGTTCTAATGTTGAGATTTTTTATACCTCATCTGTTTCATCGTTAAATGAAGAGCAACAAGCAAAACTTAATGAGTTAGCTGATAAATTAAGTAAAAGCACTTTTACACGCTTAAAAATAAATGCATATACAAGTAATAGCGGAAATAGTGAAAGCAATATTAAACTATCAATGAATAGAGCCCTAACAGTATTAAATTATTTGGCAAGCAAAGGTATCTCCCAAAAACAAATGGGCGCTTATGGATATGGTCCGTTTAATCCTAAATATAATAATACTGATCCAAGCGAATCAATCAAAAACCAACGTGTAGAAATTATTATAGAGTAATTTGTTTATTTACTTTTCTTTAAACACCTATAATAAGTGTCTTTTTTTATAATTAATTAAATTATCTAAATAAATTTTTAATATAATTGAAATTGATATATTATGCGTTTTCTTTTATATATGACCTATCGTAATTTATATGTGTATGTAAAAAAAAATAGCCTATTTTATTTTATATAAAATGTGTGTTTGCAATTTTTATTTTAGCATTATTATTTATTAACTTTATTCTGTCAATAGCTAAATAAGGGCTTTTGAACTAAGAATCATGACAGCAATAAATGCCTCGTTTAATAATACAAAATACTCTCTAAAAGAATTAAATCATTTTAAGTCGAAAATTATCACCTTAAAAGATAAAGAGGATAGTATACTATATAAAGAGATTATATCCTGGTTAAAAAAACTATCCAACAAAAATGAATTTATAGAATATAGTATAGATTTAGCTAGACTATATATAAAAAACAAACAAGTAATTGTTGGAGAAAAACTTTTTCAAAAAGCAATTCAGTTATTAAAAAACACAGACAAAAGGAACTATGTAGCTTTATTATCTAAGCATATAGAATTTTTACATGATTGTTGCGAATATCAAAAAGCAGTTGAACACTACTTAAACTATACGGTTATAAAAAATGAAATTCAAATACTAGACAAAAAAAATGAAATTGAAAAGTTTAGAAAAAAATATAAAGATGCTGAACAGCAAAAGGAAATTGAACGGCTAAACAATGAAAAAATACTTCAAGAAAAACTAGTTGAACAGGTAGCTGATATAAATAAAACAAATGAGGAATTAGTAAAAATAAATAGTGAACTATATAATATTCATTGGGATTTGATGGAAACTAAAATTTTACGTTCGCAGATGAATCCGCATTTTATTTATAATACCTTAAACTCCATTAGCTCTTTAATCAAATCTCATAAAAACAAAGAAGCTATTTCTTACTTGCAAAAATTTAGCAAACTAACTAGTCAAATTTTCAAAAAACACTCAAAGGGTAACATATCCTTAAAAGAAGAATTAGATTTTTGTTTACAATATATATCGTTAGAAAAATTGCGATTTGGCGATAAGATAAAATTTGATTTAAAAATTGATGAGTCCATTAATACAAAGGAACAATTCATTCCATCAATGATCCTTCAGCCACTTTTAGAAAATGCCGTTAAACATGGAATATTTCATAAACAAAATGAGCATATTGGATTATTAAGTTTAAAAATTAAAAATCATAAGAAGCATGTAGCTTTTACAATTCAGGATAATGGAATAGGTTTTAAAAAAACACCAGAAGAAATATTTTTAAATGAGCGTGAATCATCAGTCATTATTATAAATAAGCGCGTCAATATATTTAATAAATTATCACTTACTACTATAAGTATTCAAATTAAATCATCTAATAAAACCGGAACTAAACTTCATTTTAAACTAAATAAATAACAACATGACAAACAACAACAAAATATTAATCGTAGACGATGAAATGTTAAGTAGAGAAGGAATAAAAATTGCTCTAGTCAATATTTTCAAAGAACGAAAAGAAAGTTATACCTTATTTGAGGCTCAAAACACTATAGAAGCAAGTGAAATTATTGAGAGAGAAAAACCTAATATTGTATTTCTAGACATTGAAATGCCAAACGAAAATGGCATTTCGTTTTTAGCAAGACAAAAAAACATTAGCTATTATGTAATTATTATTACCGCGTATCAACAATACGCTTTAGACTCCTTTAATCATCATGCACAAGATTATATATTAAAACCATTTAGTGAAGCCCATATAAAA
The DNA here is from genome assembly GCA_037130135.1 of Bacteroidota bacterium. Classification (GTDB taxonomy): domain Bacteria; phylum Bacteroidota; class Bacteroidia; order Chitinophagales; family CAMDFR01; genus CAMDFR01. The sequence continues at coordinate 53,190 of JBAXTO010000004.1, forward strand.
ATTGCTCTTGAAAAATGTTTTACGTTAAAATCAAAAGTAATGAGTGCAAACAAATATGTACACATTGAAGAAATGATGCAAATTGCCTTAACCAAAAAGATTGCATTACCTACACAAGAAGGACTTCAAATTATAAAACTCGATAATATACTGTATTTAAAAGCCAGTGGAAGTTATACTGATTTTATATTAAAGGACATGAGTGTTAAAAAAATATGTGTATCTAAAAACATGAAAGTATATGAAAACATATTAATGCAAAATCAATTTTTAAGAGTACATGACTCCTATATGGTAAATTTAAATTATGTTGAAAAATATGTACGGGGCGAAGGAGGCTATCTGGTATTAGAAGATGGAACAAATATAGATGTAAGTAAGCGAAGAAAACAATTATTATTAGATATATTACAAAACACACGTAGAGTTGCTAAAATATAAATTTTAATAAAAAATAGCATGAAGCATTCTATTGAAAAAATAAAATTTCATAATCATCAAAGTACTGAAGAATTGAAGGAATTGGAGGATTGTAAGATTGCCGTTGAAGATCTTCATATCAAAAACCTACATGATGCTTTAGAAATGAATTTAATATATGAGAAACTCTCTATTGATAATTGTCACCAAGAACATTTTGCAATTTGTCAATCAATAATGGGTCATATTAACTACCATTTAGGGAATTATAATTTAATATTAAAAAATTGTGATTTAGCATTGCGTTTTACAAAAAACAATCAAATAAAATATAGAGCATATATTACTTCTGGTGCTGCTTATACTTATTTTGGACAATTTTCAAATGCTATTAAAGTATATAACAAAGCATTAAAAACAAGAAATATATCACATTCCTCTACCATTTATAATAACATTGGTGCCATCTGTTTTAAACAAAAAGAATATGAAAAAGCAATTGAATATTTAAATAAATCTTTAGATATAGTAAACAATGACAAATCACTTATTCCGGGAATCTTAAATAATATAGGGCGTGCCCATATTGAAATAAACGATATAAAAAACGCTGAATTAATTCTTAATAAAGCGGCTCAATATACAGACGAAATTGAGAATCCAACTCAAGAAATGATCTATACTTTAAATATAGGATTATTGCTATTTAAACAAGAAAAATATGATGAGGCATATTCGAAATTATTAGCCGCTTATACTAAATGTAAAGAGTTAGATTTAAAAAACAATTTGTATTCAGCCACTCTATTTTTAGCACATGCCTGTTTTAAAAAAAACTTATTAAAACAAGCAAACACCTATTATTTAGAAGCCTTACAATTGGTTCGTGCAACAGACAAAAGGCAATATAATAATACCTTGAAAGAGTATATAGATTTTATTATAGCATTAGGTAATTATAAAAAAGCGTATGTATTATTAGAAGAATATGATAAAAACAACGATGCTATTTTGCTGAATGATCAAAAAAATCAACTTAATTTAATGAGTAGTAAGTTTAGCCATTCTGCGAAAAAAATGGAGATAAAAAAACTAAAAAAAGAAAGCAATTATCATAAAAAAGCTATTCTTCATAGTATACAAATTAAAAAAAATAATGAAGAATTAGTAATAAGAAATCGAAATTTAGTTCAAGTAAACAATGAATTAATGGAATCGAAGATATTACGTTCCCAATTAAATCCTCAATTTGTATATAATACCATTAATTCCATTTCTCTATTGGTTAAAGAGCTGCAAAACCATAAAGCAGATAAATACTTGTTGAAATTTAGTGAATTTACACGAGAGCTTTTTAATAATAATTCTAAAAAAGAAATTACACTTCAGCATGAAATAGAATCTTGTTATCAATACATTGAACTAGAACAATTACGAGTGAAAAAGAAAATTATTTTTAATCTTAAAATTGAGGAGACTATTTCTATCAATAAGCAGTATATCCCTTCTATGATACTTCAGCCATTAATAGAAAATGCGATAAAACACGGCCATAATGAAGAGAATGCTATACGGATAAGGATTAATATTAGTAAAAACCAAGATCAATTATTCTTTTTAATTAGAGATAATGGAACGGGTTTTAAAAAAAATTTAGATGAATTACTTAGTTTTAATGAAGAATCAAATTTAAGTTTAATTAATAAACGAATTAATATTTATAATAAAAACCCCTTAGATATAAAAAGTCTATTCTTAAATCAAAACCATAAAAACAGAACTGAAATATCCTATTCCTTAAATTTATAAACTGAATAAAAAACAATTTTGCTACGATTTATAATATATTTCATTAATAAACAAAGATTTATGACTTTTTTTGTAACCTTACTTATATAAATTCGTATATATTAAACATTTAACCAAACTACACACTAATGACTAAGGAAAAGCTACATTTTCATAATCATCAAAGTCCTGAAGAATTGAAGGAACTGGAGGATTGTAGGGTTACAATTGAAGATAAACTAAATAAAAATCCTCAAGAAGCGCTTGATTTAAGTTTAAAATATGAGGATATTTCTAAAAAATATAAACATCAGGAACATTTTGCAGAGAGTCTATCTCTAAAAGGTCAAATATTTTATCATCTTGGAAGAAATCATGAATCTCTAAATCTTTTAAATATTGCTATTAAGTTCACTTCTAATGAAGATTTAAAATATAAACTATATGTAAACCTTGGTGCATTATATACCTATTTTGGTCAATTTTCAAAAGCTATTGAGATATATAATGTTGCTATAAGTTCGAGTAAAAACTCTCAAAATTGTACCGTATTTAATAACATTGCTGCCATCTATTTTAAACAAAAAGACTATGAAAAGACTATTGAATACTTAAATAAGGCATTAGAATTAATAGAGGATAACATTTATTTAGTTACTGGAATATTAAATAATATTGGTAGATCTTATATTGAAATTAATGATTTAGATAATGCCGAATTAATACTTAATAAAGCTGCACAATATCTAGATGAAATAGAAAATCCAACACAAGAAATGATTAATACCTTAAATATTGGATTATTACTATTTAAACAAGAAAAATATGATGAAGCTTATAAAAAATTATTAGATGCCTATATAAAATGTAAAAATTTAGATTTAAAAAACAATCTTTATTCTGCTACTTTGTTTTTAGCACATGCCAGTTTTAAAAATAACTTATTGGATCAAGCAAATGCGTATTATATAGAAGCTATGGATTTGGTTCGAAATATTGATAAACGAATTTATAATGCTACTTTAAAAGAATATATCAATTTTATTGTTGAACAAGGAGATTATGAACGTGCCATCAATTATTTTATTGAATATGATAAAAACAAAGACGATATATTAGCTGAGGATAAAAATAAAGAAATTAATGCGCTGACTATTAAGTTTCAAAATACGGAGCAAAAACTGGAGATTGAAAAATTAAACAGAGAAAAAGAGTTTCAAAACAAATTATTAGCTCAAGCCGAAGATCTTAAAAAAACCAATGAAAAATTGATGGAAACCAATCAAAATCTATCTGATTTTTCATACGCTCTATCACATGATATTAGAACACCTATCCGCCAATTAGCTGGATTTAGTTCGATGATACGGAATAAAGATTATGAAGGGAAAAGTGAATTATTAAAAAACGATTTGAATTATATTTTTGATGCTGCAAAAAAAGCAGATACGATGATTAATGATTTACATCAGTTTTCTATAGTTGGCATACAAGAAGATAAATTTATAAATGTAGATACAAATGAATCCCTTAAAGATGCATTAGGAAATCTATCACAAAACATAATAGACAGTCATGCAATTATAGAAGTAAAAAACAATTTACCATATATCAATGGAAATAAAACCTTATTTATGCAATTGTTTCAGAACTTAATAGGGAATGCAATTAAATATGCCAAAAAAGATATAGCACCACACATTGAAATTGACTATCAATGCATAGACGAAAAAAGCATTATCAGCATTAAGGATAATGGAATAGGTATTCCACTCAACGAACAGAAAGATATATTCAAATTGTTTGGACGTGCAAGTAATCACTCTGGAGTAGAGGGTACTGGCATAGGTCTATCATTTTGTTATAAAATTGTACAAAAAACCAATGGAAATATCCGATTAGTTTCTGATGGTATAGATAAAGGAACTACTATATTTATTGAGTACTAATTTCCTTTTACGTTTATTTCTTTTGTAATATCTTTTGTGTCTTCAATTAAAGTTAAATCTGAATTGATATCTATAGATGTAAAACTTACTAAAATGGTGCTGTCTTGACCGCCTTTAATAGCCTTTGTATTAGTAATAGTTTTTACATTCTTTAATAAATCTAAAGTTTTCATTTGTTAGTATTTTAAGGTTTTTAAAAATATGTTAGTTAAATAGGTGATGCAAATCTGCAAAAAAAAATTATTAACAGATCATTTTTATTGTAACCTTTTTAAATGAGAAACGTATACGTTTTGGGCAAATTATATATTTTACTGTAATTCAGCAGTTTAATATGATATTGCATATATATATATAAGATATGTTACATGCATGTTTAAACATGCATGTATGCTTATAAACATGTATTTTATGTTTAATATATTATTACTTTAAGGGTATTTCTGCAGCTTGAAGTATTTCGTAACTGCTACCAGTTTTATGGATGAATGCAATAATATGCATATTATCAGGATTCCAATCGCTATTTATTTTTACACGATATTGTTTCACAAATACACGACCTGGTTCTAAAGTAGCCGTACCAATAGAATTCCCTTCAATTTCTGTAATCACATCTCTTAATACTTCTTCATGCACGTAATTGGTATCTACATCCATGGTAGGTAAAAGTTGAGCCGTTATAATTTCTGATTCAGTTAACATAATAGAGAACTTTAATGGGTCACTAATACTTTGTGTAAAGTGCGAAGTAAAAGTCAAAATTGCTGAAGTATCAATTGCATTAAAAACACTCGTCAAATGAATATTTACCGGACTGGTCAATAATAACTGATCATTTACTTTATTTGACCATTTTACTTTATCTAAAATCTTAGAACTCTCTCCGGTATATAGCTTTCTATCAATGGCCGCTGTTGGTTTAGAGCTAACTGGTCCGATGAAATTAGAAATATCTTCTGCATCATCACTTGTTAATGATTTATAGCTATAAGGATATGGATCATCTAAAAAATGACTATGATGAGCAATGGTTACAACTCTGCCTGGATTACTTGTTTTAATAGATAATGCTTCTGCATGACCAGGAGCACAATTAATACAACGTACGCCAGTAAATTCCTCTAAAACTATAACTTTTGCTTCTGGAGCTTCAATTGTAGTAGTTAGATAGGTGGTGTCTAATAAGGCAACTTCTGTTGTTGATTTAGTTAATACATCTACTTCTTTACATGAAAAAGTAGTATATAGAACTATCGTACATATGGTAAAAACACTAAATAATTTAATTTTCATTATATCTAAATTTTTATTTAATTAAAATAAACGATTAAAAACTCGTATTCAAAGTAACTCTAAGTCCACTGAATGCAGGTTCAAATCTACAAACACCACCTGTACATACAATTCCTGAAACTTGTCTTACATAAGCTGCAGTTAAACGATGCTGTTTAAATGTATAAGACGTAAAAAATGAATAATAGTGGCGTGGCGCTTGTTTAATTAATTCTCTATTTTCAGGATTTGCTTTAAAATTCCACATATCACTTATGCTTATTGTAAAATTGGGTGCTAAACTATATTCTAATAAACCATAAATCCATTGTCCGAAATCGTTTCTACAATGCTGATATTGTACTTCTGCTCTTAAAGAACTCTTTTTTGATAATTTTAAGCTCCCTTCTGCAAATACTGTATAAGCATTAATAAATGGCACTGATTTTCCATTAATATCTAAGCTCTCATTTAAATATAATTCTTGGTTAAATCGAATAAATTGTAAACCGAAAGATCCGTTAAATCGTTTACCTTTTTTATATTCATATTCAAGAAATCCTTCATAAAAATAGTTTCGTTTAAACTTATTATTATAAATTGCTGATAAGCTTAAAGTAATTCCATGTCCTTTTTTTGGAGTTGATGAAATGTCTAAAGAAAATGCACTTTCTTCTTTTACTTGTGTTGCTGCATTATATCTTGCTGGTAAACGTAATGAATTTTGTCTTGCCGTAGGAGGTATGACACTAACTAAACCTTTTAATAATGTTTCATTTAAGGACGTTTTAAGGAAAAAATTCTCAGTACGTTTAAACTGAGCCGTTACTCCAAAGCCTTTTTTAGCATAGGTTAATGTTGTATAAATACAAGTACCTGGTTTATTTTCAATATAATCTCCAACTTTGATTGCTTCTTTGGTTTTATAAGCGCCTTCAATATACCAACTGAAATTGCCAATATTTAACGTATTATATACGCTAAATGCATATACATTGTATTTTGGTGAAAAGAATTTAGAGGTATCTGTAGCTGACTGTGATAAAATTGCATCTGATATAATATTTATGGATTCTTTATCTAAAGTACGATTTAAAACGCCTATACCTGGTGTGAAAATAGCTCTATCTTTTACAGTAAAATTACCTTCTGCACTCAATCCTTTAATTAATGGTTTATATAATTCAAATCTATTTTTTTGAACACCCGAAAAAGCTTTGATAACAAGTTTATCTTTTACATTGTATTTTAATCGAGCACCTAGTAATGAATTGTCAATACCTAATGAACGATCTTCATATGCTCTAAATAAAATACCACTTCCTATTTGATCATAAAAATAACCTCCTGTTATTTCTAAATCACGAATTTCTTTTTTGATATAAAAATTACCTAATCCATATGCCGAATAGGCTGTTCCTGGATTATGTAAATTGGAGTTTTGAAATAAATCTATTCTAATTCCAGTACTGAATTTCCAATCATCATTTACATAATTTAATCCAATCCAAGCATCTGCACCAGATTTTAAATGATCGTAATGTGGAGTATTTGCCGCGCCAATCAAAGTATCTCGTACATAAAAATTAGCATTCAATTGTAAGTCACCGCTAAAATAACCTTGTGAAAACATTGAACTAAAAATAAATATTCCTATTAATGATAAAAGGGAACGTTTGAAATGATATTGCATATAAGGGAAATATTGGGTGAATATATTCTTACAAAAATAAAAAAACTCCTTATAAAATAAGGAGTTTTTTGTATTAATTTAAATATAAAGTATTAACTAGTTTTTAGAAAACTCTTTTACAAATGTTTTATCTGTATTGTTATCTTTAATTACAACATAATAGTTGCCTGTAGTATAATGAGCTACATCATATACAAAGCTTGTATTCTGTATACTAAATTCATCCATTTTAACTCCAAGAGCATTGTATATTATAACATTTGCACTATTTAATGGTGAAGTAATATGAATTGAATTATCAGCAGGATTAGGATATAATTTTACTAATGCCTCTGATTCTTTTTGATCCGCTATAGAAGCACAAAATGCATCTCCTACAAAGTATAAAGCTTGTTTGGTTCTTAAATCATCAGATGGAGAAACATTTACTTTCACAAATCCAGATCCGCAAGTGTTTTGAGTTGTATAATCTACTCGTATCAATACTTGAGAATCGGCAGCTATATTAAATGAATCTGTAAATCCAACGGTAATATTATAACAGTTTCCTGGGAACGTACATAAAGCAGTAACCCATGCACCTGGTGTAGTTATGGTTTCTACTGTCCATACAAAAGTTTTTGTACTTCCTGTAGCGTTTGTTCCGTAGACATTTAATTCTAATGTTTGACCCGCATAAACAGTTCCGCTCACATGTGTTGTATCTCTTTGAAATGTAATTTGAGAAAATGCTAATGAACAGCTAATTGAAAAGATAAATAGTAAAAGAAGTTTTTTCATTGATATATAATTTTATGTAAATATAGTATATTTCATAGACATAAAAAACAAAAGCTGGGTTGTATAACCCAGCTTTTATTCTTTATTTAAAATCTAAATTTTAGTGATTAATAACTAATGATTTAGAAACGTTAGCATTTTTACCAGATACGTTAATAGTATAGTTACCATTAGCGAAATCTTTAGTATTGATAGTCATGTTTTGTTTACCACTAGTATAGATACCAGTTTCTTGCTCCACCACTTGACCTTTAGCATCAATGATTTTAACTGTAAGTTCTTGCTCACCTACAACGTTGAATGTTAAATTAGTCATATCAACTGCTGGGTTAGGGAATAAAGAAACTTCCATATCAGAAACCGCTGCATTATTACTAATACCAGAAAATCTTTGTAAGTTAGCTGCTTGTAACACTACTTTATCTCCACCTGCAAATTGTAACCATGCTACAACATAACAATCAGTAATTTCTTCGATTGAATTTTCAGTTGCGTGGTTGATATGTTGACCAGCAGAACCATCAGTTGGTAATCTGAAACTACCATTGAAAGTATAAGTAGCAGTATACGTTTGTGGAGTACCAGCTGTTACTGCAGCAACTGCAGAACCTGTTTCGTTAGGTACCATTTTTTTCATTACTTGTTTGAATTCAGTTTCACCGTTCGTTTTAACGTTTTGAGAAGTTGTTCCTTCTAAGATAGCAACATATAATTTTGCATCACCAGCTGCTAAATTTACTTTAGGAGTATAGTTTACAGTGATATCGAATTTTTTAGCTGCATCATCTCTAGTATATATACCGCTCATATCAGCAAAAGCAGATACGTTTCTTGCATCGTTATATAATGTTTCAGTAAAGCTATTTGCATTACCATCCCATCCACCATCAATTTCCATACGTGGAATAGAGTTGATATTGTAGAATCCTCTTCTGTTTACTGATTCAGTAGTTGCATAAGGATCACCTGTTCCTGGGAAATCTTGTTGGTATTTAACTGCTACGAAATCGCCTTGTGGTTTAGTATCTACGATTGAGTGGAAGTTCGCGTTACCAGGATTACATGGAGGACATGTAGAAGCTGTAAACACCTCAAATAAAGGAGTTCTAGCAACTACTGGACTTGGATAAGTAAATGTATTTTTTGTAATTGTGTTATTTGTTGTAACAGCATCTGTTAAGCCGTTTACGTTATTGATTGTCATATTCACTGCATAAGCTGTTCCATTACCTGGAGTCCAAGGCGTAGTATGAGAAACCACTGCTTGAGTGAATGGAGCGATGTTTAAACCAGTAATATTTGCATTCACTGGAGCACCACCATTAATAGTGTATGTCATATCTAATGAAGTAATGATATCGCTACCATTGTTATATACGTTAGTTCCGATATTAATTGCAGAACCACCTGTCATTGTAGTATTAATGTTAGAAAAACTAACTGCTACTGCATCTCTTAAATCTGGAACAATCATTTTGATATCATCTATAATTAAATAGTATCCATCATCAGTATTGTTAATCCAAGCTAAGTAGATATTTTGACCTCTATAAGCATTTAAGTTGATGTTGTGAACTGCACCAGCATCACTTTCAGTAACAATAGAGAAAATACTTGTAGTAAATGATGCTCTAGCTGTATCAGTAGTAGAAATTTTTACATCATAGCCATCGCCATCAGTACCTGTCAAACCAGATACCCCTGTCCATTGTAAATAAATTTCACCTGTTGCTGGAACTGCGATTTGTGGAGAATACATCCATCTATCAGCTTGTCCTACTGGGTTGAACCAAGACTCACTTACCGCAAATTTATTAGTAGTACCATATGATTGCCATGCGTCAGTACCCATTGCAACTGGAACACCTGTGTTTAATGTATTACCATCCCAGTTTTTTTGCCACCAACCTGAAGGCATTGCAGGAACTGTTGCACCTGAGAAATCTTGTGAGGTTATGGTTGTTACGGCAAGTGCGTTAAAGCCGATTAACAACGCAAACAAAGAGTAAATTAGTTTTTTCATCTTTCTTTTTTTTAAATAATTAAAATTTGGTTTGACAATAATATTGTATTTCGTAATATAAAATTAGGCTTTTTTTAAATAAAACAAAATTTTATCTGAAAAATACTTTTAAGTTAATGTGCTCGTAAATAGATGAAAAGTCTAATAGAAAGGTTGCATATAAATATGCTTTACAATTTAAGATTAGATTATTCTTTGCCTTTTACACAAATTACAATTTCACCTTTTGGAAGGGTTGTAGTGAAATGCAGTATTAATTCGGCTAATGTACCTCGTTTGTGTTCTTCAAACATTTTTGATATTTCACGGCTAACGGAAGCCTTTCTATCAGGACCAAAAGCTTGTGCAAATTGCTCTAATGCCTTTACCAATCGATGTGGTGATTCGTAAAATATCATAGTTCTATTTTCTTCTATAAGTGCGTTAATTCTGGTTTGTCTTCCTTTTTTTTGAGGCAAAAAGCCTTCAAAAACAAAACGGTCGCTAGGCAATCCTGACGATACTAAAGCGGGTACAAATGCCGTTGCGCCTGGTAAGGTTACTATTTCAATTCCTTTTTCGATACATGCTCTTGTCAATAAAAACCCTGGATCTGAAATACCTGGTGTTCCTGCATCTGAAACTAGTGCCACTTTTGTACCTCCTGCTATTTGCTGAACAATACGTTCGATTGTTTGATGCTCGTTGTGCATGTGGTGTGAAATCACCGTTTTAGTGATTTCAAAATGCTGTAATAATTTTTTAGTTTGTCTAGTGTCTTCTGCTAGTATAATATCTACTTCTTTTAACAATCGTAAAGCTCGAAGAGTTATGTCTTCAAGATTCCCAATGGGTGTAGGTATTAGGTATAGTTTGCTCAATATAAATTTTGACCTAAATTATTAAATTGCTTTAATATGAACAGTATAGCCTTCCATGATGGCATTAGCTAATAATTTTTTACAAGCTTGTTCCACTAATTCTTTAGCTTGAGCTTCGTCTGATGCTTGTAATTTTAAGCTTATATGTTTACCTACTCGAACATCTTGTACCATATTTAAGTCCATTTTTTGTAAGCCGCTTAATACCGCTTTCCCTTGTGGATCTAATAATTCTTTATGTGGCATAATGTCTATCTCTGCTATAAATTCCATGTTTAGTCTTGCGTTTTTATGTTTGTTGAATTGATAAAATAATGTTGTACTACTGATATCAGTATGTAAAGCAAAATTATAAAAGCTAATGCTTGTAACTGAAATAAAATTAATAACACTATGGATATAAGTATAAATATATACCTTAATTGGTTCGTAGACCAAGTCCATTGTTTAAATTTAAAACTGAACATTCGAATCTCGCTAATCATTAAGTAGCATAAAACGGCTATTGTTATTAATAATGTACTTATATGTTGTAGTATACTCGAAAAAAAATCATTATTCCCATTGCAAACAAACAAATATCCGTATACAAATAAAGTCATTGCAGGTGTTGCTAATCCGATAAACTCATCTCCTTGTCGAGTATCGATATTAAATTTTGCTAACCTTAAAATGCCAAATAAAACTAAGATAAAAGCAATAGATGGATATAGTAAAAGTAAGATTGGTTCACTATTCAACTGTAAAGTATAATTGGCTAATAATGAATAAAACAATGCTGCTGGCACGACTGCAAAACTTATGGCGTCTGCCAAAGAATCGAGTTGTTTGCCTATATCTGAACCTCCGCCTCCAAATTTGCGTGCTGCAAATCCATCTAAAAAATCGGCTACTAATGAAATAATTGTAAAATAAAATGCTTCGGATGCATAACCATTAAAAATTAATAATACAGCGCAACAACCACAAAACGCATTGATGAGTGTGAGAATATTGGCAAGTGTAAATAATTTAATTTTCAAGTTTTTTATCTTACTAAATAATTTATTGTTCTATGCATTCATTAAAGACTCAATCTCTTCAATTTCTATAGGAATATTTTTCATTAAATCAACATTTCCTTTTTCACTTATCCAAATATCATTCTCTATACGAATACCAATTTTTTCTGCTGGGATATAGATACCTGGCTCATTTGTCAATACAACTCCAACTGGCAATTTTTCATATCTATTGCCAATATCATGTACATCAAGCCCTAAGAAATGCGAGTTACCATGCATAAAATATTTTTTATACAAAGGATTATTAGGATCTTGTTTGGCTACATCTTCTTTAGTAAATAAACCTAATCCTATTAATTCTCCTTCAACCACTTTTGCCACTTGCTCATTTAATTCAGCTAAGGTAATGCCAGGTTTCATGATATTACAGGCTTCTCTATGCACTCTCAAACATGCATTATATACTTGTTTTTGTCTTTCACTAAAGCGTCCACTTACAGGAATAGTACGAGTTAAATCGGCACAATAATTAGCATACTCTGCACCAAAATCCATCAACAATACTTCCCCCGCTGAACATACTTTATTATTATCATTATAGTGTAAGACACAACTGTCTACACCACTTGCTATGATTGGGTTATAGGCGTGTCCTGTGGCTCTATTACGTATAAATTCGTGAATAATCTCCGCTTCAATTTCATACTCATATACCCCTGGTTTAACAAATTGCAATACTCTTCTAAACGCTTTATCGGTGATATCACAAGCCTTTTGTAATTGTTCAATTTCAATTGGATGTTTTACACTTCTCAATTTACTCATGATTGGACCACTTCGCTCAAAATGATGAAGTGGGTACTTTACTTTACACTCTTCAGCAAAACGAACATCTTTATAGGGTACTTCAGAAATTGCTCTATCGTTTTCATTTAAGTTGATGTATAATGTTTGAGCATAGTTCATCAACATAGAGAATGTACTTTCAAACTGATCTGACAACAACACTGTTTGAATACCACTTTGTGCACGTGCTTCTTCTACCGTATATTTTCGCCCTTCCCATACAGCAATATGTTCGCTGGTTTTTCTAATAAATAAAATTTCTTTAAATTTATCTATAGGAGAATTTGGGAAAAGTAAAAGAGTTGTTTCTTCTTGATCGATACCCGTTAAATAGAATAAATCTGAATTTTGTCTGAAGGTATGTGTGCCATCACCCACACGAGGCATTAAATCAGCACTATGAAAAACAGCCATGCTATTTTCCTTTACATATTTTGCATATAAACTTCTATTTCTTACAAATAATTCTGATGATATATCATCATACTTTTTCATTTTAATCATTACTATTCTGTGTTTTGACTCATACAAAAGTACTATTTAAGAATTATATATACACTAAAAAGAAGAAGAAATACTAGTAGTAATCTTAAAATAGTATTATCTTTATATTCTCAAAACTATAAAATACGTACTATTTATTTAGCTCTTAAATAAATTCTAGTAAGCATTTCTTTATAGTTTCTACAAAACATCAATATGCCTTGGGGTATAAAAATCTAAATCATTATTTAAATTAAAATAAATATATACATGCAGTATAATTCAGCACGAAGTACATTAGTTATGAAAGAGTACGGAAGAAACGTACAAAAACTTATTGACTTAGCTATCGCCGAAACCGATAAAGAAAAAAGAAACCGAATGGTTCAAAGTATTATTGATGTGATGGGGCAATTGAATCCGCATCTTAGAAATACTGAAGATTACAAACATAAATTGTGGGATCATTTATTTTTAATGTCCGATTTTAAATTAGAAGCCGATTCGCCTTATCCCATTCCTGAAAGAGAGGCATTGATGCGTAAGCCCGATCCATTGCCTTATCCACAAGAACGTATCAAACATAAATCCTATGGCAAAAATTTAATGCGTTTAGTAAGCAAAGCTGTGGAAGAAGAAAACCCTGAACGAAAAGAATTGATGTTAAAAGTAATTGGTAATTATATAAAAGTAGTTCATACCAATTGGATAAAAGAAAACGTGAGTGATGAAAATGTAAAAGTTGAAATCAATACTATTTCTGATGGAAAACTTTCATTAAGTGATGATATGCAATTGAGCAAAATATTTGTTCAACGAACAAACACAAATCAAAACCGCAACAATAACCAAAACTATAACCGCAACAACAATAATCGTAATGGTGGTAATAGAAATAATGGTGGAGGAAATAACAATAGAAGACATCACAATAATAATAACCGTAATAATAATAACAACAATGGCAACGCTAAATAATCTAGACGCTTTTGAAGTAAGGGGGGGGAATATTTTAAAAGGATCTATCACTCCTCAAGGAGCAAAAAACGAGGCATTACAAATTCTTTGTGCAGTATTACTTACAGACGAAGAAGTAACTATTAGCAATATTCCAAATATTCATGATGTAAATATGCTCATAAAAATATTGGGAGATATTGGTGTTAAAGTGATGCAAGTGAATGAAGACACCTATACCTTTAAAAGTGATGCTGTAGATGTTGATTATATGTTAAGTGAAGCATTCAAAAAAAATGGTGCTGCATTACGCGGAAGTATCATGTTGGTTGGGCCTTTACTCGCTAGGTTTAAAAAAGCCTATATGCCAAAACCTGGTGGTGATAAGATAGGGAGAAGAAGATTAGATACTCACTTCTTAGGTTTTGAAGCGATGGGAGCTAAATTTAGTTTTGACTCTGATGAAAATTTTTACAGTGTAAGCGCTAATGAATTAATGGGCTGTTATATGCACTTGGAAGAACCCTCAGTAACTGGTACGGCCAATATAATTATGTGCGCAGTGATGGCTCTGGGCACTACAACTATTTTTAATGCGGCTTGTGAACCATATATCCAACAACTATGTAAAATGCTCAATTCTATGGGAGCTAAAATTACAGGAGTTGGTTCGAATTTATTACATATTGATGGCGTTGATAAACTAAGTGGATGTAGCCACCGTATGTTGCCCGATATGATTGAGATTGGTTCTTTTATTGGCATGGCTGCTTTGACAAAAAGTGAGATTACTATCAAAGATTGTAGAATAGATATGTTGGGAAATATCCCTGCTACCTTTAAAAAGCTAGGTATTCAAATGGAGTTTAGAGGAGATGATATTTTTATTCCTTCACAAGAACATTATGAAATTGCTTCCTTTATTGATGGCTCTATACTTACAATATATGATGGCCCTTGGCCCATGTTTACTCCAGATTTACTTAGTATCGTATTAGTAACTGCTACTCAAGCAAGAGGTTCGGTATTGATTCATCAAAAAATGTTTGAAAGTCGATTATTCTTCGTAGATAAATTGATTGATATGGGTGCTCAAATTATTTTATGTGATCCACACCGAGCAAATGTAATTGGAATAGACAGAAAATATCCATTAAAAGGAATTTCTATGAGTAGTCCGGATATTAGAGCGGGTGTTTCCTTATTAATTGCAGCACTTTCAGCAACAGGCAAAAGCACTATTCATAACATACATCAAATTGATAGAGGCTATCAAAACATTGACACTAGACTAATTGCTTTAGGAGCAGATATAAAGAGATTGTAAGAGAATTAGTAAATTTATTAATTAGCAAATGATACAGTTTGCTAATATGCATATAGTTTTTAAAAAAAGATAGTACTTACTAAGTATACTTAATGATAGCTTTTGAAATGCTTTTTATTAAAATCTAATTTTCCAATTGGCCTAATACATCTTCCCAATCCTGCATGAGTTGACATTGTTCGGCTTTAGCCTCTTCGTAATCTTTGTAAAAATTAGCATCATTACTGATGATTTTAAATTGTTCAGGATCTTTCAATTTATCTTCATAAGTAGCAATTTTTGTATCTAAAGCGGCAATAGCATTTTCGAGTTTATTCGCTTTATTTTTTAATGCTTTTAGATCTTTATCGTTAGCTGTAACGTTAGAAACATGTTGGTGTGTTGGCTTTGAAACTGTTGTTGAACTTGCTTTTGTTGCTGATTTGGCCGATTCATAAGCTCTAAAATCTTCTGCTTTTTTCTCTTCTAAGAAATCATAGATATCACCAATATGTTCTTTGATACCATTTTCAGTAAATTCAAAAATTCTATTCGTTAACCCTTGTAAGAAATCTCTATCGTGGCTAATTAAAATCATAGTACCTTGATATTCTTTTAAAGCTAACTTTAATGTTTCCTTTGAAATCATATCCAAGTGGTTGGTAGGCTCATCCAGAATCAATAAATTCATAGGTTCGAGTAATAACTTACACATGGCAACACGACCTTTTTCACCGCCACTAAGCACTTTTACTTTTTTCTCTACATCTTCACCGCTAAATAAAAAGCAACCTAATAAGGTTCTAACTTTAGTACGCATATCGCCGGTAGCTGCTTCGTCTATGGTTTCAAACACCGTTTTATTGCCATCTAGTACATCGGCTTGGTGCTGCGCATAATAACCTAGGTGAACGTTATATCCCATTTTTATTTCACCCTCATAATCCAAATCACCAGCAATCATTCTACTTAATGTCGTTTTACCCATTCCGTTTTTACCAATAAAGGCAATTCTATCACCTTTATCTATATAAAAACTTTCGTTTTGGATTACTTTTTTAGGGCCATAACTTTTAGATACGTTTTTAACTTCTAGCACCACTTTACCTGAAGGGACAGAGTCAGGGAAACGAATATTCATCTTGCTTATGTCTTCCTCATCAACTTCAATGATATCAATTTTATCCAGTTTTTTCATCAATGATTGAGCAAATGAAGCCTTAGATGCTTTCGCTTTAAATCGCTCGATATTTCGTTCTATTTGACGAATTTCTCTATCTTGATTTTTCTTTGCGTTTACTTGGTTTAAACGTCTTTCTTTTCGAAGCTCAACATATTTACTATAGTTAGCTTTATAATCCTCAATATCGCCATTAAAAATTTCAATAGTTCTATTCGTTACATTATTTAAAAATGCTTTATCGTGACTTATCAAAAGAATAGCTCCATCATAATCAGTTAAAAAATTTTCTAACCAGGTGATTGAGTGAATATCTAAGTGATTTGTAGGCTCATCAAATAAAATTAAATCGGGCTTTTGCAATAGAATTTTAGCTAATTCTATACGCATCTGCCAACCTCCACTGAATGTGGATACCGGTTTATCGAAATCTTCAGGTTTAAAACCTAGTCCTTTTAATATTTTACCAATTTCTTCGTCGATATTATGTGAACCCATCAAATGAAATTCTGTATCCTTTTCATTAAATAGATTGATTAAATCCATATAAGAATCTGTATCATAATCCGTACGAGTTTCCATTTCATGAGCTATACGAGCTACTTCGGCCTCTAATTCAAGAAATTTAGCAAAAGCAGTTTTGGTTTCTTCGTAAACTGTTTTATCTGAATTGATATTAATATCTTGTGGTAAGTAGCCTATTTCAAATCCTTTAGGATAGGAAATGTCTCCTGCATCTGGCTTATAAAAACCAGTTAAAACCTTTAATAATGTAGACTTGCCGGCACCATTTCTGCCGACCAAACCGATACGATCGCTACGTACTATTTGAAAAGTAATTCCATCAAAAATGGTGCGACCTCCGAAATGTAATTCTAAATTGGAAACTGTTAACACGCCTCAAAGTTGCAATTTTTTTACGAGAAATTTTACACTTTAGTTGTTTCAATGCTTAATATTTCTCATTTTTGTATTACAAAATTTATATAGTATGTCAAAAGTAATGGGTATCATCATGACAATCGGAGGATTTTTAATCTCTGTATTTTCTTATTTTTTATACAGAAATTCTCATGCATATTTACAATATAATCCGGAAGAGAAAATTAAATCTTTATCTGCTGTTGGATTGACTCTACCAGTAGTAATTGGTGCTTTATTATTTATTGCAGGGGTTACTTTTTTAATTGTAGCCAAAGAAGACAATAACGAAACAAGAGCATAAGCTTATTGTTTTTAATTATAATATATCTCATGTCTTTTTTAGGCATGAGATTTTTTATGTTTATACCTTTTTATAAAACTAACTCTATTTTTATTGTCAATTATATCTTATTATTTGAACTACATTTAAAAAATGCTATTTAATTCAATTCCTTTTTTGATATTTTTTCCGATTGTAATAGTCTTTTATTATGTTTTATCTCATTCATATAGATGGGTTTGGCTATTATTAGCAAGTTGTTTCTTTTATATGTTTTTTAAGCCTGAGTATATTCTAATACTCTTTTTTACAATAATTATAGATTATTTTGCAGGAATTCAAATAGAAAATTCGAAAAATAAAAAGCTTAAAAAGTACTGGCTTATAGCAAGTTTGATTGCAAATATTGGTATTTTAGCCATATTTAAATATTATAATTTTATCAATGATAACATTACGGGCATTGCTAAACTAGCCCATTTTACGAATCCAATTCCAGCACTAAAAATTTTGCTTCCCATAGGATTATCTTTTCACACTTTTCAAGCGATGAGTTATACTATTGAGGTATATAAAGGTCGTCAACTAGCTGAGCGACATTTTGGATATTATGCACTCTATGTGATGTTTTTTCCTCAGTTAGTAGCTGGACCTATAGAACGACCTCAAAACATCTTACATCAATTGAAGGAAAAAAAACTGTTTAATTATCAAAATTTTAGTGATGGAGGGAAACTTATTTTATGGGGATTTTTTAAAAAAATATGTATTGCCGATAGATTAGCTTTTTTTGTAAACGAAGTATATAAAAGTCCTGCTGACCATACCGGATTTCAATGTTTAATTGCGGTTGTGTTTTTTTCGTTTCAAATCTATTGCGATTTTTCTGCTTATACTGATATAGCTATTGGTAGTGCTAAAGTAATGGGTATTGATTTGATGAAAAATTTTGATAGGCCTTATGCTTCAACCAGTATTGCAACATTCTGGAAACGATGGCATATATCCCTTTCAACGTGGTTTAGAGATTACTTATATATTCCTTTAGGTGGGAATAGAAAAGGTGCTTATTTTACCTATTTAAATATCATGATTGTTTTTTTGCTAAGTGGATTATGGCATGGGGCTAGTTGGACTTTCGTTATATGGGGATCTATACACGGCATTGCTGTTGTATTTGAAACGATTTGGTTACAATTCAAAAAACAAGTATTACAAATTGATACTGAAAAAAAACATTTCTTATTGAATTATATAAATATCGTTTTTGTATTTATTGTTGTAAGTATTGCTTGGGTTTTTTTTAGAGCAGAAAATCTTAACACTATCAATATATTATTTAAACAAATTAAACATATAGAATGGAGTCAGTTTACTTTAAATTCGTTTGGAGCTATTAACAGAACTAATTTATTATTAGCTTTTATTGCCATACTAATTTTAGAATGGGTACAATATATTTCCAAAGAGAAAGGTATTGTAGCTTATATAACTGAAAAATCTGCTATAACTAGATGGTCTATTTACTTTATACTCGTTTTTAGTATCTTACTATTTGGAGCTTTTCATGAATCAAAAGAGTTTATTTATTTTCAATTCTAATGAAAAAACTATTCTTACATATAGTCCTCTTTTTAAGTATTGTGCTAGCTATATGCGTTGGATTAGATATTTTATATAAACATATCATCCCCCAGAAGATTGCTGAAAAAGCATACTGGATATGGCAACAAAAACCTAAAAAATATGATTATATAATCTTGGGTTCATCTAGAGCTGAATCTAGTTTTAATTGTGCCGTGTTTGATAGTATATGCAATAGTTCGGGCATTAATCTAGCCATAAATGGCGCTGGACTTGCAGAAAATGAGATGGTTTTAAAACATTTTTTAGAAAAAAATAGCACTTCTATATTATTCTTAGAATTAGACGAAGCCAACCTCTCTCCTCAGAATCATTTATCCTATCCATTTCATGATTATGTTTATTTTCCATATATGAATGATCCTCTTATTGATTCTTATATTCAACAATATGAAAAACGCAAGCATTATTATATATGGAAATATATTCCTTTTGTGAAGTACGCAGAATTTAATGCTAAATTCAGTTTAGATAAATTAATAAACCATGAACATATCGATACCATTATCGATTCTAAAGGATTTAGACCCTTTATTAATCATCAATCTACTTATACCTTTATTGACTTAGAGGGTAATTTTTTAGATAAACGTTATTGGTATTTAGCCGACTATTCAAGCCCGAAGAGTCAATATGAAATAATCGATTCTCTTTCTGTTATGGCTATACATAATATCATTCAGATATGTAATAAAAATAAAATTCAACTTGTTTTTTATTGTGCCCCAAGTCATGCTGGACATTTTAAAAAGTGTAAATACAATTCATTAAACAAGTTTGATTTCATTAATAAAATGGCACAAAAAGAACATCTTCCATTTATTAATTTTTCCTATTGGAAATACAATCAAGTAGACTCTTTTTATTATGATTATTCACATCCTAATACAAATGGTGCTAGAGCAATGACCAGTATTTTTAGTTATTATTATAAAAACAATTTACAATCAGATAGTACTTTTTTACACTTTTTTAATGATCATTTTTAATTGATTAGTTATAGTATCTTTAACATTAATAAACAAACCAAATTATGCTTAGCAATAATGATATTCTTAAAAAACTACGAGTAGCTTTATCATTAAAAGATGATGATATCGTTCATATATTATCATTAGTTGATTTCAAAATTACAAAAGGTGCCTTAGGTGATCTATTTAGAAGCGAAGACCATCCAAGTTATGTGGATGCTGGCGATCAAATATTACGTAATTTTTTAAATGGATTGATCATTTATAAAAGAGGAGTATTAGAAAGGCCTAAAAAGATTAAGGGGGAAGAATAAGATTTTAAGCATTATATTTTAGACTAAATTCTTTCTTACTAGCTTTAAATGCTGGATAAATACTAGCTAACAAACTAATTACAAAAACAATTAAAAATGCTAGTATAAAGTCTGTAGCATGAATTTCTATCGGGTATGATTGTACCACAAAACTACCACTTCCTTGAAGTTTTATTAATCCAAATTTTTTTTGTATTAAGCATATAACAAAACCAGTGAGTAAGCCGATAACTGCTCCTATTAATGCACTCAGTACTCCTTCTAAAATAAATATGTTTCGAATTATTATTTCTGATGCTCCCATAGCTCTTAAAATAGCTATATCATTTTCTTTCTCCATGACTAACATGCTTAAAGAGCCTATTATATTAAATGAAACTATAAATAAAATAAATGAAAGTATTACATATACAGCTAATCGTTCTATCTGCATTACTTTATATAAAGAAGCATTTTGTTGTAATTTGTTTTGGATTTTAAGGTTTTTATCTAGTACGTTTTTTAAGGTTTTTATTGTACTGGGGGCTTTTGAATAATCAACCAGCTTAATTTCAATACTTGTTGCTTTATCATACGATTCTGTTAATTCTTCGATAAATGAATAAGGTACTAAAACATACTTTTGATCAAACTCTTGTTGAATAGCGAACACGCCTGTTGGCAATACATATCCTTTATGAAAAGCATCCTCAGGATTGAGATACACTTTTCTTTCTTTTTTAGGAATCATTACTTGCATTTGAACTACAGGTTCTTGCATATCTGCATTCAAGACTTCATCTACTCCAGCACCTAAAATCGCTCCGTCATATCCATTAAATTGCAATTGGTATTTACCAAATAAAATAAATGAATCTATCCCAGTTATTTTTTGAAAGGCTGGTTCAATTCCTTTTATAGTTGCTATATTTTCTCTGTTTGCATACTTTAGATAGGCATTCTCTTCTAGAGATCGTGTTACATATTTGATATTATCCAGCGCTTTTATTTTATTCACTAAAATAGTATCCGCTTCAAATGATTTTCCAACAATCGCAGTGATTTTAATATCTGGATAAAAAGCTGAATACATTTTATTTACCAAGCCTTCAAAGCCATTAAAAACAGACAGTATAATCACTAAAAACATTGCACCAGCCCCCATACCAACCATAGAAATATAGCTGATAATATTTATAGCGTTGGTACTTTTTTTAGAAAAAATATACCTTCTTGCAATTTGTAATGCTAATGAAAATGACACCATAATATTTACCAAAAGTACAAAAAGAAAAGAGGTTGACGAACACATTGTTTCATCAACCTCTTTTCAATATTTTAATATGCTTAAACGAAAATATTATTTATCTACTATGAGTTTACCAATATTAATTTTATCGTTTTTATCTTTTGTTTTTATGTAATAAACTCCCGCTGTTAAATGGTCAACGTTTATAGTAAAGATATTATGTGCATTGGTTTCTGTCAATAAATTCGTATAAACTGTTTCGCCAAGTGTATTTACTATGTCTACATGTATTGGTGTTTTAGTATTTTCTGTAAACTGAATGAATATTCTATCGTGAGCTGGATTTGGGTAGATATTTAATGATTCGGTACTTATAATACTATTAATTCCATTTGGATTTACTGTTACTGATTGTGTAAACGTATCTGAACATACTCCATTTCCTACGATTAAAGAAACTGTATAAGTTCCTGCAGTTAAATAGGTATGAATTGGATTAGGTGTATTATCAAAAGGACTTCCATCACCAAATATCCATCTCCATCTTGAAGGTGAACCCGAACTTAAATCAGTAAAAGTGCTTGTGAGTGCTACACTTGATTGACTAAAGTTTGCAGTTGGAAAAGGTATTTCTGTAATAGTTTGAGCACTAGAAGAAGTACCACAGGATGGTACACTAACAGTATAAACACCTCCTGTTGTTACAGTAATGCTAGGTGTAGTAGCTCCTGTACTCCAAGATAAAGGAATGGTGATACCTGTTGGAATAGCTGTTAATACTACGCTTTGACCAGTACAAATGGTGTCATTTCCTGTTAATGAAATGCTAGGTGTTACTGAAGGTGCTGTATTTACAATTAACGTATCAAATGAACTACAACCTTTATTATCTATTACATTTAACACATACGTTCGTGTGCCGCTTATTGTTCCTGAAAGTACTGGGTTAGCAATTGCTGAACTACTTAAGCCTGTTGTAGGAGACCAGTTGTACGTATAAGGTAAAGAACCTCCACTTGCAGTTGGACTTCCTCCTAATGTAGCACTTGCTGTACCTCCATCACAGAAGGTTAAATCAGCTCCTGCTGCTATAGTTGGTGTAGGATTAACGGTTAAAACAACCGTATCTCTTCCTATACAACTATAATTATCTGTTACTGCTAAGGCATATGTTTGAGAAGTTGTAGGAGTGGCTGTTGGGTTAGCCACAGATGAGCTACTTAAAGAAGTTGTTGGTGACCAAACATACGTATATGGTGCTGTTGCACCAGATGCCGTAGGGCTTCCTCCTAATACTACTGGATATGAAGTACTGGTAGAACACCAGCTACTATCTCTACCTGCATTTACTATTGGGTTTGGTCTTTGATTTACAATGATTGTATCATAGGCAAAACAACCTAACCCATCAGTAACTTTTACATTATAAGGTGTGGTTGTACTAGGAGATGCATTTGGATTTGCTATTGAAGTGCTTGATAAACCTGTAGAAGGAGCCCATAAATAGCTATATGGAGCTGTACTACCCGAAGCTGTAGGACTTCCACCAATTGCTACTGCTGCTGAACCATTACATCTATTTTTATCTGTACCTGCATTAACTGTTGGTCGAGGATTAACCGATATAACTACTGTATCTCTACCAACACAGTTGTATAAATCAGTCACAGACAATGTATATGTTCTGCTTGTAGTAGTGGTCGTAGTTGGGTTTGCAACTGAAGTACTAGATAATGAAGTTCCTGGAGACCAAGTATAAGTATATGGAACGGAACCACCAGTTGCGGTAGGGCTTCCTCCTAATACCACTGGAACTGGCGAACTACCTACACACCAACCACTATCTCTACCTGCATTTACCGTTGGATTATTTCGTTGATTTACTATGGCTGTGTCATATGCAAAACATCCTATAGCATCGGTAACTTTAACAATATAGTTTGTTGTTATGGTTGGAGATGCTGTTGGATTGGCAACCGTAGCACTAGATAAACCTGTAGATGGGGACCATAAATACGCATAAGGCGCTGTAGTTCCTGAACCAGTAGGGCTTCCTCCAATAGCTAAAGCAGCTGTTCCAGCACATCTGTTTTTATCTGTACCTGCATTCGCTGTTGGATTTGTTCCGATTCCAATTCTTACCGTATCTCTAGCTATACAACCTCTATTATCTGTTACTTGTAAGGCATATGAAGTAGTAACTGTAGGATTTGCATTTGGATTTGCTACTGTACCACTACTTAAACCAGTAGTTGGTGTCCAAGCATACGTATATGGAGTAGTGCCAGAACTAGCTGTAGGACTGCCTCCTATTCTGATTACTCCAGTAATACCACCACATTTAGTAGAGTCATTTCCCGCATTTGCAACAGGTTGAGGATTAACAGTAGCTATAACAGGAACCCTAGTGGATAAACAATCATAACCTTGTACAATCCAGTTGTAAAAATAATAGTAATAGCCTGAAGCACCTGTTGTAGTTGATGGTAAGTTTGTACTTAAGATGGATACATTTCCTCCCGCATCGTTATAAGGGTATGATGCGCCTGAATTATTTCTATACAAGTTCATTGAATCTTGAACTCCTAATATCCATGTGCCTGGAGTTAAATCAATATTTAAATTAATTCTACTTCCACCATTTGGAATATATATATTTCTACTTGCAATTACAGAACCTACTGTATCTCGATACTGAATTGTTCTATAACCAGATCCCTGTGCATATACATAAACCGAATTCAACATACATGGTTTATTTACTCTAAATTTCAATCCCCAATTTCTATCCCCATTAAAATTTCCACCAGTTCCAAAAGCATTTGTTGCCGGACCAACATTATAGGCTGTTTGTGGAATTGCTTGTTCAACGTAATAGGTTGTAGTAGTTGATATACTTGGAGTAGTAAATGGATTAGCTGTAGAAATGATAGTAGTATCAGTAGCTGCATTATACCAATTCACATTATTAGTTGTAGTAGCAGACAAAGAAACTGTTCCTGTACCACATCTAGAAGCACCTACAACTGCAGGACCTGCTGGTCGATTTACAACTATATAAGAAGTTCTAGTAAACGGTGTACTACCAAATGAATTAGTTGCTGTTAGTGTTACAGTATATGTACCATTAGTAACATATACGTGAGTTGGATTTTGTAATGTTGAAGTACCTCCATCTCCAAAAGTCCAAGCCCAAGAAGTGACAGCACCTGTAGTTCGATCTGTGAATCTCACTTTACCATTACAAGTACTAGTAATGTCTGCAGTAAATGAAGTAACTGGAGGAGATGTAGCTCCTGTGCATGTCCAGTTAATTGCAAATCCAGTATCAGTAACACTTGGATCTGATTCTTGTCTCACTGTTATTGAACCTCCTGTAGAATTTATAACTGCAGGTAATGTATAACCAGTATAACTACCTAATAATGGACTTGCTGTAGATGGTCCATCATATACTCTTAAGAAATCATAGGTGTTTTCCATTCTAAAACGAGTAAATGTTAATGTTACACGTGATGCCCCTGTAGGTGCAATAGTAACACTTCCATCCGTATTATCTGAATAAGCACCATACTGTCCTCCATTATCGTATACAGTACCTGTACAAGATGTTTGAACAGGACCAGTACCAGTAGCTGGAACATTCACCACACATGGATTTGTTGAATTAACATTTACTAAGTTGACATACGTAATACTATCTCTACCGCAAGATCCTCCATCTGCAACTAATTTTACAGAATAAGTACCAAAACTAGTATACGTATGTGATGGGTTTGTGGCAGTAGATGTTCCACCATCACCAAAATACCAGGTAAATGTACTTGCATTCACACTTGTATTTGTAAAATTTACAGTAAATGGAACTGAACAACCAATAGGAGCGCTATTTGTAAATTGAGCATCAACACCAGCAACAAAGGCATTTCCAACATTCACTGCATACCAGGCATTGGTACAAGCAATTACTTGTGGAGTACAAGCACCATATAAATCAATAGCTGATTGAATAGCATAAAATCTAGCATCTGTATAATCCGCTGTATTGGTTAAATAAATCACATTATTTCTCCATGCAATATCACTAGCTACCGTTCTACCTTGAGCCGTTATACTATATACATCTCCAACATCATTGGTGCCGCTACCACCATTGATTAATAAATAATACCAATAGTTTTGAACTCCACTGTTTGTATGTACACCTCCATTATCAGCTGTACCGGTGTACCAATTCGTACCTAAATAAGTATCTGGTTGACCATATAAATTTGGATTTGACATAGAACGGAATGCCACTCCAATATCTTCACCAATAGTCCAATCAGCACCAGGAATATCAGCAAAATATTCTACCGCAGTACCAAAAACATCACTGAATGATTCATTTAATGCACCTGATTCATTTAAATAATCTAGGTTTGAAGTATATTGAGTAAGACCATGTGTAATTTCATGACCAGTAATATCTAAAGAAACTAATGGATCATAAGTAGCATCTCCATCACCAAAAGTCATTCGAGTACCATCCCAAAATGCATTTACATAATTTACGTCATAATGAACATAAAGATTTAATAATAAACCTGCGCCATCAACACTGCTTCTACTATGAGTCATATAGTAATCATAGGTTTTTTCAGCCGACCAATGTGCATCTGGTGCATATTGATCTAATTGAGGATTTATATTATTCCAATTATTATCAGCATCAGTAAAATCAACTGCACTGCCGTATGTAGTACCACGTAACATATTATAGGTTCGAATTCCATTTCCTCTAGCAGCTTCTCTTAGTCGATAAGTAGAACCTGTATTATCAGTAGTGATGGTTCTTACTCCTCTATAAACAGTAGTGGCAGTACCTGTAGCATCCACATGACAAATTTTATCTGTGAACTTTACTACTTGTCCAGAAGTTGCATCAATATATACATCTTGTCTGCTCATAGGTTGTTGAGCATAGATATCAAATTTCCAACATAAACGAAATGTAGTTGAAGTACTTGGATTTCCTACTTGAACAATTACTAATTCACCTGTAGGAAAAAATGTAGCACTAGGATTATTTTGTTCTCTTTTTATAAAATCTTCTTCTATTGGTAATTGCCATTTATAAACTGTTGCACCTACTCTACTTAAGGCTAAAGTTAAGGCACTATTTTCTGATAAAACAGGTGCGCTTGGCGCATCTACTTCATTATATAAATAGCCATTATAACTTTTTACCACCCCGTCTTTAATATGCAATACAAAATTGCCACTAAATACAGGTATATTATTCACCATTAACTGAAAGCGTTTATGAGAAAACCCTAATTGATCTTTTTCTTCTCTTAAATATTTAAAGGAATAGTTGCTTGGTAAATGAAAGATCTTCGAAATATGCATAAAGAATGTTTCTTCTGAAAAACCTCTTTCATCGCGAAACTTAATAAAAGTTGGAATAATATTGCTTTGTTTTATCCATATATGTTCAGCTCCAGGAACAATTGCATCTGCTTGTGCACCAAAATATTCATTGGAAATTGGGCTATTTGCTGCATTTGAAAAAGAAAAAAACATGCATAACGAAACAAATACGAGTACTAATTTTTTCATTAAATATAAGAAATTTAATTAATTTATAAAAAAGGATACCAAAATTAAGGATAAATAGCTTAAAAAACTAGGTGTTATGAAATATATTTAGCTAATTTGCGTTTGCAAATAAAGTTTTTAGCATATGCGTATTAGATTGTTTATTGTATTTGGCGTTTTAGCTTCATTACTAGTGTTTTATTCAACAGGTTGTAAAAAAGATGGATATATAAATGACCCTTCCAAAAAATTAGTATTTAGCACATTTACCGAATACAATATTGATACTTTAACCTTCGATACTGTTTTTACAAGCTTAGGTTCAGCCACACGATTTTTTAAAGTAGTAAATCCTTTTAATCAAGATATATTAATTGATGAAATTCGTTTTAAAAATGCTAGTAGCACTACCTTTCATTTAGCTATTGATGGCATCAGTGGTAATACTGCATCGAATGTTATTGTTCCAGCAAAAGACAGTATTTATGTTTTTGTTACCGTAACAGTAGATCCAACGAGTGGTACTATTCCTTTTGTATATAGCGAAGACATTGAGTTTTTATACAATAGCAATACACAAACATTTAACGTGATGGCTTGGGGACAAGATGCCTATTTTCATTATGGTGAAATTATCAGTAGTTCAACCACTTGGCTAAATGATAAACCACATATTCTATTATCTAGAAATGGAGTGCCTGGAATAATCATATCATCAGGTGTTACCTTAACGATTCAACCCAATTGTAAAGTATATTGCAATACCAATACCGGCATTTATTGTTGGGGAACCTTAAATATTAACAACCCTATCTCTACAAAGACTGATTCTGTGAGCTTTGAAGGCTTACGATTAGAAAACTATTATACCGGATTACCAGGGCAATGGGGAGGCATTTTTTTGTTGAGAGGAAGTAGTGGTGCAAAAGCAAATATTTATCAAACCATTATCAGTGAAAGTTCTTCAGGCATTTTTGCAGGAAGTGATACTGGTGTAATTGATATTACGGCATTTGCGAATGACGCCAACAGACCTGAACTTACAATCGCAAACTCTATTATTCGAAATACTGGATTTGGTCAATTTAGTGCAGGAGGATTTAAATTTGGTGGAATCAACAGTTTTAATTCAAAGATTAGATCTACTAATAATATTTTATATAATAGTTCAGGAAATGCCGTTTTATTGGTGCTTGGAGGTGATTATAAATTTATCAATTGTACGATTTACAATGGAGGTAGTGCAGCAATAGACCATAAACAAGAAAGTCTTTTAGTAAGTGATTTTATTGCAACTAGTGCAGGAACACTAGTTAAAGATTTTGACGTATGTGAGTTTAACAATTGTGTTTGTTATGGTTCATTAGAAGAAGAAGTTTCCTTAAATCATTTTGAATCATCTACTAGTTTTAATGTTATTATGCAAAACTGCAACTTGCGTACAAAACTAAATGTAGATTCATTAGGTTTTGTAAGCATACAGAAAAATAATGATCCACTTTTTGAAAATGCCTATAATGGTGATTTCAATTTAAAAACAGGTTCTCCTTGTATTGATGCAGGGAATTCTATCTATACTACGGGGAATGATATGAATGGCACTCCTAGGCCTAGTGGCGCGGGATATGATATAGGTGCTTTAGAGAAACTATAAATTAAAAATGAAACTTATCATAGTATCCTGCTTTGTAGGGATATCGCTCTAAATATAATTTCTTCACTTTTTTAAACACGTTAAGTTTAAATTCATCCATGTTTTGTTTGCGAAGCGCAGAGATAAAAACCGCATTATCATTGGTTTTTTGCATCCATGAATTTTTTAACTCTGTCAAAATATCAGTCTTAATTTCTTCTTTCAAATATTTATCAAAAGTGTTTTCTTCATATAAATCCATTTTATTAAACACCATAATCGTGGGTTTATCCAACACTTTTAATTCTGCTAGTGTTTTATTCACCACTTTGATTTGGTCTTCAAATGCGGGATGAGAAATATCAACGACATGAATCAATACATCTGCTTCTAAGGTTTCAGCTAATGTAGATTTAAAACTTTCAATTAAGTGGTGCGGTAATTTTCTGATAAACCCTACGGTATCTGATAATAAAAAGGGCACATTCTCTATTACTACTTTGCGAACGGTGGTATCAAGTGTAGCGAATAATTTATTTTCGGCCAAAACTTCACTTTTGCTTAAAGCATTCATGATCGTGCTCTTTCCCACATTGGTATATCCTACTAGTGCAACACGAATCATTTCTGATCTGTTCTTTCTACGAAGCGCATCTTGCTTATCAAATGCTTGTAATTTAGATTTTAATAAGGCTATATTTTGTTGAGCAATTCGTCTATCTGTTTCAATTTCTTTTTCTCCTGTTCCTCTCATACCAATACCCCCTTTAATTCTATCGAGGTGGGTCCACATCCCTTTTAAACGAGGTAGCATATATTGTGTTTGTGCTAATTCCACTTGCATACGAGCTTGGTCTGTTTGTGCACGAGCGGCAAAAATATCTAGAATCAACATACTTCTATCAAGCACTTTACATTTCAATTCTTCTTCAATATTTCGCTGTTGTGCGGGACTAATTTCGTCATCAAATATCACCATATCCACTTCATGTGCTTCCACGAATTGCTTTATTTCTTCCAGTTTTCCTTTCCCTACATAGGTTCTATTATCAGGATGTGTAAATTTTTGATAGAACGATTTTAAGGTATGAGCTCCTGCTGTTAAGGCTAAAAAAGCTAACTCATCAAAATATTCCATCAATTGTTCTTCTGATTGCTCTCGCGTTACAAGACCTACTAATACACAGGTTTCTTGTTTGCTTTCTTTGGTTTCGTAAAATTGTGGTTTTGCCATTGACACAAAGTTAATTCTAAATAATTAATTATGTATTTTTGAAAGATGCAATATATCAAGACTTGTATCAGCTATCGGGTACTAGGTTCAAATTCTTCTGTAAATATCGAGTTTGAGGAGCAGTATCAAGATGAACATATTGCTATTGAACTACTTCGCTCAAACAATACTACAAAATTAAAAATAGATGCGACTCGTCCTATTGAATTAGAATTGCTTACACATCAATATCAATATCGATTTGAAAGTAGTGATCAAATCATGTGTAATGGATTTCAAAGTTGGACGGAAACCAGACTTTTCTATATAGATGAAAAAATAAAAACATTCAATCCGCTACTAGCTAGATTTAGCAAGCCTTTTGGCGATAGCAATTATGTTGAATATCCCGAAAAAAAAGGATATTTGCATGCGTGGTCGTATGCCTATATCTACCGAAAAAATAAAACAACTACTTTGATGGCTTCGCTAACAGATGAAGATGCCTTTACATTATTTGAATTTAAAGTGCCATTAAACAAAATCATAATCTCTAAAGATATCAAAGGTTGTATCATTGAAAAAACGGCAGTTTTATTTCAGCTCTATTTGGAAGAGGGAGAAGAGAAATCTGTTTTTGAAAATTATTTTGCGCATAGTGGTTTTAGCTATAAACCTAGAAAGATGAATGGCTGGACGAGTTGGTATCATTATTATACAAAGATTAATGAACAAAATATTCAATCCAATATTCATAATTATACGCAAACCAATAATTATCCAATTGATATATTTCAAATCGATGACGGATGGCAAAAAGATATTGGCACCTGGATGGAATGCAATACAAAATTTCCGGAAGGATTACATAAATATGTAACGCAATTACATGCTAAAAAAATCTTAGCTGGTTTGTGGTTAGCTCCTTTTATTTGCGAAAAAAAATCTTCTATTTACAAAGAACATCCTGAATGGATTTTGCGTGATAACTCAGGCAATATGGTACTTGCAGGTTATAATCCAATGTGGAGTGGTTCTTTTTATGTACTTGATTTTTATAATGACGAATGTAGAGCTTATTTAAAAAAAGTATTTCAAACCATTTTGCAGGATTGGCAATTTGATATGCTCAAATTGGATTTTTTATATGCCGTGTGCTTACAATCACGAGCAGGTAAAACCAGAGGAACAATCATGTATGAAGCCATGCAATGGATTAGGGAAATTTGCGGTGATAAATTAATTTTAGCCTGTGGTGTTCCTTTAATGCCTTGTGCTGGAAAGGTTGATTTTTGTAGGATTGGACCAGACATATCGCTTGGATGGAATGATTTTTTTGCTGATTTTTTTGGATGGCGCGAAGGCATTTCTACTCGTAAATCGATACAAAACACCATTGCTCGTAGACATTTGGATGGCTATTGGTTTGCCAACGACCCAGATGTTTTTATGTTGAGAGAAGAGAAACAAAAAATGACTTGGGAACAACGCAACATCTTGTTTGAAACCAATAAAACCTATGGTAGTCTATTATTCACATCCGATAATATTGAAACCTATGATGAGGAGAAAAAAAGACTATATCGAAGTCTCTTTAGGAAATAACTTTTTCTCTAACGTATAACGTAATTCACTACTTCTATATAGAAATTTTAAAGATTGAATAACCACTCGAATTTCTTCTTTCGTATATTTTTTTATGATATGCGCTAACATACGATCAATATAGGTTTTGTCGGTATAATACATTTTACTTTTTTCATATAAAACCGTATTGGTTTTACTTAAAATATTTTTAAGCAATTGTATTTTGTCCTTTACATACATTTCATCAAAATAGTGCATGGTCAATTCAAAAGAACTTAAATCATCTACGAGTTCTATCATCTCATTTAAGTCTTGTTCTAAATGAAATATTTCAAACAAAAACAAAGTATATCTATTGCTACTGATTCGTTTTTGTTTCAGGCTTTTGATATAGTTTTTATAAAACAGATAAAAATCTTCTTTGCTTTGTACACTCTCTTTTTTACGTAAATATTCTTCTATTTCCAGTTCTTCTGGACGAGTGATAGGCAAGTCTTCTGTTTTTTTTCGTTGACTTTGTTTTTTAGGTAAGGTTTGTAGTAAAGGACGAACTTCATCATCCAATATTTTTTTAGGTAATATTTTTGGTTTTGTGTTTTTAGGCTTATTGTCAATGCTTAGATAAGCGGCTATGACATGTTCACAAAACTTTTCTTTTGAAGCGCAATCGCAACTATGTTTTATAATTTGATGAGCATTGTCGAGACTTAGTGTTATATCATAGGTTTCTTTTTGATCATCTACATAGGCTATAAAATGCAAAGGAGTTGGTTCTTCCAACTCCCTTACGGCATTTTTTTTATATAATTTTTGTGCTGCTTGAGCAATAGCTTTTTGAATGTTATTTTGAATAAATTCTTTATGTACAACATTCATGGCGCGGCTATTTTATAAATTAACTATACGCTAAAATGAGCCAATTTAACAAACTCATTCACTCTGTTTTTCACTTGTTCGTCACTTAAACTTTTCAAGGCTTCGGTACCAAATTTCTCTACACAAAAAGAAGCCATTGCAGAACCATAAATAATTGCTCTTTTCATGTTTTCAAAACTGATATCACCTGTTTTTGCGATATGTCCGATAAAGCCGCCCGCAAAAGTATCGCCTGCACCGGTTGGGTCAAACACTTCTTCTAGTGGAAGCGCTGGGGCAAAAAACACATTTCCTTCATTAAATAATAATGCTCCATGTTCTCCTTTTTTAATCACTAAGAATTTAGGACCCATGGCATGAATTTTTTTAGCCGCTTTAATCAACGAATATTCACCGCTTAACTGACGAGCTTCTTCATCGTTAATCGTTAATACATCAATCATGGAAATCGCTTTTTTGAGTGTATCTAGCGCTATGTCCATCCAAAAATTCATCGTATCCATTACGATTAATTTAGGACGAGTAGTCATTTGTTCAATTACTTTGATTTGTAAAGCTGGGTCGATATTCCCTAGCATTAGATATTCGCAGTTTTTATAGGATTCAGGTAAAATAGGATTAAAAGACAATAACACATTCAAATCAGTTACCAAGGTATCTCTACTATTCATGTCGTTATGGTACTTCCCTGACCAAAAAAACGATTTTTCGCCTTGACGAATTTCGATTCCATCGGTATTTACGCCTCTTTTACGAAGTAATTCTAATTCATTCATATCGAAATCGTCGCCAATAATCGATACAATATTGATGGGTTTGGTGAAATAAGAGGCTGACCAGGCGATATAAGTAGCTGCCCCTCCAACAATTTTATCGGTTTTTCCAAAAGGTGTTTCGATGGCGTCAAACGCTACAGTACCTACTGTTACTATACTCATAATATGATTTTAATGCTTGTTTATTAATTAATTGAGCACAAAAATACATTTTATTTGCAAAAAAAATTAACTGCTCTTGCATAATATATATAGATGTTTTAGCTTTGCAGTCCCTTAAATGGGAAATTCCTCGATAGCTCAGCTGGTTAGAGCGACTGACTGTTAATCAGTAGGTCCCTGGTTCGAGCCCAGGTCGGGGAGCAGAAGCGACAAAGCGACTAGAGTATCTCTAGTCGCTTTTTTTATGCAATGGGTTAGCAATGGGTTGAAACCCATTTTTTAGTTTATTGGGTCAATACATCCACATCAGCATATTTTTATCAGATGTATCTATTATTTTTTCGAACTTGCTGAAAAATTGAGTAGATACCATAGGGCAACCTAAACTTAAAGTGATAGGATAATTGCATTCTTCATTCGGTATATTTTTAAATGCATGTAAAACAATGGCTCTGTTATAAGCATTGCTATTAGTAGCATCTAATCCATATAGTTTATACGAAGTGCCAAATCTGCCAGTATATTTTTCACCTATTTTATATTTCCCTAGTGAGCTGCAATTAGATTCAGGTATATTTGAAAAATATAAGCTATCCTCATTGTCTGTCATAGAGCCTACGCCGTGCGCTACTAGTCCTTGTAAAAGTATTTTTTTCGCATTATTATCATACACAAAAAAGCGATAATGATTCGATTCGACATGCATATCTAATAAGAAAAATAAATAGCTATTATAGGATTCATTATTTTTTATAAAAGCATTTAGGTCTCTCACTTTTAATTGCATTCTTTTATAGGCCTTTAAAGAATCTTGTATACTAGGATGAGCAGGCAATGCAAACGAATATTCTTTATTGTCTTCATTGCTATTTGTTGCAATACTTGTACAAGATTGATTGGCTATACCCACGATTATGAGTACTGATAACCCGATATAATAAATTATTGCATTCATGCAAAGAGAACGCTAGGTCAAACTTTTTTATTGCTCTTTATAGAAAAGCCAAGTCATGATTTCGCGCCAAGAAGCCTTTTTCCCATACATTAAAATCCCTACTCTATAAATTCGAGCAGCCAACCATATCATACAGAAAAAAGATAAAAATAAAACGAGTATCGAAACAATTAATTGCCATATAGGAGGCTCGAAGGGTATACGAGCAACCATGACTATAGGGGATGACAATGGGAATATACTAGCCCATACAGCCAGTTTACTATGAGGATCATTCACAATACTTAAGGCAATAAAAAAAGAAATTAAGATTGGCATGGTAACCACCATGCTGATGGATTGTGTTTCGCCATCTTCATTGATGGTTGCTCCAAGTGCTGCAAACATTGACCCATAAAGGAAAAACCCGCCAATGAAATAAATAATAAAACCGAAAAAGACCAAGGTCCAATTTATTTTAGACAATTCCATGATTCCTGTTTGAAGCATTTCCATATCGGCTCCCGAGTTTTGAACCATTTGTGCGCTTGGCATGGGCGAATGTGATACCGTACCTAATCCTATAGCTGGTAAAACGAATATATTTACTAAAGTCATAATAACAGCCCAAACCAAAAACTGTGTAATACCTACTAAGCCAATTCCAATAACTTTAGAAATTAATAGTTGAAAAGGTCTAACACTCGAAATTATGACTTCAACAATTCGTGAAGATTTTTCTTCCAACACTCCTCGCATAATACTGACCCCATAAAAAATCAAAATCATATATATGGCAATGCCTGTCATAATCCCAAGTATAGTAGCAACATTGGTATAAGCACTGCTTTCTTTTTCATCCGCAGGATTTATATATTGTAATTTGGCATTTACTTTCCAATTTTTTATTTGGGTAGGATTTAATGAAAGTGATTCTAATTTTACTTGCTCTAATTTCGATTCAATAGCACTTTCGATGGAGCTTCTATCTTTTAAACCTAAATGTTTTTCACCTAGATATTTTATAGTAATATGATTGCTGTCTAATAGATTTTTTATACTTGGTATGATGATAAATACATCCGCATTTTCTTTAACTGAAAGATTGGTTAAATTCGCTTCATGTAGTGTGCTATATCTATAAATAATTTTACCCGTAAGGTCTTCCTCTAATGCTTCTTTTTTCAGAATATTATCATTATCAATGATGGCTACTACTTTCTTTTCGCCAGCGCCAATGGTACTGA
Source organism: Bacteroidota bacterium (assembly GCA_037130135.1). Lineage (GTDB taxonomy): Bacteria > Bacteroidota > Bacteroidia > Chitinophagales > CAMDFR01 > CAMDFR01. The sequence goes on from JBAXTO010000004.1 coordinate 89,123, forward strand.
TATAGCCCGATGCAAAAATGAGTAATGCAAATCCTATAGGAGCTAAGAAAGTAGAAACTAAAAACGCTTTTTGTTTTACTCTGCTCAGGTATTCTCTTTGTATGATGATTAGAATCGTTCGCATGTTTACAAATTAATAGGTTTTACATTTTCAGATTCTTTAACTCTCTTCACAAATATTTCATGTAAAGTAGGAAGCAATTCTTTGAAAGAACTAATCTCCATATGATTATTTACCAAATGCTGTAATATATCTCTTGCATTTTCTGTTTCTTTTAATTGAATAACGACATTGTTTTCTTCCTGACTGCAAATATCGAAAGACTTTAATAATTCTATTGGGGCTTGATTTTCAAAAACGATTTCGTATTTTTTTTCTTTATACTGTTTTCGCAACTGACTTACATTTCCTTCTAAAATATTTTGTCCTTTATTAATTAATACTATGCTTTTACAAAGCTCTTCTACTTGTTCCATGCGGTGTGTAGAAAAAATGATAGTAGCTCCGTTATTTTTAAGTTCCTGCATTTCATGAATAATCAAATCGGCATTAATGGGGTCTAATCCCGAGAAAGGCTCATCTAGTATAATCAATTTTGGTTCATGCACCACAGTTGAAATAAATTGAATTTTTTGTTGCATCCCTTTTGAGAGTTCTTCGATATGTTTATTCCACCAAGAAGCAATTTCAAATTTATCAACCCAAACTTTTATTTTCTTAAGAGCCTCTGCTTTCGACAATCCTTTTAGCTGAGCTAAATAGATGAGTTGTTCTCCCACCTTCATTTTTTTATAGAGTCCTCTTTCTTCAGGCATATAGCCTATTTTCAGACGATCTTCTAGCGTATATTTTTTTCCTTCAAATAATATGCTACCACTATCGGGCATTGTAATACCAGTAATAATTCGAATAAGTGTGGTTTTTCCTGCGCCATTAGGACCAAGCATCCCAAAAATTTCATGGCTAGGTATTTCGAGCGAAATATCATTATTTGCTTTATATAAGCCGTATTGTTTGGTAATATTTTTTAGAGAAAGCACACTATAAATTTTATGTAAATGTAAATGTTTTTAGAAGTAGAAAAGTGTTTTTTAATAACTAAAATTATGTTGAAATGCTAAAATCAAATGTATGTCGATTCTTATTTCTTCCACTATACTATACAATATACAAGAAAGTGTGTGTACTTGGTTATAAGATATAAAAACTGCAAATGCGCTTTCTATTAATTTTGTTACAAATAAAACAGTAAAAATTGTTAAACTCATTCCCTTTTTACAGACAGCGAGACGCTATGGATTGCGGGGCTACATGCCTCAAAATGATTGCTAAATTTTACGGCAAAAATTATGAGCTTCCTTATTTACGTGATCGTAGTTTTATCGATAGAGATGGGGCTTCATTAAGTGGTTTAGCACATGCAGCGGAAAGTATTGGATTTAAAACCATGGCGGTTAAACTACCCTTTAAAGACTTGATTCAAGAAGATGTGGTTCCGTTTATTGCACATTGGCGTCAAAGACATTATGTAGTTGTATATAAAATTACCAATTCGCATGTATATATTGCAGACCCTGCACACGACAAATTAAAACTAACTCATAAAGAATTTCAGGATGGCTGGTATAGCGATGTGGAAGGAAGTACGGAGCAAGGAGTAGCCTTGTTGATGGAAGCGACTCCTGACTTTTATAAAATGGAAGGTGAAAAAACTGATAAAAAAACATTTGGTTTTTTAATCACTTATTTCTATCCCTATAAAAAATTAATTTTTCAATTATTTATTGGTTTATTAGCGGGTAGTTTATTACAACTGATATTTCCTTTTTTAACTCAATCTCTTGTCGATTCGGGTATCCAATATAAAGATGTAAACTTTGTCAATCTCATATTAATTGCCCAATTGGTGCTGTATTTATCTCAGGTAAGTGTAGAGTTTATTCGTGGTTGGATTTTATTGCATTTAAGTGCTCGGATTAATATTTCATTAGTATCTGACTTCTTAATTAAACTAATGAAATTGCCATTAGGGTTTTTTGATTCTAAAATGATTGGGGATTTATTACAACGAATTAATGATCACTCAAGAGTGCGCGATTTCTTAACAACCTCTACTTTATCTACTATTTTTTCGATGTTTAATTTAGTGGTTTTTGGAATCGTCTTATTCATTTTTAATCCCTTGATTTTTGTAATATTTACTATCGGAGCGGTCTTGTATTTTGTATGGGTGCTTTTATTCTTAAGCAAACGAAAAGAGTTGGATTATAAAATGTTTGATCAATTGAGTGCCAACCAAAGTAAGGTATACCAGTTAATTCAGAGTATACAGGAAATTAAGCTGACGGGTAGTGAGATGCAAAAAAGATGGGAATGGGAACGTATTCAAGCAAGAATGTTTCGTATTAACATACAAAATTTATCTTTAGAACAATGGCAAGGAGCAGGTGCAACTTTGATCACCCAAGTGAAAAACATATTGATTTCATTTATCTCAGCCAAAGCGGTAATAAATGGTAGTATGACGTTTGGGGAAATGTTATCTGTACAATATATTATTGGCCAACTAAACACTCCTCTGAATCAATTAATCGGGTTTATTCAAATTACTCAAAATGCTAAAATCAGTTTAGATAGAATTGGTGAAGTACACAATAAAGAAGAAGAGGAAGAGGATAATCCGGCTGTAATTGATATGGTGCCCGAAAATAAAACCATTCAAATATCTAATTTAAGTTTTCAGTATGGAGGACCTGACAGTGATAAAGTACTTAATGATATATCATTAGATATACCTGTTGGTAAAATTACTGCAGTTGTTGGAACCAGTGGAAGTGGAAAGACTACACTGATAAAACTATTACTTAAATTTTATACCAATTATAAAGGCGAAATTAAAATTGGTAGTACCAGTTTAAATAATATTAGCGCACGTGTATGGCGAAGTCATTGTGGAAGCGTGATGCAAGATGGTTATATTTTTAGCGACAGCATTGCAAATAATATTGCTGTAGGAGATGATACTATTGATAAACAAAAATTATTACAATCGGTACGAATAGCTAATATTGAAGATTTTATTAATCATTTACCTCTTGGTTATAATACCAAAATTGGTCAAGAAGGTGTAGGAGTTAGCCAAGGTCAAAGACAACGATTATTGATTGCACGTAGTATTTATAAAAATCCAGATTACTTCTTTTTTGATGAAGCAACTAACTCATTAGATGCTAATAATGAAAAAGCGATAGTAGAAAATTTAAATAGTTTTTTTAAAGGAAAAACCGCAGTAATTGTGGCGCATCGATTAAGTACGGTTAAAAATGCAGACAATATAGTGGTTCTTGAAAAAGGTAAACTAGTAGAACAAGGTACTCACAATGATTTAGTAGCTAAAAAAGGAGCTTATTATGAATTGGTGAAAAATCAATTGGAATTAGGAAACTAGATTATAATGTTGAGTGTTGTATGCTGAGTGTTGAGTATTGAGTATTGAATAAAACGTATACTTACTTAAATCTAGTATCTAACGTCTAAATTTTCTCTAAATAAAACTTTTTATCACAGCCATATAGTGTCCGAAGCTGCCAAGCAATACGAATATATGCCAAATAGCATGATGATAGGTTAATCTTTTCCATACATAAAAAACAATACCTAAGGTATAAAAGGCACCTCCAAAGGCTAACCAAAATAATACTCCTTGAGGCACATCACTCATCAATCGATTTGCAAAAAGTAAAATCGTCCAACCCATCGCTAAATAAATGACAGTAGAAATACTATCCCATTTGCCTGTAAAAAATATTTTGAAGATGGTGCCTATCAATACTAATACCCATACACCAATGAGCACCATATGCCCTTTGGTATCGTTAAAATAGAATAACATGAAAGGCGTATAACTTCCCGCAATCAGGAAATAAATAGCAATATGATCAAAGGTTCGTAATACTCTTTTGGTAAGCGGGTGAGAAAAACTATGATATAAGGTAGAGCACAAATAGACCATCATCAAACAAAAAGAATAGATGGAGGTACTCCAAATAGCTTTCATACTGCCCGTTTTAACAGCTAAAGCTAAAGCAATTGGCACTCCTACTAGGCATAATAAAAAACCAATGCCGTGAGTGACAGCATTGGCTAATTCTTTTTTTACCTCTATGGAATTCATAAAGTATATTATGAGTTGAGCATCACTGGCATCACAAGCATTAATAAGTCATCATTCTCATCAGCAACCGCTGGAACTAAAATACCTGCTTTAGTAGGAAGAGAAAGTTTCATATTAATTTCATCTGTATTCAATACACCAAGCATTTCGATAAGGAATTTAGCATTGAATCCAATTTCCATATTATCGCCATCATAGGTAGCATTTAATGTTTCTTTTGCTTCATTGCTGAAATCTAAATCTTGCGCAGAAATATTGATTTCATTGGCTTTGATATTTAATACTACTTGATGCGTTGTTTTGTTAGAGAAAATAGAGATACGTTTCAATGAATTTTGAAAATCATATCTACCTAATGTTAATGTACTATTATTATCTACCGGTATTACCGCATTATAATCAGGGTACTTCGCATCGATTAAACGACAAATTAAATTCACATTATTAAAACTAAAAAATGCATTAGAAGCATTGAATTTTATGGTTGCTTGTGAATCATCGTTAGGTAAAGAATTTTTTAATAAATTCAACGCTTTTTTTGGTACGATAAAACTTGCTTCACTTTCACTAGTAGCATCTTTACGAGTATAACGAACTAATTTATGAGCGTCTGTAGATACGAATGTAAGACCATTAGGAGATAATTTAAAGAATACTCCTGTCATAGCAGGACGTAAATCATCATTGCTTACAGCAAATAATGTTTTACTAATACCATAACTTAAAACGGTAGAAGAAATATGAATAGTACTAGTATCTTCAGCTACAGGTATTTTAGGGAAGTCTGCAGCATTTTCACCAGTCAATTTATATTTTCCATTTTCTGAAGTTAATTCAATAGCAAATGTTTTTGAATCTACCGAAAACGTCAATGGTTGTTCGGGCAATGTTTTTAGTGTGTCTAGTAAAATTTTTGCAGGTATTGCGATTCTACCACTTTCTTTACTTTCCACTTCTAAACTCGTACTCATAGAATTTTCAAGGTCCGTAGCAAAAATGGTAAGTGTTCCTTTATTGATGTCGAATAAAAAATCTTCTAATATAGGTAGAACTGTATTTGAACTAATTACACCTCCTACGATTTGTAATTGTTTCAATAATTGTGAAGTAGATACAATAAATTTCATTGGTATTAATTTCTTTAGTATCAGCAAAGATACTAATAAGATACTATTTGAATTATTAACAATCAACATTAAAAAGTTAATAACAAATGATTGGTTTACAGTCTCTTATGTCATAGTCAAAAAAAACATCTCTTTTTTATAAAAAATATCACTACGCAAATAGGTTGCGTTTTGCAATGATAGGTTTGCATACATAAATAAAAAAATAGAAATTATGGGAGCACTTAAACAAGAAAATTATAATGTAAAAAACGCTAGTATTTACAATCCATTAGAACTACAACATATGGCTGAAAAAGTATTTAGAGAAGCCATACAAAAAGCCAATCAAAACAAAACGATAGATGCTTTAGATTTAGCACAAGAAGCTTTAGCTTATGCCAATATGAGTCAAAGCACTATTCGCATCAATATTCATCGTTTCTTAGGTTTTATTAATTTACAATTAGGCAAATTAAATAATGCTCGTATTCATTGTTACCATGCATTGCAAGCTTTAAATATCCGTAGCAAAAGCTATATAGAAGATAAAGATTATTTTGAAAAAATGATGCAGATAATAGAAATGAAAATGAAATCAACACAATTAGTTATTGTAAAATAACAAATGGCGTATCATGCAACTTAATTGCATTTTAGTTTTACATTTTAATATTTATTGATTTATTTTTTTTAGCTTTAATGTGTGAAAATTAAATCCTTTATCATCGTCTTTTCTGGTATACGTAACATCTTATTTTTAGTAGGTGTTTCTATATTAATAGGTGTTGTTGGGTTTATGCTTATTCAACACTTAAGTTTTATAGATGCCCTTTATCTTTCTGTAATAACCCTTTCTACTATTGGTTTTGAAACCGTAGTTCCTCTGTCTACTATGGGCAAAATATTTATGGTAGTATATATCTTATTTAATATAACTATTTTCACCTATGCCATTACTGTATTATCAAAATATTTGTTTAATGGTGATTTTAATAAAAAATTAAACGCTCTTTTTATGAAAGAAAAAATTAATGAATTAAAAAATCATGTAATTGTTTGTGGTGGTGGAAGAAATGGTACGCAAGCCATTGAGGTGTTGAAAAACAATGGAATCACAACGGTAATTATAGATAAAAACAAAGATATAACGAGTCTTGCAGATTTTTATATTCATGGCGACAGCACTAATGATAATGATTTAATTGAAGCGAATATTCAAAATGCTCAATCAATTATTGTGGCATTGCCTAATGATTCTGAAAATTTATTTACCGTTCTTTCGGCACGTCAATTAAATCCAACTATTAAAATTATCAGTAGAGCTTCTTTAGATACAACTAGAAACAAACTGAAATTAGCTGGTGCAGATAACGTGATTTTACCCGAACATATTGGAGGTGCTTATATGGCTTCATTAGTATTTACATCAGATATCAAAGAGTTTTTAGATATCTTATCCAACAGTTCCTCTGCTGCATTTAAAATTAAAGAAATTCAAATCAAGAAAGAAATTAGTTTATTGAGCTTAAACGCTTGGGAAAGTACTGGTGCTAATATTATAGGAATAAAAAAAGAGGATCAAAGTTATGTGTTGAATCCAGCGCCAGACTTTATTATCAATAACTCTCATAAAATTATTGCTATAGGAAGTGAACAGCAATTGTTGGCTTTAGAAAATAAATTAATGTAAGATTTTTTTATTACGACAAGACTTCTCTCAATATTTTAGGTGTTTGCAAGGGCTTAAATTTCTCGACATGAAATTGAAAATATTTTTCTAGTGAGTCCATCATATGAATTCGTTCATTTTTTGAAGCAATGATATTTTGTGGTTTTTCTTGTTGACTGATTTCATACCAATACTTACTATAGGGTTCGTGAATAGCATGAGCATGCATACTTTGTGCGGCATAGAGTCCTTCTTGTAAATCGAAAACGTTATTTTTTTTATCATAGCTATTGCCTGCTTCAAAACCTAATTCGCGCGCCAAAGAAAGCATAAACCAAATTGGAAAGATAGCTTCATTTGTATCCGTAGCATCTAATCGTAAAAAACTTTGTAATAAAAAATCGAACATCTTTTCATTTTGTTCATGCTCTTTGATGCACTGATTAAGTACTTCGAGCATATACATGCAAATACTTGTTTTGATCATGGATCCTTGAATATGCATATACATTTTGTGCAATCGTTGCTCTTTGATATGTTGTAGGTTTTTACCAGGCCTATTATATACTTGTAATTCTAAGATATTCCCTGCCTGAAAAAGAGAGGCTTTGTTTCTAGATTTGGCGCTTCTTGCACCATTTACAATGTATGAAACCAAACCAAAAGAAGAAGTGTAAATATTTACTATTAAGCTTGTCTCGCCATATTTGATGCTATGCAAAACAATGCCTAATGTACTTGTTATCATAAATGAATTAGCTTACTTTTTATGTAGCTCTTTATATTGATATTTGCCACACTCTAAAAAGCTTTTATAAACCTTATCATCTGGTGTATAGCCTCTAGGTGTATTTAAAATTCTATGATTATCTGGATCAATAAGCGCATAGAATGGTTGTGTTGCCGATTTAAAATCTCTTAATGACAAATCCATCCATTTATCTCCAACAGTGTTAGCAAATTTATCATTTAAAACAGGCGAAGCAAATTGTTCGTTTTTAGGTAATTCAATTTGTTCGTCAACATATAAAGAAGCGATGATATAATCTTTTTGTAGGATTTTATAAATTTCTGGTTTTGACCAAACATTCTCTTCCATCTTTCTGCAGTTTACACAAGCCCATCCCGTAAAGTCAATCATCACTGGTTTACCTTGTTTTTTTCCTTCTGCTATTGCATCTTCTAAATACAAATACACTTTTAATCCTTTTACATCATGTGTACGTGCAGTAGAACCTTTAGCATGTTTTTCAGCTTTATAAAACCAGCTATAAAATTTTGGAGGAGGGAAACCACTTACTAGACTAATATCTTTATTAAAATAATCCATGCTTAAATATCCTGCAAATACAATACATATACCGGCTAATACTTTCATAACTATAGTGCTATGAAAAGTTGGATCTTTTTTAAACCTAAACCACCCCATTAAATATAGAGCTGTCATAATGCATACTAATATCCATAAACCAATAAATAGTTCTCTTTTCATAAAGCCCCATTGTTTTACCAAGTCAGCATTTGATAAAAACTTCAAAGCAAAAGCCAATTCAATAAAACCAAAAACAACTTTTAAAACCGTAAGCCAGCCACCGGATTTAGGTAATGCTTTTAATAAATTAGGGAACATAGCAAACAAAGCAAAAGGAATTCCTAAACCCAATCCGAAGCCAGACATAGCGGGCATGATTAGTTTAGAATTACTGATATTTCCCAATACTAAACCTAAAATCGGACCCGTACAAGAAAAAGATACTATAGCTAAGGTTAAAGCCATAAAGAATATACCTGTCATACTTCCAATATTGCTCTTTTCATCTACTTTATTGGCAATTGATGAAGGCATACTAATATCATAATATCCAAATAACGAAAAAGCAAAAACAATAAAAATAATAAAGAAGGCTAGATTCACCCAGACATTCGTTGATAGTTCATTTAGGGTGTTTCCTCCCCAGCCTAAAAACACAAATGGTAAACTGAATAAGAAATAAACTAAGAAAATACTAAACCCATATAATACGCCTTTTTTAACGCCTTCTTTTTTATCACCACTTCCTTTTAAGAAAAAGCTAATCGTCATTGGAATCATCGGAAGTGTACAAGGAAAAAATAAAGCTGCAAAACCACCAAGTAAACCATATAATAATGCAGTCCAAATAGATAATTCTTCTTGAATAGCTTCACCACAATCACCTACTGGTGTTCCCCAATCACCATATGTGGCAGAGGCACTGATGGTAGCTAAAGTAGAATCGATAGGCGTTGCTGCAGTATTACTTGTATCTATTATTGGAGTCGTGTCTTTTATAGAAGAAGCTCCATTACAAGAAACATTCATGTCTAAAGTAAAATCTTCATAGTCTGGAGGTAAACATCCTTTTTCATCACAAGTTTGATAATCAAAAGTGATTTTTAGTGTAGATAGTTTTTTGTATTTTACTTTCTGAGTATAAATAATTTTATTCTCATAAAAATGATAAGGGCCAATACCCGCATCGTCTTTGGTTTCTAGCTTTCCTTTCTCAGTTGGATTACCAACCACCACAACGTCTTTATTTGCTGCAATAGTAATGACAGGTGAGATGAGGGTACCATCACCGCCAGCATTAAAAGCATATAAATGCCAACCTTTATCTAATCGAGCTGTTAAAACAATCTCGGCTTCTGTTTCATTGATAATATTTGTACAAGCACTTAAATGTACTTTTTTCATGCCTTGAGCAAAGCCTTGAGAACAAATAAAGAATAGGAATAGTGCTAAAAAACTTTTTCTCATGTATAAATAACTATTGAATGCTGATTTTAAAAGGTACTGTTTCAGGGGCTAAACATTGTTTGTCATCACAACACATAAACTCTACATGACCACCAATTTCTGGTTTGCCATTAAGAACTTTTATTTTTTGGGTAAATACTACTTTGTCTGCATATTTTTTTAGAACCATGTCAAACATGGGTTCGAGTCCTTCTTTAACGTGTGCACCAGCTTCACCGGTTGTACCACTAATTTCAAAATCTTTATTCGCATCAAAAGTAATGGTAGTAGGAATTGGTCCACCTTCTTTAATATACTGAGAATAGGTCCACCAATTCTCTTGGATTGTAGCTGTAAGTAAAATATTGTATTCATTATTTCCTAATGATTCACTACTAAACGACCAGCTCACTGGTTTTAGTGTTTGTGCTTGACTAGTTATATAAGTAACTAATAGAAATACTATAAGTAGATATCCTTTTTTCATATGTGTATTTTTGCAAAGCACATGGCAATTAATGAGCCAGTTCTTTCATAACTAAAGATTCAAATAATTTATAACCATCACTATTTCCTAAAATAGATTCGCTTGCTCTTTCGGGATGAGGCATCATTCCAAATACATTTCGTTGTTCGTTACAAATACCAGCAATATTTAATAAAGAGCCATTAGGATTTGAATCTGCTGTTTCTACTCCTTGTTCGTCGCAATAGTTAAATAAAATTTGATCTTGTTTTTGTAATTTTTCAATCGTTGCAGCATCTGCATAATATCTTCCTTCGCCATGTGCAATAGGAACTTTAAGAATTTCTCCTGCTGTACATGCTTGTGTAAGTGTTGTATTAGTAGTATTCACTTTTAAAAAAATGTTTTTACAAGTGTACTTCATATTGTTGTTTCGCAATAAAGCTCCAGGTAATAATCCACTTTCACATAAAATTTGAAAACCATTACATATCCCCCAAACTTTGCCTCCTTTATGAGCAAATTCAATAATTGCTTCCATGATAGGTGAAAAGCGGGCTATAGCACCAGTTCTCAAATAATCTCCATAAGAAAATCCTCCTGGTAAAATAATACAATCATCTGTGGTGAATTGATTCAATTGGGTTTCTTTATGCCAAACTTCTTCCACTTGTTGATGCATAATATTTTTAAGTACATGAATCATATCACGATCACAATTCGAACCAGGAAAAACTACAACTCCAAATTTCATATTAAAAGCTAATTATTAATGTTTGAAAAATATATAAGTACAAACAAAGCTACATGAATTAACTCTGAAATCCATATTCGTTTCATGTCTTTTAGAAAATTTAATAAATAATAAGATATGGGGAGCAACAAAAAAATAAAATGGGTAGTAGTAAGTTGTTTGTTTATTAGAAACATCGGTATATATACCAGACTAATAATTAAGAGTAGGCTATAATATTTTCTAATGTTTACAATGCTTTTAGCTAAACTTGCTTGAATTTTTACAAAACCTAATAAAGATAATATCCCTAAAAATATGGTTTTACTTATTTGAAGGAAGTCTTGATGATTATACCAATTCATTTGACTTATCAATTCTGGTATGATATGAAAAGCTAATTGACTTAAACGGTCTGTTAAAAACATATAAACTCCAAGCAAAAAATAAGGAATTAATAGTCCGATTAGCATAAAAACAATAGCTTTTATCTGTACGTTTTTCAATATAATAATAGCTATAAAAACTATTAGAATACAAGGTAGTATTGGTTTATAAAACAAGGATGCGATAGATATAAAAAAGGCAGCATCAAAAACTTTAATATCGGTTTCATCTACCAATAATGATTGCAATAATCTAATAATAGAAATGCTAAAAAATATAAATGCAAAAAACTCATTACTCATATATAAAAAAGAAGAATAGCTAGCTGAAACTAGCATAAATAATAACGTTGGTAAATAACCTAATTTATCAATTATCTTATTGTTTTTCAAATATAGATTTATGAATATACTAATGAGCAGCAGAATACTTGTACTTATCACATAATGGAAGGAAACATTTTGAGGGCTTAATTTACAGGCATTATCTGTTAAAAAAGATAAGGGTTGTTTAGGGTCAAAATAAGCTTTAGAAAAATCTATAAAAAAAATACTGCTTCTGATGGCAAAACCATAGATAATAACAAAAAAAAGAGTAAACGGATTTTGTTTTTTAAATAACTCTAACAAGGTTTAATATTTAATCTTTATTAATTTAAATTCATCATTTCTATAACTAGGAATAATTAATTCGTTAATTCCTGTTTGAATAGCCATCTTAGGTATAAGTTGTAATCCTTTTTTTTCTTCATTTATTAATACTTGTTTACTATTGGTGATATCAATAGTGTTTTCGAGAAAAGAAAAAATTGATTTATCTTCTGCATTATATAAACATTTAATAGCATCACCTGAATTGAGTATTACAAAAGACGAATAGGCTCCATTATCATTCTCGCTTATTTGTGATTTATCTATGAGTTCATAATTAAAGCTCTTTAAACTATCATTTAATTTCATACAAAGTATATCATTGTAATGGTATACGTTAATACTACGAGTATTGTTAAAAGAAGGTTGGAAAGTATTCATTGGACTTAAACTCATTAAATCTGGTGCAATTTCTTCTTTGCTTTCTTTGTAGAATGATTCAGTAAACACATACAATCCTCTTTCTAAAGTTAAAATGATTTTTTTTATTGCATAAGTGTACAGACCTACAATTTTACCAGGATCTCCCTTATAGATATCACTTATTATTTGTTTATCTATTTTGTAATGATTTGTAGAAGAACTTAACGAATCGAATAAAGAATATCTAAATGTAGTAAAATACGTAGCCCCTTCTCTTCTATCTTCAGTAGTAAAGGCTGTGGCTATAAACTCATGATGTAATTCATCAAAAATAATATAAGGTTCGCCAAAAATTTGTTTATCAAAATAGACTGGAAATTTTTTTATCAATTGACCACGATTAGATACTTGATATACCATAAAAGATTCGGCTTGATTCTCTTGTTGAAAATATTTTATTAGCAGATAGGTATTCCCATTATTATCAACTATTGCATCTTGTGGAACAGCTGAAAAGCCTTCTTCACTAATGTTTATAGTACTTTTAAACAAAGCAAAACTAGAGCCATTGGTTCCAATGATTCGAATTTTTTGTATGTTGCCATTCAAGTAAGTAGGAATAAAAAGCATATGATACATTTTATTGGTGCTTGTAGCAAAAGACACATTAGCATTATCATCATAACTTTGATATTGTATCGTATCTAATATTATTTCTGCTCCTGATTCTAATCGATCATTAATTGCATTCGCATAAACAATCATTTGTTTTTTCTTATATTCAGAATAATAGATAGTTGCTTGATAATTGCTTAAAAAGAAAGAAACTGTAGTGAAATTATTACGTTTTATTAATAAGGTTTTAGATTTAATTAAATTAAGTCCGTCGTCATAAATGTCGACTCTTTCTTCATTTTTACCATAATTTCGAACCCAATATCCTTGTGTGTTTTTACCTATTAATTTAAACTTACTAGTTCTATTAGAGACTGGAATAGTTTTAGAAATAAGGATGGTTTGTGAATTGCTTATGGAAGCAATAAACATTGAAAAAAGGAGTATAAAAATAGATGAATTTGGCACGACACGAAATTAGTGCATATTCGATTAAAAATACGGGATAAGATGAATTATTGTTTTAGTCTTGGATCGATTGCATCTGTTAAACCTTCTCCAACGAAGTTGAATATGGTAACGGTTACAAATATCGCAAAGCCTGGGAAAATAGCTAACCACCATGCTGGTGCATATTCGCGTGCACTACTTAATAATTTCCCCCAAGTAATTACATCTGCTTGAGTACCTATACCTAAAAAGGATAAAGAAGACTCTGCTAAAATTGCTCCGGCAACACCAAATGCAATTGAAATTAAAACCGGAGTAAGTGAGTTAGGTATAGCGTGTTTAAATAAAATACGAGCTTCTGAATAACCTAAAGACTGTGCTGCTTCTATAAACTCAAGGCTACGTACTTTTAATAATTCTCCTCTAATTAACTTAGCTATACCTGTCCATCCAGTCAATCCGATAATAACCATAATTAACATGATAGATGGTTTTGATACGATTGCACAAATAGAAAGAATTAACAATAAAGTAGGGATAGACATAATTACCTCAATCATTCTAGAAATTAAAATATCAACGGGAATAGTTACTTTTTTATCTAAAAAGGGTATTTTTTTCAATCCTATAGTAATGATATTTGGTATAAGCATTAAGATCAAGAAAAAGAAAAAACTCACTAAAAACGAAAAGCAAAAACTACCAAAAGAATCTGCTAATGCATCTTCTAGAATATAGCCTCTTGTATTAAAAGCATAAAACATAGCTAATGGCACACCTATTATATTTAGTATTAGTCGTGCAAGAGAAATTTTTAATTTTTCATCTCCATAATATCCAGCTAAGGAGCCTAATAAAATACCGATTACGGAAGCTATCGACATGGAAACAACTCCTACAAGCATAGCAATACGAGTACCATGTATCAATCCGGATAATAAATCTCTACCTAACTGATCCGTTCCTAACCAATGTCTCCATCTAGTTGAAACGATTTCTTGACTACCCATTGGGCTTTTATAATCATTGTTTTTATCATCTGTTTTTTCTGGGGCATAAGGTATTGGTGCAAACACAACTGCATCATATTTCAAATCTTTCCATACCACATTATTTAACTCTTCTGGCCATTTGCTTAAGTGCATATCTATAGCATATTCTTTAATAACGGGGAAATAGGTATTGCCTTTATAAGAGCAATATAAAGGTTTATCATTTGCTAAAAAATCAGCTAAAAGACCAACCGTAATAATTAAAATAATGATGCGTAAAGACCAAACAGCTAATTTGTTCTTTTTGAATTGTCTCTTTACAATGGCCCAATAGCTTTGATCTGCCTGTGTACTAATTTCTCTAGAGGTATTATTAGATGTGTTATTCGTTGCCATTATGCTTTTTTAGTAAGTGAAATTCTAGGATCTACAAATCCATATAAAATATCTGCTAATAAGTTTCCTAACATGGTTAATATAGCTGCAAACATGAGGATGGTAAATAATACTGGAAAATTTCTAGCAACTACCGATTCGTAACTAATACGTCCCATTGCAGGTATAGTAAATATATATTCGATAATAACTGCTCCACTAATCATTGCTGGTAAAAAACTAGCAAACATAGTAATAATAGGTATTAATGAATTTCTAAAAGCGTGTTTCCAAAATACTTTGCGTGGTTCTAACCCTTTTGCAAAAGCGGTTCTGATATAATCTTGACGAATCACATTCAACATACTTCCACGCATCATTCTAGAAATAAAAGCAAAAGCTCCTAATAACATACAAAACATAGGCAATATCAAATGATAAGCTCTATCTACGGCTTTTTCCCAGAAACCAAAATCTGCACCTGTTTTACCAATTCCATGATCAGGGAATAAGTTTAATGCCTCTCCATAATATGGATTTGTAAAGAATATAATACACATTGTTGCAATCCAAAAAGCAGGTAATGAATACAACATAAAGTTTAATGTAGTTACTATTCTATCGTACGATGTACCTTTTTTAACTGCTAAAGAAACGCCTAAAGGAATCGCGATTAAATAGATTAAGAAAAACTCAAAGAAATTAATTAATAAAGTTAATTTAACTGCCTCAATCAAAATAGATGCTACTGGTCTATTATCAAGAATTGAATTGCCAAAATCTCCTCTAAAAAATCCTTTAGAAACTTTAGATGGATTATCGTTTTTACCAAACCAAGGAACATCTCCAAATAACCATCTATGGTATTGGTTATTAAGTCCAAACCAATGAAATGCAGGTTTGTAATTATTAGAAGTATTTATTTCTGTATTCATTTTAGTATAGCTAGCTACTAAATTATTTACTTCAGGTAGTGCAAAAATAAAAGGTTGAATAGTTTTAGTGTGAGTACTATCTGTTTTGATAGTGGTTGTATGAATAGCTGCTGCTTGAATAGTTTTAAGCGATTCGCTAATCTTTACTTTATCATAATTTATAAATAATTCAGAGTTATTATCTCGTAATGCTTTTAGTTTTTCATATGAAGCTTCGTCTAAGCTCGTATTAGAGAACTGAAATAATTTTTGCTCTAGTAATTTAGCGTTTTTATAATAGTCAGCCACATTATTCCAATTGCCATACATACTGATTAAACGATCTAAATTTTTACGTTCGTTTTGACGAGGTATTTTGTATAAAGTATCTGGATAAGCAGCACTTGTAATGCTAAAATAAAAAGCAGGTAAGTTTTTACCAAGTTTTTCGCTAAGTTCCATATAAGCTTTTTCGCCAGCCATTTTTTCGGAAGATTGCCCATTGGCAGATCCGCCCATTCCTCCTTTTAATTTCAATTCTACTGGATCGCCTGGAGCCATTTGCCCTAGCATAAACGTTATTAATGAAATAACTATAAATGTAGGAACAAAATAAAGCAACCTTTTTAATACGTATTTAAACATCTATTTCTATTTAATTTGAATGCATTAATTGAATACCCTGAAAAGTTCTTTAAAAAGATTAATTACCAAAATCCTTATTTAATCTGAATTCTTTTTCAAAGAATCCTGGTCTGATTACATAAGTATTAGCATTTTCAAATCTTTTATGGATAAACAATCTATTTTTAGGAGATGAAATGAAGATATATGGCTGTTGATCATAAATGATTTTTTGAATTTGTTTATAGTACTCATTTCTTTTCTCTTCATTTAATTCATATCTGATTTTTTCGATAAGTTGATCTGATTCAATCGTACCAAAACCAATATAGTTCCCGCCTCCATTATATGATTGTGTATGCCATATTTGTTTCATGTCATCTAATGTATGACCACCAATCCATGATCCAAAATACATTTCAAAATTATGACGTTTAGTATCTTCTATAAATACTGTCCACTCTTTTGTAGATGTAGTAATAGTAACTCCTGCAGATTTACACCATTCTGTTAACATAGAAGCTATGGCATCTGCTGCTGGACTTCCTGAAGGATATTTTAATTCTAATGTTAAATCTGTTTTTTTACCATCAATCATTTTATCTCTAACACCGTCTCCATCTGAATCTTTCCATCCCGCTTCTTCTAATAATGTTTTGGCTTTTTCTACATTATAAGGAATTGGAGCTAAATCTTTATTATAATAAGGTTTCATAAAACTGATTGGACCAGTTACTCTTTTAGCCATACCATAAGAAACGATTTTGATAATTTTATCTACATCCACTAAATGAGCTAAAGCCTGTCTTACTCGTAAATCGCTTAATTTAGAGTTTCTCATATTTAAACCAAAATAAGAATAAGCAAATTGATCGGGAGTTGCAGAATTGTATCTATCTGTTACAATATTAGTCTTAGCTAATTCTAAATAAGTTTTAGCAGTTATCCCTTGAGTAATATCCGTTTTTTCACTTAATAAAGAAGATTTAGCAGATGCTTCATCTGTAATGATTTCATAAGTGATTTTTGTAGGATTAGCTTCAAAGCCATATACTTTACCTTTAAATTGATCACCCCACCAATTTGCTTTTCTTTTCAATACTATTCTTTGACCTGTAGTAAATTCTGCTACTGTATATGGTCCACATCCTATTATGTTTTTAGGCTCTCTACCTGTAGCTTCACCATTAAATAAGTCTGCAAATTTGATAATGTCTGGATTCACTTTTAAAGCACTTAATTTACTTGGATCATTCAACTCTTTAATAGTGAATTTTCTCATCAATCCTTGTGGATCATATGATTGCTCAGGCAATACAGTAATACCTGAATTTTCTTCTGCCGTAAAATATTTCTCTTTACAGAAAAAAGTAAATTTTCTATTGTTTGAAGGATCAACTACTACATCACTAATAAATTCGAAATAAGGTCTTAAGTTTTCGCAATTGGTATTTGGGTTTTTTAATGCTTTCATCGTAAAAACCACATCATTTGCTGTTACTGGTGTACCATTATCCCATTTTGCTTCTGGTCTAAGCTCATAAGCAATTGACATTCCGCCTTTATATTCCCCGTCTGTAATTTCAGTAATTGTTGGACGTGATACGGCTAAAGATCCTATCATTTCTAAGTTATTAGGATCAACATCTAATAAAGCCATAAACACATTGCTTTCAACATATCTAGAATTTGCGCTTGTTGATGTATATGGATTAATTTTATCACAATCAGCCGATTCTCTAATAATTACTTCGTTGATACCTGCTCTAGAGGATTTAACTTTTGATCCTTTTTTGCCACCACCGCAAGAACTTAAAATAAGTACACTTGCCAATACTACACTGATTTGATAAACTATTTTTTTCATTATTACGTTGACTAAATTTTAGATTAAAAATGAGCTGCCAAAGATAATTGATATTATCATTATAACAAATATGGTTAAAAGTTGTTGTATTTACAGTAAAGGTTAAAAAAATGAATAAAAAAGTATTAATAACAGGAGCAACTGGATTTATTGCACAGAAAATAATCAATCTTTTGCTCGAAAATGGATATAAAATAAACACACTCAGTAGAAAACGTATAGTTGACCCTAGGATAAACTCGTTTATTTGGGACATAGAGAGAAATCAAATAGAAGAAGCTGCTATCGATGGTGTGGGTAGTATAATACATTTAGCTGGAGAGAATATTGGAGCTAAATCTTGGACCAATGAGCAAAAGGAGCATATTGTTTCGAGTAGAGTTCAAAGTACGAATATACTTTATGAGTTGCTGCATCAAAAGAAAATAATGCTCGATTGCTATATTGGTGCTTCTGCTACAGGTTTTTATGGAAACGTGAATGATCATATAGTAGATGAAGATAGCCCTGCTGGACATAATTTTTTGGCTAATACTTGTGTTTTATGGGAAAATGCACATAATAAGCTGTTGCCTTTTGCAAAAAAACATATTATTATGCGAATACCAATGGTGATGGATGCAAAGCAAGGTGCTTTTCCTAAACTAATATTGTCTTATCCCCTATCATTAAATTATTTTGGAAAAGGAGATCAATACATGCCCTGGATTCATATCGAAGATATCTGTAAGGTGGTGCTTTTCTTTATGGAGAATACTACAACTACTGGAATCTACAATATAAATGCCCCTGAAAATAGCACTCAAAAAGAATTTATAAAATCATTGGCTCAGTTGAAAAAACCAATTAGTCCTGTTTTTGGGATACCTTCTATAGCTTTAAAAATTGGATTAGGAGAAAGTGCATCCTTAGTTTTGGATGGACAGCGATGTACTTCAAAAAAACTACTATTAGCGGGATTTCAATTTCAATATGGCAGTGTATATGAATGTCTTAAAAATATTTTAAAATAAGGTTTTTTAGGGTTTGGGTATAGGTTTATTAACGTGTAAACGAATATAAATGCTTAAAATGAGGTCTGTTTAAAAGTGATTCATACTTTTGTTTTCGACAACCATTTCTAGCTAGAATATTTATTAAACTTAAAAACAAATGACATGAAAAACAAATTCATTTATTTATGTATTATCTTTTTTACAGTTTGCTTATTTGCCTGTAAAAAACCAATTAGTGAAAATAAGTATACTCAAAAAAACATCCAACAACTTTCATTTACAAAAAAGAATAGTAGTAATGAAGCCTATAAGTTAAGTGATGCTCCAGAATCTATACCATATTACTTAATTGATGGTAGATTAAAGTTCAACTCTGAGGATGATTTTAATAATTTTATGAATTATATAGAAGAGGATGAAATTGAGAGCTGGGAGAGAAACATTGGGTTTCAATCTTATTTTACCTATGTTCCAGAGGTTGAAGGAGATATTAAAGGAAACATATTATTAGCCATTTTAAATAATAAAGGAATGGTACAGGTAAATAAATATATATTTAAACTGATTCCTTCCTCTCGAAAAGTACTAGTAATGAGTGATGACAATCTATCTTATTTATATGAATTAGAGGAAGCTACTGCTGGAAATTCTAAGATACAAGAATTTAGTTTTGATGATGAGGTGTTTGGAATATTAGAAGAACAAGGTGGTGTTAATGTAAATAATCCAGTATCAGCAGAAAAATCAATTTGTAGAGATCGATATGCCTCTCCTAATGTGCTAAATCCTAAGGCAACATATTTCGAAAACGCCAGTTATTGGAGACCTGGTGATGCTTCAATTCATGACATAGAATTTACAGGTGTGGTTCAATACTATAAATTTGGAATTTCTGTTCAATTATTATGTAATTTTGGCAACTATAATAGAACTTTAGCATTAACCAGACGAAGTACCTCAGAAAACCCAGAATTAAGCACAAAAAAAACTATCTATCATGCCGTATTTTCATATACTCCAAGATGTAGAGCCACCGTTTCAAACGATGTATTTGTTGAGTTTACTAATAAAAAACACGGATTTTATTATGCCTATAGAAGCACTCGGGATTGTGCTCATTATAATCTTACTTGCACTTTTAGTTTTCAATCAACATATACCCTTCTTTGGCATAGAGACATGCATAAATTAACCATATCAAATTAACTATGAAAAAAACAATTATCCTTTTAACTATGTTTATTTACAGCAATCTATTTGCTCAATTAGAAATCGGAGTGAGTTTAACAAATGGTATTACCAAGACTTATAATTATACCACAAATGATGAAAAAGTTGCTCCCTCTTTTAAGCTTAGTAATGTAAATAAATACATGTGGGGTATTTTAGTTGATTTTAAAGTATATGATAAGCTATATTTAATAGTGGGAACAGAACATAAGCCTATGTATTTAAACGTTTATCAAGATTTTAAAGTAGAAGAGACAACCAAAAACAAATTTTTAGTTGGAGGTTATTCTATGGGTATAAAATCTGGTTGGGGTTATTGGTCTTTTCCAGTAAGAATAAGCTATAAACAACCCATTTATAAAGGTTTTTATATCAATCCATCTGTAGGAGTTTCATACGTCTATAATTTAGACCTATATCGTAATTTAAATTGTGATATAAATATTCAAGGCATTGATTCAACTAATATATACTCTTACTCCTTTTGTGAAAAAGACTTTATTAATTTGAATAAACATCTTTTTCAACTTCAAGTTGGAGCAGAAATTGGATATTCGCATAACTTCTTTTCTGTGTACTTAGGGGTAAATTATAGTAAAGGGTTAAATAAAATGTTTTTATATAAAATAGAAACATATGAAAAAGACCTATATGCAAATACTCCTGCAAAAAATTATAACGTAGATGTAACTTCTAGGGGATCTAACCTCAACGGCTATTTAGGTGTTCGATTTCAACTATATCCTATAATTAAGTTAAAGAAAAAAGAAAAATAATTAAACTACCGAAAGGCTTAGGTAATTCTAAGCCTTTTTTATTTTAACAGCAATCTTAATTTAGCTATCTTTGAAACTAGCATGAAATCTATCTTTCCTATATTGTTTTTTTTAAGTACAACGTTGCTATTTAGTGCCTGCGTTAATGATTTGAAAAAAATAGACGAAATTGCATCACAAAAAAACATAGGTGAAGAAATTGGGAAAAACGTAGAAGTACATGTAAGTAATGATGGAATTATGCGTATGAAAATTACTGCCAGCGAAACGATTCACCATTCTGAAGGTAAAAATTATACCGAGTTTCCAAAAGGGATAAAGGCTTATTCATATAATCCCGCTGGAGATATTGAAAGTTCATTAACTGCACGTTATGCTGTGCTAAATGAAGTGGGTGGAGAAATTGAAGGAATGTTAGCTAAAAATGATGTAGTAGTAGTAAATGCAAAAGGCGAAAAACTAAATACAGAAGAATTGCTTTGGAGTCAAAAAAAGAAATTAATTAGTACTCCTGGATTTGTAAAAATTACAACCAATGAACAAATTATTTACGGAAGAGGTTTAGATGCTAAAGAAGATTTTAGCTCCTATACCATTCGACAAGTAACTGGGAAAGTTAAAATAAACACAAGTGATCTACCATAAATAAAAATCATCAAAATGAAAATGTTAATTGTATTTGAACGTCTTTGGATAACTGCTTTTGGGCTATCTATTTTTGTGGCTATTTTTAATTTAATTAAATATAAGCAATTCGATAATCACGTATATATGCCCATTGTATGTGGCATACTTTGTATTTTTTTGTGGCGGAATTTAAAATCTCAAAGAGAATTTACAGAGAAAATGAATGAAAGAAATGAAGATGTAGATAAAAACAAGTCAGACGAAAGTTTGAATTAATTATCTTTGTTGTATGTTTATTTACATCCTATCAAGCATTATTGTATTATTAGTCATCGCTTTTTTCTCTGGAATTGAGATTGCTTTTTTATCTGCTAATAAATTACGAATTGAGCTTGATAAAAATAAGGGAAGTACTTCTGGCAAAATTTTATCCGAATTTAATGAGCATAGACATGAGTTTGTAAGCACCCTTTTAGTTGGATTAAATATCTGTGTTATTATTTTTGGCAGTATCATGGCTAATTTTTTAGTGCCTGAAAACTTTACGCTGTTACCTCATAATAGAATTCTATTATTGATTATTCAAACGGTTATTACAACTGCCTTTGTGTTGTTTTTAGGGGAGTTTTTTCCTAAAGCTCTTTTTAGAATTAACCCTGATAAAACACTTTCTTTTTTTGCAATTCCTTTGAAAATTATTCATACCATTTTGTATCCTTTTACATGGGTATTAGTAAAAACATCTAAAATTTTTATGAAAATCTTTTTAGGAAAAGAATTAGAATCTCATAAAGAAGAATTTAGTGCTATCGATTTAGAATACTTAATTAAAGAAGCATCTAATGGTTCGGATGATATTGAAGCGAAAGAAGAAGACAATGAAATTGATGCAGAAATTTTTGAAAAAGCACTCTATTTAAAAGATGTAAAAGTTCGTGAATGTATGGTACATCGTATGAAAGTAGAAGCTGTAAATAGCAATTGTACTGTAGATGAATTGAAAGAGAAGTTTATTGAAACACAACATTCAAGAATATTGGTTTATGAAAATTCAATTGATAATATTGTAGGTTATATATACCATCAAGATTTATTCAAAAACCCAACAGAAATAAAACCCTTAATTCGTAAGACTGTAACTGTAGCAGAAACTAGTACTGCTAGAGATTTATTATATACTTTCATCAAAGACAGAAAAAACATGTCAATTGTAATTGATGAATATGGAGGAACTGCAGGTATTGTTACTTTAGAAGATTTAATCGAGGAGATTTTTGGTGAGATTGAAGATGAACATGATGTTGATGATCAAACAGATACAGCGCTTCAAAATGGCACTTATATGTTTTCTGGGGATATGGAAATTGATTTAATAAATGAAAAATATCATTTAGATATTCCATCGTCTGAAAGTTATGAAACCCTTAATGGATATATATTATATGAACATGAATCCATTCCTGAACAGAATGAAGAATTAAGTATTGGTGATTATTTATATACTATTATAGAAGCTGCTGACAATAAAATTATTAAAGTGTTTGTAAAACCGATTCATCAAGAAAACTTATAAAAATACAAATATGGCACTGGAAAAATACGTAGAACAAAACCAAAAAGACACCCGTTCGGGTTTTGGAGAAGCAATGGTAGAATTAGGCAGAAAAAATCCTAATGTAATTGCTCTTTGTGCAGATTTAACTGGATCTTTAAAACTAGAGGAGTTTGAAAAAGAATTTCCAGATCGATTTATTCAATGTGGAATTGCTGAAGCAAATATGATAGGGATTTCAGCAGGTTTAGCTATAGATGATAAAATTCCGTTTGCTACCACTTTTGCTAATTTTGGTACAGGTAGAGTTTATGATCAAATTAGACAATCTGTAGCTTATTCTGGCAAAAATGTTAAAATATGTTGCTCTCACGCAGGGCTAACATTAGGTGAAGACGGTGCAACTCACCAAATTTTAGAAGATATTGGTTTAATGCAAATGTTGCCCGGTTTCACAGTTATAAATCCTTGTGATTTTAATCAAACTAAACTGGCTACGCTTGCTATTGCAGATCATGTTGGTCCTGTTTATTTGCGTTTTGGTAGACCAAAATGGCCAAATTTTACTCCATTAAATGAAGGTTTTGAAATTGGCAAAGCTATTTTAATGCAAGAAGGAAATGATGTTACAATTATTGCTACAGGCCATATGGTTTGGAAAAGTATTGAAGCAACTAAAGCATTACAAGAAAAAGGTATTCAAGTAGAATTAATAAATATACATACCATTAAACCTTTAGACGAAACAGCTGTCTTAAACTCAGTTCGTAAGACAAAATGTGTAGTTATTGCTGAAGAACATCAAAAGCTCGGCGGATTAGGTGCAACGGTATCGCAATTGTTAAGTCAACAATTTCCATGTCCTGCTGAGTTTGTTGCTGTTAATGATTCTTTTGGTCAAAGTGGAACTCCCGATCAACTAATGACCGAATATGGCTTAGATAGCAAAAACGTGATAGAAGCAGCAATGAAGGCCATCAGCAGAAAATAAAAAAAGGGATATATACTACATCTTTATTCTTACGTTTATTAATACAAACGTATCGCTCAATACATATAAAATATGACTGATAAAGAGTTAGTAGCAATGTTGCGTATGAAAGCCTCTAAAGAAAAGGCTTTTACGTTACTTGTTAAAAAATATCAGCAACAAATATATTATCAAATTCGCCGAATCGTTTTACAGCATGAAGACGCAAATGATATATTGCAAAATGTATTTCTAAAAGCATGGACAGGTATTGATCTTTTTAGAGAAGAAGCGCAATTGTCTACTTGGCTATATAAAATTGCGTATAACGAAACAATGACTTCTCTTCGAAAACAAAAAAAGGTTTATTCTTTTTCTTTTTTATTAAATGATAATGAAGAATCCTCCAATCAGACCTTTGAAAACCAGTTAAAAGCAGATCCTTATTTTGATGGAGATGACGCTGCTATAAAATTTCAAAAAGCGATTCAATTATTACCTGACAAACAAAGGATTGTTTTTACAATGAAATACTATGAGGAATTGAAATATGAAGAAATGTCTCAAATCCTTAATACTTCTGTAGGTGCACTCAAGGCTAGTTTTCATCATGCAGTTAAAAAAATTGAAGAATACTTAAAAAAAGATTAAACCAAATACCCAAATATATATCTAAAAGACATGGACACTAATCATAATCAAAATATGGAAGACTTCAATATGGAGTCATTCAAAAATTTCTCTAAAAAAAATTCTTTTTTAGTTCCCGAGTTATATTTTGAAAATTTTGAAAATGAATTGTTAAGCAACATTCATAATCAGAAAAACACTTCTAACATATCGATTATTCCTTTTTTTAAGCCATTATTCATTGCTGCTATATTTGCTATGTGTTTCTTTAGTTTTTTTTGGTTTCAATTAACACAAAATACTGCTCCAGGTTTAAGTGAAAAAGAAGTAAGAAGTCAATTAAGTAAAATAGAGGACGCTGAAATTGAAATCTATTTAATTAATCATATGGATGAGATAAATGAAGAAGAGTTGATTAAGCAAAGCAATAGTTTAAAATTGCCTATTTATAAATCAAGTAACGATCTAACAGAAGAAGAAAAAAAACAACTTTTAGACGATTGGATAGAATTAGATAACACAGAAATAAATATATAAAATGAAAAATACAATCTTAGTAAGTCTATTATTTATATACGTTGTAATAGCACAAGCACAATCCACCAATCCTTCTCAACGAAAAGAGAAAATAGAAGCTATGCGAAACGCTTATATTACTTCACAAATGAATTTAACTCCTGAAGAAGCACAAAAGTTTTGGCCTGTTTACAATGAGTATCATACCGAACTGGACAATTTAGAACGTCCTCTCAAATCAATAGGCAAAACCATTGATCAGATGAGCGAAACCGAAGCAAAACAATTTATTTATAAAGAGCTTGAACTGGAAAACCAACGATATGCAATTAATAAAAAATTTGCTGATAAATTTCTATTAATAATATCTGCTAAAAAACTAATTAAACTCAAACAAGCAGAACGCGAATTTAAAAAAATGATGATTGAACAATTGAAAACAAAATAAGTTCTTAGAGAAGTATTCCCTAGTTTTATTATTTTCTTTATATTTACAAATGTCTTTAAAAGTACATCATTTAAATTGCGCAACTCTTAATCCTATAATTGGTCAAATGGTTTGCCACTGTTTACTTATTGAAAGCCCTGAAGGATTGATTTTGGTTGATACCGGGTTAGGAACTAAGGATATTGAACACACTAAAAAACGATTAGATAGTACTTTTCGCAACTTTGTGAAACCTAAATTAGATATGCAAGAAACGGCATTATATCAAATTCAAAAAATGGGTTTTGCAGCCACAGACATTAAACATATTGTTTTAACTCATCTTCATGCAGATCATGCAGGAGGGTTAAGTGATTTTCCGAAGGCCAAAATTCATGTTTTACGTTACGAGTATAATAATATATATAACATTGATAAAACATTACCCGGATATAGTCTACAACAATTTAAACATGAAATTAACTGGTGTATACATGATATTTATGGTGAAAAATGGAAAGGATTCAACAAATCAAACATATTAGAAAAAAACGAAGAAATATTATTGGTGCCGCTTCGTGGACATACTTCGGGACATTGTGGAGTAGCTATATTGACCGATAGTGGCTGGTTATTCCATTGTGGAGACGCCTACTATCATAGAGATACAATTAAAAAAGACCCTAGTGAAACACCTTTCGGAGTTAGACTTACTCAATACTTTATCGATTTTAATAGTGATGATAGACGAAATAATCAATACCGATTACATCAATTTTATACCGCTAATAAAAATCAAATACGTTTTATCTGCTCACATGATAAGGTAGAATTTAATGCCTGTATAAATGGTGCCGAACCGAATAATTGCTAACTTAATAAATGTATGGAAAAATTCTTTTTCTATCTGTTGGATAGTTTTCAAACTTATCTTTATACCACTGATGGTGATCTCTAGATCTAGGAATTAAATTTGCCAATGTCCATACTAAAAAAGAGATGGATGCAATATGGATATTCATTATACAAAACCCTAACCACTCTAAAATTTCGCCAAAATAATTAGGAGAAGTTACTTTATCAAATAAAAATCCTTTTGGAATTTTATACCCGGTATCGTCTTTCCCTCTTAAATGAAGCAATATGTGATCTGATTTATTATTGATATAGAAACCTAAAATAAATAAAATAAAACCAGCAATTATTAGTATGATGGGTTCTTTTGTAATAGCATTATTTCCTAAATAATAACCGTTTACAAATCCATTCACTAAATTAAAAAATATAGCAGATAAGGCTATTAATAAAGGCATTTTTTTATTTTTAGTGCGGATGCGTAAGGGAAAAATAATACTTCTATTGATGTAATGAATCATATATAAACTAAACAGCAAGTAATGCATGGAAGTTAAAGTGGATGTTCCTGTGAAAAAAAAGTATGCAAAAACAATAGGAGATGGTAATTCCATGATAATCCAACCGAGTTGATTATCTATCATTTTACCAAAAGACGGTGTACTATGTCTTCCATAAGGTTGTCTAATAAAGAATAAAGAGATAAAAGTAATTAGAGCAATAGCCATCCAGCATAGAACAAATATGTTAAAATAGTTTTGAAACATAGAAAATATTTTATCGAAATTAAGCAGATTTGTTAGTTTTACACATACATGAAACGTATTTATTTTTATTTAGCTTTATTGTTTTGCTATTGTAGTTTAAACGCAACAGTTTATGTAATTCATTTTGGGACTCATTACGGGCATAATTATTTGCCAGATGCAATGATTATTAATTTAGGAGATACTGTTGAGTTTAGTGGACCATTAGCCCTACTTCCTCTTCAGTCCACTATTTTACCTGCTGGTGCTGATTCATTCAGCGCAGATACCGGAAACACCTATAGATATATCCCTACTGTATTAGGAACACATAATTATCAATGTAAGGCAGATTTGGCGATGATTGGTAGTTTTTATGTTCAAAGCAATGTTGCTATAGAATGGCTCTCACAAAAACCCTTTTCTGTTATATATATACCTGAAAATCAAGAATTAAGAATTGAACATCTAGCAGATGAAAATTATGAAGTGGCGCTCTATAACGAAAATGGAGTAGAAATATTTTGTGAAAAATATTTAAAAATCATAAATCTTAGTCCTTTTGGGCTAGAAAAGGCCATTTATTATTTGCAAATTAGAAAAAAAGATTTTATATTTACAAACAAGATATTTATTTATTAAATTTTATAATAGCCTATAGCAAAAGACTCTACTTTCAAAATTCAACATTAACTAGAATTTTTGATGCGTTTTATTTGATTATAACGTCCAAAAAAACAGAATATTATGAAAGCAAGACTCTTTATATTAATCGCCTTATTCTTTATAGGTCATTTAAGCCTAAAAGCCGCAGAAGCTACAGATCCTCAACAGAACGAAATCACCAGTTTTACAAAGACTATAGATTGTAAAGTCTATCCTTCATTAGTCATTACTAATTTAAGTGTAGATATAAACAATTCAGAATCTGCGCGAGTAGAAATCACTAATTTAATTGGTAATGTATATTATAAAAAAACAACTGATGAAAATTTAGATATCGATTTGTCTGGATTAGCTTCAGGTATGTATTTAGTAAATATTTATGTAGGTGATGCAAAAATCACCAAAAGAATTTACAAACAATAAAAAATGGTCTTTAGGTATTTTTAGGAATAACTAGGCATTATTAATAATTGGCTTTATTAAGGAAACTCTTTTTCATTTATGGGAAGGAGTTTTTTTTATGCTTATTTTTGAAATTAATATGAAAACAAAAACAACTAGTGGCTGTGTATGGCCGGGACAAGACCCTTTGATGATAGCCTATCACAACGAAGAGTGGGGCACACCATTATATGATGATGCAAAATTATTTGAGTTTATCGTTTTAGATAGTTTTCAAGCGGGGTTGAGTTGGAAAACTATTTTACATAAACGAGCTCATTTTAAAAAAGTGTTTGATCAATTTAATGCAAAGAAAATTGCAAAATACGATGAAGCAAAAGTGCAAGCATTATTGCAAGATCCAGGAATTATTCGCAATCAATTAAAAATTAGAGCAACCATAACTAATGCTATTCATTTTTTAAGACTTCAAAAAGAGCATGGCTCTTTTAGTAATTATATATGGCAATTCACCAATCATAAAGTCATTCAAAATCAGCTTAAGTCACATGCAGAAATTCTAGCTACATCTGCAGAAAGCGATGCCATGTCAAAAGCCTTAAAAAAGGAAGGATTTAAATTTGTGGGTTCAACGATTTGTTATGCCTTTATGCAGGCTGCCGGAATGGTTAATGATCATATTTATGGTTGCGATAGATATAAAGAATTAATAAAAAACAATTACTGATAGGTTCTTTTACTAATCTTCGTAGCCCAATGATAATAGGTGATTGAAAGCAATGCAAAAAAAGTGCTGATGATGCTTATTAATAAAGGATTAATTTGTAGTTGAGCAAAAACGATCAAATAATATATAAATATGGGAAACAACGCTAAGCGTATCCCTTCAATAATTTTTGACCACGATTTGTTTTCTAAAATGGCACCAATGGCAAATAAACTAAGTATCATGTACATGGCTATTAATGTTTTTTGATATAGCAACATGTGTAGTGATTTATCGCCAATAACATTTAACAATAAAGAACTTATAAGCAACAAAAGGATAAAATGAAATAATACATACGCATTGATTTGTTTGCTTAATGAAATATCAAATTTATGATTTAATTCGGGCGAAAATATTGGAGTATCAATCGCTTTATCTGTCCAACCTGGTGCTTTATATATCGTTTTAATTTTATTGCGCCATCCTTCCGCTTGTACAAAATGAGTAGCCCAATCTTTCCAATAATCGATATTAAGTCCTATAGGATTCCAACTATTTGCAGGTTTGGTAATGCCGTAAACTACTGGTTCGAGTTCGTCTTGAAAAGTACCAAATATTCTATCGAAAATAATGAGAGTCCCTCCATGATTTCTATCAATATATAATGGGTTTTGTCCGTGATGCACTCGATGATGAGAAGGAGTATTAAAAATATATTCAAAAGGTTTTGGTAATTTATAGATCAATTTTGTGTGAATCCAAAATTGATATAATGTTTGTAAAGCACTTACTAAAACAAACATTTCTGGTTTGAAACCGACGAAAGCAAGAGGAATATAAAACACCCAAGAGAACATTCCCTGTGACCAACTTTGGCGAAGAGCGACAGAAAAGTTATATTCTTCGCTTTGATGATGTACTACATGCGAGCCCCATAAAACACCTATTTCGTGAGCCAAGCGATGAAACCAATAATAAAAAAAATCGACTCCGATAAAGAGTAAAATAAAGGTGAGTGCCTGGTTGGGAATTTCTTGAATAATTCGAAAATGTTCGTAGATATAAATGTATGCTCCTAATGTCAATCCTTTAATAAAAACCCCCACCAATTGTGATCCAATACCTAAATTAATATTTGTAACCGTGTCGTTTAATCTATAAAAAACCGATTTTTTAAGCTTATCTATGAGCAATTCTACTGCTATAAGAAGAAAGAAGGCAGGAATGGCATAGACAATGTATTGCATGATTAAATATATATAAACTTATTGAGCTTTAGTAATCTTATACTTCTCCACTCTCAATCCTACATCCATAATTTTGGGTAATGGATTTTGTCGCATATCTTGCACAATAATAAATTTATATTTACCTACTTGAGGAAAAACGGCATTTTGTTGTATTCCAATTCTTATATCACAGATGTCGCCACTGCATTTGCCAAACCACTTGCCATCAGATTCACTGAGTGGTAAATTCACTGAACTTACTTCCATTTTATTATTCGGATAAACGGTTATTATTTTTACCCAAACATTTCTCCAATCAAAATAAAAATTATGTCGCACATTCACAAATAAGCTATAGTGTGTAGCCGTATCCTTTATATCTACATCATATTTTAGCGAATCACTATAATCCCATGAATTGTTTTTTATATTTTTATATTCGTCGTATACTGCTGTATCATTGCACGATACTAAAAAATTGGATAATAATATACAAGTAAAAATTAATAAGAAATATTTCATTTAGGTAAATCTCTTTTTATATAAGTACCAAAGTTAAATGAATTCAACGAATATTAAACAATTTACGAATAAAACGCTTTAGTTATTTAGTCGTTTCATTTATAATTTATCTATTTTTAAAACTTAATTCAAATATCAAATGAAAAAATCAATTTTTTATATTCTAAGTGTTAGTTTTTTATTCCTTTGTTTGGGTTTATATAGCTTTCAGGGCAATAACACCGAAACTGAAAAATTCCCCACTATAAGCATTGGCAGCAAAATCCCTTCGGGCAAAGGCTTGATGAAAGGTGTTGATGGAAAAGAAAGCGACTTGATAAGTCATGCTAAAAGTAATGGACTATTAGTCATTTTTTCAAGCAATACTTGCCCTTTTGTGTTGAAATGGGAAGGTCGTTATCCATTGATTAAAAGTATGTGTGACCGATTTAATATTGGTATGGTGATGATAAACTCGAATGAAATGAAACGAGATGGTGATGATAGTTATGAACTGATGCAAAAAAAAGCTACTGATAATAAATATACATGGCCCTATTTATTAGATAAAAATTCAGTTATGGCAAATGCCTTTGGAGCAAAAACAACACCCCATGTATTTCTATTCGATAAATCGTACAATTTAGTTTATAAAGGAGCTATTGATGATAATTATGAAAACGCTGCTGAAGTAAAAGCCTCTTATTTAATTGATGCAATAGGAGCAATAGCAGGACAGACAAAAATCGATCCTTCAGAAACTAAACCTATTGGTTGTAGTATCAAACGGAAGCTTGATTAGTGTACTGATTATACTGCAATACACTCGAGTTTGTTAAGAAGATTATCGGAGGCTTTGATTTACTTACAATTATTATAAATAGCTTTGGGGTGTATTTAAATCAACAATATTGGAAGAGCAAAAAACAAAGATTCACTTACGAAGTAATGAAATTCAAGATTTAATAGGTAGGCCACCAAGTTGGTTGGTACAGTATGGTTCATTTATCATCTTATTGATTTTAATAGGTATTTTGCTTTTTAGTTACTTTATTAAATATCCAGATGTAGTAAGTGCTCCTGTGCTAATAACTACAAATATTCCACCTACACCTATTGTGGTAAAAACAAGCGGTAAACTAGTAAAGCTACTGGTAAAGGACAATGACAACGTAGATAGTTTACAAATTTTAGCCGTTATTGAAAACGCGGCTAATTATAATGATATTCTAGCTGTTGAAAAAATTCTATCGAGTAATACCATTTTAAAAAACGTAGAGGAAATCCATTTCGACAAAAGTTTGCAAATGGGCGAAATACAAAATGATTATTCTCAATTTTTAAATGCTATAGAAGAAATTAAATTATATAATGGTACCAATTTTAAAAGTTTTCAAATTTCCAAATTAAACGAAAACACCAATTATCAAAAAGCTTTAAATAATACATATAAAAATCAGTTAAATAATTTATTAGCTGAATTAGCTGCTGCACAATCTAAATTAAAAAACGATGCTGTATTATTCAATAAGGGAATTATTTCTAATAGAGAATATCAAGAATCTCAATCTCATGTAAGTGCTTTAAACAATCAAGTTGAAGGATTGTCAGCTAATATTTCTAGCGGCAACATGAGTTTGATTAGCATACAGCAACAACAAAAAGAAGTTATTAATACAGATAATTCTACGCAATTAAGTAAGGAGTTAGCTTTGTCTGATAATATTAATAATATGAAAAGTAAAATTCAGTTATGGAAAAATAGTTATTTACTAAGTTCCCCATGTAAAGGACATGTTTCATTAGGAAATATTCGAAATGAAAATCAATTTGTTGAAGCAGGGAAAGTTATTTTTTCGGTATTAAAAGAAAAAGCAAACTACACTGCAAAAATGAATTTACTTACAACTAATGCAGGTAAAGTAAAAACGGGTCAGGTTGTTTTAGTAAAACTGGATAATTATCCCTATCAAGAATATGGTACATTAGAAGCTCGTATAACTAATATTTCTACGGTTCCTGTAGATGGTAAATACATTGTAGAGGCTGAGTTAATAAATAACGGTACCACCTCATATCACAAAAAAATTGATATGCAAATTGATATGCAAGGTCAGGCTGAAATTATTACTTCTAAAAAGCGTTTGATATCTAAATTTTTCGATCGCTTATCTTATGTATGGCATAATAAATTAAGCTAAAAACAGCCTATCTTTAACTTTTATTATTTCTTATTTAATTATAATCTATGATGTTAAAAAACTATTTTTATTCAACATTAATCGTAACATTATTTATAATAAGTGGATGTCACTGTGGTAACAAAAAAAGCAAAAATGATTTTGGTAAAAACGAATTAGTGGTTCATGATCTATCAGATCCAGACAAATTAAATCCATCTACTTCTACAAGTGCAGATGCCACCTATATTGAAGATATGATTTTCATGAAGCTAGTAGATGTAGATAAAAAAACGATGAGTATGACACCTGAGTTAGCTGTAGCTTTACCTATAGTAACTGAAATTACAGATGGTGAATATAAGGGTGGCTTAGCAATCACTTTTGAAATTCGTCCAGATGCTAAATGGGATGATGGCTCACCAGTATTAGCAAGCGATGTTGACTTTACTTACAAAACATTATTACACCCTTTAATAGATAATGAACAAGGTAGAACCACGATTGAATTTATCAAAGAAGTTCAAATTGATCCAAGCAATCCAAGAAAGTTTACGGTCTTTACACCCATTAAATATTATTTAGCTGCATTTGTATCTGGGTCTATATTTGTGATACAAGAAAAGCATTTCGATCCTAATGGTTTAATGAAAAACATCTCTGTAAAAGAAATTAATAATGAAAAAAACTTTGCTGGATTTAAAAGCAGTGAGGTGCACCAAAATTTTGCAAAAGAATTTAATAGTGAAAAATATCAAAGAGAGAAAGGAGGTGTAGAAGGTAATGGTCCATATAAATTTGAATCTTGGGTTACTTCCCAACGAATCATATTATCCAGAAAAAAGGACTGGTGGGGTGATAAAGCAGGATTTAAAGCTTATCCAGATAAAATTACTTATGAAATTATTAATGATTGGGCCTCAGTAAATTCCTCTTTAAGAAATAATAGTTTAGATATTGTACACGGGATGAGTCCTAAAACATATATTACTGATATGCAAGATGAGCAAATGAAAAAGCAATTTGAATTTGCTACACCAATGGAATTATCGTATGTATACATTGGAATTAATTGTAAAGATGAACGATTGGCTGATATTAATGTTCGTAAAGCCTTGGCACATTGTGTGGATGTGAAGCAAATCATACATTCATTGTTATATGATCTTGGCGATCCGATGAATGGACCCATTCAACCAGCTAAAAAATATTACGACAAGTCATTAACCGCCTATGAATTTGATGTAGAAAAAGCAAAAGAATTATTAACCGCTGCAGGATGGATAGACAGTGATGGTGATGGTATAAGAGATAAAATAATTAATGGAAGTAAAACGAGTTTGTCGTTCAACATGAAGTTTAATAAAGGAAATGATACACGTGAAAAAATTGCATTATTAGTGAAAGAACAAGCTAAGCTAGCCGGTATTGATATTAATCCTGTTGTTAAAGAATGGACTGTTTTTATAGATGAAACTAAAAAACATAATTTTGATTTAATGATTGGCGGATGGGTTGGAGATCCTATAAATGATGATCCTATACAGATTTGGCATACGAAATCATATAGTAATGGAGGAAGTAATTATGTAGGATTTGGCAATCAAAAAAGCGATGCTATTATTGATGCATTACGAACAGAATTAGACGAACCTAAACGTGAGGCCTATTTCTATGAATTTCAAAAAATTGTACATGATAAAATTCCTTATATCTTTTTATATCAACCCAAAAATCGTTTAATTTTAAACAAGCGTTTTGATATAGAATCTTTTGCTTCAAGACCTGGATTTGATGAATTATTATGCAGGCATAAAGCATTAAAATAAATTATGAGCCCCATGTAAATGGGGCTTTTTTATGCCATAATGTCGCTGAATTGGCTTGGCTTATTATTTGCTAAACTATGTGCAAAATGATTAATAAAATAAAGAATTTTATAGGTATGAATGAAGAGATTAAAGATTCTGTAGAAAACAACGGAAATCAACAAACCACAAATACAGAAGACAATTCAGCAACTACAAACGAAAGCAACCCTTTAGTAGAAAAGATTGTATTATTAGAAAAACAAGTAGAAGAACAAAAAGATAAATATTTACGACTTTTTTCTGATTTTGATAATTATAAAAAGAGAAGTGCTCGCGAAAGAAATGATACTATACAAAGTGCAGGAAAGGAAATAATGTCAGCATTGATTCCGGTGGCAGACGATATGGAAAGAGCAATGAAAGCGTTTAAAGAGAGTCAAGATATTGAAAGTATAAAAGCAGGTTTAGAATTAGTGTATACTAAATTTGTGAGTACTCTTGAAAACAAAGGCTTGAAGGGATTTGATGCAATAGGAGAAATCTTTGATGTAGAAAAACACGAAGCTATAACAGAAATTCCTGCTCCTAATGAGGAGATGAAAGGAAAAGTTATTGACCAAGTTGAGAAAGGTTATTACCTGAATGAAAAAATAGTTCGGTACGCTAAAGTGGTAGTAGGAAAGTAATTAAATTAAAATTAAATCAAGCTTAGCTAGAAGTAATAAATTATAAAAGATGGCAAAGAAAGACTATTATGAGGTTTTAGGTGTAAGCAGAAGTGCTTCGGCAGAAGAAATTAAAAAGGCTTATAGAAAAACAGCTTTAAAATTCCATCCAGATAGAAATCCAGATAATAAAGAAGCTGAGGACAAGTTTAAAGAAGCTGCTGAAGCCTATGATGTATTAGGCAATGCAGACAAAAAAGCAAAATACGATCAGTATGGACATCAAGCTTTTGATGCAAACGGAGGCTTTAATGGTGGTGGAATGAACATGGATGATATTTTTAGTCATTTCGGTGATATTTTTGGTGGCGGAGCTGGAGGTGGAGATCCTTTTGAATCATTTTTTGGTGGAGGAAGAAGCCGAGGTGGTACTAGAAATAGAGGCGTTCGTGGTTCTAATTTACGAGTTAAAGTAACTCTTACTTTAAAAGATATTGCTAATGGAGTTCAAAAAACTATAAAAGTAAAGAAAAATGTTACTTGTGGAACTTGTAATGGATTAGGTGCAAAAGATTCAAGTTCTTTTCATAAATGTAATACCTGTGGAGGTTCTGGTGCTGTGCGCAAAATTACGAATACTTTTTTAGGTCAAATGCAAACTACTACTACATGTCCTACATGTAATGGAGAAGGTCAAACGATCAGTGCTAAATGTGGAAGTTGTAATGGAAATGGCTCTGTATATGGCGAAGAAACCATCACTGTAGATATTCCTGCGGGGGTATCTGCTGGTATGCAATTAAGTATGAGTGGTAAAGGAAATGCTGGTCAAAGAGGTGGTGGACCTGGTGATTTAATTATTGCTATTGAAGAAGAAAAGCATACAGAATTAATACGTGATAATGATAATGTTATCTATCCTTTACATATCTCTTTTTCAGATGCTGCTATTGGAACTTCTGTTGAAGTACCTACAATCGACGGAAAAGCTAAAGTGAAAATTCCTGCTGGTACACAACCTGGTAAGGTATTGCGTTTACAAGGAAAAGGATTTCCTGCGGTTAATTCATATCATAGAGGAGACCAATTAATATATATTAATATATGGGTACCTAAACATCTTAGTGATGAGGAAAAGAAAATATTAGATAAATTAAATGAATCTAAAAACTTTCAACCTGCACCAGATAAATCAGAGAAAAGTTTTTTTGAAAAAATGAAAAATATTTTTGGTTAGAATATAATGAGCCCATCTACTTGATGGGTTTTTTTATATCTCGTATTTCAATAATTAATTTTTTATTTAATACTATTAGTTTTCTATTAACTATGGCAGCATGTTTTGTGAGTGCCAACTTCTTTTGGAGAAACATATGGAATGCCTAAATTTAGTCCACGTAATATTAGAAGAACTGCAACAAGAATTATTAAATAAGGACTGATGCTGTTTATTCTGTTTTTAATATTAGACGAAATGTATTTGCCAAAAGACATAGTAATTATCATCAAAGGCATAGTACCTAAACCAAATGCAAACATTAGCCAGGCACTTTTATAAATAAATCCTGTAGCTACAGCAGCAGCAATGGCTACATAAACTAAACCACAAGGTAAGAAACCATTGAGTAACCCAATAGTAAAATAAGAGAAACTTGTTTTTTCGCTTCGTAATACATTTGCTAGGCTTGTTTTAATCTTAATTGAAAAACTTGATATATAAGGTATTTGAAGTGCTTTTTTAGAAGAGAATAAAACGATCCATAATATAAAAAACCCTGCAAAAATGGAAGTGTATTGTTGTAATTTAAATAATTCAAAGCTTTGACCAAGTATTCCAAAAATAACACCCAAGATAGCATATGTAGTAGCTCTACCTAGATTATATAATAAAATGCTTAGTGTTTTTTTTGTTGTTGTATATTGATTCACAGGCAATGAAAGAGCAATAGGACCACACATACCAATACAATGAAAACTTCCTATTATTCCTATAGAAAAGCCTGAAATAATTACTAGAAATAGCTCTTGTATCACTTAATGATTATCGTTTGTTCTTTGTAATAACTAGTACTTTCATTGATCCAATGAATTCGAGCTTTGTATGCTCCTTTAGAAAATTTATTTTTTTGCATAATAAAAATTCCTTTTTCATCTGGTACAAATTTAATCGTTTGGTCTTTCGACATATCATCCGATTTAATAAATTCAATAGTACCTGTTTTAAATTGTTTGTTTAATTGCACAGGAATGTTACAAATGACTTCCTGTTCATTTAAAATTAATATAGAATCTTTAGAAATATTGCTTAAATTATTAGAAGCATCTATCAATGATTGATAGGCTATTTCTTTATCATAATAATTAGCATCTATCATTTCGTTGTTTTGTCTAAATGCTAAACCAACCATTCCCAACATGCCAACCATAAAAACGATTATAACGATTAATATTTTATATCCCCAATTCATACTAAATAGATTTAAAAAGTTTAATAATAGAAATAATTACATAAATGGTCCTAAAAACTTTGTGCTTACGGTTTGTATTTTTTCTTTGCCTTTGTATACTCCAATCTTAATGGTAGTACTTCTTTTTTTTATTTCATTGTGAGGTACTTCTAAAAAGAAAGTAAATTTGTTTATAGCCTCTCCTTTTAACAACATTTGTTGTGCACCAACTAATTTTATTTCTGCATTTAAGTTTTCAACTTTCAACGTTACTGGTATTGTCGTTTTAGTTTTATTAATGATTTTAGCTTCAAACACATTGCTAATTTTATCATTAGGTTGTTCTTGATATAACTGTCCATTCACTCTTGAAATGTAGGTGTCTACCGAATGACGTGTTGCCACTAAAATAATCATTACCAGTAATAAAACACTTAATAAAGAGGTATACGCTTTCATACGTCCATTAAAGTGGAATTTTTCACCTGTAGTAATTTCATTTTCTGAAGCGTATCGAATCAATCCTGTTTTAAAATTAATAGATTCCATCATATCATCACAAGCATCTACACAGGCCGTACAACCTACACATTCCATCTGCAAACCATTTCTAATATCAATGCCTGTTGGACATACTTGCACACATTTTAAACAGTTTACACAATCGCCATCGCTTCGTTCTGCATGTTTTTTATATTTTCCTCTTGGTTCGCCTCGTTTATAATCATAGGCAATTTGCATAGTGTCTTTATCAAACATTACGCCTTGTAATCTGCCATAGGGACAAACCGTTGTGCAAACTAAATCACGAACAAATGCAAATACCGCATAAAATAAATAGGTGAAAAATATTAGACCAAAGAGTAATGATAGGTGTTGGCTAATAGGTTCTTCAATTATTTTTATTAATTCATCTAAACCTACTATATAGGATAAAAATGTATTAGCTATAATAAATGAAATCATAAAATAAATAAAATGCTTTAATGCTTTTTTATATATTTTAGTGAAGTTCCATGTGGATTCATTTAGTTTTTTTTGTTGGGTAGGATTGCCTTCAATTAGCCATTCTATTGGGCGAAACACAAACTCCATAAAAACTGTCTGAGGGCATACCCATCCGCAAAACAATCTACCAAATACAACGGTGAATAGAACAATAAAAATTATAAACGTAACCATGGCAATGGCAAAGATGAAAAAGTCTTGAGGCCAGAAAATCTTTGAAAATAAAATAAATTTTCCATTAGGCACATTAATCATCATAAAGGGCATTCCATTTACTTTAATAAATGGAAGTATAAAGAAAACAGCTAAATAGGTGTAAGCTAATATTTTTCTATAGTTATACCATTTACCAAAAGGTTTTAGGGCATATACCCAATTTCGTCCTCCTTTATCTGTAACGGTACTTACTCTATCTCTGTAAGTGTTTGCATGTAATAAATCATTTTCTTTCACTTTATTTATCCTTACTTAATACGCGTAAATATTATTTTGCTTTACTAGTAGAATCGGTTTTAGTTATTGTAGAATCGGTTTTAATTGTAGTAGAGTCATTTATTACAGGAGCCGTTTCCAAATAAATTTCACCTTGAGATTCTTTACCTCCCGCTTTTACTGTTCCTTTAGTAGACTTCACATAGCTTGCAATTTGTGCAATTTGCATAGAAGAAAGCTGTGATTTCCATGAGATCATTCCTTTTTCAGGCCAACCATTTGTTATAGAAGAAAACACATTGGCAATACTTCCACCATGTATCCAATACTCATCTGTTAAGTTTGGTCCTACACCTCCAGGCATACTCGCTGCATTAGCACCATGACAAGAAACGCAATTGGCTGTAAATAACATTTTGCCTTTTGCAATATCAGCTGCACCAAGCATAGTTACTGTTTCTGCAGTAATTATCTTCTCATTAGCTGGGTTTAATTTTGCTTTTTCTGCATCTGCGTTAGCCATTTCTATATTGTATTCTTCTATTTGTAAGGGTGCTGATTCTGCAATATGATATCTATATAAATACACTGCTGCAAAAATGATTGATAATGCAAAAGCTGTAATAAACCATGGAGGAGTAACATTATCCAATTCTCGAATTCCATCATAGTTATGTCCTGTATCAATGGTATCTTCCTCCCCTTTTGATTTAAAATTATTTATTTTATTCCAAAATGTTTCAAAAGTAGTTTCTGTTTCTACTTCTGGACTTGCTTCTACTGCTGTTTCTGGATTTAAAAACTTGGTTGTTTTCCAAGAAAAATAGATGATAAAAAGAAACTCAAGAAAAATAGTAGCTAATAATAATATCGTTAAAAAGTTTTTTGGAGATGAAAGGAAATCTGGTTTTGAAGCTGTCGCGTCTGTTGCCATATTTTGAGCAGATGCTACAGTAGTTAAAAAACAAAGTAGTAAAATGCTTATGATGGTTTTAGTGCTTTCATTTCCTTTCATTTTTTTCTTAAAAAAATCTTTAGCTGCAAACAAAAAAGTTTTACTTGTATAATAAAATGGAAGAAGGAGTAATACTGCAATACTCATTAGAATGATATTAATATCAATATCAAAAGGAGATGCAGCAGCTGTAGTGCCATTATCTGCAGCCATCATAACGAAAGGCAAATAAAGAGCTAATACGATAAGGGTACTTTTTTTATAATTAAACGTTGTCATTGTATTAATTTTTTTGGTCATCAAATGGTAAATTCTCTATTCTAGCAATTTCATTTTTATCTAATCTGTACATCCAAAAAATCACCAGCACAAAAAAGACTACAAAAATGAGTAAAGAAATGATTGGATAAATCTTTACGCCAGTTATATGGGTTAAATACGTTGAAAATTTCATATCTTATTTATTTATTTTTTTCTTCTAATTTAATATCTCGCCCAACACGTTGCAGGTATGCAATCAATGCAATAATTTCTTTGTCGCTCGAAATTTTTATATGTTTATCTGTGCTTACTAAATCTGCTACAATTTCATTTGCTTGTTTGTCTAAATCCTGATTAGCAATTGCTTCATATCCATCTGGATAAGGAACACCCATTTTGCGCATCACATGAATTTTAGAAATGGTACTCGCTTTATCAATTTTATTTTCATACAAACTAGGATAAGAAGGCATGATTGTAGCCGATTCCATGGAGCTTGGTGATAACATATGGTTGAAGTGCCATACATTATTATATTTTCCACCAATTCTAGCTAAATCAGGACCTGTACGTTTACTTCCCCATTGGAAAGGGTGATCATAAACAAACTCGCCTGCTTTAGAATATTCGCCATATCGAGCAACCTCATATCTAAATGGACGAATCATTTGTGAATGGCAATTATAGCAACCTTCTCTAATATAAATATCTCTTCCTTGTAATTCAAGTGGAGTATATGGTTTAACAGAGGCAATAGTAGGTATATTGCTTTTAATTAAAAATGTAGGTACCAATTCTACTAAACCTCCTATTCCTACCATTATAAGACTTAATACTAACAATAACAAAGGTCTTCTTTCAATTAAACTATGCCAAATTGAATTTGCTGGTGCCACATATTCTTTGGCCAAGGCTGGAGCATTGGCTTCTTCAGAGGCTATAAATTTACCTGCTTTAGCTGTTTTAATAAGGTTATATACCATAATAAATACACCTATTAAAAAGATGGTACCGCCAATTGCTCTAATAATATAAAATGGTACTACCGTTTGTACAATATCAATAAATTTATATTGTAATTGTCCTTCAGGTGTAAATGCTTTCATCATAAAATAAGAACGAAAGGCACTCCAATACATAGGTATAGCATATAGCATGATACCTAATGTTCCAATCCAGAAATGTGCAGATGCTAATTTTTTTGAATATAGTTTTGTATCAAACAATTTAGGTATCAACCAATACATCATACCAAATGTTAAAAACCCATTCCATCCTAAAGCACCAATATGTACGTGAGCAATAGTCCAATCGCTATAATGAGAAATAGCATTTACATTTTTCAAAGACAACATGGGACCTTCAAACGTACTCATACCATAGCATGTAACAGCTACCACAAAAAATTTCAACACTGGATCCTCTCTTACTTTATCCCAAGCACCTCTTAATGTAAATAAACCATTTAACATCCCTCCCCAACTAGGCAATATTAGCATAATAGAAAAAGCTGTTCCTAAAGACTGTGCCCAATCTGGTAAAGCTGTGTATAATAAATGGTGTGGACCAGCCCAGATATATAAAAAGATTAAACTCCAAAAGTGTACAATACTCAATCTATATGAATACACTGGTCGATCTGCTGCTTTAGGTAAGAAATAATACATCAATCCTAGATATGGTGTAGTTAAGAAAAATGCTACTGCATTATGACCATACCACCATTGTACTAATGCATCTTGTACCCCTGCAT
The DNA here is from genome assembly GCA_037130135.1 of Bacteroidota bacterium. GTDB lineage: Bacteria > Bacteroidota > Bacteroidia > Chitinophagales > CAMDFR01 > CAMDFR01. The sequence continues at coordinate 131,613 of JBAXTO010000004.1, forward strand.
ACCAAGAATAACTTTTCATAAATGATACCGGGAATTCAAAAGAATTTACAATATGCAACATGGCAACGGTAACCCAAGAAGCTATAAAGAACCAAATAGCCACATATAAATGTCGTTCTCGTCGGGTGAAGATTGTTCCAAATAAATTGATACCAAATACCACCCAAACCAATGTAATTAAAATATCAATTGGCCATTCAAGTTCGGCATATTCTTTACCTGTAGTGAAACCTAATAATAAAGTAACAGCTGCACATACTATAATAAACTGCCAACCCCAAAAGTGTATTAAGCTCAATGCTTTATTCCACATTGGTGTTTTAAGTAAGCGAGGAACTGCATAATAAACTCCTGTGAAAATTCCATTTCCAACAAAGGCAAAAATGACCGCATTGGTATGCACAGGTCTTAATCGACCAAATGCTAAGTATGGAAAATAATCACTAAAATTTAAAATAGGAAATGCTAATTGAAAAGCGGCAATCACTCCTAATAACATTCCTACCACACCCCAAAAAATACATGCTATCGCAAATGCTCTTGGGATTTTGTTGTCGTAAAAGAATTTTTCTTGGTTCATAAAAAATTGGATTTATTTTGTGTTAGTTTTTTTATTATCAAATAAGATTCGTTGCGCTGGACTTATATCATCATCAAATTGTCCGTCGTTTACACTCCATAAAAAGGCAATTAAAAACCCACCTGCTATGAGTATACTTACAATCAACAAAAGAATTATTACAGTCATATTATGCTCGATTTAATTTAAAGTGCTTAGCCGAAACTTCGGTTAATCCATAGGTTAAAAAAATAATACTGATAGAGCTACAAGGCATTAATATTGCAGCAATTACAGGCGATAAGGTGCCTTGTACGGCAAAAAACAATCCTATAATATTATATATAGCCGATATAATAAAGGTAGCTAATATGATATATTTACCTTGACTTATAAATTGAATAAATTTATCTATATCAATTAATTTATTGGCATCGATTATCGCATCTGAAGAGGGCGTAAAAGAATTTTTAGCATCAGCCACTGCAATCCCTACAGCACTTTGTTTAAGTGCGCCAGCATCGTTTAATCCATCGCCAATCATCATCACTTCTTGATGCAATGCATTTTGCAAATATTTAATATGTTCTAATTTTTGTGTAGGGCTTTGATTAAATAAAATGTCGCTATCTGCCCCTAATAATGCTTCTACATTTTTTGCTTCCGTATCATTATCGCCTGATAATAGAGACAATTTAAAATGTTTTTTTAAGGAGATTAATAAGTTAGAAACCCCTAATCTATATTTATTTGTAATAATAAAATCACCTATAATTTGTCCATCCATGTATACTACTACAATAGTACCTTTGTTTTCTTCACTATGCATTCCTCCAGCAAATGCGGGAGAACCTATTTTTAAATGATGTTCATTTATCCAGGCTTCTATTCCTTTGCCTTCTACTTCTTTAAAATGTTGCACATCAACTGTAGTGCTACAATTTAAATAGTCAAAAATTAAATGACTAGCTGGATGAGCCGATTGTTTTACCAAAGACGATATCATCAACTTCAACTCATCATCTAAAACTTTACCAATGTATTTGGTACGTGAAGTATTTGCTTGTGTAATGGTGCCTGTTTTATCAAACACTATGTGATTAATTTGCGCAATTTTATTTAATACATCAGCTGATTTTAAATAAAATTTATTTTTAGCAAGAATGCGGATAATATTGCCGTTTGTATAGTTTTGAGAAAGCAATAAGGCACATGGACAAGCAACTATTAAAACTGTTGTAAAAGCATTCCACATTAATGTAGAAGAACCCATCCAATACCAATATAAAGCAGCAATAGCGCCAATTGTTATTACTGCATAAGTAAAGTATTTCCCAATTATATCATAAATACTTTGTTGGCTCGTTTGTTTTTTATCGAAAATAGGGTTGTTCCATAAATTAGTTAAATAGCTTTGAGATACTTCTTTTACCACTATGAGTTCTAATAATCCTCCGATTTGTTTTCCACCTGCATAGATCATTTCACCTGGTTTTATATATATAGGTTCGCTCTCCCCACTAACAAAACTATAATCTATTTTTGCAAGACCTTTAGACAGGATGGTATCAACAGGTATGATTTCATTAGAAAATACTTGGATGATATCATTTTTTTTCACTTCAATTATTTCAGTAGGTTTTACAAAACCATCTTTTATAACATTCAGTGCTATGGGGAAAAAAGATTTATAATCTCTATCAAAAGAAATAGATTGATAGGTTCTTGATTGCAACCATCTACCAATAAGCATAAAGAAAACAATACCCGTCATGCTGTCTAAATAACCCGTACCTACATGATTATATATTTCGTATATACTTCGAGAAAATGTAATGACAAGAGCTAATGCAACTGGGAAATCAATATTTAAATATTTGTTTTTTAGACCGTTCCAAGCAGATATAAAAAACTCATTTGCTGAATATAATAATACAGGCAATGATAATACCACACTCATAATACTAAAAAAATATTTTATAGCCGGTTCTACAGTATTGGCTATTGCAAAGTAATCAGCAAAACTCATCATCATGATATTACCAAAACAAAAACCTGCAATGCCTATTTTATACCAACGAGTTCTGTCAATTTTATGAAGTTGTTTTTGACTTATTTCATTCAAACTTAAATGAGGTTCATAACCTAATTTGCTTAATAATTCAACTACTTTGCGTAAAGTAGTTTGTTCATTTTCAAAAGAGATAAAAACTTCTTTCACATTAAAATTCACTCTAGATTCTATAATACCTTTATCTAAAGTATGCAAATTTTCGAGTAACCATAAGCAACTACTACAATGAATTTGTGGAATATAGAATGTGAGTTGTGCTTTTTTAGTACTATTAAATTGTAATAGTTTTAATTTGATTTCGTCATTATCTAAAAAAGCAAATTTGTCTTTTCGTATTTCTGTTTTTTGATCATTACCCGGTGCTTGATTCAGTGTATAATACGTACATAAATCATTTTCGTTTAATATTTCATAAACAGATTTACAGCCATTGCAACAAAAATACTTCTGTTCAATATGTATGCTTTCATTGCTGCAAGTGTCTCCGCAATGGTAGCATGCTATAATGTTCTCTGAAATATTTTTATTACTACGCACGACTCTTATTTTTTGATAATAATAACCGGACAAGTGGCTTCCCTTAATACAGATTCAGCTACACTTCCCATTAATAATCTGCTCAAACCTTTTCTTCCATGAGAGCCAATTACCAATAAATCATAATGTCCTTCTTTTTGTGTTTTTAAAATAAATTCTGCTGGATCATATATGACTTCTGACTTGTAATTAATATTTAAGTCATGGTGTTTTAATTTAATGGCTTCCACTTTTTTTTCTAATGCTTCATTAGAAGATTTTTTAATGTCCTCTGCACTTGAATCAAAATAAGTAAATCCATAGGGATCTATAGAGTATGGAACTTGTATAGCATTTGCAAGAGTAATTGACGTTTCTTTATCGGCTAATTTAAATGCAAATAATAATGCTTCATCAGCATAGTCTGAGAAGTCATATGGACATAAGATGTTTTTAAATGTTTTCATTGTGTTTGTTTTTTTTGTTTATTTATGATGTTTTTAATACCTTTTTATCTTTTATTGTTATAAATTTTTTTAAATGTTCTTTAAGAAAAAGCTACCAGAGTCTAGTTTTTCATTAAAATTACCTATAGTATTATGCTCTAACATTTGAATAAGCTTTGCTTTAATCGCTTTGTATTCATGATGAACAGGACATGGTGTTTTTTCTGAACAAGTTTTTAAGCCTAAAACACAATCTACATAGATACCATCACCGTCAAGAGCCCTTACAATATCTGAAATAGACGTTTGTAGTTCTTTATCTGTCATGTAAAAACCACCATTGGGTCCTTTTACAGAGAGTACTAATCTTTTTCTGCCCAACTCCTGCATGATTTTAGCTATAAAATGCTCCGGAGAATCAGTTCCTTTGGCAATGTCTTTTATGCTAACACGCATCTCATCTTTCGATTTTTGTGCTACATAAATCATCGCTTTTATCGCATATTCACAAGACTTTGAAAACATTTTACTTCAATTATTAAACAAAGATAAATAAATATTTTGAAATAAAAAGAGTTTAATATCTTTATTTCGGTCTTCCTGCTTGTTTTTTTTCTAAATTATTGATTTTCAAATGTTTTAATTTGTGCTTTTTGTCTACTTATTCACTCTCCTCTTCTAATTCATATTTTTCAATAATGAGTCTTGATAAAAAATAACTTAAAGTCGATTCTGCTCCTTGATTTAAATTTACATCCAGTTTTTCCAATCCATCATAGCAACCTCCAGTACATGGATTATAAATGATTTGATGTAAGTGATTAGCTCCTAAAAACCAATGAAAAGCGTACTTCATTTTAATAAAATAATCCAATTCTTTAAATTCTCTATAAAATAAATCTAGTGCAAATATGGTATAAGCTATTTCAATAGGTTGTTCGCCAAATTCATAACTTTCATAATTTTTATGATGCCATCCTTGATTAGAAACTACTTTTATTTGTTCTTTTTTAAATATGATCTGTAATAAAAAATGAAAAGAGGCTTCTGCTATTTCTTTATATAAATAGTTTTGTGTGGTTTTGTATGCATAGAGCATAGCTTCAGGAATAACACTATTAGCATAAGTTAATGAATATTCATACCACTGCCAATCTAGAGTTGAAACGCCTCTAAATTTTGAAACTAAATTGTCTGCCAATTTAGTAATTATTTTTTCTATTTCTACTTGAGGTTTAAATACATTATAGAAATGCAGCCCTTATATTGCAAAAGCTATAGCTCTTGGCGATTGAAAATTTTCGACTATAGGTAAGGACTTTACAAAAGCCTCTTCTATTTGAATTTGTAAGTGATAATCAATGAGCAGTCCTAATGAAAGATATTCTCCTAAAGCCCATATAGCTCTACCATTTGAATCCTCTAAATTTATAGTTTGATTTTTTATTCCAAATTGTTCTTCAAAACTTACATAATTTAAAAAGCTACCATCTTCTTGTTGACAGAATAGAATAAAATTTAAGTATATATGAATGAGGTGTAAATCATCAAATTTACCTGTGAGATCAAAGTGTTTTGCTACAGCAATTAATGCTCTGGCATTATCATCTAAGGTATAACCACTACTATTATCAGGGTCTGCTACAATAGCAAACTGAATCATGCCTCTAGGAGTTGTCATCCTTTTAATGTGATCAAGAAGTATAGGTGGAGTTTTATAGGCGATTTGAGTATCTATTAACTTGTCTAATTTATAAGCAATTTGTAAATGTGCCATTGCTGCATTTTGCCATGCTGTTGGACTAATTCGATGAATAGCACTCATATGCATTTCATACATAAGTGAATTATTCGAAAGTAATAAGATTACTGCATCTGCTAATTGATCATTATTGTTAAAATCAAAATTTAATCCTGCCCCATCTAATAACTCTAATGCATGCGGTATAGGTGTAGACACCACCGGGCAGCCAGCAGATAATGCATATGCTAGAGTGCCACTTACCGCTTGTTGAGGATCTTTAGATGTAAATAAATAGATGTCTGTTCGTTGTAAATATTCTAATAATATATCCAGAGATAAATACTTATTTATAAAAAGCACTTCCTTTTCAATGCCTAGTTGTCGAACTTTTTCTTTTAAAAAATCTCTATACTTTTCCCCTTCATTTTTTATTACTTCAGGATGTGTTTTTCCAATAATTAAATAGATAATATTTGGAAATTTTTCAATAATTTTTGGAAGTGCCGATAAGGCGGTTTCAATACTTTTCCCTTCACTTAATAAACCAAACGTGGCCAATATTTTTTTATGTTCAAAAGGAAATCCGTTTTGTGATGATTTTGCAACTGGTTTAATTAAATGGGTACCATGAGGAATGATCGTAACTTTTGATGGTGCAATATCATATTCCATACTTAATATTTTTGATGAGTGTTTGGTCATCACAATCACAGATGCAGAATAAAAAGCAATTTGTTGTAATATGGTTTTACGTTGCATATCAGGATTGCTTAATACTGTATGAAACGTAGTAATTACAGGCTTTTTAATGTGTTTTAAAAAACTTATTAAATAAGCGCCATATACTCCTTCATATAATCCAAACTCATGTTGAAGATATATGACCTCGATTAGTTCGTTTTCGTTTAACTCTAATGCTAAATTTACATATTCTTTTTCATCCCAGGTGTTTAATATATAACCTACCTGATCTGGGTATTCTAAACTAGTGCCTTTTTTCTTTAGCGCACAAACTTTAATAATAAAACTTGATTCATATTTATCTTCTATAGCTTTAATTAGATCTTGGCTATAGGTTGCTATTCCACATTTTCTTGGAGGGAAAGAGGTAATAATTAATATGATGGGTAAACTCATTTGTATAACTTATAATTTATGATCAATGTCTTTAGTAATTGTTTCCTTCTCTATTTTTGTTGGATGCTGCTCTAGTTCTTTAATTAGTTGTTTTAATTCTATAGAGGCAACTGCTATGTGTTTATCTGCAGCTCCATAATAAATAAATAATCTTTCTTCGAAAACAGCTGTGCCAGTAGGAAACACGACATTATCTACTTCACCTTTTAATTCATAAGGAAGTTCTGGTATAAATAAGGGATATGGAAGTCTAGCAATTTCAATTTCTGGATGTTGCAAATCTAGTAATGCTGCGCAGGCTGAATATACATAACCCTCTTTAGTATCATGCACTCCATGATATATTATAAGCCATCCTTCTTTCGTTTCTATGGGTGGACAACCTCCACCAATATAGCTAATTTCATGGGGATATTTTGGTGATAAGACAATGTTTTTATCTAAATGTAAAAAATAGTTTTGCCAAAATGTAACATTAAGTTCATTTAAATTTGTTACACAAGCAATTTGAATATCTGGTCGAATACGATGTAAAAAATAGATTTTATTTTCTATTTTTCTAGGAAAAAAAATCAAGTTTTTATCCCATAACAACATCGTTTTGTTGGGGTTGTTTTTGATATTGTTATGTACATGAAATCGCTCATATTTTTCATTTAAATGAGCATTACATTCTGCTAATCTTTGAAATTCTTCATAAGTAATTTGCGGAACGATAATGCCATGTCTTTCTATTGTTGTTAAATCAAAAGAGGTAGCTAGTGCTCCTAAAGCATTAATTCCATCATAAGCAGTATAACTCAAATAATATATGTCTTCTATTTTCACTATACGAGGATCTTCCATACCATGAGATTCAAATTCGGCAATAGGAGATAAGAGTGGCGTTTGGTTTCTTTCCACCACTTTTAATGGTCCTTCTAACTTACAATATCCGATAGTTGAATAATTCCCTTTACGCACTGCTCTATATAATATATGTACAGTGTTGCCTTCTTGCATGATAGCTGGATTACACACTCCATCGTTTTCAAATTCATTTGATGTTTTTTGTAAAATAATTCCTTCTTTTTTTATTGCTAGCATACAATATGTGTGAGTTTAGTTTTTGGGTTTATTAAATTATACGTGTTAAAACAAAGGCTTTTAGTCTTGTACTTTTTTTGAATTCTTCTTTTTTGATGTTGCTACTTTTTTAGATAGTATTGGTTTTTTTAGAGTAGTTGCTTTTTTGCTTGATACTCTTTTTTTATTTATAACCTTGTCTAGAACTATAGAGTCTTTATTGATCTTCATAATCTTTTTAGCTAGTTTTTTAGAGGCAATATCTACAAGCTTATTAATTTTCTTTTCGTTTTCTCCTTTACTAATTACTTTGTTTATGGCATTTTTAAGACTTAATGATGTTTTTATTAATCCTGTTTTTCATATTAAATGTGTTTTAGTTAAAAAAAAGAATATGTTTTCTTTGTGGCTGATATAATTTAAGAATAATAACATACAATTATGCATTGTTCTGTGCCAGCTTTCTCTTTGCAAAGCTGAATGTTTTTTCTTCGATAGATTTACAGAATACATTTTAAATGTTACATGATTCACACTTCTAATAATAGTTTATAGCCTATCAATAGAGAATAGTAGAGACTATTTACATTCATATCTTTTTTATTTTTGCTCTTATGTAACATTAGTCACTAACTATTAGCCTTTTTCTTTCAACCTTTGCATATTAATAAACTTAGAAAAACCAAACAATAAGATGAAAAAAAATATGGGAAAATTTGATCGATTAGCTAGAATAGTAATCGCCGCAATCATTGGTGTTTTATATGCTACACATGTTATTTCAGGCACAGTAGCAATCATCCTTATGGTATTGGCATTGGTTTTTATTGCCACCAGTTTAATCAGTTTTTGCCCGCTATATCTACCTTTTGGTTTTAGAACCAATAAAGACAATAACGAAAAAACAATTTAATAAATAATAAAAAAAATTAAAGATGTTAGACAAAATTAAAGAAATGATTATGGGACCAAGCGTAGATTATAAAGCCTTATTAAGTCAGGGGGCTATTATTTTGGATGTGCGAAGTAAAGGCGAATATGCAGGTGGCCATATCAAAGGTTCTATCAATATTGCCGTAGATCAATTAACAGGAAATCTGAACAAGCTAAAAGATAAAAACACGCCCATCATTACTTGTTGTGCTTCTGGTATGCGAAGCGCTACTGCTAAAAGTATTTTAAGCTCGCATGGTTATAAAAACGTACACAATGGGGGCGGTTGGAGTAGTTTACAACAAAAAATCAGCTAGTGCTAAAAAGTTATTTTTCTTCTTGGCATCTGATGCGTTGGATACGATTGTTATTTGGCATTTTAATAGGAGCACAAGCACTGGTAGTAAAAGATTGGTGGATGGGTTTATTAGGCGTTTTCTTTTTGTTTCAGGCATTTACAAATACGGGATGTTGTGGAACTACCAGCTGTGCTCCAACCTATAAAAACAATAAGCAGCAAGCATCTACAGAAGATATTACATACGAAGAAATAAAATAAAATATGGAACCTCATTTTTATCCTGTTGAAATTAAATGGGAATCTCAACGAAAAGGAACACTACGTTCAATAGATGTCAATAATTCTTTTGAAGTAGCCACGCCTCCTCAGTTTCCTGGGGGTATGCCTGGCATTTGGTCGCCAGAACACTTACTTACTGCGGCTGTAGCAAGTTGTTATATGACTACCTTTTTATCTATTGCTGAAAAATCAAGATTAAACTATAGCTCTTTTTCTTGCAAAGGAAATGGCAAACTTGAAATGAGTGACGGCGTTTTACTCATGACTGAAATTGTATTATATGCCGAATTACAAATCGCTGATGCTGCGGATAAAGATAAAGCAGAAAAAATTTTAGAGAAAGCAGAAATTCATTGTTTGATATCGAATTCTATTAAATCTAAAGTATCTTTGAACACTTCAATTACATTTTAAATGGCACAATCATTTAACGAAATTATAAATAGAGACACTCCTACTTTGGTAGATTTTTATGCCGAATGGTGTGGACCATGTAAAATGATGAAACCTATCTTAGAAGAATTAAAATCGAAAGTTGGTACTAACGCTACTATTTTAAAAATGGATGTAGATAAAAATCCTCAAGTGGCTAGTGCCTATCAAATAAGAGGGTTGCCTACATTAATTCTTTTTCAAAAAGGAAAAGTTGTATGGAGAGAATCGGGTGTTTTGCCTGCACATGAATTAGCTAAAATTATTCAAAATCATTCAAACTAATATGAAAAACTATTTAATTATCGCTGTGGCTATTTTGTTTTTTACAATCAATAGTTGTCAAAACAGCAACTCACAAAACACTAAAACCAGTTTGGCCGCAACTGAATTTGCACAAAAAATAAAAGATACTCCTGCTGCTCCAATTCTAGACGTTCGTACACCTGATGAATTTTCAAAAGGTCATTTAGTGAATGCTAAAAATGTCGATTGGAATGGAACGGCCTTCGAAAGTTCTATCGCTGTGTTAGCAAAAGATAAACCTGTATTCGTTTATTGCTTAAGTGGTGGTAGAAGTGCTGCTGCTGCTGCTAAAATGCGTGAATTAGGTTTTAAAGAAGTATACGAATTAGAAGGGGGCATCATGAAATGGCGTGCTGCTAACTTACCTGAAACAACTGAAAGTACAGCTGCTGTAACTAGCTCTGGTATGTCTTTAGAAGAATTTAAAAAAATGATTAAAAGCGATAAATTAGTGTTGGTTGATTTTTATGCTGACTGGTGTGGACCTTGCAAAAAAATTAAACCGTATTTAGAAGAGATTTCTAAAGAGATGGAAAAAAAAGTGGTAGTCTATAGAATCAATGTAGATCAAAATCCTAACTTAACCAAAGAATTGGGAATTGATGCTTTACCAACTCTTCAAGTTTATAAAAAAGATTCTTTAGTGTGGAATAATATTGGTTATATCGAAAAAGCTTATATAATTAAACATCTAAAATAATAGCATCATTCAACTATAATATAAGCCAGTATTTCTACTGGCTTTTTTTATGCGCTATCTTTTAGTATACTATTTCTCAATGGGTTTTCGTTTAAAGAAAAAACTCAATTATGAAAACATATATCGTTTTAATCGCATGCTGCTGCAGTCTGATAGCTTGTTCTAAAATAGAAGACCTGCAAGAAAAAAAATTAGAGGCGAGTAAAAAACAGGTATTATATGAAATTAAATATGGTCCCAAAACTCGTCACAGTTTAAATATCACCTTACCTGCTAATCGAAATATTAATACTCCAGTAATCATTTTTATTCATGGAGGAGCGTGGTTATTTGGCGATAAAAATGTGCATGATGTGGAGATGAGTCAATTTGCTAATCAAGGCGTGGCATGTGCAACTATCAATTATCGTTTTGCTTCAAGCATCACTCAAGTACGTTATGCCGAAATGGTTCAAGATGTTCGATTAGCTTTAGATTTTATTTCCTCTAAATCGGACGATTGGCAAGTGGCTACAGATCGTTTTGGATTAGTTGGTCAAAGCGCTGGAGCACATTTAGCTTTATGTACTTCTTATACCGCCAATGCGGATAATAAAATCAAAGCAGTCGTTTCTTGGGCTGGGCCAGTAAATCTATTAGATGCAGATCAATTAAAAATTACAGGTGGACCCATGGTGGCGAAAAACTTAGTAGGTGCCGATTTAAAAACAAAAGAAGATAGCTTGTTATATGAAGCGGCTAGTCCATACTATCAGATACATGCAGGCATTCCTCCTACATTAATCATTCAGGGCACAAACGACATAGCTGTTCCTTATGTAAGTGTTACTCGTTTTTATTCTGCATTACAGCAAGAAGGAGAAGCACATCAAATGATTACCTATAAAGAGAAAGGGCATTTGTGGAGTGGTGAAACCCTCGATAATGCAAGAGATAAAACCATTGAATGGTTTAAAAATCATCTGTAATGTTTGGTTGTTTTGGCATTAAAAAAAGCGCAACTTGGTTGCGCTTTTTTTAATTAATTATTTTTTTATCCAACATAAGCTCCTGTTCGTACCCAAATATTCATCGCATATTTTTTTCCTTTAAAAACAGGTAATCCTGCATGTAATGAGGCTTCTACTACTTTCCCTTGTTCATCTAAATTATCAAAAATTAAAACTCTTCCTTGCTTAGGATAAACTATTCTATCTAGGTTTGGAAAATGTGTTGCTCCACCTTCAAAGCTATCATTCAAATATACTAACATCGTATATTTTCGTTGACCATCTCGTGCCAAATGTTCTTTCCCTACTGGCAAATCTTCACTAAATGTATCAAAGTGATTTTGAAATTCTTGTCCAATGGCATACGCAACTACCTGAAAAGATTCGAAATTTGGCTCAGGCATCCCAATCAATTTTGCTGCTTTTGCGCGTATACTATTTAACATTGCATCCTCTGGATATCGCAAGGAAGCGGAGTAACTCGTTCTCGAATAATGTTCCGTATCACTATCTGTAAGCACTTTACTTCTACCAAAATGTCCTTCTGCTAATTGTATTACATAATCGCATTCTTCTTTATTTAAAAAATCATCTATGATGCGCACGATTTTATTTCCAGGCAAGGATGCTCTTTCGGCTTCATACGCTTCTTCTTGTTTTTCAAAGTCGCTTTCTTCGAGGGCATTTTCGGTTGACGTAACAACTAATGCAATACCCTCCCATTTCGCTTTAAATTCCTCTAAGGTCTCAACGATCCATCCTCTTCGGGGATGTAAATATTCTATTTCGTTTTCTAGCAATTCATAAAACATCACAAATTGATAGCGCTCTTTACTTTTCGCTAAATCTTCTTCTTTCATTACAAGTATAGACGGACTTGGTAGTTTAGATAAATGTGCTGTTTCTAATTTTATAGCCACCGATTCTATACCCCATTTTTGTATAATACTACTCAATGCCGATATAGATAATTTTGGAAACTCTTCATGTGCTTGTGCTTCTTTCTCTATTGTATACCTAGAAATTTTTAATTCTAAATAATGAATAAAGCTTTTTAAAACAGTTAAACTAGAGTCTTTTTTATTCTTTTGTGGGTGCCAAAATTTTTGCATAATAGAGGTGGAATAAAGTTTATTGAATTCTAGCAAAAGTATTTGTTTTTATACAAAATAGGGGATCAATCAAGAGGTGTTGAAGAAGAATCTGTTCCTTGAATAAAAAAAATAATTGAACAGCATACGCCTCTATGGAGAGGAATAATTGGTATACAATAAAACATTATGTCTATATTTGAAAGATATGAAAGAGCATCTTTTAATTTATGGTTGTTATGGGTATACCGGTCAACTAATAGCAAAATTGGCTGTAGAAAAAAATATAAAAAATATTATTTTAGGGGGGAGAGATTTAGAAAAAACAAAAGCAGTTGCCACAGCCTTGCAATTACCTTATGTGGTTTTTGATTTAAGCTCCTCAACTGAAATTGAAAAAAAGTTAACTACGATTAAAACCGTATTGCATTGTGCTGGACCTTTTAAATATACTGCACTTCCGATGGCTCAAGCATGTATCAATACTCAAACCCATTATTTAGATATCACTGGCGAAATAGATGTTTTTGTCTCTCTACAAGCATTGAATGAAAAGGCAAAACAAGCAAATTGTATCGTCATGCCGGGGGTTGGTTTTGATGTAGTGCCTTCTGATAGTATGGCCTTATACTTAAAAGAAAAAATGCCTGATGCTACCCATTTAAAATTAGTTTTGATGTCTGTTGGAGGAAAGCTATCACATGGCACCTCTATCACCATTATTGAAAACTTAGAAAAAGGAGGGGCTCGTCGTGAAAATGGTAAAATTATTGAAACGCCATCTGGCGACAAAACTGAACTTTTTGATTTTGGATTTACCAAAAAAATGGGTGTAGAAATTCCTTGGGGAGATGTTGCTACTGCCTTTTATACAACTGGTATTCCGAATATTTCTGTCTATAATATTTTGCCTCCTTCGTTAATAAAAAACATGCAACGAAGTAATTACTTGAAGTGGCTTTTAGGATCGCGATTACTTAAAAACTTTTTAATTAGTAGAGTGAAAAAGAAAGAAGCTGGTCCAGATGAAAAAATACGTAAAGAATCTAAAGTTTATGTATTAGGGATTGCTACAAATGCTTTTACACAGACGAAAGCCTTACTCGAATTACCCGAAGGATATTGGATTACCGCACAAACAGCTGTTGCTATTGCTCAACAAATTATGAATGACCAACTAAGTGCACGAGGTTTTATAACACCTGCTGCCGCTTTTGGAAGTGATTTTATTTTGCAGTTTGATCATACAAAAAGAACCGATTTATAATTGATATATGCTTTCGATTTGTATTCCTATATTTAATTTTAATGCCAGTGAATTAATCCACGAACTGCATAAACAAATGCTTGCTTGTGATGAAAAAACAGAATTAATAATTATTGATGATGCTTCATCTCTTGTTTATAAAGAAAAAATAAAAGAGGTTATTGGTTCACATACCTATTTAGAACTAACTGAAAATATTGGAAGGGCTAAAATTAGAAATCTGTTTTTAAAATATATTCAATACGATTATTTATTGTTTCTAGATGGTGATTCGCTTATTATTCATCCCGATTTTATAAAACGTTATATTCAATGTATTAAACAAAACGAAGTAGCAATAGTTTGCGGTGGTCGTATTTATCCTACACATTGCCCATCCAGAAAACAAGCATTAAGCTGGAAATACGGCACATTCAAAGAAAGTAAAAGTGTATTTGAGCGAAATCAATATCCTAATCGTTCATTTATGACCAATAATTTTTTAATACAAAAAAAAATATTTATTCAATTTCCATTCAATGAACTGCTTATTAACTATGGTCATGAAGACACATTATTTGGATATCAATTAAGTAAAGATCATATTTCTATCGTACATATTGATAATCCAATTTTAAATGGAGATATAGAAATGAATAATATATTCATTGACAAAACAGAAAAAGGAATTCAAAACTTAATCTTCATCTGTCAATCGCTTCAACAAGATAATTCCTTTATCGAAAATATTTCTTTATTAAAAACGCAATCATTCATTAAAAGCATACATTTATCCATATTCTTTCGAATCCTTTTTTTCTTCCTACAAGCTCCTATCCGAAAAGTCCTAGAATCAGGCTTTGCGCCTATACTGCTTTTCAATTTCTATAAACTATCTTATTTAATAAAAATAGATCGCGATTAAGTATTAAAATCTAGATTTATTTATTCGTTCTATCCTTGTATATTCCTTTAGTTTTTATGTATTTTTGAATTATAAACCAAAACAAAAATATATATGTCTACATTTCCTTCCGATTTAGAAATTGCTCAAAATGCAGCTATTCAACATATCAAAACTATTGCTGCTAAAATTAATATCCAAGAAGACGATTTACAGTACTATGGAAAACATAAAGCAAAGTTGCCGCTTGATTTGATTGATGAGGAGAAAATCAAAAAATCAAATTTAATATTAGTTTCAGCCGTTAATCCAACTCCGGCTGGTGAAGGAAAAACGACCGTTTCTATTGGCTTAAACGAAGGTTTAAATAAAATTGGGAAAAAATCCATCGTAGTTTTAAGAGAGCCCTCTCTAGGACCTGTGTTTGGTATCAAAGGTGGTGCAGCTGGAGGCGGTTATTCACAAGTAATTCCAATGGAAGACATTAACTTACATTTTACAGGCGATTTCGCAGCCATTGAAAAAGCAAATAATTTATTAGCCGCATTGATTGATAATAATCTTCAGAATAAAGAAAATAATTTAAATATAGACCCTCGTACTATTACTTGGAAAAGAGTAATGGACATGAATGATCGATCCCTTCGTCAAATTATTATAGGTATTGGAGGTACTGCAAATGGCATTCCTCGAGAAGATGGATTTAACATCACTCCTGCATCTGAAGTGATGGCTATTTTATGTATGAGTAAAAATATAGATGATTTAAAAAATCGTTTAGGCAATATATTTATTGGTTTTACTTTTGATAAAAAACCAATTTTTGCACGCGATTTAAAAGCTCAAGGGGCAATGGCTCTTTTATTAAAAGATGCTATCAAACCTAATCTTGTTCAAACTCTTGAGGGAAACCCTGCTATTTTACATGGCGGTCCTTTTGCTAATATCGCTCAAGGAACCAATACTATACTAGCTACTAAAATGGGATTGTCTTTAGGCGATTATGTAGTAACAGAAGCAGGATTTGGTGCGGATTTAGGTGCAGAGAAATTTATGAATATCAAATGTGGTTACGCAGGTTTAGCTCCAAAAGCAATAGTGCTTGTTGCTACCATTCGTGCTTTACGTCACCATGGGGGTGCTAAAAAAGATGAGTACAATACACCTAGTATGGAACGCGTTACGAAAGGTTTTCAAAATTTAGAAAAACATATTGAAAACTGTAAAAAATTTGGTATCACACCCGTGGTAGCGATTAATTATTTTCCTGCAGATACGGAAGAAGAAATAAAATATGTACAAGAACAATGTGCCAAGCATAATGTAAAAGCGGTTGTTTCTTATGGCTTTGCAAAAGGTGGCGAAGGAACGAAAGAATTAGCTCAAGCTGTTTGTGAGGTGATTGAAAGTGGAACGAATAAATTTAAGCCTTTATATGATTGGAATATTTCGGTAGAAGATAAAATCAATACGATTGCTACTGAGATTTATGGTGCTGCAAGTGTTGAATATTCTTCTAAAGCTCGTACACAATTAAAAACGATTAAGAACTTAGGTTATGATAAATTTCCTGTATGTATGGCCAAAACACAAAAATCTTTATCTGATAAAGAAACGGTAGTGGGTCGACCAACAGGTTTTACTATTAATGTACGTGAATTTGAATTTGCTGCTGGTGCCGGTTTTATTATTCCTATACTTGGTGATATGATGCGTATGCCTGGTTTACCTGCTATACCTGCCTCAGAACATATGGATATAGACAATAATGGAAAAATTAGCGGATTGAGTTAATCATGAATAGTAATACAATAAAACATACTGCCTTGTTTTTTAGTGGCGAAAACTTCTCTGAAACAGAAGATATACTCGCTATTGAGGTAGGTTTAAGTATTGCTATTAATCATCAACCATTTACTCTTACTATGCAAACTCCTGGAAATGAACTCGAATTAGCAAGAGGTCTTTTATTTACCGAATCTATTTATCAATCTCTTGAACAAGATCCTAGTATTGAAATTTTATCACGTGATGAAAAAGGATTTATCAATGCTGTTAATGTTTGTGTAGATTCCTCCCTGTTGCTCAAAGAATTTGCAGGCACTCGAAACGTAATGTCTGCTTCCTCTTGTGGTATGTGTGGCAAAACAAACATGGATGCTCCTTTTCAAAAACACATTGAAAAAAACAAAGAATTTGCTCCTCAACAAGTTTCAAAAATGTTTGAGCAAGTGGCACGAATTCAAAAAACATTTATACAGTCTGGAGGGACACATGCTGCAGGTGCATTTGATATGGTGGGTAATTTATTAAGTATGCAAGAAGATATCGGCCGACATAATGCGGTTGATAAAGTAATTGGTCGATTATTAAATGATAAACGATTAGATCAATGTTATTGTCTAACCGTGAGTGGTCGTCTCTCCTATGAAATTGTACACAAAACTCATGTGGCTCAAATTCCTTTCCTGGCATCGGTTTCTGCTCCTTCTTCATTAGCTGTTAGCTATGCTCAAGAAGCAGGAATTACCCTTTTAGCTTTTTGTAGAAATGGAAAACTTACCGCCTATGCGCATCCCGAAAGGCTTACACAAACTTTAGAATTTAAAATGTAAAATAATATGTCTAAAAACATTAGTGATTTATCGGGAAGAAAAGGCTTGGATAATAATTTATTTGAAGCCTTAGGAATTGCCGCCAATACTACTGGAACACCCAGTAAAGAAAGCTTAGAAAAATTATGTGATGAATTTTTAGTTGGTAAATCTACTGTTTATGGTACGGTATCTTTTTATGATTTTTTGAAACCTGAAAATCAAGGCAAAAAAGTATATATATGTAATGGAAGTGCTTGTATGACTGCGGGCACTCAAGATGCTACTCACCAAAAATTATTACAACATTTCGATGCTTCAGAAATTGGTGAAATGTGTTGCTTAGGTAGATGCCACGAAAACAGCGCTTTTCACTGTGAAGGAAAAAATTATTCAGGAACTGATATAAATACTCTTGCTAGTATTAAAAAAGAAAAAACTAAAAGCAACGAAACCTATCATGTAGCCTCCTATGGTACTGCTATCTTAAGTGCCGACTATGGAAATATACCTGAATATTATACAATTCTTAAAAACGCTTTACAAAAATCTCCAGAATCATTATTAGCTGAATTAAAAGACTCTGGTCTACGCGGACGTGGTGGTGCAGGTTTTTCTATGGCCTTTAAATTAGAGTCCTGCAAAAACGCTAAAGATAAAACACGCTTTATTGTGTGTAATGCCGATGAAGGCGACCCAGGCGCTTATTCTGATAGATATATTATGGAGCAACGTCCTCATGCTTTATTGATGGGAATGATCCTGGCTGGTTATATGGCTGGTGCTAATTATGGTGTCGTTTATATACGAGGCGAATATCCCGAATCTGTGGAGATTATTACTGAGGCCATTGAATTTTTAAAACAAGAAAAACTGATTGGAAAAAATATTTTGAATTCGGGTTTTGATTTTGAATTTAAAGTAATCAAAGCTCAAGGAGCTTATATCTGTGGAGAAGAAACGGCTCTCCTCTCCTCTATTGAAGGTCAAAGACCCGAAGTACGTGTTCGTCCTCCATATCCTACTCAACAAGGCTTATTCAATAAACCTACCGTAGTAAATAATGTGGAAACGTTAGCTAATTTGCCTTTCATTATGAAAGAAGGGGGTAAAAAATATGCAAGTATTGGTACCGCAAAATCTTCTGGTACTAAATTAATTTCGCTAGATAGTTATTTTAATCGCCCTGGCATTTATGAAGTAGATATGGGTACTCCTCTTGCATATGTCATAAATGAATTAGGACAAGGTTTTAAAAAGCCAATAAAAGCGATGCATATCGGTGGACCGCTAGGAGGCTTAGTTCCGTTAGAAAAAATCGAGGTGTTAACGGTTGACTTCGATTCTTTCGCTAAAGAAGGTTTCTTATTAGGTCATGCTTCGGTTGTTTGTATTCCTCAAGATTTTCCTATAATAAAATATATCGAACATCTTTTTACGTTTACAGCACACGAAAGCTGTGGTAAATGTTTTCCTTGTAGATTAGGCTCTACTCGAGGAGCAGAACTTTTAAATAAAGCACAAAATAGCGAATATAAAATTGATCGTCAATTGTTTGACGACTTGCTTAATACTCTTGAAATTGGCTCGCTATGCGCCCTAGGCGGAGGTTTACCGTTGCCTGTAAAAAATGCATTGCGTTATTTCGAACCAGAATTACAAGCTTATTTTATAAAATAAAATTATTAAAAAATCATACATGGAACAGCCAATTGCATATATCAATAATGTAGCTTACCCCATACATCCTGGAGAAACCATCATTACTTTTTTAAGAAGAAATTTTGGTAAAGATGCTGTACCTACTCTATGTGATGCTCCTAATCTTGATCCATTTGGTTCTTGTCGGGTTTGTAGTGTAGACGTAGCCTTAGTAGAAAATGGACCTGTAAAAACACAAGCTTCTTGTCATACACCAATTACTGTTGGCTCATATATCTATCCAGATAGCGATCGAGTACAAAAATTACGTAAAAACATTGTTGAATTAGTCTTGACAGATCATCCACTAGATTGCCTGACTTGCGAAGTAAATAATAATTGTGAGTTACAAACGGTTGCTGCTAAAGTAGGTGTTCGTGACGTTCGATATCCTGAAGTTAAAAATCATTTAGATCGAAAAAAAGATTTAAGTCATCCATACATGACTTCCGATTTTTCAAAATGTATTAATTGTTTTAGATGTGTACGCGCTTGTGATGAAGTTCAGGGCGAATTTGTTTTGAATATGGCTGGACGTGGATTTGATAGCCATATCATCAAAAGCTTTAATGATAATTTTAATGACTCTGATTGTGTAAGTTGTGGTGCTTGTGCACAGGCTTGTCCTACATCAGCCATATCTGATATATTTGAATCTAAATCGGTAGCCGTTGATAAAAAAGTACGCACTATTTGTACTTATTGTGGGGTGGGATGTAATTTAGAAGTAGCTGTTTCAGGCTCAAAAATCAAGTCTATACAAGCTCCTTATACTGCTGAAGCTAACGGTGGACATACTTGTTTAAAAGGTCGATATGCATTCTCTTTTTATAATCATGCAGATCGTTTACGAACTCCATTAATTCGTAAAAACGGTGAATTAGAACCTGCTACTTGGGAAGAAGCCTATGAGTATATTGCAAATGAATTAACTCGTATCAAAAACACTCATGGTGCAGATGCTATTGCTGGTATTTCTTCTGCAAGATGTACGAATGAAGAAAATTATTTGATGCAAAAATTTATTCGTGCAGTAATCGGCACCAATAATATCGATAGTTGTGCAAGGGTTTGTCATTCTCCTACAGCATTAGGAATGCAACGTACTTTTGGAACGGGCGCTGCTACCAACTCGATCATCGATTTAAAATTTACCAATTGTATTATGGTGATTGGTGCCAATCCAACTAGCGGTCATCCAGTAACAGGAGCTAAATTGAAGCAATTTGCTATGAAAGGATTGAATACTAGTATTGTTATAGATCCTCGTCGAACTGAACTGGCTAGATATGCTACCTATCATTTACAATTAAAACCGGGTACGAATGTCGCAATGCTTAATATGTTATTATATTATATCATTAGCGAAAAATTAGAAGATAATAACTTTATTGAAAATAGAACTGAAGGATATGAAGATTTTAAAAATCATATAATGAGTTTTAATATAGATGAGCTTGCTGCTATAACTGGCGTAGATAAAGAACTAGCACGTAAAGCAGCTATTGCTTATGCAAGCGCACCTAATGCTATGTCTTTCCATGGACTAGGTGTAACTGAGCACTCACAAGGAACTTACACCGTAATGCAAATTGCCGACTTGGCTATGATTACCGGAAACATTGGTCGTAGAGGGGTAGGCGTAAATCCATTACGTGGTCAAAACAATGTACAAGGTGCAGCAGATATGGGTTGTCAGCCACATCAAGGGGCCGGCTATTTAGATGTTACGGATCCTAAAAATCATCAACTCTATCAAGATTTTTATCATGCTACTCTTCCAAATTATGTAGGCTTGAAAATTCCTCAGATGTATGAAGCCGCTATTGACGGTAAGCTAAAAGCTTTATGGTTAATGGGAGAAGACAATGTTCAAACCGACCCAAATACCAACCATGTAAAAAAAGCGATGAACAGTTTAGATTTATTAGTTGTTCAAGAAATCTTTATGACTGAAACCGCTAAGATGGCACATGTAGTTTTACCGGCTTCTTCATTCTTAGAAAAAAGCGGCACTTTTACGAATGGCGAACGTCGTATCCAAAGAGTCAATCAAGTAGTTGAACCGATAGAAGGGACTAAACCAGATGGTCAAATTATTGCTGATATAATGAATAAAATGGGCTATGCTCAAGCTCCTTATCATCCTAAAACAATACTAGAAGAAATTGCACAAATAGTTCCCTTCTTTGCTGGAGTGAAATGGGACGAATTAGGAGAAAACGGTAAACAATGGCCTGTATTGCCAGATGGAAGCGATACTGAAATATTACATCTCGAAACCTTTAAAAGAGGGAAAGGGAAATTTGAAAAAGCAACTTGGAAACAAACTGTAGAATTAACAAATAATGAAAAAGAATTTCCATATATCCTAACTACCAACCGAGAGCTAGAGCATTATAATTGTGGAACGATGACTCGTAGAACGAATAATGCACAAATATTAAAAGATGATATTTTATTAATTCATCCTGAGGATGCTGCTAAACATTTTATTGAAGAAGGAGATATGGTTTGTATTTCAAGTCCACGTGGCAAAATTGATGTGAAAGCAAAAATTACGGATGAAGTAAAACCTGGTATATTATCTTCTACTTTCCATTTCCCGGATGTTAAAATGAATGATTTAACATCGAGTGTTGCTGATAGTGAAGCATTATGCCCTGAGTATAAAGTAGTAGCTGTAAATATTCGCAAAAGCAAAGGGAAATATAAAGCTCAAGAAATTGCCTAATTGTTTCACTTGATTTTTATAAGGAATCATTTAATAATAAAATGATTCTAACTTTAATAAACTTAAATATAAATTAATTTATGAAAAAGATATTATTACTCCTTCATACTTTTTTTCTATATACAACACTATATGCACAAAGCAATATCGTTACTTATGCAGGCAATACGGGTAAAGAAACATTTTATGATGTACTGCAAATTACCGATGGTACTTTTTTAGTTTGTGGATATGCCGATGATTTAAACTGGATACCAACTACTGTACCCAAAACTGAATTAACCTATACAGGTAGTATTCCTAATAGTTTGGGTAATAATCGATATGGATTTATTTTACATCTTTCTAAAGATTTACAAAGCATTCTACAAGTTGTTCATTTTCCTCAAGGGGCTGTAGAAGATATCCGATTTATGAAAACTAATTCGCTGCCCTATCAAGCAACAGGCGATTTATTTATTAGTTGTAATACCAATGATACCTATGCAAATGATGGAGGATATATCATTGCTAAATTAGATAAGAATTTTATCAGCGGTATTCCTTCACAATTGCTTTGGTTCAAAATCGTTTGGGCCGAATCGTATGCCAAAGAAATGCATCCTTGGGATGTGACAAGCACTGGTCAAATCTATCATGTGAGTGGAGCCGCTCATGGTAGCGATTGGAGTGCGATGTATAAATTAAATGAAAATGGCGTTCGTATGATTGTTCCAAATTGGCGAACCCATTGGTTAAAAAATGGCACTGAATGGAAAGGAACTCCTGCTTCTAGCAATCCGCTTGGAAATATAGATTCTGTCAACTATAGTGGTATTGCATTTAAAATTGGGGGCAGATGTGAATTGCGCTCTTGGACCTTAGGTGATTTTAATACGGTTTATCCCGATGGCAATGGAGGTGGGAAAAAAGGGAAATGGCCAGCAGATTTTTTATTCAATAGTCCTTGTGACCCTAACAGTCCAACAGCAACTAGTCCTGGTTATAATGGCTATTCTCCTGAATCTTGTTGCCCGGTATGGGGTGCTAGTTGCGTTGCCGTTGATCGTCGAAACGGCAATATGTATTTAGGCATGAATTTTAAAAGTTATTTTAATCCTGGCAGTACTCCTGATTTCGAACCAGCTGTTATTGCTTTTGATTCAACTGGAACACTATTGTGGTGGAGTAGATTATATCACGAAATAACTCCTGCTGGCGATACAATTGAATCTATTCCCGATCAATATGTAGATGCACTTTCTATCGATTATACAAATAATCTTTTGGTAGTGGCTGCTCGCGCTCATGGTAATAATACAGAAAATTTATGGGAGGGAAATACTTTAACGTATAACCCTACAACTTATGGATTTCAAAATCAATTTACAGGCACGAATGGAAATATTCATGAATCGTGGTTAGGTAAATTAAAACTAGTTGATGGTGTCATAATGAATAGTACCTATGTGGCTGAATTAGCAGAGGGGACGGGGTCATTAGGAACTCCATATACCGATCCTAATTTAAGTGGTTGGCCTGATTTAAATACCGGTTGGCCGAATGTGAATACAACACGTATTACAAAAAATAATATGAAAATTAGTAGTAATGGTGATGTATGCATTATAGGTGTTGGAAGAAGAACGATGACCACAGCGAATGCATACCAACGAAATGTATCTCCATACTCTGCTGGTCAAGGTTGTTGGAATAGTTTTGTACGAGTATATGAAAGTAATTTTCATAAACCTAAATATTCTTCATTGGTGGTGGGAGCTTGGGACACTCTTACTCAATTAGGTGGTTCAAATACCGAGTTATATGGAATTTATAAAACCGCTGAAGGAGTTATATGTGTGGGTCGTCATACAGCCGATGTGGGGGGTGTTCCTAACGGAAATAATTTGCCTGTAATAAATGTAACTCCTTGGGGAGCTGCTGCACCTCAAAATGAGAGTGCACTTTTAGTTTATTATAAAGCTTCCAACATATACAATGCTAACGATAGCATTTCTAATACTTCAAATGAAGTAGCGGCAATCAATAAGAATACAGATTTAATGGTTTATCCAAATCCTACTACTGATAAATTATTTATTAGTTTAAAAGATAATCAATCTCTTGATTCGAAAACAAATTTTCAACTCTATGATATTGTGGGAAAGCTACAATTAGAGGGCAATGTGAGCAATTCGAGCATAAAAGTATCTCCGCTGCCTAATGGAATATATACATTACTCATTCAAACAAAAGAGAAGGTTTATTCTCAAAAAATAATCATTGAAAAAAAATAATATTTTGCTTTTAGCTTAACTTAGCGCACTAACTTTTTCGATGATGAAACATTTCCTTATCTCTCTATTTTTTTGTTTGACAATAGTATATGCAAAAGCCCAATACTTAAGTGCTGAACAATTTATGGAACTAATTCCTTCTCTAGAAAAAGAAGATTGGAAAAGTGTTTTTGAGCAATCGAGTAAATTATTAAAATCTGCTCCCAACGATACTTCCGAATTTCATGCACGAATTATATACATCAATATTTTTGCTGCTGCAGGCATGGTGAGCGAAAAAAAAATGACTTATCCTGCCATTACAAAATTGCTAAATACTTATATCGGTCAAAAATTAATTATGGCTTATCATCCCTATTCAAACGAGGCGCCACTTGGACATACTTCTTTAAAAAGCAACGATACGATCAATGAGGCATTTACCAGTGCTTGTAATAATCAAGGGACGAGTATTTTTTGTTTCGAAAAATGTGCTATTACTGATAAAATAAATCTTTCCGAATTTAAAGAAAACGAATTAATTCAGTGTAGTGGTATCCTGACTAACGTTGAAACCAATCCGAATAAATCAACTATTTGGGTAGTACGCTTATATATAGATAAGGCTTCTATCACAAAAGATATTGAATAAAAAAGGCCTCCTATTTATTCAAATAGAAAGCCCTATTAATATGGCTTTATTAAGGTTTATAAAAGATCTATTGGATGTTGTGGTCTCCATACTCGAAAGTGAATGCCCATCCCTCCCATACATTTTAATTCGTCTAATCGCTGTGCTTCTGGTAATATGCTAAATACTTGTCCGCTGATTCCTTGCACTTTAACAAAAAAGTTTAAAAAAGAACAGATATAAAAATTACATCCAACTTGTGCCGAAATTAACGGCACTACCGAATAGGGTGTTGATCGGATTTGTTCTCCTTGTCTATAGGCCACTTTCACCAATCCTATGCCGGGCGTGAGTCCTATATATGGATCAATCTTTCCTGGTTTTAAAAAATGATAATTCGCTCCTGCATATACCGCATGGTTTTTTTGAATCCCTACTTGGTTTTTTTTCAGCATTAAAAAAGAATAACTAAGTGAGCCCGTGAATGAAAATGAATTGTCTAAAAATAATTCCATCTCCCCATTCAAATATCCCGCTACCTGTTTTTGTTTGAATAAATAGCCTGCTCCTAAATTACCTTGTCCCCTAAAACATCCTTTACGTTCTTTCCATATACGCTGTGAATAGGCTTGAGTATTGGTGTTTAACAATATCGCTAGCAAACAAATTATGATTTGGTTTTGTTTTTTTATTAACGCAGATAATGCTGCTATTATATTTTTCGCTTCCATAATTTTACAATTTTATAATTAACACTAATGCTTATCATCAAATGTCCTTGCCATCCCGCATTTTTTTGAGTAACAATTTTGTAAACACCTTCTTCTTCTTCTAGATCTAATTCTTTTCCGAGATGAAATCCATATTGCGCCGTGAAAGACAAATCTACTTTAGGTGTGATATTATAATGTGTGCCTATACCACATTGTACCATTGAACTAAAGCGGCTACCTGTAGAACCATTCACTCCATTTATTTTAATACTTGTAATATCAAAACAATGTCCTGCTAAAACATAAGGAGTGAGTTTTCTTTCAAAGCCTCGTGGATCAATGATATAATACATCACACTCCATCCAATATGATAGTCGTTACGGTGTGCTATTTTTTTAATACTACTGGTAAAAATATCGGCATACCATTCGGTGTTCACTCTATTCGCAACTTGTAATCGAAAATGTCCGCCTATACCCGTACCAATGCCTTTGGGGTCACCATCATTAAAAAAACTAATAGTATTGCGCATGCCGAGTGAAAAATTACCGCCTTGTTTTTCGTAAAAGTTTTCTGCACTACTAGGTGTAGATTCTTGTGCTGTTGCAGCATGGTATATAAACAGAAATATACTGCACATCCATACTTGCCTGATTTGGGTTTTCATCGTCAAGAGAATTAGTGAAGTAGTCCTGGTTCATATATAATATTGGGTTTAGTATGATAACTACTTTTATTTAACATTTATTGTGTCTGTCTTTTTTTTCATTAATTTTATGTGATTGAAAAATTCTACTAAATATATTCTCATCAGTGCAGTATTTATTATTGTTGCAGCTGCTATAACTATATTTTGGCAAACATCTAACGATAAAAAAAGTATAGAAATGAAGGTATAAAATCGAATGCATTAGTTATCGATAAAACGACACGCAAATATTATACTCGCTCTAACGGTCATCAACAATTACAAATAGATTATTATTTGTTGGTTCGTTATGAGGTTAAAAACCAAACACCATCGTACCTTCAAGATGCTTATGTAAAAGTGACTTACGAAGAAAATCTACAATATAATACTACCGATTCTATTCAAATCTATTATTTAAAAAATATGCCTGCACAAGCGAAAAGCGCTGCTTATATTGAAAGTAATTCTTTATTTTATAAATGGAACTAACTAAAAAAAACATCTATACCATTCTAGGCGTGCTGGCTTTTTTTATCCTCTTATTCATAGGGATTTTATTTGCCATTAAATACGAACGAATAAAATTTAAACGAGAAGGCGTAAAAACAAATGCGTCTATTATTTATAAATATGTGAAAGAGGTACGGAGCACCAATAGCAAAGGAAGAACAATTATCAACTATGATAAAATGTTTACGTTGTATTATAGCACGCGTCAAAAACATTCTATTACCGAAGATACCTTGGGTAATTATAAATTAAGTGGCGATGAATTACTAGATAAAGTATTTAACCAAATCAGTTTTAAAAATATTCACTTCGTCAAAAAAGATATTTCTGTAAGTAATAGCGATTATGAAAAATATAAAGTGGGCGATGAATTTCCTATCTACTTTTTAAAATCTGATTCAACAGATATCCGCACGGCTAGCTTTGTAGAGAGTACTAGTGTTTTTTAATTATTATTTCAATTTAAACACACATTCTACTCCATAGTGATCGGATAAATCATGGTTTTTTTTACTCCATGCTCCTCTGTATGTTTTTACTTGTCTGTGGTTGATTTCAATGTTTGCATTATTTTTTTTCAATAATACATAATCTAAATTCGTACTTGCTTTTTTCCAAACTTTTTGAGCTAATTTATTAGTCGTACCGTCATACGATTCTTTTTGTAAGCCGCTTATCTCTCCATCACTCACTTGCAATTTCGAAAGCGTAAAATCATATTCTACCTGATTGTTTCGTTCCGTATTCAAATCGCCACAAACAAATAAAGGCACGTTCTCTTTACTGTATTTATCTATTAATTCGCTACGAATTTGTTCAAATTGTTTTCTACGTACTTCATTGTATTTGCCTGATTGCATATGTGTCAATATCACTTGAAATTTTTTCTCTGCAATATTCGCTTCCATCAAAATAGCTCCTTTATTTGCTTTAGCATCTATTCCTATGGCCTCTTTATATAAAATAGAATCTACGATTTGCAAAGGAATCTTGCTACATATTAATAATCCACTACTAGCGGCAAATGCGCCTTTGGCTTCGAAAAATGGACCATATTGATACGGATATTTTGTAGCTAATCCTTTTTTGATTTCAGCAACAGCCTTGTGATGAAAGGCTTCTTGTAAACATAATATTGTATGCTCTGATTGATTTAATGCTTCTACGATTTTTAAAGCACGTGGTATACGATGAGGTACTGGAGCAATCGCCGGTAATAAATACATATTCCATGCTAATAACGAAATAGAGTCTGATGTTTGTATCGTCTCTTGTGCCTTCAAATTCATTGTTAGCAACAAAATGCAACTGAGTTGCAAAAGCAAAATATGTTTTTTTATCATCTGTTCGACTTATCGCAAATCTGCATTAATCTCTTCCAGTGAGGCAGCGCCTGGACATAATTCTTTTTTCCCTAAAGCATTCAAAGGAGTTTCTGTCGTCTGAATTAAATCATGCAAGTCTTTTGTTTCAGGATCGATATAAATTAAACCCGTTAAAATTTCTCCATTATGTTTAGCGTTCATCATGGCATTCATCGCCGATTGTCTATCCATCGGATCCCATGCTGAAGAGAGCTTATGTAAATTTATTGCAGAACCATCATGTAGCTTCACTTGTTGTGAACTACCTTCTGTATAGCTGGTGGTAATTTCTTCCATTTCTGGAACAAAATCTAGGGTAGAGGTGGCTTCTATATGTTCACGAACAAAATCATATGATTTCGTAGAGCCCACATTATTATTGAAAGTGACGCAAGGAGAAATTACATTAATTAAGGCGAAACCTGGATGTTTCATCGCCGCTTTAATCAGTGGAATTAATTGTGTTTTATCACCTGAAAAACTTTGAGCCACGAAGGTTGCTCCAAGCTCTAAGGATAAACTTGCTAAATCGATGGACTCAAATAAATTGATATTTCCCGATTTATTTTTTGAACCGGCATCTGCTGTAGCGGAATCTTGACCTTTTGTTAAACCATAACAACCATTATTCATCACTATATACACCATATTTAAATTTCTTCGAATCACATGTACAAATTGTCCCATACCAATCGAAGCAGTATCTCCATCTCCTGATACACCTAAATAAATTAAATCGCGATTACCTAAATTGGCTCCTGTAGCTACAGAAGGCATTCTTCCGTGCACTGAATTAAATCCATGCGAATTACTTAAAAAATAAGCAGGTGTTTTAGAAGAACAACCAATGCCCGACATCTTCGCTAATCGATGTGGCTCAATATTCATTTCATAACATGCTTGTACAATACCTGCGCTGATTGAGTCATGTCCACATCCAGCACAGAGTGTAGATAGCGCACCTTCATAATAATTAATCGTGTATCCTAATTTGTTTTTAGGTAAACCTGGATGGCGAAATTTTGGTCGTATATATGTCATATGAATTTCTTTTAAATAGTTTGGTGAGCTAATGCTTTTGAAATTTGTTTCATGATATTATCTGCTGTGATAGGTAAGCCATCAAAATTTAATACCGAAATAATTTTGTTCGGATTTACATCCAATTCTATCATAAATAAACTTTTTAATTGTGCGTCTCTGTTTTGCTCGATGATAAATATTTTATCGTGGGAGTGTATAAATTCTTCTACTTTCTTACTGAAAGGAAATGCTTTTAAACGCATAGCATCTAAAACAATCCCATCTTCTTTCAATAAATCTAATGCCTCTTCTGCTGAATAAGTGGAAGTGCCAAAAAAGATAACTCCCATTGATGATTGATTGCTGTCTTGATAGAAATGTGGTGCTGGTACTAATTCTTTAGCCGTGTTCCATTTTTTTATCAATCGATCCATTCCTTTTTTATATACTCCTGAATTTTCTGTATAGGCAGCATATTCATCGTGTGAACTTCCTCTGGTAAAATAAGAACCTTTTGTTGGATGAGTACCTGGTAAAGTTCTATAAGGAATACCGTCATCATCTACATCTTTATATCTTCCAAAACGTTCAATCTTTTCAAGATCTGTTGCACTTAATACCTTGCCTCTATTGTATTCGCGCGAATCGTCCCATTTGAGTGGTGCAGAAATATGATCGTTCATTCCTAAATCTAAATCTGTCATCATGATCACTGGCGTTTGTAAATGCTCTGCTAAATCAAATGATTCAATCGTTAAATCGAAACATTCTTTAGGAGTAGATGGAAACAATAAAACATGTTTTGTATCTCCATGTGAAGCGTATGCTCCTAATAATAAATCTGATTGTTGTGTACGTGTAGGCATTCCTGTAGATGGGCCTGTACGTTGTACGTCTATCAATACAGCTGGTACTTCTGAGAAATAAGCTAATCCCAAAAACTCATTCATCAATGATAATCCAGGGCCACTAGTAGATGTAAATGAACGTGCACCATTCCAGTTTGCTCCAATCACCATGCCTATTGCGGCCAATTCGTCTTCTGCTTGAACAATTGCATAATTATTTTTTCCTGTTTCTTTATCTACTCGATATTGTTTTGCATAATCCATATAGGCCTCTACTACAGAAGTAGAAGGTGTAATTGGATACCAAGCAACAACCGTTACTCCAGCATAAACAGCTCCTAGTCCACAAGCCGAATTACCATCCATCATGATAGAATCGCCAATTAGATTGCGTCTTTCCACGCGCATCTCTAATGGATATTTATAGTTTTCTTTGATATAATTAACCCCCATTTGTAATGCTCTCACATTTAATGGAATTAATTTCTCTTTGCCTCTAAATTGGTCGGCTAATAAATCTTCTAATACTTTAAATTCTATATCAAATAGAGCTGATAAGGCACCTACATAAATAATGTTTTTAAATAATTGACGTTGACGTGCATCAGTATATTCGGCATTGCACATTTCCATTAATGGAATAGCAATATAATTAATGTCTTCACGAATATATTCGGGATGTAATTTTTTGGTACTATCATATAAAAAATAACCTCCTGGTCTTACACTAGCTACATCTTCTGCATAGCTCTGAGGATTAACTGCCACTACCAAATCAATTCCTTCTCTTCTTCCTAAATATCCTTTTTCGCTCACTCGCACTTCATACCAGGTAGGAAGGCCTTGAATATTAGAGGGGAAAATATTTTTAGGTGTAACGAAAACACCCATTCTAAATATTGCCTTAGTAAATAAGAAGTTGGCACTTGCAGAACCCGTTCCATTTACATTGGCAAAACGTACTACAAAATCGTTTACTTTAGTTGTTGTTACTGACATACTTTTCCTGCTTTAGTCGTATTATAAAAGAATTTTTGCATATCCCAAGCCGCAGTAGGGCAGCGTTCGGCACATAAGCCACAATGTAAGCAAACATCTTCATCTTTTACCATCACTCGTTTGGTTGCTAAAACATCTGATACATATAAATCTTGCGTTAGATTTGTTGCAGGGACTTTTAAACGTGCTCGTAAATCGGTTTCACTTTCTACATTCTCTGTAAAAGTAATACATGAAGTAGGGCAAATATCTACACACGCATCACATTCTATACATTTACTTTCCGTAAAAATAGTTTGCACATCACAATTCAAACAACGCTCTGCTTCCTTAAATCCAGTGAGTCCATCATAACCCAACTCAACTTCTTTTTTACGATCAGATAACGTTAATTTTTTTTCTGCTTGAGGTACAATATATCTATTATCTATTGTTACTTCACTATCATAAGCCCACTCATGAATACCCATTTTCTGACTAATTAAATTCACATATGGGGCTGGTCTATTATGTAAATCTTCTTTTTTACAAAATAAATCTATGGATATAGCCGCTTGATGTCCTTGTGCTACAGCCGTAATCACATTCTTAGGACCAAATGCTGCATCACCTCCAAAAAATACATTTGGTATAGTCGATACATACGTCACATCATCCACTTTGGGTAATCCCCATTGATCAAACTCCAATCCTAAATCTCTTTCTATCCAAGGGAAACTATTTTCTTGACCTATAGCTACCAATACATCATCTGCTTCAATAAATACAAGCGCTTCACCTGTTGGTACTAATTTTCTTTTACCGTTTTCATCAACTAAAGCATGCACTTTTTCAAATTGCATTCCTGTTAACTTTCCGTTCTCTACTACAAATGCTTTAGGAACATGATTATCTATGATGGGAATATCTTCATGAATTGCATCTTCTTTTTCCCACGGCGAAGCTTTCATTTCTGCAAAAGGACTTCGTACGACTACTTTTACTTGTTCCCCTCCTAATCTACGTGCCGTTCTACAACAGTCCATGGCAGTATTTCCTCCTCCTAATACAATAACTTTTTTACCTATTTTATCGGTATGTTCAAAGGCAACACTACTCAACCAATTAATTCCAATATGAATATTGGCAGCTGCTTCTTGTCGGCCGGGTATCTCTAAATCCCTGCCTTTAGGAGCCCCTGTACCAATAAATACCGAATCATATTTTTTGTCTAAAATTTCTTTTAAACTTTTTACATAAGTATTAAACTGTGTATGTATTCCTAAATCTAAAATGAAATTTACTTCTTCGTTTAAAACGCTTTCTGGCAAACGGAATGCAGGAATTTGGCTACGCATAAATCCTCCACCTAATTTTTGCTCATCATATAAATGAATTTCATATCCTAGAGGTGCTAAATCGCGCGCTACGGTTAATGACGCAGGGCCTCCGCCTATCAGAGCGATTTTTTTACCATTCGGCGGAAATGGACCTTGTGGCATATGTTTTTTTACATCGCCCTTATTATCAGCAGCTACACGTTTTAAACGACAAATAGCTACAGGCTCTTCTTCTACACGTCCTCTTCTACAAGCTGGTTCGCAAGGCCTATCGCAGGTTCTGCCTAATACCCCTGGAAATACATTCGAATCCCAATTAATCATATAGGCTTCGGTATATCTTTCTTGTGCAATTAAACGAATATACTCAGGAACGGGAGTATGCGCCGGACAGGCGTGCTGACAGTCTACCACTTTGTGGAAGTACTCTGGGTTTTTTATATCTGTTGGTTTCAATGGAATAATTTAAGTACTAACAAAATTAATATTTTTTAAAACGGAATCATATATGATTTGTTTTTTTATTTAGTAGTCATAAAGTAAGTGCTCCCTGCTAGTGTCTAAAATAATTACGCACTTTGAATAAATGAAAAATAGCTGGAAAAACGGCATCTATTGATTCGGATGCCCCGCTAGTAGAGCCTGGTAAGGCAAGTATTAAGGTCTCACCCATAAAACCCGCTATACTTCTCGAAAGCATCGAGTATGGCGTGCGCTGTTGTCCATAATTTCTAATCACTTCGCTAATCCCTGGAATCTCTTTATCTAATAATGGTCGAACGGCTTCTGGTGTTAAGTCTTTGGGCGAAACGCCTGTGCCTCCGGTGATGATAATTAAATCACATGCTGCTGATGCATGTTTTTTTATATGGAATTGTATTTGTTCGACATCATCTGGAATAATACTATAATCGTGCATTTGCGCTTGATAGGCCTGCATTTTTTCTACAATAATTTTTCCAGATCGATCTTCTTTTTCTCCTTTTGATATACTATCCGAACAAACAATTACCGCTACTTTCAAGGAGGAGGCATCGGTTTCTTGATTGCTTTTTCCACCTTTTTTTTCGAGCAATTTAATGTGTAGTATCTCTATATTTTTATCAATCGGTTTTAACATATCATACATGGTAAGTGCCACTACAGATGCGGTATGCATAGCCTCTACTTCAACACCTGTTTTATAAATCGTATGAATTTCTGCTAAAATTTTTATTTCTAAATCCTGGATTTCATATTGTATCGATGTATATTCAATGGGTATTGGATGACAATCAGGAATCATATCGCTGGTGCGTTTTGCAGCAAATAAGCCGGCTGTTTTGGCCATTTCTAATACATCTCCCTTAGGTACCTTTCCTTCGCGAATAGCTTCTATAGTTGCTGCGCTACTTACCTTTACTATCGCTTGCGCAATGGCTTTTCGTAGAGTATTACTTTTATGTGTGATATTTACCATATACTAGTTTATTTATTTTCTTTCCATTGATAGCTTGATTCATTAAATAATTCTTTGCCCCATATAGGTACTTCTTTTTTGATGCGCTCTACTAACTCTTCACAAGCATCCATAGTAGCTTTGCGGTGTTTCGACGAAGTGAATACAAAAAAACAAATTTCACCTGCATCAATTTTGCCTAAGCTATGATGAATATGCATACAGTTAATTTCATATTTAGCAAAAATAGCTTCGCGAATTTCAGCGATAATATCTTCTGCCAAATCCTTGTATGTGGTGTATTCTATCGCTTGCACCTCTCTATCTTGAATAGTGTCTTTACGTACTTGTCCTAAAAAAATATGATGCGCACCTATCTCTGTTTTGCTTTGATGCTTGGCAATGGCGTCTGCAATAAAAGCTGGACTGATAGGGCCTTCAATAAATGAGTTTCTTTTTTTGTGCATAATTAAAACTTAATATTCTCGATACCTTTTGAAAAATAATATGTTTTTTTAGTAGGGAATTTTTCGCTTGCCCAAAGTTGTGCTTGCATACTTCTTACTCCGCCCTGACAAACAAATATAAGGGTTTCTATATTTTCTAATCGTTCCGATTCCATTTCCAATTCACTCAATGGAATTTGTATATATTGTTTAGCCTCTATCTGTGGGTTTTCATGAAATTGCCTTACATCAACGATGATTGCATTTTTATTCTCTACTAGTTTTTTTAATTCCGTCATCTCTTCAATGTTAGTGGAAGTATTTATACTCACTAATTGATATTCGTATGATTCAAATGCATCTATATTCAATGGAATTGATGTAACTGCATTTTTTTTCGCAAGTGTATATATGGTTTGTTGATGCGTCAACAGATCATAACTAAGCAGTTTGTTCGTCAATAAATCGCCTATTTGTGTGATGTATTTAATCGCTTCGGCCGCTTGATAATTACCAATAATCGAACAGAGCACTCCCAATGTGCCTAGTTCATTGCAACTGGGAATTTCATCTGCTTTTGGCATTTGTGGAAAAAAGTCTCTATAGCTTACACTACGCGTATTTTGTATAGCTACATTACAAATCGAAACTTGTCCTTGATAGGCCGAAATAGAGCCATATATAAATGGTTTGTCTAACAATATACAAGCATCATTCAGCATATATCGGGTTTCAAAATTATCACAGCAATCGATAATTAAATCGTATGATTGTAAAATATCAATAGTGTTTTTATTATGGAGATATAGATTATAAACATGAATATCTATTTCACTATTTGCTTGTTTCAATTTTGCTCGAGCTACTTCTGTTTTCAATTTTCCAACATCCGATTCATCATACAAAAATTGTCGGTGTAAATTGTGATATTCTATTACATCTTTATCTATAATCCCTATACACCCTACTCCTGCTATAGCTAATTGGATCAATACCGGACAACCTAAACCTCCTGCACCTATTACCAATACTTTTGCATTCGAAAGCTTTTCTTGTGCTTCGATGCCAAAATGGGCCAATTGTATTTGTCTTTGATATCTTGTTGTATCCATTTTTATCCTCCTGAAAATGGTGCTAATAAAGCGATTTCGTCTGATTCTTGAATAGCAAAATCCTTGTCAACTAATTTATGATTTACGGCTACCGAAAAGGTTTTCCCTTTCAATAAAGGATATTGTGTTTCTAATATTTCAATTAACGAAGCGACTGTTTCTGCAGAAATTTTTATATCGATTTCTGTTGCAATTATATCGCTAAGTGGTCCAAAACATTTTATCTTCATTGCTGTATCCGTTTTTGTATCTGTTCAAAATCTGCGGGAGTATTCACATTTTGAAAAGGATTAAAATTAAACTTTTTTTCGAAGGGTAGTATCATCGTATCTGTCTCTTCTACAAAAGACATCATTTTTAATTGTTGTTGTTGAATTTTTTTTTCAAGCAACAATCTATGTGATAATTGATAAATCCCAAATAGTGGATGAACTTGTGCCTCATAGGAGGCAATTATGTTTTTAGTACGATAATGTTGTTGTAGATATTGTATGGCTTCTTTATGTATCAAAGGCATATCGCACGAGCAAATAAAGAGTGCTTCTTCCTCTGATGCATGTTTATATGCTGTATATAATGCACCTAAGGGACCGAGATTTTTTATTTCGTCGGCTATGACAGGTAATTGAAATTGTTGATAAGACGATTGATTGCTTAAAATATATATTTCTTTGAATGATGAAGCAATAATATCAATCACATACGAAATCATAGGACGACCTGCTAATAATTTCAGGCCTTTGTCTTCTCCCATTCTACTGCTATTGCCGCCAGCTAATATATAGGCTTTCATAAGGTGCTGATTAATTTAATGACCGCAATGATTAAAACACTTGCCAAAATTCTTTTTAATACAATTGATTTGAAAATTTTTGCTCCTAAATAAGCTCCTAAAAATCCTGCTATTACTACTATTCCAGCCATAATGAAAAAGGTGGTTTCAGATGTTGAAGGGATGCTTTTTTTAGCAATAAGTCCTGCTATGGAATTTAAAAAAATAAATAATGCACTTAATAAAGAGGCTTGTTTCATCGAACTCCAAGAAAAATAAATCAGTAGTGGTGTTAATAAAATACCTCCTCCAATACCTATTAATCCTGATAAAAAGCCTATAACTGCGCCTATAATAACGAGTATAAAAATGGAGGGTGTTTGAATTTGTTTTTCTTTTTCCTGGAAAATACCTGTCAAACGAATAATAGGTATCACCAATATAATAGCTAAAATTATTTTGTATATCGACGTATCTATTTTCATTCCTCCTCCAATAAAAGCTAATGGAATAGAGCTAATCAACAAGGGTATGGCTAATGTATAATTTATTTTTTCTACGCTGTAATATTGAATAAAAGCTATGCCTGATACTAAAATATTTAAACCTAATGCAATAATTTTAATCTCTTCGGGTACGAAATTAAATAAGGTCATTAATGCTATATAGCCACTGGCTCCTCCATGACCAACAGAGGCATATAGAAAAGCTACTAAAAAAAGTAACATATAAAATCCGATCCAAAGTGCAATACTCATGTAATTATATTAAAATAATTTTTACAGCGGTTCCTGCTTTTATTTCACTTAAATCAGCTGTCAATTCTACCAAACAATTGGCTGTAGAAAAGGCTTGCATTTTATATGATTCTTGTCCGTTTTCAAGCTGCACATTGCCAGAATCAGTATAGGCTTTAAGAAAATGTGTTAGTCCTGCTTTTTTAGAATAATCATGTGTTATAATAGCCATCATACTATCCCTAAAAATATTATCTTTTCCTACATACGCCAATAATAAAGGTTTTACATATTGATGAAAACAAGTATATGTAGAGGCTGGATTGCCAGGTAAAGCGAAAATACGTTTATTCTCTTTTATGCCAAAAAATATTGGTTTGCCGGGCTTTTGTTTGATTTTATAAAACACTTCTTGAACTTCATTTTTTTTCATCGCTTCTTTTACAAAATCATAGTCGCCCACTGAAATACCGCCACTTATAAGAAGTATATCTACCTCTTGTAATAATCGATCCATTTGTTTTGATATTTCAACTAAATCGTCTTTTACTAAAACAACTTTGTTGTCAAATAACTTTATTTCATGCAATAATGCTAATAAACTCGTGGAATTGCTCTCGTATATTTGTCCTTTTTGTGGCATCTCATTAGTACTGATTAATTCGTTACCTGTGACTAAAATACCTATTTTAGGTTTTTTATATACTTGTATTTTATCTATACCAAAAGCCGCTAAAAAGCCTATTACGCCTGCGTTTATAAAGGAGTTTTTTTGAATCAGAATATCGCCTTTTTTAGTTTGTGATGCTTGTAAACGAATATGTTGACCTGCTTGAATCGCAGCATTTTGAATACTGATTTTTTGTTCCTGTTCGCTTACTTTTTCTTGCATCTCAACAGTATCAGCTCCTACAGGAATTGCTGCCCCTGTAAAAATGCGTGCAGCTTCTCCTTTCTGTAATCGAATTTGACTCGTATCTCCTGCTTGTATCGTATAACGTACTTGTAAGTCCATTCCTTCAACATAATCGCTAAAAGCAAAGCAATAGCCATCCATGGCAGCATTATCAAAATTAGGCATATCTAGGGGCGCAATTATTGTCTCTGCCGTATAACTATTTAAAGCCTCTAATAAATTTACTTGATGGGCTGGTCCGCGAACTATATGTTCGACGATTAATGCTTGTGCTTTTTCTACCTCAATGAAATGCATTTATCCTCCTATTTTAATCATGCTTCTATTAATGATACTACTGGCGTCTGTATCAGTAGATATCTCTTTAAATTGACCACCCATTTTTTCATGTTTAGCTAAAACCGATAGTTTAATGATGGCTGTGATATCTTCGCCTTTTCTATATGCTTGAAGTAAGTCGAGTTCATCTTTACCAAATAAGCAGTTTTTCATTTTCCCATCAGCTGTTAAACGCATTCGATTACAATCGCTACAAAAAAGTTGGCTCATAGTAGTTATAAAAGCAAAAGAACCTATTCCTCGCAATAGCTTATATTTCTTAGCTGTTGCGTGTTTTTCATCTTTTAGTTTTATAAATGAAAAATGTTGTTCTAATTCTTGTATCAAATCATTACTGCGTATTACTTTGTCTTTATGCCACGCATTTTTATCAAATGGCATAAATTCAATAAATCGAATATGTACAGGTAGTTTCTCACTAAGTCTTACAAAATCTATCACTTCGTCGTCATTGATTCCTTTCATCACTACCACATTTAATTTCACACTAAATTGATGTTCTACTAAGCTTACTATATTTTTCCATACTTGATCAAATGCATCGCGCTTACTGATTTGTAAAAATTTTTCTTTTTGTAAGGTATCAATACTTACGTTTATAGAACGGATGCCTGCTGCACGAAAGGTATCAATATGTTTATGCACCAATACTCCATTAGAAGTAAGAGTGAGTTCTACGGGCAGGCTAGCTAGTTTTTCGCAGATTTGCGCAAATTCTTTTCTAACTAATGGTTCACCTCCTGTTAATCGAATTTTGGTAACCCCTAATGAAACAAAGGTTTTAGCAATTTCATAAATTTCATCTACTTGCATTAATTGTGAATGAGGTAAAAATGAAATATCTTCATGGGGCATACAATACGTACAACGAAAATTACAATTATCTATAAGAGATATACGCAAGTAATCGTGTGTTCGTTGAAATGTATCTAGTAGCATCGTTTGAGTAAATAATTGCTTCAACAAATCTACTAATAATAATTGAAGGTATTTAAGCCAATGCTTTTAATTATACTAGTGTGTTGCTATTTTAATTTGATTAATTTTAACTTCTAAAGAAACGCTTTTATAGAATTATCGTTATGTATTTAAACAAAGTATAAAATATGTCACAAACCAATCTTCCCGCATTTGCATGTAGAGCTAATCAAGAAGTTATTCAACTTTTATATGATTTAAAAATTAGTATTGGTTTATCTACATATCAAGCTGGAAAAATAATTTTACTAAGTGCTGATGAGAATGGTCAATTAGTGCAATTGCCTCGTAATTTTAAAAAGCCAATGGGAATTGCAATTCATGAAAGTAAAAAAAAGATTGCTATAGCCACCCTAAATAATATTTTAGTTTTTAAAAATGTGCCTGAGTTAAATAATGGCTATAATCCTCAACAAAGAACCGCCTATGATGCGATGTATGTGCCAAGAGTGCAATATATTACAGGCCCTGCAGATATTCATGATTTAAGTTTTATACACGAAGATTTAGTGGCTGTGAATACCCTTTTTTCATGTATAGTAAAAATAAATAGCGATTATAATTTTGAGCCTATTTGGATGCCTTCATTTATTGATCGAATAGCACCTGAAGATCGTTGTCATTTAAATGGAATCGCTTGTCATAAAAATGAAATCAACTATGTAAGTGCTTTTAATGCGGGTAATACAGCTCAAAGTTGGCGAAAAAATATCAAAGAAAGCGGCATCATTATCGATTATAAAACACATGAAATAGTGCATGATAAATTATCAATGCCTCATTCACCTCGTATGCATAATAATCAATTGTATTTTTTACAATCAGGTAATGGGTCTTTGTGTAAATCTTCTAATAATAATGAAAGTTATGATATTTTATATCAAGGTAATTCATTTGTACGAGGGATGAGTTTTTATAAAAACTATGCATTTATTGGCTTATCTAAACTTAGAGAAAGTTCAAGTTCTTTTGCATCACTTGCTCATAATGGTTTTGCAAATACTGCAGGTATTGTAGTGATTGATATTGATACAGGAAATATTATAGGAAAAATTGAATATTTAAATTCAGTAGATGAAATATTTGATGTATGTATGCTGGAACATACTAGAAAACCTAATATTTTAAATTTAGAAAAAGAAGAATCATATCGCGCTATGGAAACTCCATTCGGTTCTTGGTGGGCTATAGATAAGGATAATTAGTAGGAAATTTATTTATTTGAATGTAATGCTACTTCATTTCCTTCGCTATCTATAATAAAAGCCATATATCCAAATTCACCTCCATTGATTCCGCTTTTAGGAATGGTTATACTACCTCCTGCTGATTCTACTCGTGCTAATACTGGAGCTAAATCTGGATTAGCATTTAAATAAATTTTTGCGCCTGCTACACTTGGTGTATGCAGATTGCTTTGAACTAAAGCTCCTGACGCTTTTCCATTGCCTGGTTCCGCTGGAAAAAAGGCCATTAATGAATCCATCATATTCATTTCATACATTTCAATTTCAAATATCGTTTCGTAAAATTTTTTAGCTCTTTTAATATCTGTTACTGAAATTTCAAACCAGTTTAATGAATTTTCTTTTGATGTCATTTTTTAAATTTTTTGAGTTATTAATTAATTGAATTGATAGGTTCCATCTGGCAACACTGTTACTTGTGGTAGTATTTTATTTTTTTGAAAATAATCAAATCCTTCTTTCAAATTATACCAAAATGTTTTTAGTACTAGATTTGAATAATTCGCTAATAATTTATCATATATCGGTTTAGCATAATTAAATGGAAAAATATGTACAGGTATATTTTCTTGCCCCGCACTATGAGCATACATTGCAATTAAATAAACTTCTTTAATATATTCATCTGTTAGTGGTAAACAACCTATACTTAAACAATCACCGTGTATATAAATATCACCACCTGGTGCTTCTTTATTTGTTGTGCGAATAGAATCAGAAGTATTTGGATAATTTAATCCAAGTGATAAGAAAAAATTACTTTCTGGATTATAAACATTGATTGTGTAAAATCCTTCAGGTACTTGTCTATCTCCCTCTTCACGTTTTGGACCTATCACTCCTGATTTCTTGCAAATAGCATATTTTTTTATAAAATGAAAAGTATTAGTTACCGGATGTAAAGCCCAAACTTCAAAAATAGATTCATTTTTAAAAGCTCTAAAAAATACTTGTGTGGGTGGATAAATACCAATACTATCCATAAATACTTTTTTAAGTAAAGTATCTTTTTCTTGATAAGCTACTTGTACTCGTTCGTATGTCAATTGCGATGATGTAAAAGTATTTATGATAGTATCTGTTTTCATTTGAAATGAATTAAAAAATATTCCTAGAATGGAGATGCAAGATAAGATCATTTAAAATATAAATTAGGTTAGGTTGTTAGGTGTTTTAATTATATATAAAATATTAAATAATTATTATATATTTATTAAGGATGTGAATTTGTATGTAAGTTATTTTTAAAATATTTGTTTTTATCATTATACTCATTTTATATTGTTTATCCACCTTCTAAAATATTACTAAGTTATTGATTTTTATTTATATTATATATTTTATACACTTCTTGTTTATATTGTATTAACATAAATATATGTATATATTTTTTATTATTTTAATGTGCAGTATCTATTTTTTAATGTCAGTAGTTTACTAGTAAGTTAGATTTAATGTGTCTAAGTTCTTTATTTTAAATGATGCACATGTTATGTACGTATTAATCCACATTATTTTATATGTAATTGTTAGTTGTAAATAATTGATTATTAGCACTAAAAAATGTTTAGGTTTAGCTATGTTGAGAAATTATTTTATTGAATTATTTTTAAATAAATTATAATCTAATATATATTTTTCTACAGTAGGAGTAACTAAATATTTTATCGATTTTTTACTTTGTATACATTGTCTAATATAAGTTGATGATATATCTAATAAAGGAACTTCTAAATACTGAATATTTCCATTTAGAGAAATAGTATTCACTTCACTTACATTTCTTTTATATATATAAATTGGATAACGTTGTAAAATTAATTCGTAATTTTTCCATTTATGTAAGTTTAATAAATTATCTGATCCCATTATTAAACTAAATTCATAGCTGGGATATTTTTCTTGTAAATACATTAAAGTATCTATTGTATAAGAGGGTCTAGGTAAATAAAATTCTTCATTACAAGCTTTTAATTTATCATTATCTTGAATAGCTAATTCAACTAAATGCAATCGATCAAATTCATTTAATAAACTATTTTTTTCTTTAAATGGATTTTGTGGAGATACTACTAACCAAACCGAATCCACATCAGTATGTTCAACTATATGATTGGCTATGATTAAATGACCAACATGTATAGGATTAAAAGAACCAAAAAATAACGCTATCTTCATTTTTATACCATTTGTAATCCAACTAATTTAGTATATAAACCGTTTTTAGCTATTAACGTATTATGTGTTCCACGTTCAATAATTTCACCTTGTTGCATAACTAAAATTTCATCCGCATGTTGTATCGTCGATAATCTATGTGCGATTACAATGGATGTTCTATTTTCCATTAAATTAGTTAATGCATCTTGAACAAGTTTTTCACTTTCACTATCTAATGAGGATGTGGCTTCATCTAATATCAGTATAGGCGAATTTCTCAATACTGCACGAGCAATGGTTAATCGTTGTCTTTCACCACCACTTAATGTCATACCCCTGTCTCCAATAAAGGTGTCGTATTTATTTTCTAGCTTTGAAATAAAATCATGTGCATTTGCAATTTTACACGCATTCATAATCATTGCATCTGTCACATTTTCTAATCCAAATACAATATTATTTTTTACCGTATCATTAAATAAAATAGGTTCTTGCGATACAATACTAATTTGCTTACGCAAAGAAGATAATTCAACCTCTTTAATATTATGTCCATCTATTTTTATCGATCCTTTAGTTACATCATAAAAGCGACATAATAAATCTGCTAATGTACTTTTGCCACTGCCCGATAAACCAACCAAAGCAATCATTTTCCCTTTTTCTATTGTAAAAGAAATATTCTTTAATACTTCTTTATCATCATACTGATTATATGAAAAGGAAATATTATCATAATTAATGGA
Source organism: Bacteroidota bacterium (assembly GCA_037130135.1). Lineage (GTDB taxonomy): Bacteria > Bacteroidota > Bacteroidia > Chitinophagales > CAMDFR01 > CAMDFR01. The sequence continues at coordinate 174,609 of JBAXTO010000004.1, forward strand.
GTCCGTAAATTTTTTTAATACAACAGCGTCTTTAATTTCTGTTATCGTATTTTTTGCATCAAGTATTTCTTTGATTCGCTGAAAGGATATTAATCCTTTTTGAATATTGTATGAAGCATTACTAATTCGTTTGAAAGGCTCTACCAATGAGGCGAATACTAACATATAGCTAATAAGTATTGTTGAACTAATCTCTTTTTTAAAAACTAAATATCCTCCAAACCAGAGCACGCAGCTTAATACACAAATGATTAAAAACTCTGATAATGGAGAAGACAAATCTCTTCTTCTTAAATTACGTACCATTAAATCATTGTATTGTTCATTGTGCTCATTAAATTTATTAGATAAAAATTTACTATTTCCAAATGCCGTAATAACACGTATACCAGAGATAGTTTCATCTATCATAGATACGATACTACTTAATTTTTCTTGACTATCTTTCGATTGACGTTTTAAAGTCTTTCCTATTTTATTTACTATTACACCAATAATTCCAACCATCATTAAAACAAATAAAGTAAGTTTTAGATTAATGATTAATAAAGTACCTAAATATAATATTATAAATAATGGATCTTTAAATATGATTTCTAATACTCCTAATACTCCATATTCTACTTCTTTTACATCGCTAGTCATTCGCATCATTAAATCTCCCTTTTTCTCTTTAGAAAAAAAAGAAAGTGGAAGCCCTAAAATTTTACTATATAATTCATTTTGTAAATCTCTTACAATCCCATTACGTATAGACGACATATGATATATAGCAATATACCTAAAAATGTTTTTTAATAAAAACACAAATACAATAAATAAGCATAAATAAATTAGCGCACTTGACTTATCGGGAAATATATTTAAAATAAAATTAGCTTTATAACTGGCATACTCTTTAATATGAGTCATATCAAAAGCAACAGCTTCGACATTATTTACATTTCTATTTTCATCAAAAATTAAATTCAGAAAAGGCGCTATTGTAGCAATAGAAAATAAAGAGAAAATGATAAATAATAAATTGAAGAAGAAATTAAATACGACATTAATTTTATAATTTCTTAAATAAGCAAGCAATCTTTTTAAATCTGGCGATATCATTAGAGAACAAACTTAGCCATTATTTGTCATTTAAGCGTATTTTTGCAATAATTTTAGAAATGATTTTTTATTATAAATCATCATTCATCATAAAAAAATAAACAAGTGGATAGTAGAAGATTAAAAAAAGTTAGCACCTTATTGCAAGAAACGCTTAGCGAAATTCTTGCTCGTGAAGGTTCGAATATATATGGCAGTAAATGTTTGGTAACGATTACAAACGTAGTAGTGACTCCCGATTTATCAGTAGCTCGTTTTTATTTTAGTTTATTTAATGCCGACGACAATGATACTGTGATGGTAGCATTACATAAAAACATAAGCAAATTAAGAGGTTTAATAGGGAATAAAACTAGACATCAATTACGTAAAATACCAGATGTAGAATTTTATGCAGATGATACATTAGAATATGTATTCAAGATTGATAAAATCTTTGAACAAATTAATAAAGATCGTGAAGCCTTAGAAAACGAAAATAAAAAACAGGATTAATTATTTTATACTTGATTCTTGCATCGCGTATAGCTTGTTTAATACAGATAGACTAGATTTTCTTAAAGTAGGATTATAACCAGTATATTCCTCTATTACATGTAAAGCATTTAATATTTTTAATTGATCTTGTGAGCAACTATAGAATATTTTTTTATCGTGTAATCCTTTCGCTAAATACTCTTGTTCACTTTGACCAGGAGTAGGAATTAATATAGCCTTTTTGCCTATAATCGCTAAATCCATAATGGAACTATAGCCACTTCTACAAACAATATATTTACTATTGTTAATCGCATCTTGAAGATATTCGGTATCAAGCCAACTTACAACTTTAAATGTTTCAGTAATCATTTCTTCTTTAATCTCACCTATAATTCCCTTAACTAGCATGCAATTCAAGCTTTTTAATGAAGATGCTTGCTGTATAATTAATTGTTCTAAATTACTTCTTTGAGGTTCTGGTCCAGATAAAATAAATAAAACATCAAAAGGATATTCTTTTTGTTCTTCAATGCTTTTCATTCGACTTAATAGCCCAATATATTTTTTATCTTCTATTCGTAGCTCACTTAACTCACCACTTAACTTTATGTTTTCATCATCTGGAATCCATATTTCATCAAAATCACTAAACAAACTCATCATTAAAATCTCTAATCCCAATTGAAAGTATTTGTATTTTCCAGTCAATATGGGTTTTAATTGATGCGCTATAATATAATTTTTACAATCATGATGCCAACAGCCATACCTATTATCTGAAATAATATACCCCACTCGTTCTTTTAATATTATATCTTCTATCGCTTGATGCTCTTTATGTCTAGCTATAGCAAATTTTGGAAGTTGCTTTATTAAATGAAACATCTGATCGGTGTCATTGCTATAACTAACGTTATAAGAAGGTAATTCGTAACTATTAATTGCAGGATATTCGTGTTTTAATAAGTTTAAAGCAGCACCGTCACTAGCAATTATAACTCTTTTGTTCTCCGAAAGTAATTTTTCTATGATAGGAATACAACGAGTTGCATGACCTAAGCCCCAATTTAAGACACAAATTAAATAACCATCGTAAAAAGAATCAAAAGCCATAATTGTTGTTTTTAAAAAATAATATTAGCTAACTAATTTCGTTATATATTTGACATATGAAACGAATATTTTTATTTCCTTTATTGTTTATTTGTATAATAATCACGAGTATTGCTAGCTCATGTGCTTCAAATAAAAAATGTATGTGCCCCAAAGGATTCCATAGTGAAGCTCCTTATAAACGTAATCAAGTTTAAACTTATCTTCCTACATAAATCATCAATACACTAATATCAGCAGGACTTACACCGCTGATTCTACTTGCTTGACCCAATGTTTCAGGCTTTATTTTGGTTAATTTGGTTCTGGCTTCCATACTTAAACTTTGAATAGACATATAGTCGATTTTATCAATTAATTTAACTTGTTCTAATCTGCTCATTTTATCTACCAACTCCATTTCTTTCTCTAAGTATCCCTCATACTTAATATGTATTTCGGTACTTTCAATAGATTCTTTATCATACTTTATTAATTCTTCTTTCAACGAATCTACTTTTTCTCCAATTTCATTTATCGTTAATTGCGGACGTAATACAAGCTTATCTAATTTTACTTTTTGATTTAGTAAAGCAGTTCCTTTTTCTTGTAATAAACCATTTACTTCTTCAGGAAGTACGCTGGTTTCTTTTATAAATTTAGTTAATTGATTAACATCTGTATTTTTTACTTCTACTCTTCTTAATCTATCTTCATTAGCTAAACCAATTTTATAAGATTTTTCAGTCAAACGAACGTCAGCATTATCTTGTCGTAATAATATTCTATATTCCGCTCTGGAGGTAAACATACGATAAGGTTCTTCCGTGCCTTTAGTAATTAAATCGTCAATCAATACCCCAATATAAGCTTCATTTCTTGCTAATGTAAAAAACTCCTTATTATGAGCAGCATTGTGTGCGTTTATACCTGCTATTAACCCTTGTCCAGCTGCTTCTTCATAACCCGTAGTACCATTAATCTGTCCTGCAAAGAATAAGTGCTTTACTAATTTTGTTTCTAATGAATAATTTAATTGTGTAGGAGGAAAATAATCATATTCTATAGCATATCCTGGACGGAACATTTTAGCTTTTTCAAAACCAGGTATTTTACAAAGAGCTTTATATTGTACATCTTCGGGCAAAGAAGTAGAAAATCCATTTACGTATATTTCAACAGTATTCCAACCTTCTGGTTCAACAAAGATTTGATGTCTTTCTTTTTCAGCAAATCGATCTATTTTATCTTCAATAGAAGGACAATATCTAGGACCTAAACCCTGAATTCTTCCACTATACATAGGAGATTGATCAAAGCCGGTTCTTAATAAATCATGTACTTCTTTATTAGTATAAGTAACCCAACAACATCTTTGTTTTACAGGTTTAGCAATATTTTTAAAGGAGAAACCAACGATATCTTTATCTCCGTCTTGTACTTCCATTTTGCTATAATCTAAACTTCTTCCATCTATTCTTGGTGGCGTACCTGTTTTCATTCTTCCGCTTTCAAATCCTATAGATACCAATTGCTCTGTAATACCCTTAGCGGCACTTTCTCCTGCTCTACCTCCGCCAATTTGTTTCTCTCCAATATGAATAATACCATTTAAAAAAGTACCATTCGTTAATACTACAGATTTAGATTTTATTTTAATACCCATAGATGTAATTACCCCAGATATTTTGCCTTCTTCAATTAGAAGCTCAGAAACCATTTCTTGCCAAAAATCTAAATTAGGCGTTTGTTCAAGCATCATTCTCCATTCATGAGCAAACATCATTCTATCATTCTGAGTTCGCGGACTCCACATAGCTGGCCCTTTACTTAAATTAAGCATTCTAAACTGAATCATGGTCTTATCAGATACTATCCCACTATAACCACCCATAGCATCTATTTCGCGCACAATTTGGCCTTTTGCAACTCCTCCCATAGCAGGGTTGCAACTCATTTGACCAATCATTTGCATATTCATCGTGATTAATAGGGTTTTTGATCCCATATTTGCAGCGGCAGCGGCAGCTTCACAACCAGCATGACCAGCACCAACTACAATCACATCGTATTCTTGAAACATAAAAAATTTTTACAAAATTAATTAATTCTAACTAGTAGAATCGAAAAAAGATATAATTAAATTAATGTGCTTATAATTGTTCCACGTGGAACACAAAACAGACTATAAATAAAAAAACTTGTTCCACGTGGAACAAGTTTATAATAATGTATTTAAAATTTGTAGAGACTCGTTTTCTAATCGCCTCATATTTTCAGAATCAGCCTTAGTTTTATCTTTATATCCTAAGAAATGTAAAACACCATGTATAATAACTCGGTGTAATTCCTCTTTAAATAAAACACCAAACTTTAATGCATTCGATTTAACTGTATCAATACTGATGTATATGTCACCAGAAATAATATTTATCTCACTATAATCGAAAGAAATAATATCAGTATAATAATCGTGATTTAGAAATTGTTTGTTAATTTCAAGTATTTTAGCATCAGAACAAAAAATATAGTTTATATCGCCTACTTCCTTATAGTGCCTAGTCGAAACCCTATTAATCCAAGAACGGATAATTTTCTTATTAGAAAACCTAAATATAATGTCTTCTGTGTGGAATATAATAGCCATATGTAAAAATTAAATACGGAAACTTAATTCAACAGTAGCACCATTATTTTCAAAAATCACCATATCTGCTAATTGTTTCATTAAAAAAACACCCCTACCCCCAAGTTTTTCTAAGTTTTCAAGAGCTGTAGGGTCTGGTAAATTATTATAATCAAATCCAGGACCTTCGTCTTTAATTTTAAATACTATATTTTTTTTGTTTTCTGAAATATAATAACTTAGTACTATGTCTTTCGATTCATCATTATTATTTCCATGATTCATGGCATTATTTACCCCTTCAATTACACTAATGAAAATATTACCATAATTTTCTTCGCTAACTTGATTCTGCTTTAAGATTTCTTCTACAAAGCTTTCTACTTTACTTATTTCTTCTTGCTTTGATTTAATAATTAATTTTTGTTGATCCGTTTCGATAGTCATTTTAAGTTTATTTTTATTGTTTTCCTATGGCCTTGTAATAGTCTTGTACCATATTTTTATAAAAAGGTTTCAAATTTGGCGTTAAAGTTTTATAAAGTTCAATTTCTTGGTTTCTTTTTTTAATATATTCTTCTAAAGAAGGAGGAAGCTTTACCTCTTTATCTGTTGCCTGTACAGCCTCTCGCTCTTCTTTGTCTCCTTTTTCTTTTTGTGCCTTCTCAAACTCTAATAATCTTACTGTTATTTCTTTTTGTCGATTCAACATCTCTTCAGTTAGACGTTTATTTACCAATTCGGTTTCCGTTTGATTCATTTGTTGTGCTAGTTTTTGAAAACTACCAGCTGTTTTACCATCACCACTTTCATTTTTATTTAATTCTTGTAAGGCCTCTCTAATAGCTGCTTGTTGACGAGCCATATCTGCCATTTCTTTACTATAACCTTTATCTCCAGGTTTCATCTGACCACTTTTAATCATTTCACCAACCTTCTGCATTTGATCATTTAATTGTTGTTGCATTTTACTTAATTGAGCCGCAGATGGCTTAGAACCTTTTCCGCCAGGCTTGTTACAAGAGCCATTTCCGGGTTTCTGATTTTTCATTTGTTGCATTTGTTGTTGCATTTGCTGTAATGCTTCACTCAACAATAATGCTAAATTATTATAACCAGTCATAACAAATTGCTGATAAACCATTGCTTGACCCACTCCTCTTTCTTCAAAAGAGTTTAATACATAGGTGTGATATTTATTGATATCACTAATTTCTTTAGTTACTATCGCTTCTATTTGTATTTGTCTTCGTGCTAAAGCATATAAACTATCCTCCACCATTTTAGAATCTTCTTCTATCTTCTTTTGATTTTGAATTAAACTAATGTATTTAGGAGTATTAATAGGAGTAGTTTTAGTATCAGCAATATTTTTTTCCTGACTAAATGATAAAGAAATCAAATTCTCTAATAAATGTCTAATACTATTCATGTCTTCTTCCAATTGATCGCTTTCTTGTTGGCTAAGCTGCTCTTTCATCATTGAAGAAGCGTCTTTTAAGTCTTTAGTTGCTTTGTTTTGATTATCACTCGCTTGTTTTTTATTATTATTATTTAAATCTTGACTACTTTGATTCATTTCTTCATCAGCTTTATTTAAACTTTCTTGAACGTCTTTCATGTCTGCTTTATTTTCCATTTGCTCATTCATCTTTTGAATCTCTTGCAAATCTTTTTTTACATCATTCAATTCTTTGTTCAATTGATCTTGTTTAGCTTTTAAATCTTTGCTATCAGTGTTTTTTTCTTTAGAATCATTACTTAGTTTTTCTTGATCTTGAGCTAGCTTATCAAGCTTTGCAGCAGTTTCTTTTATTTTTTGTTCCTGTTCAATTTTTTTAAACAACTCTAACATTCTATCTAATTCTTTTTTGAGTTTCTCATCATTCATCTTCATTTCCTCAGCATTTTTCATCAAATCTTGCTTATTCAGCTGGTCCATCATCTTCTCTAGTTTTTGAATCATCTCCTTCATTTCATTACTTAAAAGCTGATCCATCAATTTTTCTAACTGTTTTTGTTTTTCTTTTATTTCAGAATCAATTTCTTTATATTCATTTTGTTGTTGATTATTTTGACTTAAATTATTTTGTAATTTTTCAACGTTTTCTTGTAATTGCTTTTGACGATTGATTAAATCTTGCAATTGTTTTTTATCATTCCAGTCAGCTTGTTTTTTTTGAATCAATTTTTCCTGAATTTTTTTCATCTCCTTGGCAATCTCTTGAGATTCTTTAATGTCTTTTTCTAATTCCTTCTTAATATTATCATTATTTTTGTCTGTTAATTTTTCTCGCTCATCAATCGTAGGAGCTTTATATTGCTTTATTGTACTTCTACCTACTTTCCCAGACAAATCACTAGCCTCAAAATAATAGTTTAAAATATCACCGGGCTTTAAGTTAATTGACTTAACATCAAGATAATGAGTGAATTGCGAATATTTAGCGCCAGATACACAAGGTAATGATTTATAGTTTTTTATAGTTTTATTAGAATCTAGAGAAACCACTTCAAAAACAAAGCTTATTTTAGATAATCCATAATCATCACTTACTTCACCATTATAAAACAAACTATAAAGATTTGTACTGTCTTTAAATTCTTGTAAATCAATTGAAGGAGCTTGATTTGGAATTACATTTATGGAATAAAAAACAGAATCACTATTTTTTAAATAATCATTTGAGGTCATTAAGCTGTATTGAGCACTATTCGTCATGTTTTCACTGTATATAAAAGTGTTTTCATCTATTTTCACCATGTTTTTTTCTTGAGCATTTATTTTCATTTGAAGCAGATTTGCATCTTTCGTGTGAAAAGTCCATTTTACGGAAGTCCCTTCAGGTATAGATAAATCGCCAATATTTTTAATTGTTTCTTTATTCTTTCCCGTATATGCAGGATATATTAATGCTATATCAAAAGAAACGATAGACGGTTTAGGCAAGACGATTAATTCGTATGTTTTGGTAGTGAAATCAGATGCTATAAATTGAAAGGATTGATTGCTCTGAAGATTGGTAAATAAATACTCGAAAGAGTTTTTATCTTTTTTAATCATTTCATAAACGATAGCACCTATTTTAATAGAGACTTTATTGGGTAAGGCATCGCCATCAACTTTAATTTGAAGTAAATAATTTTCTTGTTGTAGTGCTTCTAGTTTTTTATTTTGAATATTTATTTTGAAAGGCATTTCTTTCTCAAAAAAGGTATCATTATGATATAATCGAATCGTTCCTTCTTTAAAAATAGAAGGTGCGCCAATTAAGATAAATAAAAAGACTAATGCAGGAGGAATGAGATAAGGCAAGTATTTTCGATTCTTTGAAAAATCAATGGCTTTAGGAAAAGGAATTGGTTTTAGACTTTTTATTTTTTGATTGATTGATGCAAACAAGAGATCGTTAGATTCTCTATTGTTTTCTTGATCTTTTTGAAGCTGTATAACGTTTATTAATTTATCTTGAACATCGCTGAAATGCATACCAATAATTGAAGAAGCTTGTTCATAGCTAAGCGTATTTCCTATTTTATTCATCAAAAATAAAGGACGAATAATAAAATAAATTACAACAAAAAGAGACGATAGAATAAATCCAAAAAACAAAAATTTTCTAATCAAAGTACTTAAGAATAAATAATACTCTAAAACATTAACAAGAATAAAACAAGCCACAATAAAAGCCAAAGCAATTAAGATACCTCTTATGAGTTGATTGGTATAGTATTTTTTGATAAACTCGTTGAGCTTCTGTTCTAATAAATGATAGTCGGTTGACATGTATGACAAGTATACTAAAAAAAAATTAGTTCTTTATAAGTTTTAAATAGATTTAAGATTATATAAGCTAATTTAATTAATGAGGGCTCAGCCAAGTTTCTCTCAAAACCCTATATTCCATTGCATTTTGAGGAAAATTATGTACATAAGGTTGAATCAAACGAAATTGTTTATCATGAAATAAACACATCATTACCGCATCATCCATACCCATTTGATCGGCTTGTTGGTATAGACTGTTTCGCTCTGCTATATCTATTGTTTGATTCGCTTTTTGATAAAGCATATCATAAGCCGGATTCACGTATCTAAAAGAATTTATATAAGCTTTTTCCTTGATAGACTTGGGTACGTTTACACCATTCATTAAATTTAAATAATTTTCAGGGTCAGGATAGTCTGCCACCCACCCGAGTCGCCAAAATTGACATTTACCTGTTTCAATATTTTCGGAATGTTGTGCCCATACCACTTGATTTAAATTAACCGTAATATTTAATGTTTCTTCAAGCATTTTTTTTACTGCTTCGGCCACACTTATATTTCTTCCACCTCCACTATTAAGTTGAAGCGTAATAGTAGGAAATCCTTTTCCATTAGGGAATCCGGCTTTTGCAAAATATTCGCGTGCTAATTTGGGATCATAAGTATATCCTTTAATGCTGGCCCAATCAAATCCAGGAAAACAGGGTGGAACTAAGCCGTGAATAGCCGCGACTCCTTGTCCGTGAATCGTATACTTACATAATTTCTCTCTGTCTACCGCATAACAAAAAGCTTTACGTACATTGATATCTTTAAATATTGGATCTACGTGTAAAAAACCATAAAACTGAGTACTCATTTCTATTGTTTCTTGTTTTTGAAAGGAGCTATATTTCTTGGTTAGAGAGCCTTCTGGGTTAATTACTTCGTCAAACATATCGAGCGGAATTCGATATTTCATTTCTAGTTTTTTGTCTACAAATGAGAGCATTTCCACTTTATCATCTTTAATAAAAGAAAACTTGATGGCGTCTAAATAAGGCAATTGATTACCAAAACTATCTATTCCCCAATAAGAAGGATTTCTTTCTAAGAAAACAGATTCGTCTTGTTCGATGGCTTTAATACGAAATGGACCAGTACCAACGCAGTGTTCACGCATTTTCATACCATACATATCTACTGCTTCTTTAGGAAATACAGCAGCAAAAGGAGTTGCCATTTTAGCTAAAAAACTAGCAAATGGCTTCAGTAATTTTATTTGAATTGTAGAATCGTTTAGCACTACTACTCCAGAAACTCCGCCAGCTAATGGTTTGCGCTTTTGAGTGCTTTGATAATAGCCATCAGCACCTACCACTAAATTTTGAAAAATCCAATATCCTTGATTATTTACATCTGCTTCACAAAGTTTATCTAAACAATATTTGAAATCAGCTGCTTTAACCAAACGACCTTTCCCTTTAGGAAAACAAGGATCGTCTTGAAAAAAAACGCCTTTGCGCAAATGAAAAATATAGGTTCTGGCGCTGTCTTTAATTTCGTAACTAGATGCTAAACAAGGCTTTATAGCCAATGTTGCTTGATCTAAACAAATCAAACCTTCATATATTTGATTAATTATCCTATGTCCACCAACTTCTGTAATATTTAAAGGATATAAACTTCTAAAATATTCGCTCTCATTAATTCTAAATACACCACCATAATATTTATTCCCTTTAATTGGAATAAGTTCTCCTTTTTTATGATTATTAATAGCTCCTTTTTTAGATGTATTATCGTTACAGCCCAATAAAAACAACCCAATTAACAAAAACAATCCAACTATTTTTTTCATATATGTAAGAGCAGTTTAAACGAAGTTTTTAAAATAAACAATACTATAGGATACTAAAAATTGAAATTAATAGAACAAATTTAAAATATATTATGTGGAAAGATTGTGTATTACGAAAAAAAGTTTTATTTTTGCACTCCTTTTTATAGAAGAAAATATTAAAATATAACGGATAATGAAACGTACATATCAACCATCAAGACGTAAGAGAGCGAATAAACACGGATTTAGAAGCAGAATGGCTACTAAAAACGGTAGAAAAGTATTAGCTAGAAGAAGAGCTCAAGGAAGACACAAATTAACAGTGTCTGACGAAAAGAGATTAAAATAAAATTATTCATTTAATGAATTCTACTCGCTTTACTTTTAAAAAAGAAGAGCGGCTTTGTAGTAAGAAATTAATAGATAAAATTTTTGAAGGGAAAAAGGTCATACACCTCTTTCCCTTTTCTATTTACTACACTTGCTGTGACATGGATATTGCATATCCTGCACAGGTTTTATTTGCTGTAAGTAAAAAGAATTTTAAAAGAGCAGTGGATAGAAATAGAATAAAAAGACTTTGTAAAGAAGCCTATCGGAGTCAGAAAAACGACTATTACTCTATGCTTTTAAAAGAAAAGTTAAAAGTAGCTATGGTAGTTGTATATAATCATAAAGAGCATTTAGATTATAATAAGATGGCCAATAAACTTCAATTAGCCATTGATAAATTACTTATGAATATCATAAAAAAATAAGATGTTCCAAAAAATAATAATTTCCCCTTTTGTTGTATTAATAAAGTTTTATCAGCTCTTTATTTCACCGCTTACACCCGCTGCATGCAGATACCAACCAACCTGTTCAAGCTATTGTTTACAAGCCTTACAAAAACATGGATTGCTAAAAGGTCTCTTTATAGCAGTTAAAAGAATTTTAAGTTGTCATCCTTGGGGAGGTAGTGGATATGATCCGGTTCCTTAAAGAGTGTTCATATTCATAGACAAAAACACATTTATAGTAGTAAAAATCAATATTTAGTATCACAAAATCTAGTATCTTTGAGGATAAATCGTCCTATCTAACATGAAACATCTTTCAAAATTATTTAATTATATACTCACATTCTTATTATTAAGTATTATTTCATTTGGATTATTTTCTTTTACCAAATCAGATCAATATTTTGAAATCGCCAAGAATATTGACATATATACCACTTTGTATAAAGAATTAAACACGTATTATGTAGACGATATTCAACCTGCAGAATTAATGCGCACAGGTATTGATGCTATGTTGAAATCATTAGATCCATATACCGATTTTATTTCAGAAGCAGAAATGGAAGATTATAGATTTCAAACAACTGGAAAATATGGAGGAGTTGGATCTTTAATTATGGAGCAAGATGGATATGTTATAATTTCAGAACCGTATGAAGGTTCGCCATCTCAAAAAGCGGGAATATTAGCAGGAGATAAAATTTTAAAGGTAGATGGTAAAAACTTAAAAGGTAAGAGTAGTGATGATGTTAGTAAGGCTTTAAAAGGACAACCGAATACGCCAGTAGAGTTAACTATTTTAAGATTACAGGCAGATGGCAAAGAAAAAGAGATTACGATAACATTAAACAGAGAAGAGATTCATGTATATAATGTGCCTTATTATGGTATGATAAATGATAATGTAGGCTATATTTTATTAGAACATTTTTACTCAGATGCTGGTAAAGAAGTAAGAGATGCCTTACAAGATTTAAAGACAAAACATAATATAAAATCGGTTATCCTTGATTTAAGAGGAAATCCTGGAGGGTTATTGAATGAAGCAGTTAATGTATCAAATGCTTTTATAGATAAAGACCAAGATATTGTTTATACCAGAGGAAAAGTAGAAGAGTGGGATAAATCTTTTAAAACATTGATGAGCGCTATAGATAAAGAAATACCATTAGTTGTTTTAACTAATAGCGGAAGTGCTAGCGCTAGTGAAATTGTATCAGGTAGTATTCAAGATTTAGATAGAGGCGTAATTATTGGCCAACTGACTTATGGAAAAGGTTTGGTACAAACTACACGTCCACTAAGCTATAACACGAAACTAAAAGTTACCACTGCTAAATATTATATTCCAAGCGGCAGATGCATACAGGCTATTAACTATGCAGAAAAAGGTCCGGATGGAGAAGTAAAAAGAATTCCCGATTCGTTAAAAGTTGCTTATAAAACAAAAGCAGGAAGAGTAGTATATGACGGAGGAGGAATAGAGCCAGATGTAAAATTAGAGCCAGAATTATTAAGCAATATTGCTTTTACACTTATAGAAAAAAACCTAATTTTTAACTATGCCACTATTTATAGAGCAAAACATCCAGAGATAAAAAAAGCACTTGAATATAAATTTACAGATGCAGACTTTGAAGACTTTGTAAATTATCTTTCAACAAAAGAATATAAATACTCCACTGATAGTGAGAAAAATTTAGAAGAATTAGAGAAGACAGCCAAAGAAGAAAAATATTATGAAGCTCTAAAAGACCAAATTAATGAATTACATAAAAAACTTGCCTTAGATAAAAAGAATGATATCTATAAACAAAAAACAGAATTAATTAGCTTATTAGAAGAAGAAATAGCAGAGCGCTATTATTATCGAAAAGGCCGTATTGAAGCTAGTTTTGGAAATGATAAAGAAATTCAAAGAGCCATAGAGGTATTAAGTAATACAAATACATACAACACATATTTAGCACCTAAAAAATAAAAGGTATAACAGAGATAACCAATGAGAAAAATAGGATTAATTTTTATTGCATTTTTTTGCTATAGTGTTTTACATGCACAAATTGATGTAGAAAAATTAAAAAAACACATATATAGTTTAGCGGACGATAGTATGGAAGGAAGAAATACTGCAACTCCAGGAGGAGCTATGGCAGCAAAATATATAGCCCAAGAATTTAGTCAAATAGGCTTAACAACTAAAACAACAAATAATTCTTTTTTACAAGCATTTACCTATTATGCAGGAAAAGAATATCAAGGGAAAAACTATTTAACCATAGGCAAAAAGAACTATGAATTAAATAAAGACTATTATGCAATTAATTACTCTTCTAATGGCTTGCTAAAAGGGGCAATAGTAAATGTAAATCAGGGATTAGAATTGCCTAAAGAATCAAGTGATTTTGAAAATATAAAATTGATAGGCAAAGTAGCAATGATAGATATTGGTTATCCTGCAGGCTTTGATCCACATAGTGAAAATGCAAAATATGCCGATATACCTACTCGAATTGATAATGCTATTAAATATGGGGCGAAAGGGATTATTTTTTATAAATCAGATACAGCACAAGAAGACTTAAGTAATGGCTTTGATAGAAAAGTTAAAGAAAGTGCTATACCAATAGTATATATAAAATCATATAATGCGTCACTTACATATACAAAAGTAAATGCAGAAGTTTCGCTTAAAAAGATTACTAAAACAGCAGATAATATTGTAGGTTTTATCAACAATAATAAACCATATACTATAGTGATAGGTGCACATTATGATCATTTAGGCTATGGCGAAAATGGCAATAGTTTATATAGAGGGCAAAACAAAGAAATACACAATGGAGCAGATGACAATGCCAGTGGAGTAGCTTCTATTATTGAGATTGCAAGAAATTTAAAAAATAGTAGCGAAAAAAATTATAACTATTTAATCTTAGCTTTTTCTGGTGAAGAATTAGGTTTATATGGTTCGAAATCTTTTGTAGAAAACATATCAAATCAAGTTGACTCAGCTCATATTGCCTGTATGATTAATTTAGATATGGTAGGTAGATTAGGAGAGAAAGACAAAAACCTTGAAATTAATGGGATTGGCACAGCTGCGGAATGGAGTGTGATACTAAAAAACATTTCAATAGATAATATTCGAGTGAAAGAAGGGATGAATGGCATAGGTCCTAGCGACCATACTTCATTTTATTTAAACAATATTCCTGTATTGCACTTTTTTACAGGGCAACATGAAGATTATCATAAACCTACAGATGATGCAGCTAAAATAAATTTTGAAGGAATGTCAAAAGTCTGTCAATATATTATTGCGGTTGTAATGCAATTAAATTCATTACCTAAGCTTTCATATATAAAAACCAAAGAAGATAATAATGAAAACACGCCAAAGTTTAAAGTTACTTTAGGTGTTATTCCAGATTATATGTTTGATGGAGAGGGAATGCGTATTGATGGAGTAACAGAAGGAAAAGCTGCTTCAAAAGCAGGATTGATTAAAGGTGATATCGTGACTCAATTAGGGGAGTTGCAAGTTACAGATATGTCGAGCTATATGAAAGCCTTAAGTCAATTTACAAAAGGACAACAAACAACAGTTACTTTCATTAGAGATAGAGAAAAAAAACAATCGAACATTACTTTTTAAGCGTAAGATATTTACTATTAATTAAGCTGTTTGAAACTATTACATGAAAAAAAACATCCTACTTTTTAGTGTTTTATTTAGTATTCAATTTTCAAGTTCGGGCGCCGCAAATTTATTGATGCTTCGAATCAATAATGGCTTTGTTGCCTATAAAAAAAACAGTACAAATAATTATTTACAATTATTAGTTAATGATTTTCAAATTAGACCTATAGTAGTTTTTGAAAAAAGCTATAATGGGGAGGATTTTAATTTATTACCAGAAATAAAAGACGCTACAAGTAATCGCACGATTAAAATAGATGATCAATTTCCGTTCATCAGGAATAATTATTACAGGCTTAAACGAATTAAAAACAATTCAATTATTTATAAATCTTCCATTGCATATATATTTTCAGATTTGCATTGGACCAATGACGATATTCTAGTCTATCCTTATCCAATTAGCGAGCAACAAAAAATAAACATTATTTTTCCAAGAAGAGAAGAATTATTAGAAATTGAGCTTTTTGATTTGAATGGCAAAAAAACAAATCAATACCAATTGAGCACTAAAAACACTATAAATAGCTGTATAGAATTATATTATCCAATAGTGGCAAATTCTAGTATGATAATCATAAAAATTAAAAATAGCATTGGAGATCAGTTTACTAAAAAAGTATTTTTAAACTCCTTGTAATAAAAAGATGCCCTATTTACTACATATAGAAACTTCTTCGAAAATTTGTTCTGTTGCTATTTCAAAAAACGATATGTTAATTGATTTGATAGAAGATCCAAAAGAAAATAGTCATGCAGCAAAACTTACTAGTTTAATAGAAACCATAGTAAATAAAGCAAAAATAACGTATAATGATATTAGCGCGATTTCTTTTAGTAGTGGTCCGGGATCATATACAGGTTTAAGAATAGGATTAAGTACTGCAAAAGGACTTTGTTATGCCTTAAACATCCCGCTCATTTTTGTAAACACTTTAGAAGCTATGTTAGACGAAATGATATATCAATATCCAATTAAAGAAGCCGTTTATATGCCCATGATAGATGCTAGGAGGATGGAAGTATATACATTGCAAGCAGACTTTAATAAAAACATAATATTACCAATACAAGCATTAATACTTACAGAAGTTGACTTAGATAAATTATTTGATGATAGAAAAATAGTTGTTGCTGGTGATGCTAATAAAAAGGCACAGTCTTTGATAAACATAAAAAAAAATATTATATATTTAGAAATTGAAAACAGCTCATCTACGTATTTAATTAGAAAAGCCTATGAAAAATTTAGAAACAAAAACTTTGAAGAAGTAGCTTATTGTGAGCCATTTTACTTAAAAAACCCAAACCATAAATAATCTTGAAAACTTAAATAAATAATCTAACATGAAACTACAAGCTAACAACCCAATAAAAATAGACAACAATACGCTTAAAAAAGCAGTTATGACCCTTAGAGCTATTAATCATCCATTACGTAAACAAATAATGAATATGCTCGAAGAAAACACCAAATTAACAGTAACAGAAATCTTTGTTAAATTACGATTAGAACAATCTGTAGTTTCTCAACATTTAGCTATTTTAAGAAAAGCAGGAGTTTTAGATACTGAAAGAGATGGTAAATTTATCTATTATAAATTAAATGATAATAGAATTAAAGAAATCGCAA
Source organism: Bacteroidota bacterium (assembly GCA_037130135.1). Classification (GTDB taxonomy): domain Bacteria; phylum Bacteroidota; class Bacteroidia; order Chitinophagales; family CAMDFR01; genus CAMDFR01. Next base: position 191,626 of record JBAXTO010000004.1, read on the forward strand.
ATATTGTGAATGATCTAGCTCAATAATGAATTATTAAAATTAACTTTACACCGCTTCGCAAATACACGAGGCGGTTTTTTTATGTTACAAAAAAATTCCTATTCTTCCTCACAAACAAATCTTCAATCGACAACAACAGAGTCGTTTGATTTATTAATTATAGGAGGTGGAATAACAGGAGCAGGAATAGCTCTTGATGCCACTCAAAGAGGACTTAAAGTTTGTTTGATTGAAAAAAAAGATTATGCTTACGGCACTAGTTCTCGTTCTACTAAATTAATACATGGTGGTCTGCGCTATTTAAAGCAAATGGAATTTAAGTTAGTTCATGAAGTAGGCACTGAAAGAAGCATTGTTTATCATAATGCTCTAAACTTAGTTCGTCCCGAAAAGATGATATTACCTATTATTAAAGAAGGTTCATTGAGTAAAATGCTTACTTCAATGGCTTTGTGGGTCTATGATTTTTTAGGGGGAGTGCAAAAAGACGAACGAAAAAAAATGCTCACTAAAGAAGAAGTATTAGCGATAGAACCAAGATTAAAAAAAGAAGATTTACTGAGTGGTGGATTGTATTATGAGTATAGAACAGATGATGCACGTTTGTGTATGTCGAATATTCTTACAGCTATATATTTAGGAGCACAATGTTATAATTATACAGAAGCGCTATCGTTTCTATATGATGATGATAAAAAAATAATAGGAGTAGAAGCTCAAAATATGTTAGACCAATCTACATATAAAATTAAAGCCAAAGTAGTAGTGAATGCAGCTGGACCATGGGTAGATGAAATTAGAAAAAAAGATCAATATTTAAAAGGTAAAAAATTACAATTAACGAAGGGAGTACATTTAGTAGTGCCTTATGATAAATTACCGATCAAACATTCTTTGTATTTTGATACTGATGATAAACGAATGATATTTTGTATTCCTCGCCAAAACATTACTTATATTGGCACTACGGATACGATTTATAATGAATCGATAGATAATCCTACCACTTCCTTAAAAGATGTAAATTATCTTTTAAAACAAGTTAATAATCGATTTGAAAATCTCTACATAAAAAAGGAAGACATTATTAGCTCTTGGTCTGGATTACGTCCATTGATTTATGAAGAAGGGAAATCAGCTTCTGAGCTTTCGAGAAAAGATGAAATATTTGAATCGGAAAGTGGATTGATTTCAATGGCGGGAGGCAAACTAACTGGTTATAGATTGATGGCAGAGCATTTAGTAAATAAGGTGATGTCGAAGTTAGCCTTATCGCCCAAATCTTGTGCAACGAAACATACCGTATTATTAGGATCTGAATTTAAAAACGAAAATGAACTTAATAATTTTATAGAACAACAATGGGGAGCCTGTAGACAGCTTGCTATACCAACAGAAATCATTAGTAATTGGGTATATAAATATGGTCGCAATACAACTACAATTATTGAAATAGCTTTTGATATATATCGTTCCTTTCAAGCGCAAGAATATGTAGCCTATGCGGCCGAATTGCTATATACGATTGAGTTTGAACAGGTAGCTAGCTTATCCGATTTTTTAGTTAGAAGAAGTGGCATGTTGTATTTTGAGAGAGATAAAATTACAATGGACTTTATACAAGTAGTGCAAAACATCATTAAAGAAAAGGTTTTACTGAGCGATGAAATACATCAAAAAAACCTCGATTGTTTTATGGACGAATGGAAGAGTTGTATCCATTTTGAGTAATTAAAATTGAAAGTAAATATTCGATTGCATACTATTATAATAGACATACATACTATAGAGACTAATAATCGAGGCAATAAGAATAAAAATAATCACCACTAAAAGAACTTTGTTTTTTATTAATGCAGTAATTGCATAATAGTTTTTGATTTCTTGCAAAGAGAAATAATACACACTTGCAGATTTAAGTAAGATAATTAATACGATTAAAAAGTATGAATAAAGCAACCCAAGATCTGTAAGAGAATGTATCATAGTGCTAAGATCGCCACTACCTACAATGGTTTGAAACATTGATACGAATAGGTTTTTAAACTGATTGTATATTCCAAAAATATTGTCACCAAATAAAATAATCCAAAACCATTTCGATTTAGAATAAAACAAGTAAATAATCAAAGGAAGAGCTAATAATCCAAGAATATTTGCAATAATATAAACGATGTTATTTTCATGGAAAGCATGATTAAGCTCAAGAATACTAGCTTTTATAGCGAAAATATTAGCGATAACAATTAATAATGGAATGATATTTCTCCAACCCAATTGATGAATAGCATCAACAGATTTAAAAAAATAATCATTATATCTTTTAAATTGTTTTTGTATATAAGGCAACTCTGCTTTCGTTTCCTCTATTCGTTTAACTGCAAGCATCGTATCTTGTTCGCTAATATTCCTGCTTTGTAATATTTCGCGTGCCGCTTCTATCGCGGTGGGCTTATAGTTGCTCGGCAGTTGCACAATTTCTAATAGCTCGGCAGTGCTATAATTTTTATATAATTCGCTAAATGGGTTTGCCATTAATTACTAATAATTATTTTTTTGCGAAGATCAATCTTACATTTCCTTTGCTAAAAATACACCTGTATGTGATTTTTTTACTTTGATGATTTGCTCTGGAGTGCCTTCTGTCACAATGGTTCCACCTTTATCACCACCTTCGGGTCCGATATCAATTACATGATCGGCTACTTTAATCACATCCATATTATGTTCGATGACTAATACCGTATTTCCTTTGTCAACCAATTGATTCAATACATTGAGCAGTACACGAATATCTTCAAAATGCAAACCAGTAGTTGGTTCATCTAAAATATAAAAGGTATTTCCCGTATCTTTTTTACTTAATTCGGCACTCAGTTTTACTCGTTGCGCTTCCCCACCACTAATGGTTGTAGAGCTTTGTCCTAGTGCTAAGTAGCCCAAACCAACATCCTGCAAGGTTTGCAATTTGCGCTGTATTTTAGGGATATTTTCAAAAAAAGTAACTGCTTCATCTACGCGCATTTCTAATACATCACCAATTGATTTTCCTTTATAGCGCACTTCAAGCGTTTCGCGATTATAGCGCTTGCCCATACATTTTTCGCAGAACACATTTACATCAGGCAAGAAATTCATTTCAATCACTTTCATGCCGCCGCCTTCACATTCCTCGCATCTTCCCCCTTTCACATTGAATGAAAAACGACCACTCTTATAACCTCTGATTTTTGCTTCTGGCATTTGAGCAAATAAATTTCGAATCTCATCAAACAATTTGATATAAGTAGCTGGATTGCTTCGAGGCGTTCGTCCAATAGGAGATTGATCGATTTCAATCACTTTATCTAGATGTTCAAGACCTAGAATTTTTTTATATTCTAAAGGCTTTTTTACCGCTCTGAAAAAATATTTATTTAAAATAGGATATAAGGTTTCGGTAATCAACGAAGATTTACCACTGCCCGAAACACCCGTAACCAGTATAAGACAGCCCAAAGGAAATTGAACAGAAACATTTTTTAAGTTATTCCCATTGGCTCCTTGTAACTCTAAGGTTTTACCATTGCCTTTTCTACGTTCTTTAGGAATTTCGATTTGCATCACATTGCTTAAAAACTTTGCCGTAGTACTTCCTTGTTTTAAAAACTCCTTAGGGGTTCCTTGTGCAACAATTTTACCTCCATGTAAACCCGCACCAGGTCCAATGTCTATGATATAATCGCTTTCGAGCATAATATCTTTATCGTGCTCCACCACTAAAACAGAATTACCTGTTTTCACTAATTCTTTCAATGCGTGGATCAACTGCATATTATCTCGTTGATGCAAACCAATACTAGGCTCATCTAAAATATAGGTAACGCCACTCAGTTGCGAACCGATTTGAGTTGCTAAACGAATACGTTGTGATTCCCCACCACTAAGGCTTCTAGCAGGTCTATCAAGTTTAAGATAATTTAAACCAACACCTAATAAAAATCCTATACGTGATCGAATTTCTTTAAGCACATCCTTCGCAATAAAATTTTGTTTTTCAGAAAAAGCAGACTCTACATTTTCAAACCACTTCGACAAAACAGAGATATCCATTTCACTGAGTTCACCTATATTTTTGTCATTTATTTTGAACCAAAGAGAATCTTTTTTAAGACGATAGCCATTACAAACGGGACAAGTAAGCGTTTCTAAAAACTCTTCAGCCCATCTACGCAAAGGTTCGGAAGAAGTAGATTTATAACAACGTTTAAGCATACCTGCTACACCGCCATTTTCAAGGGTATACCATTTATCTTCACCACCCAATTCTTCTTCAAAAATTTCTTCGTCATATCCTTCGGCACCGAATAAAATATGCACTAATGCTTCTCTAGGAATTTTTTTAATAGGGTCGAATAAATCGAATTTATATTTTTTGGCGATTAATTTTAATTGACTAAAAATTTGAGATTCGCGCAATTCACCAATAGGCACAATCCCACCGCCCGCAATACTTTTATTATCATCGGGTACTAATGTTTTTTCTTCCACTTCGTGTTTGGTCCCAAGACCTTTACAATTAGGACAGGCACCATAATGAGAGTTGAACGAAAAAGAATTAGGATTCGGTTCTTCGTAAGAGATACCCGTATCTAAACACATCAAATATTTACTATATCCAAAGCTTTGGTTTTTATCATTGTCTAATAAAAACATAGCGCCTTCGCCCATTTTCATGGATATTTGAATATCTTGACGTATGCGGTCCAGATTGCTTTCATTAATTGTTAAACGATCAATGACTACTTCGATTTCATGAATTTTATATCGGTCTAATTGCATTTTAGGCGTGAGTTCTACAATCACACCATCGATACGCGCTTTTACATACCCATTTTTACGAATTTGTTCGAAAAGCTCGCGATAATGGCCTTTACGACCTTTTACCACAGGTGCTAAAAAACTCACTTTTTTATTGCTGTGATTTTCAAAGATGTTTTCGATGATTTGGTTTTCACTAAACTTCACCATCTTTTTTCCTGTATTATACGAATAGGCATCGCTTGCACGAGCAAATAATAAACGCAAGAAATCATATATTTCGGTAACCGTACCAACTGTTGAACGAGGATTATTTGAAGTAGATTTTTGTTCGATAGAAACAACAGGACTTAAGCCTGATATTTTATCTACATCCGGACGTTCTAATCCACCAATAAATTGTCGTGCATAAGCAGAAAAACTTTCGATATATCTTCGTTGACCTTCGGCATAAATAGTATCGAAAGCAAGAGACGATTTGCCAGAACCTGAAATACCGGTGATTACTACTAATTCATTTCGAGGAATCGCAATATCGATATTTTTAAGATTGTGTACACGAGCACCAAATACCTCAATAAATTCTTGTTCTTTTTTAGCCATATTTGAAGGTGCAAAGGTAAGGCTATTTTATCGGGTATAATAAAAGTGTTTTAGTAAAAAGTTGCTTTGATAGATTTGCGTTTTGATAAGCACTTGTTAAAATACACATCCACAATATTGCGTGAATAAAATGCATTAATACTTGTAGTGAGTCCAATACTTTTGTAATTGGATAATAGTATCAAATTATGAAACGCATTTTTTTATATTTAGGAATAGTATTGTGTATACAGGTAGAAGCACAAAAACTTAGTGCAGAACAATATATAGCTCAATATGCTCCCACTGCAGTAAGCGAAATGAAACGTAGTGGTATTCCTGCCAGTATCACTTTAGCTCAAGGTTTATTAGAAAGCTCTAATGGAAATTCTCCATTAGCTTGTGTAGCCAATAATCATTTTGGTATTAAATGTCATAATGAATGGACAGGACAGACATTTTATATGGATGATGACGAAAAAAATGAATGCTTTAGACATTATACTAATGCCTGTACTTCTTATGCAGATCATACAGATTTTTTAATGACTAGAAGTCGATACGCTTTTTTGTTTGAATATGATCATACAGATTATGTGAATTGGGCAAAAGGTTTGAAACAAGCGGGTTATGCAACGAATCCTCAATACCCAACACTTCTCATTAACCTAATAGAAAGATATAGTTTAGCTAAATACGATTCGGATGTTAGCATGAGTAATAATGTAGAAAAAAAAGAAGCCGAAGACATTAAAGTGGTTGCGAAAGAAAACAATAATGAATTGAAAAACAGCAGCTCTCCAAATTTTATTCCTTTTAATGAAGAAATAGTAGTGCCTGTAGAAGAATTTTTTGGAAATATTTTTTTGGTGAACAATACAAAAACAGTGATTGCTAACAAAGGGGATACCCCGCTTGGAATAGCCAATAAATATAATGTACCACTTAATTATTTATACCTATACAATGACATGATTGAAGGTCAATCCTTAGAAGTAGGCACCTATGTGTATTTACAACCGAAACGAAACAAAGGCTTTGCAAAATATCATAAAGTAAAGTATGGCGAAACCATGTATAGCATTTCACAATCATATGGGATTAAACTGAAAGATTTATATGAAAAAAATCAAATGCTCAAATGGGAAGAACCATTGGCAGGTGAAATTATTTATATGCGTGAAGTGAATGAAAATAAGCCTAAACTAGCTAGTGCAATTCAGAGCAATGAACAACTAACTCCAACCAAAACGATTCCAAGCAAAAGCACTTTAAGTGCTAAAGAAATTGAATATAAAATTGCTGAAAAAACAAATCCTGTTGTTATTACAGAAAGCACATCAAATACACAATCAATCGTTGTAAAAGAATCACCAAAAAATCTTGAAATAAAAAGTCCTCAAACAAATATTACTTCAAATACAACTAATAACAATATAGAGGAAGAAAAAGTAATTAGCAAAACCACCGTGAAATCTTATGTGGTGCAAACGGGAGATACTTTATATAATATTTCAAAACGTTATGGGGTGAGTATTGAGGACTTAACAAAATGGAATAATATCATAAACAATAGTATTAGTTTAGGTCAAACTTTAATCTTAAGCCAATAGTTTTTTTGCGCACACTTTGTTTTATCTTTGCTATTAATACAAACAAACACATATGTCTAGCCCACAAATACAATTAAAAGACAAGACTTTTATACCTTATTTAAATACGCAACAGATACATGAAACGGTTAAACGTTTAGCATCACAAATCAATGAAGAGTATCATGATAAAAAACCTTTGTTTGTCTGTATTCTTTCAGGTTCATTTATGTTTTGTAGTGATTTAGTTAAGAATTTTTGTGGCGATTGTGAAATCACTTTTGTGCGTTTGTCGAGTTATAGTGGTACACAAAGCACAGGAAATATTACTACTTTAATGGGCATGGTAGAGAGTTTAACGGACCGTCACGTAATAATAGTAGAAGATATCGTTGATACGGGAAATACTTTATCTAAATTTTTGCCAGAAGTACAAGCCTTACAACCAGCAAGTTTGAAAGTGTGTTCTTTATTGGTAAAACCAGATGCTCTTCAAGACCGAATAAAAGTAGATTTTATTGGGTTTTCAATACCTAATGATTTTATTGTAGGTTATGGATTAGACTATGATGGTCTAGGAAGAAATCTACAAGAAATCTATGTAATAAAGCCTTAAACTTCTAATATAGTATACAAAACAGGTCTACTTGGACTAGCATCCATTTCTAAATTTAATACCTGTAATTGCAATAAATATAGCCCATCTTCAATAGCGTTATCTACATAAATTAATTCTGTAATGGTGGAGTTTTTTCGAACACTACCTGGATATTTCCAAAACGCTTTATGAGCTAAAAATTTTGCATCATCTTTTTCTCTATCTACACTTGGAGTGTCTATTAATAAATGTTCAAACCCTCTATAAACTAAGTAAGCCATTGCTTCATGGTGAATATATGCAGGATTTGTATCTGAATAATTTTTTATTTCTTTATCATGCTCATTTGGCAATGTTCTAATAATTATTGCTTGTGCATTTTCTTTGTTTTCGATAAAATTTACTTGCTGCTGAGTAATAAGCGTATCCCCATTTTCAAGCTTTTCGGGTTGAATTGTAACAAGCTTTGCTATAAAAACAAACTCTTTCAAACATTGATTAATAGTATAGGTCTCTTTTGAGATATGTCCAACACATTCTGTATGCGTGCCATTACCATGAGGATTGATGTGTAAGTTTTTGAAATTCACTACACCACCTTGTGCAATATCACCAATAAAATTATCCGCCATAACTGGAGAGATGCTAACTTCTGGTGCATGGTAGGCATTTGGGTTTTCAGCACCATTACGGATACAAATAGAAATATCTATAGGATTCGAAAAATCTATTCGATATAGTTTATTGTTATGATAGACAGTAGAAATCATAGCTCAAAAGAAAATAAATACACCGTTAGTTTACAACAAATGATTTCTGCAGCTTATTGCCTTGCTCGTCTTTACATTGAAGAAAATATATCCCTTTACTAAATTGACCGATATCAATTTTTGTAGCAATAGCACGTTGTGCCATCACCACTTCTTTATTGGTAAATAATAGTTGACCCTGAGCATTTAAAATACTGAAGTCGAGCATTCCATTATGAATGGTTTCAAAATTTACATATAAAAATTGAGCGACAGGATTTGGATATATATTTAAACGGATAGGGTTTTCTTCGCTGATATCAACTCCTCCAGCAATAATACTACTATCTAAAATAATATTTTCATCACCTGGAAGATAGCTAGTATAAGCAAAAAATGCTATCATCATTTCGTCGGTTGTATGTTCTCCTGCATAAACATTAACTGGTGGGGAGCTTGGATTATCAGGATTTCCAGTAGTATTATCATAAGTAGCTCTCGCTTCTACTTTGGTTCCACGACCCAATTTCAATATTTTTTGGAAGGTATAAAAACCTTGCCAATGGAAATTCCATTTAGGTATATTAATAATTGGAATAGAATCGCCAGTGCTTGGTATATAGTTCCAAATTTTAAATGAAGTACCTATTTTATGCATATGAGGAAATACCGCTAATATAGAGGCGTCATAAAATGAGGGCATGGTATATCTTTCATAAAAAGTTCGTTGAGTATTTGCAGGAATATTAAATGAACCAAAGCCACCAATGATGCTTGTGAAGTGGTTTAGCATAGCATCGATATATACTTGTCTTACAGAAGGATAATCGGTATATTTAATATTTAATACACTGCTGTCTGCTTGACCCATACTACCTGGAGCATAATGTATTTCTACTACATAATCACTATTGGCTTCTAATAGAATACCAAATTCTATAGGCATACTAAAGACAGCCTCACCTGGTGCCCAAGCACCAACAAAGTCTGCATTAGGACTAACAGCAGTTGTGCCATTTCCTTGAAATCCGGGCATAATATCTAATTGATCTAAACTATCTGAATAGTTACTAGGATCTTTATAAACCACCATATGATGAACGATAGCTCCATTGCCTGGTTTGTATTCAATCGCATTAATATATTTTAATGTAGTGTTTCCTGCATGCACCACAAAACATCTATATTCGTCAATAGGTGCTTGCACGGTGTATGTAGGCAATGTTAATGTTTTATCAATCACAGCCATTTGACTAGTAGAAGAATAAGTAGGTGCAATAGGCTCGGAAGAAATATCACCTCTAGGGGAGCCATTATCTACCCATGAAGCAATATCTGCTATTTGAGCATCCGTTAAGAAACGTTCATTTTTCAAATGTCTGTAAGTTGGATCTGGCTTCCATGGTGGCATGGATTTGCTTTGAGTACTGCTTTTCATAGTCAATGAATTACTTACCGCATCACTATAGCTCATTAAATTAAAAGGTCCTATACCGCCAGTATGGTGGCATGTGCTACAATTATTGTATACTATAGATGCAATTTTATTACTCCAAGTAACTTGTGCATTACTTGTTTGAATAAGAAACGCAATTAATAAAGTACTAAAAAAGTAGTTGTATTTCATGATTTATAAACGTTTGTTTTATTAAATTTAAGTGGCAGAAAATTTCTACAGCCTAAAAGTACATAAAAAAAACAATTGTCAAGTCAAAATGTCAGCAAAAACGCTGTGGCATAAGATTTGAAAAAGGAAGCGTATTCAATTAACATTAAAATTCATATAAAATTCACATGGCACAAAAAGGAAAAATTAATGTAAGTACCGAGAACATCTTCCCGATTATTAAAAAGTTTTTATACTCAGATCATGAAATCTTTTTAAGAGAGTTGGTTTCCAATGCAGTAGATGCTACTCAAAAAGTACAAAAATTGGCAGTTAGCGGCGAACTGAAACAAGAGCTAGGTAATATTAACATAGAAGTTAAAGTAGATAAAGAAGCCAAAACCATCACTATTTCTGATAAAGGAATTGGTATGACAGAAGAAGAAGTAGAAAAATATATCAATCAAGTAGCTTTTTCGAGTGCGGAAGAATTTGTAGAAAAATTTAAAAATGTTGATGGAGGGATTAATATCATTGGACATTTTGGATTAGGTTTTTATTCTGCCTTTATGGTTTCAAAGGAAGTAGAAATCATAACTAAGTCATATAAAGATGGACCAGCAGTTAGATGGGTTTGTGATGGAAGTCCTGAATATGAAATGTCAGCCGCAGATAAAACCGAAAGAGGAACAGACATCATTTTACATATAGCAGACGATTCAATAGAGTTTGCAGATGAATATAAAATTAAAGGCTTATTAAATAAATATTGTAAGTTTTTGCCTGTACCGATTAAGTGTGGCGAAGAAGAAATAACAGAGAAAGATGCAGAGGACAAAGAGATAAAAGTAAAAAAAGATTTCATTGTAAATAATACAAAACCGGCATGGAGTATTGCACCTGCAGAATTAAAAGAGGAAGACTATATTCGTTTTTATCATGAATTATATCCCATGGCCGAAGATCCATTGTTTTGGATTCATTTGAATGTTGATTTTCCATTCAAACTTACAGGGATTTTGTATTTCCCTAAATTGAAAAAAATATTTGAAGTTCAAAAAAACAAAATTCAATTATACAGCAATCAAGTTTTTGTAACTGATAATGTAGAAGAAATTGTACCTGAATATTTGATGTTGATGCAAGGGGTTTTAGATTCGCCAGATATTCCGTTAAACGTTTCGAGAAGCTATTTACAAAGCGACGGAAACGTAAAAAAAATCACTTCACATATCAGTAAAAAAGTAGCCGACAAATTAGGAGAATTGTTTAAAAACGATAGAGCTTCTTTTGAATCCAAATGGGAAAGTGTTGGACTATTTGTAAAGTATGGCATGTTGAGCGATGAAAAGTTTTATGAAAGAGCAAAAGATTTTTGTTTATATGAAAACATAGAAAATAAATTTTTCACCTTAGAAGAATATAAAACTAAAACAGAAGTTCTTCAAAAAGACAAAAACAATAAATTAATTTTATTGTATACCACAGACAAAGAAGCACAAGATTCGTATGTACAAATTGCCACCAAAAAATCGTATGATGTTTTATCGTTTGATAATATTATCGACCAGCATTTTGTGCAGCATTTAGAAAGCAAACACAGCGATATAAAATTTAATAGGGTAGATGCAGACACTATTGATAAATTAATTGAAAAAGACGAGTCAGCGTTATCTGTTTTAAGTAGTGAAGAAGAAGAAAGTTTAAAAAAATATTTCGAAGAAACGATCCAACAAGAAGGCGTTACGATAGAGTTAAAAGCCTTATCGCCAGAGGATATGCCTATTACTATTACTAAAAATGAATTTATGCGACGTATGCACGAAATGAGTAAAATGGGAGGTGGGATGTATTCGTTTATGGGAAGCATGCCTGAATCGATGAATTTAGTGGTGAATACCAATCATGCCTTAGCTTCAAGAATTTTAAAAGAAGAAAACAAAACGGCATTAATCAATCAATTATTTGATTTAGCATTATTGCAACAAGGATTATTAAAAGGAAGTAAGCTTACTGCCTTTATTGAGAGAAGCGTGGAAGTATTATAAAAATTAGAAATTATCTTATTGAAAGAGGTTTGAATATTTGAACCTCTTTTTTATTTCAAGCCATTTAAGGTTTCTTCTAATTCCTCTTTACTAGGATTCACTAACATAATTTTACCAGAGGCATTGATTAAAAAACAACAGGGAATATATTGTACATCATACTTTAAGGAGGCTTCGTTTAATCCAACCATTCGTTGTTTAAGATGATTCTCCCAAACCAAGCCGTCTTCTTCAATGGCTTTTAACCAAGCCGCTTCTTGATTATCTTGACTAATACTAATAATTTCGAAAGTAGAACCATTAGTAAAGGTTATATTTTTATATGCATTATAAATGGCAACAACTTCCTTATTTTTTCTTCGACAAGGAGCACACCAACTGGCCCAAAAATCGAGCAATATAGTTTTGTTTTTATATTCACTTAGTCGATGATACACATCATTTCTATCAGGCAATGAAAAATCGGGCGCATCAATGCCTATTTGCATTTTAGACTTAGGAACAGTTTTTTGTTTGCAAGAAAAAACACATACAAGAAACAATATCATAAAACTAACCCCAACATAATATTTCGTTTTTTTATACATTACACAAAACATAGATTAATTTATAATGAAAATTGTTCAGCACAATTAGGAAAGCACTTTTAATTTAGCAAATTTCAACATCAATTTTTTCTCGCCTTCATTTGGAAAGAAGATTGTAGCCATTTTATTGACACCAAGGCCATCCATAGCTACTACTTTTCCTGTTCCAAAACGTTGATGCTCTACTTCGCAACCAACCATAATTTTTTCAGGATCTGAAGGAGAGAAATTAGGGTCTAATGTAGTTGGTTTAGTAGCGGTAAAATTGCCCGATACAATTCTTCTTGTAGTAGGCGAAACAAAAGCATCTTCGTTTTTTTCAACTATTTTTTCCTTCACATTCATTGACATTAATTCCTTAGGAATTTCATTTAAAAACCGGGAAGGCTCGCTGTAATTTAATGTACCAAATTTATAACGCGAAGTAGCAAAAGACAAGGTTAAGTATGTCATTGCTCTAGTAACAGCCACATAAAACAAACGTCGCTCTTCTTCTAAATCTTCCCGACTAAATAAGCTCATTGACGAAGGAAATAAATTATCTTCGAGTCCTGCTACAAATACACATTCAAACTCCAATCCTTTAGCCGCATGAATAGTCATGATTTTCACGCTATCTTCATTCTCTACTTTATTATCCTGATTGGTTAATAGCATAATGTTTTGTAAATAAGTCCCTAAGCTTCTATCATTATTAAATTCATCTTCCCTGCCTTCTTCTATAGTATCGGCTTCACTAAATTCTTTAATACCATTGAGCAACTCCTGAATGTTTTCAAAACGCATCACACCTTCAACGGATTTGTCTTCATGTAATTCCCTAACAATACCGCTGCTTTTAGCGATGTGAGAAGCCAATTCAAAAGCATTCTGTTTGTGAATTAAGGTTTGAAAACTTTTTATCATCATGATAAATGACAAAATATTTTGTGCCGCTTTCCCACTAATATCTGTTTGCATAATGTTTTCACAGATATTCCATATACTCGTTTCTTTTTCACTTGCCAATACAATAATTCGTTCTATTGTCGTTTTTCCAATGCCTCGCGTAGGATAATTAATCACTCTTCTCCAGGCTTCTTCGTCTTGAGGATTTACAGTCAATCGCAAGTAGGCAATTAAATCTTTGATTTCTTTTCGCTGATAAAACGACATACCCCCATATACGATATACGGAATATTCAATCTACGCAAAGACTCTTCAAAGGCTCTACTTTGTGCATTAGTACGGTATAAAATGGCAAAATCTTTATTATTGTAATGATGGCGCATTTTATATTCAAAAATTAAATCAGCCACCATACGAGCCTCTTCATTATCGCTGCTTGCTTTTAATACCTTAATTAATTCACCTTGATGGTTGTCGGTCCAAATAGTTTTTTGTAATTGATTTTTATTATTTACAATTAAATGGTTGGCCGCTTTTACAATATTTTTTGTGCTTCTATAATTTTGCTCCAGCTTAAAAACTTTTAATTCAGGATAATCTTTTTGAAAATTTAAAATATTTTCGATTGTTGCTCCCCTGAAGGCATAGATACTTTGAGCATCATCACCCACCACACAAATATTTTGATACACATCTGCTATTTTTTTTACAATGCTGTATTGGGCAAAATTGGTATCTTGAAACTCATCAATCATTAAATATTTAAAACGATGCTGATATTTATATAAAACATCTGGGAAACGAATTAATAATTCATAAGTTTTATATAATAAATCATCAAAATCCATAGCTCCACTCTGAAAGCATCTTTTAGCATAGGTTTCATAGATTTTGCTCATCAATGGTTTTTGCATTTGAATATCCTCGCTGATGATTTCACTATCTTCTTTATATTGTTTCGGACTTATCAATGCATTTTTTGCACTGCTAATTCTATTATAAACTTGATTGGGTTTATATACTTTATCGTTCAATTGCAATTCATTGATGATTTGTTTAATCATACTCAATGAATCTGTAGTATCATAAATAGTAAAATTGCTTGGATACCCTATTTTGGGAGCGTCTACGCGTAATAATCGTGCAAAAACAGAGTGAAAAGTACCCATAAAGATATTACGTGCCTCCCCTCCAATTACCTTTTCAATACGATGACGCATCTCTGCAGCAGCTTTATTGGTAAAGGTTAGAGACATGATAGAAAAAGGCTCTACACCATTTTGAATCATATGTGCAATTCGGTAAGTTAGTACTCGTGTTTTACCTGATCCTGGTCCAGCAACAATCATTACAGGACCATCTGTATTGGTCACTGCTTGGCGTTGCGATTCATTTAATTCATCTAAAAAAGACATAAAGCAAAGGTAGTTTTTTAGAAGGAAATAGCTTTTTCTAATTATACACAAATCAATTTTTATATCTTTTTATCGTAAAAATCTTTTTAGGTTTGTTCTATGAAAAACAGCTATTTTCTTTTTCTAATTGGCTTATATGCTTTTTTTTTATGGAGTTGTAATGGCAATAAACAATCTTCTGAAAAAGACTTTAATGAAAATCATCCAAGTACATTAATCGACTCTGCAGTGAATCAAACGCAAGATTCGTTTGTTCGTACAAATGCTTACAAGCTTAATTGGAGAGCAGGCGTTGCCTTTAAATTAGAAAAAACAATTCCTTTAGCTTCTACTATAAAAACAAAAGAAGACTTATTTAATTATTATGAAAAGTATGTATTACTTGAAAAAGAGTTGAATGAAGATTTGCTTATTCAATACAAATCAATGAAAAATGATAGTATTAAATCTTTGTTTATAGATTCAGCAAAGGCTCTTGCAACTCAATTGCGTTTTACTGCTTTTGGAATAGATAAGAAAAGTAAAAAACCTTTTTTTTGTATTCAACTAGATTCAGCGGTAGTATTAAGTAAAACTACCAAAGGAGAAGAAGATGAAGCTTATTTTTCTTTTTTAAAAAAGCTCTATGCAAGCAATATGTTGACAAGCGATAAAACTGCAGCCTACATTTATACAACTAAAAACAATGTACCTGCTATTAAAGTAGGTGATTATACCTTTCTACAAATTCTTCAACAATTAAATTATAATATAGTAAACTCCTCTCTTTACCATTCATATTATATTAAACTCAATGATCAAATACGCGACGATTTACTTATAAAAGTCTATTACTATAATAAAATAAAAGTGCTTGAAGAATATAATCGACTCATCGATCTTAAAAGCGAAGCGTTTGAAGAAGAGCGTATCAAGCAACGGATAGAAGATATTAAAATTGATGACAAACAATTTCAGTTTGTAATTATGAATTAATGAACGATATAACTTTTGATAATACTAATGTTTTTGGCCACGATTTCGCCATGATTTTACACAATGGCCATTATTTTTTAAATGTTTATAACAAATAGATGATACAAAAATTTCTGCTGTTAAGTATAGTCTCGCTTCAAATTAGCTAAATAGCTTTTTCAAAAATAAAACAATATAACTCAGTTACATCTTAAACGAATTAGTAGGTACAGTATAGAACTTTGTCTATTTCTTTCTCGCAATATTTAACCCATCGCGTATCGATAAAATTATCGATTCAACTCGTGTATCCTTTTGTGTTTTTTTATTATATTGATGCATTGCTTCAGCATCTTTTGATTTTTTTTCAGCAGTCACTTCACCTTTCCATAAAATATTGTCAGCAATGATAAGTCCGCCAGGATTTACCATGTCAAAAACAATATCGTAGTATTTGCTATAGTTTTGCTTGTCAGCATCAATAAATACCAAATCATATTTTTTATCTAAAGAAGGAATGATTTCTAAAGCATTTCCAACAAGTAAATTGATTTTGTTTTCATATCCACCTAACCGAAAATATTTAGTAGACAAATCGCTTAATTCTTTATTGATATCAATCGTATCTACCACTCCATTTTCTTGAATGCCTTTGGCAAAACAAATAGTAGCGTATCCTGTGAAAGTTCCTATTTCTAAAACGCTTTGAGCACGTATAATTTTAGTGAGCATATAAAGCAATTGTCCTTGCACGTGTCCACTACACATATGTGGCATTAATACTTTTAACTGCGTTTCTCTATATAAATTCTTTAATAAGGCATCTTCATGCTCGCTATACGTATCCATATATTTTTCAATTAAATCTGCAACTATTTGCATGTCTACATTATTTTTTTCAAAAGTATTATACTTCCATAATATTGTAGTAACTAATATTCAGAATCAAGCAAAAGTATTGATTTAGTTTACACACAATATCTTTAGCATAACAATAATTGTTAATTTGACAAAATAAAAAAGACAAAACAGGTTCTTATATACTATCTTTGGCAATAACGAAACAAACACTACATAATTTATTGAACACAAAAATTAAATTCAGAAACAAAAATGAATCAATAACTCAATTCTATCCCCTACTTAAAAAAAGAATTGATTTATATTTTTCAGAAAACAACATTGATAAAAAGGCAAACACTCAAATGGTCATAAAAACGATAGCAATGCTGTCGATGTATTTTATTCCCTTTATTGCCATCATTACTTTATCATCACCGTTTTATATCAATTTATTATTGGCTATTGTATGGGGGTTTGGACTGGCAGGTATTGGTTTGTCAGTGATGCATGATGCCAATCATCAATCTTATTCCCATAATAACAGGGTCAATAAAATACTTGGTTATACGCTGAATGTGGTTGGAGGAAATGCCTATACTTGGCAAGTACAACACAATGTATTACATCATACATATACTAATATTCATGGGCATGATGAAGACCTAGACGCTGGGATAGTAGTTCGTTTTTCAAAAGGAGCTCCGTTCAGATCTTGGCATAAATTTCAACATTATTATGCATTTATCTTATATAGTTTAGTAACTATCTCTTGGGTACTGATCAAAGATTTCAAAAAATTGATAAAGTACGATAAAGAAAAAATCTTTTATGGCAATACTACTACCAGAAAAGAGTTAACAGTGATCATCATTTCTAAAGTACTTTACGTATCTTATATTATAGCAATCCCGTTGATATTATTCCCAGTGATTTGGTGGCAATATTTACTTTGTTTTTTAGTGATGCATTTGGTAGCAGGGTTTATTTTATCGATGATTTTTCAACCGGCACATGTGGTGGGTGAAGCCTCTTTCCCTATGCCGAATGATCAAAATGAAATTGAAAATGCTTGGGCGGTTCATGAACTTTTAACCACAGCCAATTTTGCTAGAAAAAATCCTATTATAAATTGGTATGCTGGTGGATTAAATTTTCAAGTAGAACATCATTTGTTTCCAACTATTTGCCATATTCATTACAAACATTTAGCACCGATAGTGAAGCAAACTGCAGAGGAATTTGGCTTGCCTTATAATGAATTCGAAACGTTTGGCGAAGCCATTTATTCGCACTATAAAGTGCTAAAAGAATTATCCGTAGAAGAAAAAGCAATAGCTGCTTAATATACAGGCACTATTGATCTTTTTTAAAATCTAGACTCAACGAATTTACACAATAACGATAGCCTTTACCTACAGGTCCATCATTAAATACATGTCCTAAATGTCCGCCACAATTGGCACATATAATTTCTACCCGTTTCATTCCATGCGATTCGTCCATTTCGTATTTGATATTTGAATCAACTGCTGGAGTATGAAAAGCAGGCCAGCCACAATGACTGTCAAATTTGCCTTCATGTGTAAATAATTTCGTTTCGCAGGCAGCACAATAATAGGTGCCCTCTTCAAAAAAATCATTGTATTTGCCAGTAAAAGGACGCTCGGTGCCTTTTTTGCGCAATACTTCATAGGCTTCCTCGCTTAATGTTTTTTTCCATTCTTCTTCCGATTTCTCTAGCATAGCCTCTTAATTTAGTAATGTAAATATACTATTTATTGGAAAAGTAAAGATTAGATAACATACTAATACAATTGTTTAATTATCATTATCTTTGTTTAAGAATAGAAAGTACTCAACATATGAAAGGAATTATACTAGCTGGTGGCGCAGGTACTCGTTTACATCCGATTACCCTTGCAATAAGCAAACAAAGCATGCCTATTTATGATAAGCCCATGATTTACTATCCGCTATCAACCTTAATGTTAGCAGGCATTAGAGAAATCTTAATCATTTCTACTCCTATCGATTTGCCAAACTTTGAACGTCTATTAGGCGATGGCAGTAGAATCGGTTGTAAATTTTCATATAAAGTACAAGATAGCCCAAATGGTTTGGCACAAGCCTTTGTTTTAGGAAAAGAATTTATCGGAAACGACAGCGTAGCCCTAGTTTTAGGCGATAATATTTTTTATGGATCTACCATGGGAACTATGCTGAAACAATATACACAACCAGATGGAGGTGTTATTTTTGCCTATCATGTTAGCGATCCTGAAAGATATGGGGTAGTGGAATTTGATCCAGCCGGAAATGCTATTAGCATCGAAGAAAAACCAGCCAAACCAAAAAGCAATTATGCAGTACCCGGTTTATATTTTTACGATAATTCAGTAGTAGAAATCGCTTGTAATCTTCAGCCTAGCACCAGAGGCGAATATGAAATTACCGATGTTAATAAAGAATATTTAAAAAGAAATAAACTTAAAGTAGGTGTATTAGACAGAGGAACGGCTTGGTTAGATACAGGTACATTTAATTCCTTAATGCAAGCATCGCAGTTTGTGCAAGTGATAGAAGAACGACAAGGTTTAAAAATTGGTTGTATCGAAGAAATCGCTTATCAAGAAAAATTTATTACCCAGGAACAACTCATAGAAATAGCAACACCACTCTTAAAAAGTGGTTATGGTCAATATTTATTAGATTTAGTAAAACAATAATTTATGGAGTATAAAAGACGAATACTTGTAACTGGTGGTGCTGGTTTTGTGGGTTCATGTATTGCAGATAAAATGATTGAAAATCCAGAAAACTTCGTGGTAATTATGGATAACCTCTTAACCGGAAGTATCAAAAGATTACCTCCAAAAGAAAAGAAAAACTGGAGATTTGTAAAAGCAGATGTGAATAGTTTTAGAGATATTTCGGCAGTAATGTTAAACGATTCTTTTGATTATGTATTTCACTATGCAGCTGTAGTAGGCGTACAACGCACCTTAGACAATCCTATCATGGTGTTGAATGATATACAAGGATTTAAATACATGCTTGATTTGTGTAAAAACACAGGCGTAAAAAGAGTGTTTTATTCTTCTTCATCAGAGGTATATGGCGAGCCATTCGAACATCCACAAAACGAATTAACCACTCCTTTAAATTCTCGATTACCTTATGCAGTTGTAAAAAATGTAGGCGAAGCCTTTTTAAAATCATACGAAAAAGAATATGGTTTAGAGTATACTGTATTTCGTTTTTTCAATACTTATGGTCCGAAACAAAGTACAGATTTTGTAATGAGCAAATTTGTGAAAGATGCTATAGCAGGAAGAGATTTAACTATATATGGTGATGGAAATCAAACACGTACTTTTTGTTATGTAGATGATAATATCGACGCTTGCGCAAATGCCGCTTATGGTGATAAATTTATCAATGATGTGGTGAATATAGGAAACGATAATGAAATAAAAATTATCGATTTAGCTAAAATGATTATCACCCTTGCCGGTTCTAAGTCGGGCATCAAACACTTGCCACCATTGGCCGAAGGGGATATGAGCAGAAGAAAACCAGATATAGCAAAAATGAAAACATTATTAGGAAGAGATTTAACTCCAATTGAAGAGGGTATCCGAAAAATATTAGATAATCCAAAATTGATTTTTTAATTAGATGTGTTATGGAATATAAAAACATTCTTTATGCGACAAGTAATGGTATAGGAACCATTACTTTAAATAGGCCCGACTCCTATAATTCATTTAATAATGACATGAGTTTTGAATTGATAGATGCATTAAAATCAGCTACAAAAGATGATAATGTAAGAGTAGTTGTATTGAGTGGTGCAGGTAAAGCATTTTGTAGTGGACAAGATTTAAAAGACAGAGAACCAGGTAAAGAAATAAACTTTAGAGAATCTTTAGACAAAAGATATAATCCAATTATCACATTGATTCGTACCATGCCTAAACCGATTATTTGTCGCTTGCATGGTGTAGCGGCAGGTGCAGGCTGTTCATTAGCTTTAGCTTGTGATATCATAGTGGCAAGTACTGAAGCAAGTATGATAGAAGTCTTTGTAAATATTGGATTAGTTCTCGATTCAGGTTCCTCTTATTTTTTACCTCGATTGGTAGGGTATCATAAAGCTTTTGAATGGAGTACCCTAGGTAATAAAATTAGTGCCACCGAAGCACATCAACTTGGAATCATCAATGCTATTTCTAGTCCAGAAGAATTAGATACTACTGTAGCCAATTATGCCAATAGATATGCTGTAGCACCAACTAAAGCGATTGCCTTGATGAAAAAAATGTTAAATAAAGGCATGAATGAAAATTTAGAAACGATGTTGGAATACGAAAAATATTGCCAAACAATTGCAGGTGCTAGCGACGATTTTAAAGAAGGTACTACAGCGTTTTTAGAAAAAAGAAAACCCGAATTCAAAGGGAAATAATTAAGGAATAATTTCTGGAGAAATATTCGTTAATTCATAATTAATAATGTAGCCTTTTGCTTGATGATGTGCTCTTAAAAAAGTTTGGGCTTCTCCTATACTACTTACATTTTTTACATTTCGTTTGTATGGATAGATACTTAATAAATCCATTTTGTCTTCTTTATTTGCTAAATAAAAAAGTACATTCTCTTTTTGATTTGATAGACGATTATAGTTGTTATAAGAACTGCTCTGTTTTTTTTGCGTAGCATCAAATGCTCTATTCATTACCCAAAACTCAATGACCATAAGGCTACACATTACGATTATAGAGACATTAATCCATCTAGGTTTTACTCTTCGAGTAAATAATATTTTATGAAACAATATACCTACAATAACAGATAACATTAACGAACCATATAATACAGAAAAATCGTGATGTGAATATTCTAAGAAGATAATATGAAAAAACAAAATGGTAAAACCAGATAGAATTAAAAAACGATAACCATTTCTTGTAAAAACAAAGTTGGTTTTCTTCTTACTCATCACAAAAAAGAAGATTCCAATCAACCATAAATAAATTAAATTATAATGAATCACATAATTCACTAATAAATTTTTGATATTGACTAAGACTCCCCAAATATTCGCAAACAAGCCCGAAACGCCTCTAGGCACAATACCTCTAACGGCATATCGCGATTTCATTTCGAGCAAGTAATTTTCTAAACCATTGATTTGACTGTATTGATAAATTGTTAAAGCGAGTATACCTACACTTACTACCACAGTTACACTAATCAAAGTTTTGAATCCACTTACAAATTGTAATTTCCAAAAACTATACACGATAACTACGGCTACAAACACATAGCCCAACCAAGAAGTATAGCACATCATAGCGAGCACAATGCCATACCAAATAATATATTTAGGCACATTGAATTTTTCGCGCATCAACATTTTTAAGGTGATATATACCATGATAACAAAAAACACATGCACCAACATATCGCTCATATAGACATTGCTCTGAAACCAGAGTGTAGCAGGGTTAAACAGGTAAACACAAAAAGCGATAAAGGATGGATAAAAGATTTTGCTTCTTCCTTTTTTGATACAAAGCAAACCTACAATGAGGTATACAAACAAGGCCGTAATAAAATTCAAGAGTAGATTGATAATCTCTAAACCCAAAAGGGTAGGCCTTTGGTGGATAATTTTAAAAACGAAATAAGGCAAATAATAAGCAAAAGGCGGATGCGATATATAATAATAATTCCCGTTTTTATCGATCATTTTATCGGTGCTACAAGCGCCGTTATTGATAAATTTATCTGTAGGATTTTGCCAGCTCATCACGGGAGCGCAGTGATAGGTAGTCATACCGCCATCCCACCAATTCTCGAGGGAAGTCATGACTACTACGGTACAAAACTCGTGATGATGCGCTAGAGGACGATTGAGTGTAGGTAAACGAATGGCAACGCTTAATAAAAAAGCAATTAATAAAAACGGCAATGTTTTTTTATAGAAGTCATTCATTTGGTAGCTAAGGTAATCAATTTTAAGCTAAAAACACAAAGGTAAAACTAGTCCTTTGTTATAAATGATTTAAATTGGAAGTAAAAATATAGTTGGCATATAACTCTAAGTAGCATAATTCAAAGAAGGTAATAAACTATAAACAGAGCAGAAGCATCCTTCCGCTCTGATATTGTAAAAAGCTTTAAATTTATTTATTGATTAGTCTCGTTTACCTTTTAGTTTTAAATCAAATTCGTTATTTGATAATTCAATCTTTTTCCCATTGTTTTCTTCAACTTTTAGATTTTTTAAGATAGTGTTTAGTAAGTTTGTAAGTTGAAGAGAATACTTCTTATCTTGGAAGTTTGTATTAGTAATATCATTAGAATCAACGTGAATGTTTAATATATTGTCATTGATTTCAAAAAAACCATTAATAATATTTATTTGTGTTGCAATTTTTTTATCTTTCGTTACTACATTTGTTCCATAAACATTGCTTCTTAATATGGACCAGTAGCTTGATGTAATTTCTAAATTAATTTTTCTTGCATCATTTGTTAACAATGCAGAGATTTCTAATTCTATTAAATCCTCTTTACCTGTTATTTTTCCTTCAATGTTCCAATGACCAATTAATGCATTTTCAGATTCGGTAAGTGATTTTTTTCTTGAAAGTGCCATTTTTTCTTCAATAATTCGCATAGCTTCAGCTTTTTCTTTTTCATCATCGAGTTTTTTTTGACGTGCCTCCTTTACTTTTATAGTCTCTTCTCCTTTTAAACATCGAATAGAATAGCCGAAACTTTTTTGAAAAGACATTTCTTCAAAATCGTTTGGAAAATACATCAGATGACGCAACAAAGCGTTGCTCGAATCTATATCTATAGAACTCCACCAATATCCATGGTAACCTTGCCCTACAAAAACACCGGAATTTGACCTTCCTCCTCCTGGTAGCGCTGAAAAATAACTGCTATTAGTTACGTTTATATCTTTTTCCCACCCTATAGTACTTTTTAGTTTGCCCCCAGCAACTGAAGATCGTCTTTCAGTAAAAAGTCCATTACCCCCAGAAACAGGCTCTCCTCCTAAGAATTTAAGAAGTTCTTCCCATTCTTCATTTGATGGAATGTGATAGCCTAAAGGAGCAATACCCCTAGTATCATTAACGGCATACCAATTATATAACTTGCCATATTTTTCCCCATTAGAAGGATCATTTTTATAATAACACCAGGCGGGTTGCTTATTAGCTGCAGCTCTTTGCCACTCTTCATCTGTTTTAGCTTCTATTATTTGATCACCATTACTGAATTTATCTACATTTAAATTTTTGGTCATCCAAATTTGGTTTCCAATTTTAATTTCTCCTTTTAAAGCGATATTATCTGATACGATTTTTTTTTGTTTTTCTTCTTCATATATTAAATTTTTAAATGGTTCAATTTCATCAATTTTATCATATACTCTTTTTAAAATTATATCAACCAATCCTTTATTTATGAAACCATAAGGTCCCTCATATAGCTTTTTAATTGAATTTTTGCTATCATCTCCTTGTTTAATAGATGTTAAGAAGAAGCTGAAAACAATTTCTGTTCATCCCTCCACTGATGTTTAGGAGTTTTGTTTTCTATGGATGGGCATTCTTCATTTATCAGGGTTGTCCATGTAGCATTTATATTCCATAAATATAATGTCATGGAATAAGCTATAGCATCTCTAATCTGTCTTAATGATGTGGAATCCTTATTATAGTTTATATTAGATATAGCTTTTATTTCAGATGTTGTAATTTTTTTTTTACAAAATACACAAGAGTGTTCTGTATTATTTAATTCATAATTATAACGAATAGTTTGACCATTCAACGAGCTAGTTGACATAAAAATTAACCCCAAAAGTACTAGATAATAAATATTTAATTTTTTTTCTAATAGATAATCCAAATTAATAAATATCTTCTTATAAAGAAGCTGTAATTTTAAGTTAGTTAGTTTTTTAATTTCTAAAATTTTCTTTTTCATTTTTTAATTTTTTTTTGTTTCTACTATGCCCCTTAGTAGAGTTAATATAAAGAATCAGCGTGGGTCATATACTAACTTGCACAGGAGGGAGTCGAAGCCCTAGAAGCAAAGTATAGCAAAGCCCACGCCTTGACGTGAGCGTTTGTTTCTTCTCTCTGCTTCTATAGAATATTTCGACTTTTCCTGTGCAGGATTAGCAAACGCTAATATATGATGTTAGTCATTTTGACGGTATTTGGTTTTATCTCATTAATTTTATTTTTTGTCTATCCAAATATATTAGATTTATTTAATAACTTTCAAAATATGATTAGTTTGTCATTTTCTGTGTTTGGATATAAAAAAAGCATCACGCCATGGGCATGATGCTTCTAGAAAAATAACAACAACAATAACTTATATTTTTATCCATTAGATTTATAAATACTATAAATCAGAGGTATATTTATTCAGCAGCAGCAGCAGCTTTTTCGTCAGCCAACTTTTGTCTGATTTTTGCTTCAACCTCATCACACATTTCAGGATTGTCTTTCAATATATCCTTTACTCCTTCTCTTCCTTGTCCTAATTTAGTCCCAGAGTAACTATACCAAGACCCACTTTTTTGTAAAACATCTAATTCTACTCCTAAATCTATGATTTCACCTATTTTTGATATTCCTTCGCCATAAAGGATGTCAAACTCACACGTTCTAAATGGAGGAGCTACTTTATTTTTCACCACTTTTACTTTGGTACGATTTCCAATAATATCATCTTTCTCTTTTATTTGACCTATTCTACGAATATCTAAACGGATTGAAGAATAAAACTTAAGAGCATTTCCACCAGTAGTCGTCTCAGGATTTCCAAACCAATCTGCTCCTCACTTACCGAATAGTTATATAAAGTTGAGCCACCTTTGCTGACATCTATTTTCTTAGCTTTTTTAAAAAACCCGAACATGGTATAAATTATTATTAAGGATAAAATTAATTTTTGTGTTTGGCACCACTAGAATCAATTTTAAAAATATTGAATTAAATGTTCTTTTTACAATTTATTACAATGCTCCATGCCTATGATCATAATTGCTTTGGATTGATTTATTTTAAATGAAAAACATTTTATAGCCCTTGCTTGTTTTTGATTCAATAACTAATATGTATGTATCAGGCGCTTCACAGCACATGTATTAGAGTAAATGAGCCTTAATCTATAATAATGGGAATTATTTTCTACTTTTGCAAAATTGAAAAAAACACTAAGCATATTTTTTTTATTTATAATTGTCACTAATATAGTTGGTGTACTTGTAGTTTATAAGTATCAACAATATACTATACGACAAGAAATGGAGAAACACTTAAGAGGTACCGTTCAAGAAAAAGAACTTACTGCAATTAAAATATCTCCCAAAGATTTATCATTACTCCATTGGAATGAAGAAGATGAATTTGAATACCAAGGCAAAATGTATGATTTAGTGTACAAAAAACAATCAAACGATTCAAGTATAATTTATTACTGTATCGATGATAAAAAAGAGGAAACATTAATTGCTAACTTAGATGAGTTGGTTGAAAATCAAATGAAAAATAATCATCCAACAAATCAGATGCTTCGAAAAATTTTTGAATTACTTTCTATTATAGATTTTAAAACAAAAGAAGAAAAATTTATTGCATATAAACCCAAGAATAGTTTTTTATCCAAACAGGTATTCAATTATAACTCACCTCTAATATTTGTAGAGTCTCCTCCACCCCAAGCCTAGAAACATTCTAGCTTAAATCGTATAAAATCACTCATAAAATTAATTTGTATGGATTAGTTCACTAATCGATATATCAATTAATTGTAATAATCAGCGTAATAAAAAAAGAGATTTATTATGTTGAGATTAGTCTTATTTAAAAAATAAAAATATAAATGAAAAAAATAATAATATACCTATTTTCTCTAATTTCATTCAGCACTTTGATAGCACAATCAAATCATATATCAGGTAAAGTAATCGATGCAGAATCAAATACTCCATTATCAAATGTAACAATAACTATAGCAGGAACGAAACAATTAGCAACAGATAAAGAAGGTGTTTTCACTGCAGATTGCAATGGCGATTCCGTTTTAATTTCTATTTCATATCTTGGTTATAACTCATACCAAGGAAAGATTTCTTGTGGTAGCAATATAAATATTCCATTAACTATAGCTGCAGACAATTTAAATACAGTAGAAATTGTAGCTACATCAAATCCAAACAAAGTATTATTATATCAACCTGTCTCCATTTCAAAACTGGGGGAAACAGAAATTAAGAGAGGTGCAGGAATTTTAATGGATGATGCAATCAATACGAATATTCCGGGAGTAAGCATGGAAAGAAGAACATTCTCTGCGGGTCAACAATTTAATATTCGTGGTTATGGAAATGGAGCTAGAGGAACTAATGGTATCAATAGCAACTTTGATGGTCAAGGATATAAAGTCTATTTAAATGGAATTCCAGTTACAGATGCCGAAGGAATTACTTTAATGGATGATATTGATTTTGGTTCGATTGGCCATGTAGAAGTCGTTAAAGGGCCTTCAGGAACCCTTTATGGACAAGCAATTGCGGGGGTTGTAAATCTTCAAACAAAAAAAGCTGAACCAGGTAAAATATCTATTGGTCAAGATGTTTTAGGTGGAAGCTACGGTTTACAAAGATATACTACGCATCTTTCAATCGGTAAAGAGAAATCTTCATTCATGGCAAACTATGGTAAGCAAAAATATGATGGCTTTATGCCGCATACCAGATCTAATAAAGACTTTGTAAATCTTTTTGGTGAATTTACACCAAATCAACGACAAACAATAAGTGTTTACTTTGGTTACAGCAATAGCTATGATCAAAGAAATGGAGAAATTACCAAAGAAGCGTGGGATTCTGTTGACTACAGTGGAAACCCAAGTTACATTAAAAATAATGCACATTCTAATGTAATGTCTTTCCGTACGGGAGTTTCACATACCTATAAATTCGACGAACACGTTTCAAATACTACCACTTTCTTTGGTACAGGATTACTAAGTAACGTAAGTTCTGCTGGTGGTTGGACAGATAAATCTGCACTAAACTATGGTTTAAGAAGCACTTTTAATACGCGCTTTACATTAGGAAAAGGATTTGAATTATCGGGAATTACAGGAGTTGAAATACAAATGCAAAATGCACAAATATTAGGATATCCAATGATTACAGATAGTTTTAACCCTACTGGATATAATATTATTGGAAACTTGAGAAGTAATCTATATACTGTTTCTAAATCTGCTGCTGCCTTTACAGAGTGGACGATCGAAATGCCATTAGATTTTTCATTAACAGCAGGATTTGGATGGAGCGGTTTAGGTATAGAGTTGAATGATCGTTTTTTTGTAGCATCTAATAACAATCCAAGTAACCCCAATGCTATTCATAAACCAAGTCAATATAAAAATTCGTTCAACAATATGTTTTCTCCTCACATAGCCCTTAATAAAGTATTTTCAAAACATGTTTCAATTTATGCTTCTTATAGCAAAGGTTTCAAAGCTCCTGTTAGCTCTTATTTTTATATTCCTTTAACAGGTCAAGTTTTAACAGGATTAAAACCAGAAATAGGAACTCAGTTTGAAATAGGAACAAAAGGAACTTTAGTAAACGAAAGAATAAACTATCAATTTGCTGTATTCTATGCAATGTATGCTAATAAAATGACCACTATTGCTGTGCCTAATGCAACAAATACAGCTACTTCGTATGTATATGTAGCGAATGCAGGAAAACAAAATAATTTAGGTGTTGAAATTGCTGTTCGTGCCATAGCATATCAATCTAAAAACTTTATTAAAGCAATAACTCCATTCGCAAATCTTGCTTATTCACATTTCAGATATGGCACATTCAAATACCAACAATTAAGCGCGGATAAAAAATCAACTGTTGAGGTAGATTTCTCTAATAAGATTGTAGCAGGTGTACCACCAATTACAGTAAATGTAGGGTTTGATATCACAACAAAACCGGGTTTATATTTCAATATGACATACTCTTATAAAGACAGAATGTACTATACCTCTGATAATAAAAACATAACAGGCAATTATAATTTGTTGAATACAAAAATTGGTTACTCTCATGAATTTGTTAATCATTTAGGCTTAGATATTTTCTTTGGAGTAAACAACATTACACAACATCAAAATTATGCAATGGTGTTCTTAAATCAAACACCAGACGTATATCTACCAGCACCAAACAAAGCTAATTTCTTTGGAGGGATTAATTTAAAATATATTTTTTAATCACAAGTAGTAAGGCGACTTCGGTCGCCTTATTATTTATAAAATGTTTTTATGAAAAAAATTCTAATAATACTTTTTATCTCACTTGTATTGGTTTCTTGTGATAGGTTTAATAATAAAGATAAAAAAGCGAATCAACCCAATCGTATAGTATGTATCTCAAAACAATATACAGAAATTATTTTTGCATTAGGTGCCGAAAAGGAGATTGTAGCAGTAGATTTGTCTAGTACATATCCAGCAGCTGCAAAAAAATTACCTACAGTTGGTTATCATCGCGCATTAAGTACAGAAGGTATTTTAGCAGCAAAACCATCTTTGATTTTGCATGATAATAATATTGGTCCCGAACAGGTAATCAAACAATTAGTAGATCTTAAAATTCCAATGAAAGTTTTTAAGAGCAAAGGAAGTGATATTGATAGCACTAAAATGTTGATTCGCGAAATGGGCGATTACTTTAATAAAAAAGCTCAAGCAGAAGAATTATGTAAAAAATTAGATAGTGATATGCTAAAAGCGATAGAAAATTCTAAACAATATAAAGATTCACTTCGTGTATTGATCATTCATTTTGGGCAAGCATCTAATGTTTTTCTAGTAATGACTAAAAGTAGTACTGCCGCTAAAATGATTCAATGGGCTGGTGCAAAAATGGCTGTTGAAGACGAAAAAGGAATGCGTCAGTTATCTCCAGAAGTAATAGCAGCAGCAGATCCAGACGTTATTTTGCTAACAGACTTTGGATATGATCGACTAGGAACGCCAGATAAAATTAAAGAAATGTTAGGACTTTCAGGAACGAAAGCAGCTAAAAACAATAGAATATATCGAGTAGAAGAACATGATTTAGTTTATCTCGGACCACGCACAGGAGAAAATGTTTTAATGTTGCAAAAACTGATTCATCAGAAATGAACAAAACAAACAAAAAATTTATTACACCATTTTTAATTGTTTTATTTTTTATCACAATATTGTTTTCTGCTAGATATGGCGCAGTAAATATTCGTTTGCAAGAAATAACTTCAGCATTTCAAAATTGCCTCAGCAATGATTCAAACCAGTCTTTAAACGAGCGGATATTTTTAGATATTCGTTTACCTAGAGCATTGCTTTGTGTTTTTGTTGGCGCAAGTTTAAGTGTTGGAGGGATATTGATGCAAGGACTTTTTCGCAATCCTATTGTTGAACCAGGTTTGGTTGGAACCTCAAGTGGTGCAGCTTTTGGAGCCGCACTATACTTTGTTTTAGGAGCAACTTTTAAATTTAATACCAACGAATGGACATTACCAATCATTGCTTGTTTGGGAGCTGTATTGTCAACAACTCTTGTATTTGTTTTATCTAAGTCAAATGAAAGCGAAAACAAATCAGTTGTAGTTCTTTTGTTGACAGGCATTGCAATAAATGCTCTATTTATGAGTGGTGTAGGTTTTTTATCTTATATTGCTCGTGATCCTCAGGCTCGCTCTATTACTTTTTGGGGAATGGGCACACTCTCAGGAGCTAATTGGCATGCTGTGGCTATTGTAGGATTCACCTGTCTTACAGGTGTTTTATTATCTCTTCGTGTAGCGAAACATTTAAACACATTAATGATGGGAGAAGAGGAAGCTGTTTTTCTGGGAGTAAATATTACACAAATGAAATGGCTAATTTTAGCAATCAATGTTGTAATGATTGCAACAGCAACAGCTTTTGTAGGTGTTATAAGTTTTGTAGGGCTAATTGTTCCTCATTTATTACGACTTGTAAATGGTTCTGACAATAGAACATTAATTATTAACGGTGCGATAGCAGGTGCAATTTTTTTATGCTTAACGGATTTACTAGCTAGATTAATCGTTTGTCCTGCTGAATTGCCCATTGGTATAGTAACTTCATTAGTTGGTGTACCTGTTTTAATTTATCTCTTGCGTCGAAAAAAATATTATTTTTAATATGCTTACTGCAAAAAATATAACCTATCAAATTGGCCAGAAAAAACTGCTTAATAATATTTCATTAAATTTTCAAGTGGGTAAAATCAATATAATTATTGGACCAAATGGTGCAGGAAAATCCAGTCTCATAAAATTATTAAGTGGTCAAATTCGCCCAAACACTGGAGAAATATTATACAATCAACAAAACATTAAAAAAAGTTCATTTGCCGATTTAGCAAAATATAGAGCGGTGCTTTCACAAAAAATCGAACTTGCTTTTCCTTTAAATGTTTCTGAAGTAGTAATGATGGGTAGGTATCCACACTTTCATAGCGTACCAACACTTTCAGATAAAAATATTTGCAGAGAAGCCATGCAGTATTTTGATATCTTAAATTTTGCAGATAGAAATTATACAACGCTTAGTGGTGGTGAAAAACAACGAGTACATTTTGCTAGAATCGCATCACAAATATGGAAAGATGACCCATACAATACACGTTATCTTTTTCTTGATGAACCATTAACTTTTTTAGATATATATTATCAGTTTGATTTTATGGACCGATTACTAGAATTTACGAAAAATAAAAATATCGTTGTAGTTGGTGTTGTACATGACTTACATCTCGCTGCAAAATATGCAGATTTTATGGTGCTCTTGAATGATGGAGAAATTTTAGCTTCGGGTACAAAACTAGAGGTGCTAACTAAAGGAAATATTTTTAAAGCGTTTCAATTAGAACCCGATATTCTTATTAATAATGATAAAATAGTCTTGCATTTTTAATTCATCTTCCTTTAAAATAAGATAGACTATTATTACAATAAAAAAGCATCACGCCTTTGACGTGATGCTTCTAGAAAAATAACAACAACAATAACTTATAATTTTTATATCAAATTGATTTGTGTTTTAAAAAAATCAATGAGTAGTTTATGCTAAAGGAATCATACAAATATTATATTCAAGCTTAACCAAATTAGCTGATACGATTTGATACCTGGTAAATCAACCTATATAGACCTACTCAGCAGCAGCTGCTGCTAATTTTTCGTCAGCAAGTTTCTGTCTGATTTTTGCTTCTACTTCGTCGCACATCTCTGGATTATCTCTTAAAATATCTTTTACGCCTTCTCTTCCTTGTCCCAACTTCGTTCCAGAGTAACTATACCAAGAGCCACTTTTTTGTAAAACATCTAGCTCTACTCCTAAATCTATAATCTCTCCAATTTTAGAAATACCTTCGCCATATAAAATATCAAATTCGCATGTTCTAAATGGAGGTGCTACTTTATTTTTCACCACTTTTACTTTGGTACGATTTCCAATAATATCATCTTTCTCTTTTATTTGACCTATTCTACGAATATCTAAACGGATTGAAGAATAAAACTTAAGAGCATTTCCACCTGTAGTCGTCTCAGGATTTCCAAACATCACCCCAATTTTTTCTCTCAGTTGATTGATGAAAATACAAATACAACCTGTTTTACTTATGGTACCAGTAAGCTTTCTTAATGCTTGCGACATCAAACGAGCTTGTAATCCCATTTTGCTATCTCCCATATCACCCTCTAATTCGCTTTTTGGAACCAAAGCTGCTACCGAGTCAATCACACAGACATCAATGGCCCCCGAACGTATTAAATGCTCTGCAATATCTAATGCTTGTTCCCCACAATCGGGTTGAGAGATTAATAAATTATCTATATCAACTCCCAATTTTGCAGCATATCCTTTATCAAAAGCATGCTCTGCATCAATAAACGCAGCAATACCACCTCTCTTTTGCGTTTCTGCAATAATATGTAAAGTAAGGGTGGTTTTACCAGATGATTCTGGTCCATAAATCTCTACAACTCTTCCTTTAGGAAGTCCACCAATACCTAATGATAAATCTAATCCTAAGGATCCTGTAGGAATAACTTCCTCAATCACCTGTGGTTTGTCTCCTAATTTCATAACGGTTCCTTTACCGTATGCTTTGTCTAATTTTTCAAGCGTTAATTTTAATGCCTGATTTTTTTCTTTGTCTGTTGTTTGTTCTGCCATTTTGCTAAAAATTTTAGTAAAGGTAAGGTCTTTTTTATCATATTGTCAAATTTATTTTAATATTTTTCTAAAATAATTTCTAAAATGTTGATATACAATATTTAAAACCTATGCTTTTTGTTTTTGTTGTGAATGAATGATGCAAACATACTAGAGCAAAACGCAATGTATTTGCCTAGTGAAAAAATAGTTTAAAAAAAAATTAATAAAAACAGCAATTAGTTTATAACTAATTGTAAATGTTTACCTAATGACTGTATAAAAAGTTAAATCAATATCGCTTTCTCCAGTATTTTGATTTCCATCTTTAATACCAGGCTGATGTTTTAAGTTTACACGAAGTGTTCCTGATGAAATACTCCCCGTGCTAATATTATTAGTTAAACCAATAGGATGTCCATTAGCATCGATATCTGCATATGTTTGTGTGATTGTTAATCCCATTGATGGATTAAAAAAGAATTGATGATCCACAGCTTCATCTCTTATCTCGTTTGTAATATCTTCAACAGGATAATCCGATTCATTTAACACTTCAAGATTTAATTGATAGCTGCTATTACTATCTAAATAAATGGTATCTATTGTTCCACTATTTCCTCCACTTAATCCATCGATATCTTTAAATTGAAATGTCTTTACGATGCTTCCTTTGGTAAAATTTAATTTAAGTGTTGTGATTAATTCTTCAGGATTGGTTTGCTTTGGTCTGCAAGAATAACTCATCAGACCTACCATACAACTTATAATACTTAAAGCAATTAATTTTGACAGATACATTTATGTTTATTTAAAGGTTAATGGAATTTTTACTTTTAATGAAAAATTAATTCCTGGTTCATTAGCAAAATATCTCCATCTGTTCATATAATCTCTATACTTGGAATTAAGCATGTTTTGAATACTGAAGAAAACAGAAATAGGTTCGCTTTGTTTTTGTCTATTAATTGAAAGGCCACTTTCAAATCCTAATAAAAAATAGGCTTTCGGACTTTCAACCAACTCTTGATAATACTCTGTCAAGTTTTGTTTGGCTACATATGTTCCAAGAATACCTATTTTAAAATCGTCTACTTTTTTATGTATAGGAATGGTATAAGACACTTTACTTTCACTCTGAAAAGGAGGAATAAAAGGCAAATAATTTTTTTCAATCAAATTATAGGCATACACTAAAGATATTTTTTGACTCACCTCAAATCCTTTTGATAAATCAATTTTATAGTAAATATCCGCTCCAGTAAAATTTGCATTTGTTTGTTTGTATTCAAAAATAGGGAAAGCTCCTCGAATAGTTAATTGTGCCTTTTCTTTTGCTTGCAAATAAATATAATTTGAAATGTATTTGTTATAGATACTTATCACTACATGATGTTTACTTCCCTCATCATAGGTATAATCAATCGACGAAAGATATGCTCGTTCTTTTTTTAAAGAGGTATTTCCAATTTCAATACTGGCTGTTCCATGATGTACCCCATTGCTATATAATTCTACTGGATGTGGCGAGCGCCAAGTACTTCCTAATGAAATACTGATCGAAGAATGAAAATCGATATGATAGGCAATCCCTACATTTCCGGCTATACCAAACCATTGATGTTTATAATGAACTTCTTTGTTTTTTATTTGATGGATTTGTAAAAAGCTAACATCTGCTCGTACCGAGCTTTGAAAAACCCATTTTTTTTCTTCTATTTTATGAATACTATATAGACCTACACTTTGCGAATTATATGAAGGAATAAAATAAGCTCCTCCAACATAATTGTTTTGAAAAGTGGAGTTTAATCCTAAGTTACTTTTGTAATTCGATTTTTTGTTTTTAAACGACCAATCAATATCTGCAGTATTGCTATACAAATAAAACTCAGAGATAGGATCTTTTACACTTCTTCCTAATATTTTATCAAACTCTTGTCGTTTATTAAATTGAAATCCGTATTTCACATTCATTTTAATCCATGTACTCAACACTAAAGAAAATTCGGCATTGGCAATATGATGTTCTATGTTTTGTTTTGGAGCATTTATTTTATAACGAAAACCATCTTTATCTAATGGCTCATCGGCATGATACGCAATAAGCAAATCGCTTAAATTGCCTATTTGTGAACCTGCAAAAATACCAAGCTTCAAATTATAAAATTTATAACTCAAATTTAATTTCCATTTGCTTTTAAAATAACTGCTATAAAAGGCAAAATCATTTTCATTGAAGCCAGTATTTTTTAAATAATAACTGGGGGTTTTAGTATTTCCTGCCCGAATAGTATTCGATTGTATGCGCCAACTCCAATTAGGTGTTTTTTTAAATTGACCTTCTAGCAATAAACTAATTCCTCCTTTAGCATTCACACTTGCCGCATTCATAGCAACGACTCCTTTTATTCCAGGAGTATTCATCAAACTTTTTGGTTTAATAATAACCAGTCCACCAATCGCTTCATGGCTATATTGTAAGGCATCTGCGCCTTTCTCTACGGTTACTTCTCCTGCTGTATTGATATCAATTTCTGGGGCATGTTCAGCTCCCCATTGTTGTCCTTCTAATCGAATTCCATCATTTAAAGTTACTACTCGTATGCTATGCATCCCAGTTATAACAGGCTTTGAAATACCTACTCCAGTATTCATGGTATTCACACCCGGCAACTCTTTTAATAAGGTGCCTAAATTATTTCCAGCATTTTTATCAATCTCTTTTTCTAAAAGTATATTTTGATTGTTGATCAATTTCTCTTCTTTTCGTTTATCCTTAATTTCTACGGCATCTAACATATGGTTTTTATGCTTTAATAGAATATCAAAATGAATGTCTTTGTCAAAATGAATTTGGATTGTATCAGGCATACAATCATAATGACTAATATATAAGGTATAGTTACCAGCACATATATCAGGAATTTTATAAAACCCATTTTCATCAGCCAATATCGAGCGATTCATTTCAGCTATATAAATACTTGCAAAATCTATAGGATGCATGCTTTCTTTTTCTAACACTTCGCCTTCAATATGTAAATCGCATTGACCACTATGTTGAGCAATCATATAGTGAAAGAAAAACAACAAACAAGAAAGTGAAAATGCTTTTTGCATAGGACAAAGATAATGTATTTTTTATTCGTGCAACTAAGTTGCATCATCCTAAAATTTTATTATTTTTGTCGAATGATAAATACTACAGAAATTTTTGAAAAACAAGGGATTCGTTCAACTACTTGTAGAATAGATTTAGTAAGCTATTTTACTAAAAACAAGTTTGCAATTTCATTCCCCCAATTAGAAAAGGCCCTGAAAAAACATGATAGAACAAGCGTATATAGAAATTTAATCTTTTTTGAAGAACAAGGATTAGTTCATAAACTTTATGATGCCGATGGAATATTAAAATATGCCTTATGTAAAGATAATTGTGCCGAACATTTACATCATGACAACCATATGCATTTGACATGCAATAAATGTAAGCATACATACTGTTTGAATGAAAAACATACTCCTAAAATAAAATCACCTAAAAAAGTAGTTATAGAAAGTGTTGCAATTACAGCAAGAGGGCTTTGTGAAAACTGTAAGAATTAATTCTAATAAACTTCCTCAAATAAACTGATCCGTTTATAATTGCCATGCAATATGTCGTGCAGCACTAAATGATATTGAGGGAAACTAGGTAAATTATTATGTCGGCCTCTTTCTATTTTTATTAAATTTGTATGCTTCCTGTTTTTTGCTGCTAGTTTTTTTGCATGCTTCATGGGTATTAATAAATCTCTTGTTCCATGTAATATGTATATAGGCACATCTACATTTTTAATAAAATAATCGGTTCTAATTTGATATTTAAGCAGCAACGAATGTGGAAAAAAAGGGGCGTATCTGCGTGCAATATATTTAAAACTCAAATAAGGAGAATCTAAAATAAGTAATTTAGGTTTTGTTTTAGAAGCGGTATATGTAGCAAACCCCGAACCGATAGAACGACCATAAATAATAATATCTTCTTCGGCATAATGTTTTTTTAAATAACGATAACCCAGCAATGAATCTTTGTATAATAATCGTTCATTTCGTTTGCCTTTGCTTTTGCCAAAGCCTCTATAATCCATAACGAAGAAATCATAACCCTTACTAATAAAATCTTTGGCAAACTTACTCCAGCCTTTTACACTTCGAGTATTTCCTTTAAAATAATAAATAACCCCTTTTGATTTAGGTAACTTAAAGTGTAAGCCATTTAAAACCGCCCCATTGCCCGCATCAATATTGACTTCTTCAAATGGATAATTAAATTCATATACAAAATTATCAGGTAAGATTTCGGGGTGAAATATAAAAGACTCTTGTATCAAATAGAGAATGATACAAAGTAAAATATATATAACAAACGTTATAGAAAATACTATCAGTAGCGTGTACACAATAAATATTCAGTGAAAGACTAAAGTTAGTGCTTTTTTATGTAGCCTTTATATTCTTATGCAATTATTTTATATCAATATCAATATAACTCGGACAATGATCAGAATGCATAGCCGATTGAAATATTTTTGCATCTTTTAATGCACTCTTTAAATTTTCACTAATGGCTATATAATCAATTCGCCAACCTTTGTTATTGCCTCTGGCTCCTGCTCTATAGCTCCACCAAGTATACTCATGTGGTTGAGGGTTTAATGATCTAAAAGTATCTACATATCCAGCAGCAAAAAACTTATCCATCCAAGCTCTTTCCTCTGGTAAAAAACCTGAAGAATCTTTATTTCCCTTAGGGTCATGTATATCTATTTCTTTATGACAAATATTATAATCGCCACATAAAATTAATTTCTTTCTGGTCTTTTTAAGCTCTTGTAAATACGCATACATTTCTTCTAAAAAAACCATTTTAAAAGCTTGTCGATCTTCACCACTTGAGCCACTAGGATAATAAATACTGGCTATCGATACATCACCATAATCAATCCGAATCATTCTTCCTTCAAAATCGTGCGAGCCAATACCATTGCCATATTCCACATGGTCGGGAGCTTTTTTACAAATAATTCCTACACCACTATAGCCTTTTTTTTGTGCACTATACCAATAGTGTTTATAGCCCAATGCTTCGAACGACGCCACATCTATTTGGTCTGCTTGTGCTTTGGTTTCTTGAAAACAATATACATCAAAATTGGTTTCTTGAATCCATTGCGATAAACCCTTAGTCATCGCAGCTCTAATGCCGTTTAAATTGTATGTACAAATTTTCATATAAAGAATAGTTGATTTACAATATTACTAAATAAAAAAATCTTTATAGCTTTGAATTATGAATTTTGAAAATACTCTTGCTTTTGCAAAACAATTAGACAGCCAAGATCCTTTGGCAAAATATAGAAATCAGTTTTATATTCCTAAAGATAAAAACGGAAATGAACAGATTTATTTCTGTGGAAATTCCTTAGGATTACAACCCAAGTCAGTAAAAACTAAAATTGATCAAGAGCTTGAAGATTGGAAAAACTTAGGGGTTGAAGCACATTTTCACGGAAAAAACCCTTGGTTTTCGTATCATCATTTTTTAACGGATGAAACGGCACGATTAGTTGGCGCCAAAGACTTAGAGGTTGTTGTAATGAATTCTTTAAGTGTAAATTTAAATTTATTGATGATCAGTTTTTATAGACCATCAGCTAAACGAAATAAAATTTTAATTGAAGGGGGTGCTTTTCCTAGCGATTATTATGCAGTAGAACAACAAATTAAATTGCATGGCTATAATCCTGATCATTGTATGGTAGAAATGCTTCCTCGTGAAGGGGAATTTACTTTACGCACCGAAGATATTATTGCAAAAATAAACGAATTGGAAAACGAATTGGCTTTGGTGATGTTTGGCGGAGTAAATTATTTTACAGGTCAGTTTTTTGATCTCGAAGCGATTACTAAAGCCGGTCATAAAATTGGCGCACAAGTGGGTTTTGACTTAGCACATACCGCCGGAAATATTCCTTTAAAACTTCACGAATGGAATGTAGATTTTGCTACTTGGTGTAGCTATAAATATTTGAATAGCGGCCCAGGGGGCACAAGTGGAATTTTTGTTCACGAGCGACATGCAAATAATGCCGACTTGCCTCGTTTGGCGGGCTGGTGGGGCTATGATGAAAAATCTAGATTTAAAATGCAAAAAGGATTTCAACCTCAAATAGGTGCCGCAGGTTGGCAAATGAGCAATGCACAAATTTTCCCAATGGCGATTCATAAAGCATCATTAGAA
The DNA here is from genome assembly GCA_037130135.1 of Bacteroidota bacterium. Taxonomy (GTDB): domain Bacteria; phylum Bacteroidota; class Bacteroidia; order Chitinophagales; family CAMDFR01; genus CAMDFR01. The sequence goes on from JBAXTO010000004.1 coordinate 230,868, forward strand.
ATTTTTGATGAAGCAGGCATAGAAAACCTACGTGCAAAAAGTCTTTTGTTGACAGGCTTTTTAGAATATTTAATTGATGAAGCAAATAAAGAAAATGATTTAGAGTTTAAAATTATCACTCCTCGTAATAGTGCAGAAAGAGGTTGCCAATTATCGTTAATGACAGGTACAAATGGCAAAAAGCTTTTTGAAAAACTTACAGAAAACGGAGTGATTGCCGATTGGCGCGAACCAAACGAAGCTTTTGGTATGGGTGGAGTGATTCGAGTTGCTCCTACACCTTTATATAATACCTTTGAAGAGGTTTTTAGATTTGTAGAAATTCTCAAAAATTAAAATAAAGATTCTTGTCTTCCTTTCGTATCCATATAAGGAAGAATAATATCTGGATTTTGAATATCGATATTTTTGGGTGAAATCAATGTTTTATTCACTTGATGAGCTTCCATTTTTGAATCGGGATAAATGGTTAATAGAGATTTTATTTCATCCTGTTTTAAATCTTTCTCCAGCCATTTATGTGCAGCTTCTTTATCAAAAATTAAAGGCATTCTCTTTTTGCTATTATGTATTTCGCTCATAAGAGAATTCGCTTCGGTGGTAATAATAGAACAAGTACTCAAGAGCTCACCAGTAGACTTATTCAGCCAATTATTATACAATCCACCCATCATAAAAAAAGAATGATCTTTTGGATAAACATAATAAGGAATCTTTTCTTTTAAATGATGTTGGTATTCAAAAAAACCATCAAATAATACAACACAACGATTATTTATGATAGAATTTTTAAAAGAAATTTTTTCGAAAACTGTTTCTGCTTTTGCATTAATCGTTTGTGTTTTAAATACAGAGGCTTTTTCCCAATCATGAATAAAGGATGGAATCAACCCCCAATGAGTATTGGATAATACCTTTGAATGACCTTGCTTTATAGTATAAATTTTAGGAAAACTAAAAGCATTAATATAATACCTTGGTATAAGCTCTTCTTCTATTTGTTCGATATCTAATAATGCACTATAATCGGCAGAAGCTTTTTTTATGGAAGCACCAGCACTACACATAATAACTATTTTTTATTGTTTAAAAGAGCATCTGCTTGTGATTTATATTTAGAAGTGTTTTTCAATTCTTCTAATATAGGCTCTGCTTCTGTATAGTTATTTTGTTGCAATAGAATTTGTGCTTTTTGCCATTTTGCATCTAATGAATATTTATTGTTTGCTTTTATTACTTTGTTAAAATAACCCAATGCTTTTGTGTTTTTGTTGGTATTATAATTGGCTAAACCATTATAATAATTCGCTTCTGGGCTGTTTGGATTTTTTTGTAATACTTTATTAAAAGAAACAATAGCTTTTTCATATTCTTGATTACTGTATTCATCAAGACCTTTTTTAAAATCATCTGTAATTGATACAGAATTATCTTTAGTTGATTCTTCAGATGTTTTTTCTTGTTTAGTAGTAGCAACTATATCAGATTCAAAACTTTTATTCAATTCAACATTGATTGTTTTGCTCCCACTAGTAGTTAATTTTTTGGCTTGATCTTGATAGCCCGGTTGAGAAAACTCTAAATCTTTTACACCGTCATCTAAAGCAATTTCATAATAACCATTTTGAGAACTTAGAGTGGATACCTTTCCTGAAATAACATTTACTCCAGCAATTGGAGTTTTGGTTTTACTATCTAACACTTGTCCTTTAATGATGTTTTTGTTTGCAACAACATCACTTCCTGTAGTTGTTGTAGGCATCGTCCAGCTATAGGTAGCTGTTTGTTTATCTGTATTTGCTGCAGGAGCGGTACTTATAGAATAGGGAGTTGTTTGATTTACTTCTTTGTCTTCAGCTACACCGGTATTTATTTCTTGTGTTTTTACTTCTGTATTTAATGCCTCTTTAGATTTCTCAGCAGGATTTATGATTACTGTTTTTTCATCAAGTATAACTTCTTTAGTAGTTGATTCTTTATCGTTTTTATTGTCTGAGTTTTGAGCTATCTCTTTGTTAGATTTAATAAGATTATGTGCAATTAAATAAGTACCAGAAATAATGATGATTGATGCCGCTATAGAAATAATTGCTTTAAAAGGAAGATTTGGCAAATTAATAATCTTAGCTGCTTTTGTTGGATAGAAGTTTGTTTTTTGACTAATTTCTTCGCTAATACTAGCCAGGTGAATATTTAGTACATTTTTATCTGTAACGCTTTTTAACCCTTCAATGGCTTCTTCTAGAAAAGGATCTTCTTTAATAGCACTTTCAACGATACGAATTTCTTCGCTAGATGCAGTACCATCAACATATCTTAGCAATATGTCCTGTTCTATCATTAATGTCAAATCTTTATTTTCCATTTTGTTCCATTAATAATTTCAAGTTTCTTTTTCCATTTTGAATATGGCTTTTTACTTGCTTAATATCAAACCCAGTAATTTCTACTATATCATTATATGACTTATCTTTTAAATAGAACAATTCAACACATAGTTTTTGTTCCTCTTTTAATCCAATCATAGCTTTTTCTAGTAACTCAAAGTCTTTTTCTTTTTGAAATTTGTCATCAAGATGTGTAAAATCCTCTTTTTCCATATCCATATCCGAGGTTTCAAACATAGTATCATAGCTGCTGGTCTGCTGTTTTGACTTTTTACGAAGCTCCATTAAACAATGATTTTTGACCAATGTATGTAGCCAGCCTCTAAAATTTTCAATCTGATGTTTTTTTAATAAAGGAATCAGGTTTTCAAAAACTTGCATGGTGGCATCCTTCGCCGAATCTTCATCTTTTAAGTACTTGATACATACACCATAGACCAAGGTGGTATATCGGGTATAGAGCTGGCCTATATATTTTAATTCATGCGAATTCCGATACATTTCTATCAGTTGTGCATCAGATTCTGTTTCGTTTTGTTTTTTATGCCAAAAAGCCATCTATAAATCAAAATTACAGCATTTTCAGGGATATAACTTAAAATAATTTTTCATACTATAGAATATTATAATACTGATAATCAATAAAATATTAAGATTAATAAAATAATAATTAATAAACTGTAACCTTTTTCATTCATAAGTAGTATAAGAAAATATAAACTTTGGTAAACCATATAAGACTTTTATTTATGAATACATCAAAATCAATTTTAACCCTAGCTTTAGTTTTTTTCCTAACATCTATCATTTTTGCTAATAATAACGATAAAATATCTGCCATGACCAGAGATGTGATAGTAGAACCGACAAAAACAGGAGCTACAGTTACATTGGATATGTATTTTAAGCATCCAGAAAATATTAAAGAAATGACAATTGAAAGAGGTACGATATTAGGAGAGTCTTTTAGACAAGTAAAAGTTTTTGGTTCTTCAGAAATAGCATCAATAGTTGATGGTAAAATTACAACTGTAGACAAATATCCTATTTCAGGAAATGATTCTGATATATATTATAGAGTGGTTGTTATAGATAAAGAAGGTGTAGTTAGGTTTTTCCCAGCATCATCTATGCAAAACACCTATTCAGCATCTGCTAAATAAAAAATAAGTAATCAATATATAAAAGCCATACATTTAAATGTATGGCTTTTTTTATTATATTTTTAAATCCAGAGTAGGGTCCCAAAGATGTTTATGAAGCTCAACAATACAATCGTTCTCTATCTTTACTCCTTCTTTTTCTAAGGCTATTTGCATGGCCATTTCAGTTTCAAAGTGATGCTTACCGGTTAATAATCCATTTCTATTTACTACACGATGTGCAGGTACTTTGGGTTTTATTTGATGAGCACCATTCATTGCCCACCCAACCATTCTTGCACCTTGTTTGCTTCCTAAATAATTAGCAATTAAGCCATATGTAGAAACTTTCCCTTTAGGAATCTTTCTAACTACTTCATAAACATTTTCAAAAAAAGAATAATCTTGGGAAGCTTTTTTATGAGCCATTTTTTATTTGCTAATTATTGCTTGTAAATAATTAATTTTTCTACCATCAGCCAAATGCATCATTTCATAAAAAGTTTTGATAGATGTAATCTCATCAGCAATGCCTTTTCCATAGATATCTCTCTCTACCCGAGTCAGTGCCCATCCAAATTCTTTTATACTTTCTTCAGTAAAATCAAATAAATCTATAGCGTCAGTTTTAAAATGTAGTATTCCATTTGCCTTCGCTATTTGTTTATATTTTTCCAAAAAAGTGCTATAACTAAGACGTTTATTGATATCTCCTTTTTTAGGAAAAGGGTCGGGAAAAGTAATCCATATTTCATCTACTTCATTCGCCTCAAAAAACAAATCTATTTGATCAATTTTTGTTCTAAGAAATGAAACATTATTGAGATTATGTTCTACGACTCTATTAGCGCCTTTCCATATTCTATCGCCTTTTATATCTACTCCAATAAAATTAATATGAGGAAATTTTTGAGCTAATGAAATGGTATAATCGGCTTTACCACAAGCTAATTCAAGAATAATAGGATTCGTATTATGAAAAACAGTTTCATTCCATTTTCCTTTTAAATCTACCGACTCATTTTTATAGTTACTAAGTCCAGGAGCTAAGAAGTTTTTATTTTCAAATACAAAAGGGAAGGTACTTACTTCACTTAGTTTTTTCATTTTTGCTTTTGCCATAGAAAGAATATTTAATTTTGTTTATTCAGCATCAGTTGTTTGATATATTTTACAGGAATACTTCCATAGCTTAAAAATTCCTCATTAAATTTTTTTACACTATATGCTGCACCTTGTTCTTTTTTATATGCTTCACGTAAATCAATAATTTCTTTAAATCCACTAAAATAACTACAAAGTTGTACGTTACTTAATTGTACTCTATTCCATTTGCCCTCTGCTTCAGCTTTTTGTTGAAACGCTTGTCGTGTAAGTAAATCTAATGCCTCTTCCTTACTCATGTTTTGCGTGTGAACTCCTATATCTAAAATGGTATTACAAGTGCTTCTCAAATTCCACTTATAATACATCAACCACATTTCAGGAGAATTGTTACCATACCCATTTTCTAACATCATTAGCTCACTATAAACAGCCCAACCTTCTATCATTGCTCCATTCCCTAATATTATTTTAATAATACTAGGCGACTGATTCGCATAAATTCCTTGTGTATAATGTCCAGGAATGGCCTCGTGTATATCTAGTATTTGTAATATATAATTATTATACTCTCTTAAATAACTTTCTTGTCTATCTTTTGACCATCCTTCTATAGACCCTACATTATAATATGTTTTGCTTTCTTTATCATATGGTCCAGGACTACTAATACTAGCTCCAGCTACTCCAGCCATGTATGCAGGCTCTTTTCGTACCTCTAAAGGTTTACTTGGATCTAAATAGATCAAGTTTTTCTTATTAATAAAATCTACTAGTAAAGGAATATGTTTTTCTATACTTGTCTGAAAATCCTCAGCCTTTATATGTTGTGCTGATATAGTATCTATCATCATTCGTATTGCAATAAGTGTGTCTTTTGGAATGTCTTTGTTTGTAAAATAATCTTTCCATAATACTTGTGTATAATGAAACATTTGCTCGTGTAAATATTTTTTTCTGATTAAAGCCATCTTAAATAAATCGTCTGAGCTATACTCACTCTGTATTTGTTGACTAAATTTAGTAGCATATAACTCCTTACCTAATCTAAAATCTCTAGGATGTAGATTTGGCATTTTTTCTAAAAAAGTAACGAAACTTAATACGGCCTTTTTACAAGTAGCTGCATTTTCTTCAATAGCAATCTTTTCTTCTTTTGTCAAATTAGCCAATTCAACAGCTTTTGGTATATCATCACTAAACACATCTACACTATTTTTATTTTGTTCAATAGCTAATTTAGTATGTTCAATAGTTGGATTTTTTATATTAGACTTAGCTGCTTCAAAATAAGCAGAAACGTATTTCATCTTTTCATTTATCGTTCGAAGACGATCTTCTAAAGGAGCATATTCTGTATTTAGCAAATATGAAAAATCTCCGTTTACATTATATATACTTGGATTCCACTCATATTCTTTTAATTCATTTAGCTCCCAAGGAATATGTTTTAAAAAATCTCTAATTAAAAAAAAATCTGTTTTATCTGCCAATGTTAGCTTGTCAACGGATATAGTATTTAATTGAGCTAATTGATTTTCTGAAAAAACTAGTTGTTCTTTTCGATTTACCTCATCGGGTATGTTAAGTTTATAATTATATTTATAATAGCCCGAATTGCTTGCCCAAGAGGGATATAAGGACCATAACTGTTCTATAAATGAATCTTTATATACATTAAATTCATTTTGTGCTACTATATTAAATGTGAAAAAAGGAAATATCAATAATATGCATAATTTTTTCATTAGTTATTTGTATTTAAATACGAAAGTACAAAATAAAATTATTGTAGATTCAATCTATGCATAGAGTATTAATATTGTCAATGAGTATAATATATTATTAACTACACTAAATCAAATGAATTAATGAACATCATCTTCATCCATTTTTAACTTAGCTTTCGATAAAACGACCTCTATTTTTTTAATGGCATCATCATAAAATTGCAACTGATTACTTAAATCACTCAACGCTTTTAAGTCGCCTTTTGGTAAATCTTTACTGCTATTTTCATCACGCTTTTTTCTACGCTCATAATAATTTTTTAATCGTTTTAATGAACCACTTATGGAATAGGGCATATATGACGAATTAGAATTGTCTAAAAGCTTTTGATAAGTTGGTAGTGCAATATCAAACTGCTCTTTATTCATTTTTCCTAAGTAGTTTACATAATGATATAAAAGCTGTATTTGACTATATAGATCTACTTCATTTAATTTATTCTCAAAATAGTTTTGTGCTTTTGCATCGCCCCAACTTGCATAGATATCTGCTACACCATATACGATAGAACTATTAGTTTCTGATTCAAATTTTTTAGCATAACTCAATGCTTTAGAAGAGTCAATGTTAGAAATTGCTGATAAGGATGCCCCAATTACTTTATAACTACTATCTTGAATACCCGTTTCGTAAATAGACGCTAAAGATTTATTTGATAATTTGTTTAATACATTAATCGCACTAGCTCTTACGTTTGATTTAGGATCATCTGTAGCAAGGGATTTAATTTTGTCAATAAGTTCTGTGTTTGAATTAGAAGGAGATTTTAATTTATCTAAAATGTATTTTCTAATATACCAATGTTTGTCATTTAATGCATTTAAATATGCACTTGAAATAGATTCTTCTTTTTGGTTTTTCATAAAATATTCAACAGCTTCGTAACGGTCTCTAAATAATGGGGCGTGTAAATATTGATAGATATACCATTCGCTCGGTTTATTGTCATTTATTTTGGTTAGGTATACTTTATCTGCATCAATATTTACAAACAAAGGTTTCTCTTTACAAATGTATTTAAACTGTTGTTTGCTTTTATAGAGCAACATATCATATGTTTCTTTACCTGTTGAGGTATATACATCAACTTTCATAGGCATTCTAAAATATTTCACACGGGCATCATTATCACTATTGTTTTGTGTAATGTCGATAATCATTGTGTCTGTTACATAAGTATATTTAATATCTAAAACAGGGTGTCCACTATTATAGTACCATTGATTAAAAAACCAATTTAAATCCTCTCCACAAATAGATTCAAAAGCCATTCTTAATTGAGGTACTTCAGCACTTTTGAATTGATTATCGGTCAAATATTTTTTTAAACCTGCAAAAAATGCATCATCTCCCAAATAATAACGTAACATATTAAGAATGCATCCACCTTTTTCGTAACTATGTCTATCAAACATATCATCTGGATTCTCATAATTAAATCGAACTAAGTCCTCCTGTTTACTTTCAGACTCTTGTAAGTATTTTCTTTTATCATCCAGTATATCTATCTCCGCATCCTCACTACCATATTTATGATTGATCCATAAATATTCACCGTATGTAGCAAAAGATTCATTGAGCGTTAAATTGCTCCAACTTTCACAAGTAACTAGATCACCAAACCAATGATGAAAAAGTTCATGGGCAATTATTGATTCATTGTTTCCATCAATCATCTCTCGTCGAGTTTGATTTAAAGCATCATAATGAACAACTGCTCCAGTATTTTCCATCGCTCCACTTACAAATTCACGAACAATTACTTGACCATATTTATCCCAAGCAAAATCAACCCCCAACGTATTAGAAAAATATTCAATCATCTCTGGGGTATTTCCAAAAATATCTTTTGCATAAGGAGTATACTCATGTTCAGTATAATATAATACATCTTTTCCTCTCCAAGTATCCTTAGTTATGTCGAAAGGTCCAACAACCATAGCACATAGATAAGGAGGGTGTGATTTGTCTTGTTTCCAATAATCAGTTCGAGTACCATCATTGTTATTAATAGATGAAAGCATTAATCCATTAGAAAGCGTTTTCATCGAATCGGGAACAGTGATATAAATTTCTTGAGTCATTCGTTGATTAGGAGCATCTAGAGTTGGAAACCAACAAGAATTAGCTTCAACCTCACCTTGTGTCCATGCTTCAATAGGTTGGTTTTTATTTTCTCCATCAGCATTTATATAATATAAGCCTTTGTTATCTGTAATTGCAGTTCCACCATTTCTTTTTAATTCATTTGGCTTTGAAGTATATTTTATAACAACAGTAAAGTTTTGCTCTTTCGTATACATTTTGTCTAATGAAACAATTAAATGCATAGTATCCGAATAATCATACTTTAAAGGAATTCCATTATCTAATTTAACCATTTCTATATCCATTCCCTTAGCATCAAGGATTACTTGATTCTGACTTTTAAAATGAGGATGCATCGTAATTGTTGCTACTCCATACAAATACTGTTTTTGAAAGTCAAATTTTACTTGAAGCTTTGTATGTATTAAATCTGTATAGATTGTTTTTGATGCTTGATAAATCGGATAAGCTTTATGTGCTCTAACATTTATTGTGTCAAGGTCAATACTGCTTTCTTTTTTACTTGGTTTAGTACCAATCTTTTGTGTAGTACAAGAATATGTCAAATAGGTGAAGCAAAAAAACACAAGCAAAAGGTTTAAATGTAAAGTCTTTTTCATTATACAAAGGTAGTATTAATATTCATAGATATAAAGTAGTGTTTTTTTCATAAATAAATTGAATGTATTATATGAAATACCACCAACTAAAATATAATTTTCAATTAGCAATATTAGTTAGAGTGCATATAAATCTATTTTTGGCAAGTTTTACAAGAGAAAGTAATAACTTTACAAATTACAATTAATATTTATTAGCATTATGTACAAGGTAAAAGTAAATGATCAACATCATTTTGATATCGATAATAATTTTATTAATGGTTTAGAAGAATCATTTGATTCGATAAAAGTTAAAAATGGCACATTCCATATATTACATAATAATAAATCATATACAGCTATAATAATTGATTCAAATGTAGCTGAAAAAGCATTTATTATTAGAGTAAACAACAATGATTATGTTTTACAAGTTCAAGATAAATTCGACATTCTGCTTCAACAATTAGGATTAGGAAATTTAAAAACGAAAAAAGTTAATAATATTAAAGCACCTATGCCTGGATTGGTATTGCGTTTAGAAAAGAATATTGGAGATAGCATAAAAAAAGGGGAAAGTGTTTTAATTTTAGAAGCTATGAAAATGGAAAATATGATTAAAAGCCCTGCAGATGCCGTAATTAAAAATATTGTTGTAAAACAAGGAGAAGCAGTAGAAAAGAATCAAATATTAATAGAATTAGAATAATTTATTTTTTACACAGAGAAGATTCTTTTCAAAAACAAAAAAAATGACACATAACGATTTAAAAATTTTATTTGAAGACAATCATCTTATTGCCATAAATAAACCAGCTGGCATTATTGTACAAGGTGACAAAACAGGAGATACTAGTTTAGAAGATATTGTTAAAAAATATATTAAGATAAAATATGATAAGCCTGGTGCGGTATATTTAGGAGTATCACATAGAATAGATAGACCTGTTAGCGGAGTCGTTTTAATGTGTAAAAGCAGTAAAGCTTTAGAACGTATTAATGAACTTTTTCGTCTTCATTTAATAAAGAAAACCTACTGGGCGGTTGTAAAAAAACTACCAGATCCCGAAAGTGGTAAGCTGATTCACTGGTTAATCAGAGATACAGATAAAAACAAGTCAAAAGTATTTAACAAAGAAGTAAATAATTCACAACGTTGTGAATTAGATTATCGACACATTGCAAGTAGTAGCAATTATCATTTATTAGAAATTGATTTACATACTGGTAGGCATCATCAAATTAGAAGTCAATTAGCAAAAATAGGTTCGTCTATTAAAGGGGATTTGAAATATGGTGCTCCTAGAAGTAACGAAGATGGTTCTATTCACTTACATGCAAGGAGATTAGAATTAATACATCCAGTTACAAAAGAAAAAATTGTTATTACAGCTAAACCTCCCAAAGATCCTGTATGGGATTACTTCTTAGGTAGTCAAACGAGTTAATCTTTTTCATGAAATATGCGATAACATTATTCATTTGTCTTCTTGTCCATATTTGCCAAGCGCAAAATACTACTACCTATAATAAGAATAGTTGGAAACAACCAGTATTTAAAAAATATAAATTTATAGCAGGGTTCGATAATAGAAATTCATTAATCGAACAAAACAGCACCTCTTTTATGGGTGTAAGAGCGGGTGTCGAAATCAATAGAAGAGGTCGAGTTGGAGCAGGATTTTATTTTACGAATAAAGGAGTGTATGCTCAAAATCAATATTGGGATAGGTTTCCCGATCAGTTATTTAACTCTCGAACAAAATTTTATTATTTCTCTGTATTTGGAGAATATATTGCCTTACGTAAAATTAGATGGGAAATCTCTTTTCCCTCACACCTTGGATTTGGCTGGGCAAATGAACGGTTTTATAATGTCTCACAATCAAAATTTGTTGGTAAAGAAAAAAAGTTTATAGGCTTAGTCGAATTAAGCGCTTTGGTATCTTTTAGAACTTGTAGATGGTTTGGTGTTGGATTAGGTTTTGGTTATAGAGCAATTTTAAACAAAAATGATTTATTAAGAAAATCATATAATGCACCTATATCTATGTTTAGATTGAAATTTTATGTAAATGAACTTTACTACTTAGTAAAGTATAAAATGGAGAAAAAGAAACAGAAATAATCTATGTACGAAAGGTTTTTATAGTAAAATCGTCTAACTTTGACATTCATTTTTTGATAATGAACAGATAAGAGATAATGAAAAAATTAATTAGCAAGTTATTAATCTCCACTATAGCAATAATTATTGCTGTTTGGATTTTGCCCGGAGTAACTATATATGGATTAGGGCATACTTTAAATACAATAACCGTTACAGGTATTAAATATGCTTTCTATCTGGCATTATTATTATCGGTATTAAATGTTACTGTAAAACCTATTCTAAAATTACTTTCATTACCTTTTACTATCGTCACACTCGGACTTTTCTTATTGGTTATCAACGCAATAGTTGTATTGATAGCCGATTGGTTTATGGATTCTGTCAAAATAGATGGTTTTCTATGGGCTATGATTTTCAGCGTGTTAATTACAATTGTCAATTGGTTTTTAGTTAAATTCTTTGGTTTAAATGAAAAAGAAAATAAAAAAACCAAATTATTAGATCAGTATGGCAACGAAATACAATAATTAATCATCTATAACACGAACTAAACAAACTAAACATAATTATCAATGAAACACTTTGCTACAATTTTTATCGTATTGTCCTTATTTACAAGCTCTTATATTAGTAATGCGCAAATAAATAGATGTGGAACAGTAGAATTTACAAAAGAACAAATAAGATTAAATCCCCTATTAGAGAATCAGCTTCAAACAGCAAAAATTCAAGCACAAGCATGGGAAGATGCAAATACGAACGAAGGAAGTAGAGCTATTATCAGGATTCCAGTAGTTTTTCACGTGATGCATAGTGGTGTATCAGTAGGAACTTATCCAAATATCGGAGATGCTCAATTAATTTCTCAAATAGATATTTTAAATAAAGATTATAGAAAAACAAATTCTGACACCAACCTTGTACCAAGTGTATGGAAATCTATTGCAGCAGATTGTGAAATCGAATTTTGTCTCGCTTCTACTGACCCTTCAGGAAATCCTACAACAGGTATAGATCGTATTAATGCAGGCACTGGATATGTGTGGGACAATGATTCAAGAAAAGCAAGTACAACTTGGAATAGAAACAACTATTTGAATATCTGGGTGGTTGAATTTGGTCCTTCATTTTCAGGGACTTTAGGTTATACTATGGCTCCAGGTGGTCCGGCAAATTCAGATGGTGTAGTAATAGATGCAAACTATATAGGAACAGGTGGTACTACTACTGCTCCATATAATAAAGGTAGAACAGCTACTCATGAAATAGGTCACTGGTTAGGAATTGATCATATTTGGGGTGATGACGGAACTGCTTGCTCGGGTTCAGATGGTGTTAGTGATACACCTAATCAAGCGGGAGAAAATTATGGTTGTCCTAGCTTTCCTCATACAGATGCTTGTACTGGTACTTCGCCAGGGGTAATGTTTATGAATTATATGGATTATACTGATGATGCATGTATGTATATGTTCACTGCAGGACAAAAAGCTAAAATGATTTCTGTACTTAATACCACTCGCTCAAGTATCAAAACAAGTACAGCTTGTGGTTCTGTAGCTACTATCGCTATTTCAGGAACTGTAATTGATGGAAATACTAGCGCACCGGTGCCAAATGCAAAAGTTTTATTTAAAGGAGCAAGCGATATTGAAGTTACAACGAATGGTAGTGGAAATTTTACAGCTAATGTTGTTGCTGGAACATATGATGTGTATGCCGGAAAATGGAGCTATATGACCAATCAATTTATTACAGGTGCAAGTTATACTGCTGCAACAAGCGGAATCATAATTCCAATTAATGGTGGAAAGTATTATGATGATTTTACCCTAAATTATAATTGGACAACTGCTTCTACAGCAACTGCAGGTGGATGGGTGAAAGATATTCCAGTAGAAGCTCTCAATGGTTCTATTATATCACAAACAGGGTCAGATGTTAGTAATGACTTTACTGATAAATGTTTTGTTACAGGTAATGGAACAGTAGGTGGAGCAGCGGGCGCAGCAGATGTAGACGGAGGAACAGTTACACTAACTTCTCCTTCTTTTGATTTGACTAGATTCGGTAATCCATTTATTAAGTGTTATGTTTGGTTCTATAATGGAGGTGGATCGGGCACCATTAATGACAATGTAAAACTTAAAATTAATAATGGTAGCACAACAGTTGAAGCTAAAAACATTACATATACAGGCTCAGAAAATAATTGGGTGTTTACGTTAATTCACCCACAAGATCTAATTACATTATCAAACAACATGAAATTTATTGTTGAGGCATCAGATATTGGAACCGGGCATTTAGTTGAAGCGGCATTAGATAAATTTGAAATTATTGATTCGTTTGCACAAGCGATTAATACTCCACTAGAGAATGATTTATTAGTATATCCAAACCCAACAAAAGATATTATTAATATTCAAACAACTAACTCAAACATAGAAAGTCAATATATCGAAATATATTCTGCTATTGGAGAAAAGGTTTATTCAAAAACAATTACATCTTCTCAAAACACGAATACAATTTCAATTAATACAGAAGTATGGAATAGCGGACTTTATTTTATTAAATATTTTAATTCTACCAATAATTCAAAAACGATTCGTTTTACTAAATTTTAATTTTATTTGATAGAATTTAAAAAAGGAATTGACAATATTGTCAATTCCTTTTTTTTTGGCATTTTTGTTGCCAATAGAAAAACACATAAAAATTTTTAATATATGAGAAATCATTTCAACAAGCAGATATTATTAGTAATAGGCTTATTTAGCAGTCTAAGTATTCTATTTTCAAGTTGTGCTACTTTAGTCCCTTTTTCACAATCACTTCAAAAACAATATAATTTAAAGGATGATGATTTACATAAAATTCAGTTTTATAATTCAGATGATATTTTATTATATAAAGATGTAAGTAGTAGTGGTAGACCAACCATCCAAGGAGGAAAAATTAAAGTTATTGACGGAAGGGAAGTAGAAGAAATTACCATAAAATCTCTTACTAAAGGAATTGTTGCTAATTCAGATGCATCCACTAAAAAATTAGGAATTAGCTATGAAATAAATGATAATTATTATTTGAGTTTTGGAGAAAATCCAAAATTCAACAATAAATATTGCCTATATGCTAGTAATTGGGGTAACAATTTGGGAGAAGTAACGTACAATGGAGAAAAGTATAATACCCCTACTCAAAGCGGCAGAGTATATTTATTAGTGGATGTTAGAAAACTTCAAAAATTAAACACTAAAACTCGAGTAGCTAAGGGCAGGAAAATAAAGTAATTTCCTATGAAAACCTATATATTATTGTTTTTAGTATCAATAGTATGTGCTAGTAAAGCACAAACATTTAGTTTGAATGATCCCGAAAAGAAAATCGTTAAAGATGATAAATACATCGATGGTGTTTATGAAGGCACTTTAGATGAGAATGGCAGAAAATCTGGATACGGTATAGCTCGAAGCAATCAAGGGTATACATATGAAGGGAATTGGGAGAAAGATGTAAGAAACGGGTTAGGTAGAGCCATATTTGCAAACGGAGATAGATATGAAGGAAATTGGAAAGATAATAAACGAGAAGGAAATGGGGTTTACTTTTTTAATACTGGCGACAAATATGAAGGTGCTTTTACGAACAATACAATACAAGGTAAAGGAGTTTTCTACTACCAATCAGGTGATAAATTAGAAGGATATTTTGAAGATGGCAAAATAGTAGGAACAGGAACAGCATATTATGCTAATGGCGATAAATATGAAGGAGCTTTTGTCAATGGTCAAAAATCTGGAGATGGAACCTATTATTATAGTGATGGCAGAGTATATAAAGGACCATTTGAGATGAATACAAAAACAGGCTTAGGTAAATTAATATTTAGAGATGGTAGTAACTATGAAGGGAATTTTTTAAATAATAAAAGAACAGGGTTAGGTAAATATACTTATACAAATGGCGATTATTATGAAGGCTATTTTCTAGATGGAAAATTTGAAGGAAAGGGAACCTATTGTTTTACAAACGGAGATAAGTATACTGGAAATTGGAAGTCAAATTCGAAAGATGGAGAAGGAGTTTATTATTACTCAAATGGTGAAACACTCTCGAAAAACTATAGTAATGGGGAAGAAATAAAATAAAATTTTTTAATTACTGCAATTTGTTATATATTTGCATCACAGATTATTGAAGAAGAAAGAGGGGACTAAAGTCCCCTCTTTCATTTTAAAAAATTACCGGATGAAAAACGCTTCAGAAAAAATAAGCGATTTTTTACTTCCTAAACTAAAAGAAGAAAATTTATTTTTGGTAGAAGTAAAAGTGCTACAAAATAAGAGGATACAAATATTTGTTGATGGGCAAGAAAATGTAACTATTAATCAATGTGCTTCCATAAGCAGATTTATTGAGCCTTTTTTAGATGCAGGAGGAATTGTGCCTCTTGATTATCAATTAGAAGTTTCAAGTCCTGGGATGAGCAATCCATTGCGTGTTCCAATGCAATACAAGAAAAGAATTGGTAGATCCTTAGAAATAGTGTTAACAAATGGAATAAAAATAAACGCTATATTAAAAGATGCTGATGATGAAAGAATTATTGTTGAGAAAAAAATAGAAAGTTCTAAAAAGAAAAAAGAAGAATCAACAATTTTAGAAACACAAGAATTAAAATATTCAGAAATAAAATCAGCAGTATTAGAAATAAAATTCAAATAATTATAACAAATAAAAAATTTTAAAATCAAAAAATCAAAAAAAAATGAACAGTATAGAGTTGATAGACTCGTTTTCAGAGTTTAAAGAGTTTAAAAATATCGATAGACCAACAATGATGAAGGTTTTAGAAGATGTATTCAGAACACTTTTAAAAAAGAAATATGGCAACACAGACAATTTTGATATAATTGTAAATACTGATAAAGGGGATTTAGAAATTTGGCGAAGAAGAGAAATCGTGGAAAACGGCATGGTAGAGGATGAATTAACTCAAGTAGCATTAAATGAAGCTTTAAAAACAGATGCCGATTATAGTGTAGGTGATGAGTTATATGAGGAAGTAACATTAGAAAGTTTTGGAAGAAGATCTGTGCTAGCCGCTAGACAAACATTAGCTTCTAGAGTATTGGAATTAGAAAAAGATGAAGTATATAAAAAATATAAAGATAGAGTTGGTGAAATAATTTCTGGTGAAGTTTATCAAGTTTGGAAAAAAGAAATTTTAATACTTGATGACGAAGGCAATGAATTATTATTACCAAAAAGTGAACAAATACGTACAGATTTTTATAAAAAAGGAGACACATTACGTGCAGTGATTAAAAAGGTAGATATGCGCAATAGCAGTCCTGTTATTATTTTATCTCGTACTGATAGTGCCTTTTTAGCAAAATTAATGGAGAATGAAGTACCTGAAATTTTTGATGGATTAATTACTATTAAAAAAATTGTAAGAGAGCCAGGCGAAAAAGCAAAAGTTGCAGTAGAGTCGTACGATGACAGAATAGATCCAGTAGGTGCTTGTGTAGGAATGAAAGGATCTAGAATCCATGGTATAGTAAGAGAGTTGAAAAACGAAAATATAGATATCGTAAACTATACAAATAATTTAAATCTATATGTTCAAAGAGCATTAGCTCCTGCCAAAATAGATTCATTAAATATTAATGAAAACACTAAACAAATATCCGTTTACTTAAAACCAGATCAAGTTTCTTTAGCTATTGGTAAAAGAGGTCTAAATATTAAGCTTGCTAGTAAATTGGTTGGATATGAAATAGATGTTTATAGAGATACTGTTGAAACGCAAGATGAGTTTGATATCGATTTAGAAGAGTTTGCAGATGAAATTGATGCATGGGTAATCGAAATGCTTAAGGCGGTTGGCTATGATACTGCAAGAAGTATTTTGGATGTTGATCCGATAGAAGTGGCTAAACGTGCAGACTTAGAAGATGAAACAGTTCAAGAGGTTGTAAGAATTTTAAAAGCAGAATTCGAAGAAGAAAAGAAATAACTAATACATTAAAGCAAGTATATGTATTTAGTTAAAAAAAACAATAAATTCACATTAATAATAAAATATGGCTGAAGAAGCAAAACCAATGCAATTGCCTAAAGCGGCAACCCTCCTAAATGTTAGTAAGTCTACCATTGTGGAAGCTCTTGCCAAAAAAGGAATTAAAGTAGAAGATAAACCTACTACAAAGCTTACTCCTGATATGCTAGATATCTTGATGAAGGAGTTTAAAGTAGATATGAATATTAAAGTGGAGTCTGATACGGTTGTTTTAGGTGGAAAAAAACGAGAAAACATAGAACTTGATGTTACTAAGAGTGCTACGACAGTTGAAAAAAACCCAATTGAATCGGAAGAAATTCGAATTACTTCAAGCATCGTAGCAACACCCGATAAACATAAAAAAGAAGAAACTAAAGCGCCAGAAGTTGTTGCAGAACCAGAGGTTATTAAAACAGTTACTACAAAATTAGAAGGCCCTAAAGTAATTGCTAAAATTGATTTAGATGCAAAAACAGATAATTCATCTAAAGAATCAAAAACTAAAAAATCTTCAGTAGGCACAAAACCTAAAGTAGAAGAGGTAGCAAAAGAAGCTGTTGAAGAAATTAAAATAGTAGAGACTAAGCCAGAACCTATAATTATAGAAGAAGAAACTCCTATTGTAGAAACAACTGAAGAAGGTAATCATATTGAAACGAAATATGAAAAATTAGATGGTTTTAAAGTAGTTGGAATGGTTGATTTAGAAAAATCTAAACCACCTAAAAAGGCTGAACCACCTAAAACGGAGAATAAAGGAAATACTTCAGAAGCTGACAAACGTCAAAGAAAAAGAATTTTCAAAAGCGATAAGCCTGATAAAATTCAACCAGCCCAACAAGACACTAACAGACAACAAAGACCTCCTGCAGGTCCAGGCGGATTTAATAGAGGTCCAGGCGGATTTAATAGAGGTCCGGGAGGACCAAACAGAGGTCCAGGAGGTCCAAATAGAGGTCCAGGCGGATTCAATAGAAATGCTCCAGCTAAAAAAACTGATGAGGTTCAAGCAGTATCAGAAAAAGAAATCGAAGATAAAATAAAAGAAACCATGAGTCGTTTAGCAGCGGCAACTGGTAAAAGTAATAGAGCTAAATTTAAACGTGAAAAACGTTCGGCACACGCAGAAGAAGCTCAAAAAGAACAAGATGCCATTCAAGAGAATTTACTTGAAATTGCAGAGTTCATATCAGTAAGTGAATTAGCTTCATTGATGAATGTTTCGGCTTCAGAAGTTATCAAAACATGTATGAACCTTGGAGTTATTGTTTCTATCAATCAAAGATTAGATGCAGAAATTATTGAGTTAGTAGCCGGAGAATTTAAATTTGAAGTAAAATTTATCTCTGCTGCAGACGAAGAGTTTATCGAAGATGAAGAGGAAGATGATCCAGCTAGTTTAGTAGAAAGAGCTCCTATTGTTACCATAATGGGACACGTAGATCATGGTAAAACTTCATTACTTGATTATATTAGAAAAGCAAACGTTGTTGCAAAAGAAGCAGGGGGTATTACACAACATATTGGAGCCTATAATGTAAAAACACCTTCAGGTAAAATGATTTGTTTCTTAGATACGCCTGGTCACGAGGCATTTACAGCCATGAGAGCTAGAGGTGCTAAGTTAACAGATATTGCTATTATTGTTATTGCAGCAGATGATCAAGTCATGCCTCAAACAAAAGAAGCAATCAGTCACGCACAATCAGCTAATGTACCAATGATTTTTGCATTTAATAAAATAGATAAACCAGGTGCCAATGCTGATAAAATTAGAGAACAATTATCGGCAATGAATATTCTAGTTGAAGAATGGGGTGGTAAATTTCAATCGGCAGAAATTTCTGCAAAAGCGGGTACAAATATACAGACCTTATTAGATAAGGTATTACTTGAAGCAGAGATTATGGAATTAAAAGCAAATCCAGATAAGTCGGCACAAGGCTCTGTAATTGAAGCCTCTTTAGATAAAGGTCGTGGATATGTTGCAACCATATTAGTTCAATCAGGAACACTTGAAAAAGGTGATATGATAGCATGTGGTCCTTATTTTGGTAAGATAAAAGCCATGTATGATCATACTGGTAGTATCGTTAAAAATGCAGGTCCTTCGGTACCAGTTCAAATCTTAGGTTTGAATGGTGCACCTCAAGCAGGTGAGAAATTTAGAGTTTATACCGATGAACAAGAAGCGAAAGCTATTGCCAATCGTAGAGCTCAAATAGATAGAGAAACAGGTATGCGTACTAAAAAACATATTACTTTAGATGAAATCGGACGTCGTTTAGCTTTAGGTAACTTTAAAGAATTAAACCTAATTATTAAAGGGGATGTGGATGGTTCAATCGAAGCATTGACCGATTCATTATTAAAATTATCTACGGAGGAGGTTCACGTAAATGTATTGCATAAAGCAGTTGGTCCAATCAACGAAACAGATGTATTATTAGCTTCTGCTTCAGATGCTATCGTAATCGGGTTCCAAGTACGCCCTAGTATTCAAGCGCGTAAAATTGCCGAAAATGAAGGGGTGGAAATCAGAACATATTCTATCATTTACAACGCTATCGAAGATGTTAAATCGGCTATGGAAGGTTTATTAGAACCTAAAATTGAAGAGAAAGTTGTTGCCAATATCGAAATTAGAGAAACCTTTAAAATACCTAAAGTGGGAACTATTGCAGGTTGTTATGTACTAGAAGGAAAAGTTAGTAGAAATAATAAAGTGCGTTTAGTTAGAGATGGTATTGTGATGTATACAGGCGAATTAGCTTCTCTTAAACGATTTAAAGATGATGTGAAAGATGTTGCCTTTGGATTTGAATGTGGTTTAAATATTAAAAACTACAACGATATTCAAGTAGGTGATATAGTGGAAGCATTTGAAGAAGTAGAAGTAATGAGAAAATTATAATATTATAATGTAACGTCCTAAAATAAGTTGACGGATTAAATAATTATCCCTGCAAAAGT
>JBAXTO010000005.1:0-245760 GCA_037130135.1 Bacteroidota bacterium
TTGTGTTATTCATATAAGTTGGTTTATGTGTCAACTTATTTTAGGATGCTTCAATCTACTAAACAAAAAAGTCTCTTCTATAAAGAAGAGACTTTTTTGTTTAATTTCTTAAAAGTTAATTTAAAAACACACGCAAAAAATAAAATTCATAATTTATGTATTCAATTAATTACATAACATAGAATGTAAAATAACTAGAATATTATAAGTGCTTAAACATTAAATCTAAAATGAAGAATATCTCCATCGTGAACTAAATATTCTTTTCCTTCTAATCGAAGTTTTCCTGCATCTCTACAAGCGCTTTCTGAGCCATATTTTACAAAATCATCATATGCCATTGTTTCGGCACGTATAAATCCTTTTTCAAAATCACTATGAATCACCCCAGCTGCACCCGGCGCTTTGGTGCCTTTTGTAATCGTCCAAGCTCTTACTTCTTTTACACCTGCAGTGAAATAAGTAATCAAATCTAACAATAGATATGCTTGATGAATCAATCTATCCATGCCACTTTCAGTTAAACCTAAATCTTGTAGAAACATTTGTTGCTCTTCTTCTGTTTCTAAAAGTGCAATTTCACTTTCAATTTTGGCAGAGATGATAACTACTTGTGCATTCTCATCTTTTACTGCTTCTTTTAATTGATTCACGTATTCATTACCATTTACTACACTTGCTTCATCAACATTGCAAGCATATAAAACGGGTTTTGCTGTAAGTAATTGTAAGTCTTCAATAAATCTAGTGTCTTCTGGTTGCACAGGAGCGCTACGAGCACTAAATCCGTTATCTAAATGCGATTTATATGTCCTTAAAACTTCTAAGCCTTTTAATGTGTCTTTATCGCCATTTTTGGCTGCTTTCTGCATCTTATCAATTTTCTTGTCTACACTTTCAATATCCTTTAATTGTAATTCGGTATCGATAATTCCTTTGTCTCTTACAGGGTCAACACTTCCATCTACGTGAATCACATTGTCATCGGCAAAACATCTTACCACATGAATAATAGCATCTACGCTTCTAATATTTCCTAAAAACTGATTACCTAATCCTTCGCCTTTACTTGCGCCTTTTACTAATCCTGCTATATCAACAATTTCTATGGTTGTAGGTAATACTTTTTCGGGTTGAACCATTTCTTCTAATTTTTTTAATCTTGGATCTGGTACCATGATTACACCTATATTTGGGTCAATTGTGCAAAAAGGGAAATTGGCAGCGGTAGCATTTGTTGCTTTGCTTAGCGTATTAAATAAAGTTGATTTTCCTACATTGGGCAAGCCCACGATTCCTACTTGTAAAGC
The DNA here is from genome assembly GCA_037130135.1 of Bacteroidota bacterium. Classification (GTDB taxonomy): domain Bacteria; phylum Bacteroidota; class Bacteroidia; order Chitinophagales; family CAMDFR01; genus CAMDFR01. The sequence goes on from JBAXTO010000005.1 coordinate 1,311, forward strand.
CATTCGTTATATTAATTTTATTTGATTTTTTGTTTTATTATTATGATAAATCTAGTGAAGAGATTCTTCAAAAGAAGTGCAAATATAGTTGATTTGAAATGGACTAGAATTATATACTTTATATTGATATATTTATTCGATTTTATACCAGAATAATAGGAACTTTACTTCATACTCAATTGTTTTATTTTTACATCTAAATATTAACTTATGAAAAAGATTATATTCGTTTTATCTAGTATTATTATACTATTATTATCAACAATAAATGCCGATGCACAGGCTTTTGCAGGAAAAGGATCTAAATATTTTACAGTAGGAATAGGAGTTGGTCAATATTTTAATTTTGGAGGATACTATGATAATTATTATAGTCATGGTTACTATTATGGATATGGAGTAAGTAGGTTTGGTTATTTTAGACCAACACTAGTAGCTCATGCAAATTTAGAGTTTGGAATACATAAATATATTGGAATTGCTCCCTGTATAGGTGTAGGATCTAGTTTTTATGGAGGAAGTAATATCTCATTAGATATCCCTATAGGAGCACAAGCAAATTTTCATTTCCTTCAATTAATTGGTGATAAAACAGGTAAATCTTTTGCAGATAAATTAGACGTTTATGCAGGTGTAAATGTAGGTGGCGGGCCTAGTTTTGGTTTTTATGGAAATGGTTTGGAAATGTCTGGATTCTTTTATGTAGGCCCACAAATAGGTGTACGTTACTATCCAACTTCAAATGTCGGTATTTCAGCAGAACTTGGATATGGAAAAACAATTGCTAACGTAGCAATGGTGATGAAGTTAGGGAAGTAATTATAAATAAACATTTTCATTTATCTATAAAGTAAAGTATTCGCTTTTTTTATATTATTTTTACTAAAAATAAATTATAATGAAAAAAGCAATACTTATCATTTTATCTATACTAACTATTCAACAATTAGTAGTTGCACAAATATCTTTTGTAAATGGGCCAGAAAGTGTTGAATATGATCCTATAAATAATCGCTACTTAGCTTCAAGCCCTTCAGATAATAAAATATATAGTGTTGTTAAAGGTGGCTCAGCAACTGTATTCGTTCCGTCAGTAACTAGTCCATATGGAATGGTATATAATGCTGGAGTAGTATATGTTTGTTGTAGTGGAGGAGTGAAGGGGTTTGATGTTAATACTGCAGCACAAGTTTTTAATGTACCTATTAGTGGATCTTCATTTTTAAATGGAATTTGTACTGATAATGCAGGTCATTTATTTGCAACTGATTTTAGTGGTAAAAAAGTATATAAAATTAACATAAGTGATTTATCAGTTAGTACGTTTTTAAATACTAGTCCTAAAACACCTAATGGTATTTTATGGGATGAAAGTGCAAGTAGATTGGTTTATTGTACATGGGGTACCAATGCAGGTCTTTATGCAATCAATATGAGTGATAGCACTACAAGTCTTATTAAATCAACTACCGATGGAAATTTTGATGGTGTAGTACAAGATAATCATCATAATTATTATATCAGCAGTTGGAGTTTTAATGGGATACTTAAAGTAGATAGTTCATTAAGTAGTAGTTCTAGAGTTGTTACAGGATTATCCAGTCCTGCCGATATTTATTATAATCTTACAACAGATACATTAGCTGTTCCGAATTCAGGCGATTCAATATCTTTTCATTTTTTTGGAACAATTGATACTACTACTCCTATTGATACTAATACCAGTGTTCAAGCGTACCAAAATTCAATTAGTTATTTCACTGCTTTTCAAAATCAAAATGAAATAGTTTGTAAATGGGCATACTCATTTTCTCAAGATTTAGTTCTTGAAATTCATAAGCTAAACGGGGAACAAGTGTATGCAAAAAAATTAAGTGAGAACGAAATTCAGGAAGGCAATACAATCATCAATACAGATGATTTTAGTACTGGTATTTATATTCTCACACTTACAGATCATATTCATTCTAAACATATAAAAATAGCATTAACAAAATAATGGCAATTGATTATTCGACATTAAAAGAACTTATAGAGATTGATTCACCCACGGGATTTACAACTAATGCTGCTATGTATTGTATGCAGTATTTAAAAACATTAGGATATACTCCTCAACTTACACAAAAAGGAGCAGTAACTTGTAGTTTAGGGGAGCATCCCACTTTAAGTATTGCAGGACATATAGATACGCTTGGGGCAATTGTTTCAGCAATTAAACCAGATGGTACTTTACAAATTTCTCTGATGAATGGGCTTTCTTTAAATATGGCTGAAGGCGAATATTGTAGAATTCATACACATGCAGGAAATGTATATACAGGCACTTTATTGTTAAATAATCCAAGTGTACATGCCAATAATAAAGTATCTACCATAGAAAGAACGATTGATACGATGCATATTCGTATTGATGAAATGGTGAAGAATAAAGAAGATATTATACGATTAGGAATTTCAGTAGGAGATATTATTGCATTTGATACTCGTTATCAAGAGTTAGCAAGTGGCTATATTAAATCTCGTTATCTAGATAATAAAGCAGGATGTTTAGTGTTGTTTGAAATTGCCAAAAGAGCAAAAGAAAGCGGTAAATCTTATCCCGTTGAATTGTTTTTTTCAAACTATGAAGAAGTAGGTCATGGAGCTACAGGTGGCTACGCATCAAGTATTAAAGATATGTTAGTGATTGATATGGGTGTGGTTGGAAGCAATGTAGAAGGAGTTGAAGAGGCATGCAGCATTTGTGCAAAAGATAGCAGTGGACCTTATGATTATGAATTTAGAAAAGCATTAGTAAATATCGCTCAAAAAAATAATATTGCACATCGTGTGGATGTTTATCCTTTTTATGGAAGTGATGGAAGTGCTGCATGGAGAGCTGGTCAACAATTTAGAGTCGCTTTAATTGGTATGGGAGTGGCTGCATCTCATGGAGTAGAACGTACACATAAAAAAGGTATAGAAGCAACCATTGATTTGTGTATGGCCTATTTGAACCAATTATAATGTTTCCTTTCGAACTTCAATTACAAAAAGAAAAAAAAGAATATCAAAAACCTATTGTAATGGGTATTTTGAATTTGACTACAGATTCATTTTATGATGGTGGGAAATATTTAGATTCGTATATTGAACAAGTAGCTAAAATGTTGCAGGAAGGCGCTACTATTATCGATGTTGGAGCTATGAGTTCAAAGCCAGGAAGCCCAATCATTACAGCAGAAATAGAGATTCAAAAACTACAGGAACCAATACGAATTTTAAAACAATCATTTCCTGAAGCTATATTTAGTGTAGATACATTAAATAGTGAGACAGCAGCTTTTTGTTTAGATCAAGGAGTAGATATCATAAACGATATTAGTGCTTCGGCAATTGATTCGAAGATGATTCAAGTAATAAAAAATTATCCTTGCACCTATATTGCAATGCATATGAGAGGTACTCCTGAAACGATGATTACACTGAATCAATATGATAATATGGTGGAAGAAATTCTTGAATATTTCAAAATGAAAATTGCTTATTTAGAGAATGAAGGTGTGAGACAAATCATAGCGGATGTTGGATTTGGTTTTGCTAAAAATATAAAGCAAAATTTTACCCTTTTAAAAGAACTGAATAAATTTTTAGTACTACATAAGCCTTTATTAGTAGGCATTTCAAGAAAAAGTATGATTTATAAAACGCTCTCCATAAAACCAGAAGAGGCATTAAATGGCACTACCTCATTGCATATGTTGGCGCTACAAAATGGTGCCTCTATTCTACGAGTACATGATGTAAAAGAAGCTATAGAATGTATTGCGCTATTTGAAGCGTATAAGCAGGCTTAGTTTTTCATTTCACTTTCATCAATTCTACTCACACTAAATATTCCTTGTTGCTTACTAAGTTCATCAATAAGCTTATCTAGCTGTTCAATGTTATGTACATAAACCATTATTTTACCTTCAAATATACCATCATCTGTATCAAAAGAAATGCTGCGCATATTCAATTTTAATTGACCGGTAATAATATTGGTTAATTTATTGATCACACCTACATCATCAATACCATTTAATTTTACACCAGTTAAAAAAGCAATTTCTTGTTGTTTATTCCATTTCGTACGAACGATTCTATAATCGTATTTACTCATTAATTGTACTGCATTTGGACAATTTGTTCGGTGAATTTTAATTCCTTCACCAATAGTGATAAAGCCAAAAACATCATCGCCAGGAATTGGGTTGCAACAGTTCGCAAATTTATACGCAATTTGATTGCTGCTTTCACCCATTATTAGAAGTTCTGCATTTTTTTTGAGTTCTTTTTTTACAGTTTCTTCAATGGTTTCTTTGGATTCGATTTTTGTAGTAGGCAACATGAGTTTACCTCCTTGAATTTTTAAATCTTTTAGATCGGTAAGTGTTAAGTTTTTAGTTTGTATATAAAAATATAAATCAAAAGGGGATAAGTATTTGTAAAATTTGACAGCTACATTTATGTTGTGATCGGTATGAGGTATACCAAATTGTTTTAATTTTTTTTCGAATGTGTCTTTACCTAGTTCAGACATTTTCTTTTTTGATTCTTGTAGTGTTTTACGTAAAACAGAAATGGCTTTACTTGTAACAACAAACTTGAGCCAATCTTCATTAGGTTGTTGTTTATTAGAAGTTAAAATTTCTATTTGGTCTCCATTCTGAAGTTTATGACTTAAAGGAACTAATTTATGATTAATTTTAGCACCGATACATTTCAATCCTAATTCACTATGAATTTCGAAAGCAAAGTCTAACGCAGTTGCCCCAGCCTTTAATCTTTTCAATAAACCTTTTGGAGTAAAGACAAATATTTCTTCACTAAATAATTCTTGTCTAAAATTAGTAACAAACTCTAATGCATTGGTATCAGGGTTTTGTATGGTTTCTCTAATTTTTTCTAACCATTCATCTAAAGCATTATCAGTAGTATTCTCTTTATATTTCCAATGAGCAGCAACTCCCATCTCGGCAATTTCATGCATACGTTTACTTCTGATTTGGACTTCCACCCAACGGCCTTGTGGTCCCATTACAGTAGTATGTAAAGCCTCATATCCATTCGCTTTAGGATTGCTAATCCAATCACGTAATCGTTCAGTAGATGGAGTATATAAATCGGTGATAACAGAATAAACGCCCCAACATTCACTTTTTTCTTTTTCTATTTCAGTATCTACAATAATTCGAATAGCAAACAAATCATATATTTCTTCGAATGGAACATGTTTGGTTTTTATTTTATTATAAATTGAATAGATTGATTTTGGTCTTCCATAGATTTCGAAATTATATCCTTTATCGTTTAGTAAATCTTTTAATGGACTGATAAATTCATTAATATATTTACTTCGTTCTTTTTTACTGTCGGCCAGTTTTTGAGAAATATCTTTATAGATTTCTGGTTGAGTATATTTTAAACTTAGATCTTCTAATTCACTTTTGATATTGTATAAACCTAATCGATGAGCTAAAGGAGCATATATAAATAAGGTTTCAGATGCGATTTTCATTTGTTTATGAGCAGCCATAGATTCCATGGTACGCATATTATGTAAACGGTCTGCAATTTTTATTAGAATAACCCTTATGTCATCTGTTAAGGTAAGTAGTAATTTTCTGAAGTTTTCAGCCTGTTGGCTGGTATCCATATTCAACTCAAACGCACCAGAAATCTTGGTTAATCCATCGATGATTTTGGAGGTTTGTTTATCGAAATTCATTTCGATATCTTCCAGCGTCAAATCAGTATCTTCTACTGTATCGTGCAATAAAGCACAAATAGCAGATTCGGTACCTAATCCAATTTCGTCTACTACAATTTGGGCAACTGCTAATGGATGATGGATATAAGGTTCACCACTTTTTCGACGCATTGTTTTGTGTGCTTCAACGGCCATTTCAAAAGAACGACGTATATCTGCTTTATCAGAACTATTCTTGATTTTTGGTTTTAATGAGCGTAGTAGATGCCTATACTCTTTGAGTATTTGCTTCTTTTCGGCATCTAATTGAATCGTGTTTTTTTCAGGCATATCTAGAATGTAATTATAATAAATTTTTACGGCTCTTGTTGCAAAATAAATGCATTCCTAAACGAATGTTAAAATAAAAATCATTGCTGTTTTTTTAATAAAAAAGTACTATCTTTGCACTCCATTTTTGTTCTTATACAACTAAAGGTAATGCGGGTGTGGTGAAATTGGTAGACATACCAGACTTAGGATCTGGCGCCGCGAGGCATGGGGGTTCGAGCCCCTCCACCCGCACCATTGAATAACCAGTTTTCAAAGAATAAACATTCTTTGAAAGTTGGTTGTTTTTATTTATACACTATTTTTCTTTATTAATATATATTATACAATCAATTTAACATGCAAATTTCAAGAGAAAACATCGCAACACTTACAGACAAAATAACAATAAAACTAGCTACTACAGATTATCTACCTAAAGTAGAAAAATCATTAAAAAAATATGCTCAAAAAGTAGATGTAAAAGGCTTTAGAAAGGGTTTAGTGCCAGTGGGTATGGTTAAAAAAATGTATGGTAACTCTATTTTAGCCGAAGAAATTAATACCTTATTACAAGACGAATTATTCAAATATATCGAGGATCAAAAAATTGAAATTTTAGGTCAACCATTACCGGTAAATGATCAAAAAATAAATTTAGAAATTAATACACCTGAAGATTACGAATTTCAGTATGAAATTGGGGTGCAACCTTCTTTTGCATTGAATCACTTGGAAGCTAAACCTAGTTATGACCAAGAAGCTATTGCTGTGGATGCAAAAATGTTAGATGAAGAAATTGATATGCTTCGTAAACGATTTGGTAAAAATGATAGTCCGGACGATATTCAAGAAAATGACATCGTATATATCGAATTGAAAGAAGTGGATGCTGATAGTGCTGATAAAGAGGAAGCTTTTCAAAATGCTACATCATTTAATGTAAATATGTTGTTAGATACGCCTAAGAAAAAAGAATTTATGGCGATGAAAAAAGGAGATAGCATCGTATTAAACGTTTTTGAAGCATTTGATAAAAGCAGAGAAGATGTGATGAAGTTTATTTTAAATGCAAAACCTGAACAATATGAGCAATTAGGAGATTTCTATAAAATGACTGTTTCTAATGTAAATAGACTTCAATTAGCTGAATTAGATGAAGCTTTTTTTGCACAAGCTTTTCCAGGTGGTGATGTAACCAGTGAAGAACAAATGCGTGCAAAAATTACTGCAGATTTGAAAGATTATTTTATGAAATCTACAGAAAGAACGGTGCTACAACAATTAGCTAAAGATTTAATTGAAAAAACAACGATGGAATTTCCAGCTGATTTCTTAAAAAGATGGATTAAAGCAAGTAATGAAAAACCAATAAGTGATGAGCAAATTGAAAAAGAATTTGAATCATTTACGAAAGAATTGAAATGGAGCTTAATCTGTGGTAAAGTGATTAAAGAACAAAATTTAGAAGTAACTCCAGACGAAATTAAACATTATACACGTCAAATGGTACAAAGTCAATTGATACAATATGGTTTAGGACAAATGCCTGACGAACAATTAGATAATTTTGGAAAAAGGTATATGGAGGATAAAAAACATATACAAAAAACACATGAATTGCTTTTAGAAGAAAAAGTAATGAACCATTTGAAACAATTTATTGTAATAAATGAAAAGCCTATATCTTTGGAAGATTATAATAAGAAGATGGAAGCTAGCAACAAAGAAGAAGTTGCATTAGAAGATGCAACTATTTCTTAATTATTTATTACTTAAATAAACAAAACTATTTTTATGAGCAGTGATTTAATTAAAGAATTTAAGTCTTACGCAGTAAAAGACAGAGGTATCAGTTCTATGCATTTAGAAAGATATACATCTGCAGTGAAAAACATGACTCGTACGGTCATTGAAGAGCGTCCAATGAATTTTAGAGAAGTGGATGTATTTTCTCGTTTGATGTTAGATCGTATCATTTTTTTAGGTACACCTATCGATGATTATATTGCCAATATTATTGAAGCACAATTATTGTTTTTAGAAAGTACAGATGCATCTTCTGATATTCAAATTTATATTAATAGTCCTGGTGGTGAAGTATATGCAGGTTTAGGAATTTATGATACCATCAACTATATTAATCCAGATGTTGCTACTATATGTACTGGTATTGCTGCTTCTATGGCTGCTGTACTTTTATGTGGTGGTGCTGCAGGTAAACGTACTGCTTTACCTCATAGTAGAGTGATGATTCACCAACCGCTTGGAGGAGCTGGTGGACAAGCAACAGATGTGATGATTACAGTTACAGAAATCAAAAAAATTAAAAAAGAATTATACGATATCATCTCCACTCATAGCGGACAATCATACGAAAAAGTGGCTGCCGATTCTGAAAGAGATTATTGGATGATTGCTGCAGAAGCGAAAGAATACGGACTTATTGACGAAGTATTAGTTCGCAGTGCAAAGAAGAATAAAGAAGAAGAGTTATAAAATAATTAAATTAAGATATATTGGCTAAGCACGAACAAACATGCTCTTTTTGTAATAGAAAGAAATCTGAAACTCAAATATTAATTGCGGGTATAGATAGTCATATTTGTGAGGTATGTGTAGCTCAAGCAAGTCAAATTATCAATGATGAAATTCATCAAAAACAAAGCAAATATAAATTCTCGCTTGCCAAAACAATTAAGCCGAAAGAGATTGTAAAATTTCTGGATCAATATGTTATTGGTCAAGTTGAGGCTAAAAAGGTATTGTCTGTTGCTGTATATAATCATTATAAAAGATTAAATCAAACCGTTGAAGAAGATGGTATTGAAATTGAAAAATCAAATATTATTCTCACCGGAAATACTGGTACAGGTAAAACTTTATTAGCTCGCTCTATTGCTAAATTTTTGAATGTACCTTTTTCTATCGTAGATGCTACGGTGTTTACCGAAGCGGGTTATGTAGGAGAAGATGTTGAAAGTATTCTGAGCCGATTATTACAAGTATGTAATTATGATGTAGATGCAGCTCAGAAAGGAATCATTTATATTGATGAGATTGATAAAGTAGCTCGTAAAAGTGATAACCCAAGTATTACTCGTGATGTAAGTGGGGAAGGAGTTCAACAAGCGATGTTGAAATTATTGGAAGGAAGTGAAGTACTTGTTCCACCTCAAGGAGGAAGAAAACATCCAGATCAAAAAATGGTAAAAATCGATACTAGTAATATTCTATTTATTTGTGGAGGTGCTTTTGAAGGTATTGAACGTATCATTGCCAACCGCTTAAAAACAAGTATTATTGGCTTTAATAAAGGCTCAAAAGACAAAGATATTGACGAAAGTAATATGCTTCAATATATTAGCCCATCTGATTTACGTCATTTTGGATTAATACCCGAATTGATCGGTCGTTTACCTGTAGTTTCTCATTTAAATCCGTTAGATAAAAATACACTTAGAGCTATTCTTACCGAGCCTAAAAATGCGTTAATTAAGCAATATAAAAAGCTAATGCAAATGGAAGGAGTAGAGCTTGAATTTCCTGAAGATACACTTGATTATATAGTAGATAAAGCTGTTGAATATAAATTAGGAGCTAGAGGCTTACGTTCTATTTGTGAGGCAATTATGACGGATATTATGTTCGAGATTCCTTCGATGAATAATATTAAAAATTATATTGTAACCAAATCTACAGCTAAAGAGAAATTAAATAAGTCTAAGTTACATCAACTTAAAGCAGCATAACTCATTCATTTATAATTAAAATAGAAATACATTTTCTTTTTTGATTTGAAACTCTTAACTTTGATATATACACCTAAACTATATCAAAGTATATGAAAAAAATTGGGGCGATTATTATCTTATTTATTAGTGTCGTTACACTACTTTCAATCACTAATTTCGAAGCACCCCCCAAAGAATTTCCTCATATTAATGCCTATAGTTCTATCGAAGGCTCACTTAGAGGTGGTCCAATAGAACCTGGTGAACACTTTCTTCATCCTTCTCGTTGTGCTGGTTGCCATGGCTACGATTCATTACATATTGCCAATATTGATATTAGTGGTAATGATATTAATCTAGTAAATGATTGGGAATCTTCTATGATGGCACTCTCGGGAGTTGATCCATTGTGGAAAGCCAAAGTACGTCACGAGTCATTAGTAAACCCCGGACATGCCACTACACTTCAAAATTTATGTACTTCTTGTCATGCACCCATGGGACATTATAAAGCAATATTTAATGGCTTATCTCCCTATACTCTAGCTAACTTAGCTACCGATTCACTAGGTCAATCAGGAGTTTCTTGTATGGGTTGTCATAAAATAGGGGATGTTAATCTAGGCTCTACATTTACAGGAGATATTCCTTATGATACCAATCAGGTCGAGTATGGCCCATTTGTAGGGGTTATGGAAGGTCCTATGCAATTGTATGTAGGCATTCTTCCTACCTATAGTCCACATGTAAGTGAAGGACGTTTTTGTTCTCCTTGTCATACCCTCATCACGCATAGTGTAGATCTAAGTGGAAACCCAACAGGGAATACCTTTGTAGAACAAGCAACTTATCACGAATGGTTGAATTCAGTTTATCCATCGCAAGATAAAACTTGTCAAAAATGCCATATGCCTCAACTCGAAGAGCCTATTAAGATTGCAGTAGGTTATACTGCTATTCCAGGAAGAACACCTTTCAATCAACATAAATTCACCGGTGCGAATGCATTTATGGTCAATTTAATCAAACAGAGTAAAGCAGCTTTAGGAGTTAGTGTTTCTGATGCTAGTTTCGATGAAACACTTATGGATATTAGAAATAATTTGACTCAAAATACCTTAAATCTAGATGTGAATTTTATCACTATGCGTAATGATTCTGCTAATTTCGAAGTGAAATTAGAGAATAAAGCAGGACATAAATTTCCAAGTGGATATCCTTCACGTAGAGCCGTAGTGCAATTTGTAGTGGTAAAAGAAAATGGGGATACCTTATTTGCCTCAGGCAAAATGAATAATGCAGGAGAAATGCTTTCAACTCTTACTACAGGGTATGAACCTCATCATAATATAATTAATAATGCGGGTCAATCTCAAATTTATGAAATGGTGATGGGGGATGTGGCAGGGAATAAAACTACTATACTTGAAAGAGCCAATGTATTATTGAAAGATAATCGACTAGTCCCTAAAGGATTTACTACCTCTCATTATACATATGATACCGTAAAATCGGATGCCTTAGCAAATGCGGACCCTGATTTTAATAAAGTAGCAGGTGTTCAAGGAAATGGAATTGATGTGGTTCATTATCAAGTACCACTGAATGGATATAGTGGTAAAGTAAATACCTATGTTAATGTCATATATGTAACCTTACCTTCTTCATTCTTGACTGAAATGTTTGCCTGGTTAGGCACTTCTGCTGAAATTGACTCATTTTATTCGTTGTATCAAACAGCCGATAAAGCTCCTACACGAGTAGCGCATGACTCTATTATGAATCTTAATCTACCAAATCAAATAAATACGATTGATATTGCTAAATCTATAGTAGTCTATCCAAATCCTACCTCAAATGGACTGATTTATATTGATGCAAAAAATGTAGAGCTTATATCCATAAAGGTGTATAATGTAAAAGGTCAATTAGTTACCACTTTATATGATTTAGAGGATACAAAAAAAGTACAACTACAACTTCCTGCTGATAAGGGCTTATATTATATCAAAATAGAATCGACTAAAGGTCTAATTACAAAAAAAGTAGTTAACATTTAATATATAAGTAATTAATTATTATATTTACTAAACCAAACAAATTAACTTAAACCAAAATTTTTCAAAAATGAAAAAATTTCAACTCAAGTGTATCGCTGTAATTATTTTACTGCTCACAATATCGGGTAGTATATCAGCGCAAATTGCTTTTTCAAACGCAAATGCAAAATTAAAAAAACCTGTATTTAAGAGTGGTGGGCCTGTAACAGTGGTAGATTGGAATAACGATGGAAGAGATGATATCGTTCGACTAGAAGGAGGAGGGAAGAAAATTTATGTAGAAGTTCAAAAAGCGAATGGTACATTCGATTCAGTTTATTTAGGAAGTTTTACTACTTCAAGTGCATGGGCATGGGCAATGGCAGTAGCAGATGTAGATAAAAATGGATATAAAGATATTATCGCTGGTGGATATGGTCCAGCTGTTCGTGTACTTATGACAAATGGAACAGGTACAGGTGGTACAATAGTAGACTTACCTGGTTCAGGCTTTTTCTTACAAAATTTAACGATGGCCGATTTCAATAATGATGGCTGGATTGATATTTTTGCTTGTGATGATAATGCAGAAAGTCATATCTATTTAAATACGGCTGGTACTTTTGCAGCATCAACTACTACTATTAATTTCAATGTAACTACTACTGATGATTCAGGAAATTATGGTAGTGTATGGACTGATTTTGATAATGATGGTGATTTAGATTTATACATTGCAAAATGCAGACAATCCGTAACAAGCCCTACAGATGGTAGAAGAATTAATGTGATGTTTGTAAATAATGGAAGTGGTGTTTATACTGAAATGGCTGCTACTTATGGATTAGCTATTGGATGGCAATCATGGACCGCTGCATTTGGGGATATAGATAATGATGCAGATATGGATTTAATGTTGACGAATCACGATCATGAAAGTCAAATTTTACGAAATGATGGAACAGGTCATTTTACAGATATTACTGCTTCAACAGGATTTAATATCACTGATATTACACCTATTCAAAGTGTCATGGAAGATTTTGATAATGATGGTTTCATTGATATATTAGCTACAGGCAGTGCACATAGACTATATAGAAATAATGGTACAGGAACTTTCTCTTTAGTAACTGGATTATTTAATTCAAATAATATGTTGACTTTTGCTACAGGCGATTTAAATCATGATGGTTTTATAGATGTATACTCTGGTTATGGAAGTATATACGTAACACCATCAACTACAAATGATGATATTCTTTGGATGAATAATGCAAACGCCAATCATTTCATTACTATGAGCTTAGAGGGGGTAGCTAGCAATAAAGATGCGATAGGTACAAAAGCTTTAATCTATGGTGCATGGGGTGTTCAAGTACGCGAAGTACGTGATGGTGAAAGTTATGGTACCGTAAATTCTCAACAAGTACATTTCGGAATTGGAACTGCTACAGCGATTGATTCTATTGTGTTGAAATGGCCTTCAGGGACTAAACAAGTAATTGTAAGTCCAGCAATTGACCAATTCATTACAATTAAAGAAGGAGCTTGTACATCCCCTCCAGCAACGGTTACAACTTCAGGTCCTACGGTTTTATGTCCAGGTGGTTCAGTGACGCTCATAGCTCCTGCAGGTTATACTTATCTTTGGAATAATGCAGAAACAACTCAATCTATCAACGTTACTGCTTTAGGCGATTATAACGTACAAATTACAGAAGCAGGAAATGCTTGTATCGGTATATCAAGAACGGTTCATGTTGGACCACCTCAAGCAGAAATCAATCCTACAATTACAGCAGCGGGCGATTTAACCTTCTGTAAAGGAAGTACTGTAACTTTAAATGGTCCAACAGGCTACACTACTTATAACTGGTCCAATGGATTACATTTACCTAGTATCATAGTTGATTCTAGCGGTACATATACATTAGAGGTGAATGGCATTTGCGCTTTATTGCCATCTAATAGCATTACTGTAAATGTAGTAGAAGCTACAGAGCCTTCAGCTCCAGGAAGTAGTATAATTATTAATAATAGTACTACAATCACTGCAACAGGGTCTAATATAGAGTGGTATGATTCTTCTACTGGAGGTACATTATTAGATACAGGTAATACCTATACAACACCAGTCCTTACAGCAGATGCTACTTATTATATGCAATCAAGTATTACGGTGGGTGGAGCAATAGTATATGAAGGTATGGGAAGTCATACGGGTACTTCTTATTATAGCGGAAGCAACGCAACCAATGGTGCAATGTATTTCGATGTAGTAATGCCTTGCACACTAAAATCAGTGAAAGTATATTCTGATGTAGATGGTACTCGTAAAATTGAATTAAGAGATAATACCGGAGCTTTGGTACAAAGTACTTTAGTGAATGTAACTTTAGATACGCAAATAGTAACATTAAATTGGCCATTAGCAGTAGGAACTAATTACAGTATTAGCACTGATACCAATACCAATGTAGCGATTGCAGGTTGGGGAAATAAATCACCTCGTTTCAGAAGAAATAATGGTGGTGTTGCTTTCCCTTATAATGTATCTGGTTCGGTATCTATCAATAACACTTCATTTGGAAATACCTTCTATTTCTACTTCTACGATTGGGTTATCGAAAATCAATCTTTAACTTGTAAAAGCACATTTGTACCTGTAACTGTTACAGTAATTGATAATACAGGTATCAATCCAAATGATATGGTACAAGGAGTATTCTTCTATCCAAATCCTTCTACTACACAAATTACAGTAGTGAATAATGAAGCGAATGCCATTCAAATTAAATTGATGAATGTACAAGGTGCTATCGTAAAAGAATTGAATACCGTATCTAAAGAAACACTTTTAGATGTTTCAACTTTAGCGAAAGGAAATTATATGATGGAAGTAACTAAAGGCGATAAAAAATCTACCTATAAAGTAGTAATAAACTAAGTTATAATTTAAATATATAAAAGCTCGTTTCGCTGATAGCGGGACGAGCTTTTTTTATGATAAAAATTTCAACATAATTTAAAGCAAAAAAAAATCCCAAGTTTGCACTTAGGATTTTTTGGAGGTCGGTGGCGGATTCGAACCGTCGTAGGAGCTTTTGCAGAGCTCAGCCTAGCCACTCGGCCAACCGACCATTTATAAAATGGACTGCAAAAATAAGCATATTTATTTTATTTCATATAAAAAAGAACTAGAAATTTTTGTTTTCATATATAGATAACAATCATGCTCTCTTTTTGTATAAATATTCATCAACCTAAGGTGCGGTGGGACGTCAAAATACACGGAGTGATTATTTTGACTTGTCTTTTTTGGTTACTTTTTTTGACTAAGAAAAAAAGTGACTCGTCGAAGACTGAAACGGAATTATGAAATTAGTAATAGATAAACTAAAAATTACTTGAATGAATGTATGAGAATAATAGAAATTATAAGATATTATGTAAAATTAATAACCTAATCTAAATCAATTTGCAATAAATAAGAGTATTGAAAAATCCCATTCTTTTATAATTGTACTTTTACTAGTCCTTTAAAGCCTTTGATAGGAGCATTGGTTTTAGTAATAGTAACTTGTATTTGTTTTTTCTTGAGTTTAAATGTTTGCGCAATATTTTTTTGTATTCGTCCCGCTACATGTTCAATCAATTTAGAAACGATAGCCATTTCTTTTTTACAGATTTCAAAAACCATAGCATAATCATAGGTATCTTCGAGCGCATCGCTTTTAGCCGCTTGGCTAATATCTACATCGAGCACAACATCCACTATAAAAATTGTCCCTACTTTATTTTCTTCGGGATAAACCCCATGATAAGCTTTAAAGCTCATGTTTTCGATGTTTATTTTGCTCATTGTTTTTTATAGATTACAAAACGCCATGTTTTAAATTAAAATTAAGAACAAGCAAAAGTATTTAAATATATTTATTACTATCAAATTCAATTTTATTAATAGTATTCTTGCCCCTGAAGATTGAAGTTGTTAATTAAGATACTTATAATTATAGATGCAATTGCTAAATTTTATGCTTTTATAATCATAATGAAAAACAATATTTTTTAATAACTAATTATTGAACTATTAATTTATTCCACACAACAAACTTATTCTTCTTAATTTTGTTCCTCAATTATATTTCAAAAAATTAAGATTAATATGACAGTCGACAAATACCAATTTCACGATTATTATCAAGTAGATGATTTGCTTACAGAAGAGCATAAACTGATTAGACAAACCGTAAGAGATACACTTACGAAAGAGTTAAGTCCAGTAATAAATGATTATGCTCAAAAAGCGGAATTCCCTAAACAATGTATAAAAATATTTGGCGATTTAGGCGTATTTGGTCCTACAATCCCTACCGAATATGGCGGTGCAGGCTTAGATGATATTTCATATGGTATTATGATGCAAGAAATTGAGCGTGTCGATTCAGGATTACGTTCAACGGCTTCGGTTCAAGGCTCCTTAGTGATGTATCCGATTTATAAATTTGGAACAGAAGAACAAAAAAGAAAATTTTTACCCAAATTAGCGAAAGGCGAAATGGTAGGTTGCTTTGGTTTAACGGAGCCGAATCACGGTTCTAATCCATCGGGTATGGAAACCAATTATAAAGATATGGGCGACCATGTACTTTTAAATGGCGCAAAAATGTGGATTTCTAATTCGCCTATCGCAGATGTGGCGGTAGTTTGGGCAAAAAATGAAGCAGGCGAAATCAGAGGTTTATTAGTGGAAAGAGGGATGGAAGGTTTCTCTACCCCTGAAACACATAATAAATGGTCATTACGCGCCAGTATCACAGGCGAATTAGTATTCAATAATGTGAAAGTACCTAAAGCGAATTTATTCCCCGATATCAAAGGATTGAAAGGACCTTTGACTTGTCTTTCTTCAGCTCGTTATGGTATCGCTTGGGGCGCTATTGGTGCCGCCTTAGATTGCTATGATACAGCTTTACGTTATACGAAAGAAAGAGAGCAATTTGGTAGACCAATCGCTGGATTCCAATTGACTCAAAAGAAATTAGCCGAGATGATTACCGAAATTACGAAAGCACAATTACTAGTGTGGAGATTAGGGGTATTAAAAAATGAAGGCAAAGCCACTCCAGCACAAATCTCGATGGCGAAAAGAAATAGTTGTGATATGGCTTTATTCGTAGCACGTACAGCTCGTCAAATGCTAGGCGGTATGGGTATTACAGGCGAATATCCAATCATGCGTCATATGATGAATTTAGAAACCGTGTTGACGTATGAAGGGACTCATGATATCCATTTATTGATTACAGGGATGGATGTTACGGGATTAGATGCCTTTAGATAAGCACATTCAATAAACATACTATTCACATAATTCGTAGTTTTGCCCACATAAATTATAGGGTTATCCACTAGAATTGAAGGCTTGCAAACAGGTTTTTCTACTTTTTGAAAATGCAAGACTTGTGAATAAATTATTTATGGCTCATTATGAGCGACTTAAAAAGTAAACAAACAAAGTGTATTAGTAAGTAGTAAGTATTTCGTAACTTAGACGAGATAGCCAATACATTTGTTTCATCAAATTAATCATTAAGATATTTCGTTTAAAAGCGACGTATTTATATATATAAAATAGGAGAAGGAATTATGTCTGAAATGTCAGAATCAATTAGAAATTTAGCACGATCTACACGTAAAAAATCAGGATTAGATTTATCATCTTATGAGTTTGGTAAAATTCCACCAAAAGCAATTGAGCTCGAAGAGGCAGTATTAGGTGCTTGTTTAATTGAAAAAGAAGCACTCGATGTAGTCGTTGATATTTTGCAACCGCATTCATTTTATTTAGATGCGCATCAAAAAATTTATAGAGCCATCAAAACGCTATATGGTGAAAGTAAAAATGCGGCGGTTAAACCGATTGATATTCTTACCGTAGCTGAACAATTACGTTCTACAGGAGAATTAGAAGAAATTGGAGGGCCGTATTATTTAGCGGAACTTACCAATCGTATTGCTTCTGCAGCCAATGTAGAATATCATGCGCGTATCGTTTCTGAAAAATATATTCAACGCGAATTAATTCGTGTTTCGTCTAATATCATTAAAGATGCGTATGAAGATACCACCGATGTATTCGAATTATTAGATGATGCTGAAAAAAATCTTTTTGCCATTGCCGAAGAAAACTTAAAACGAAATGGAGATCAAATTGGGAATGTCATCACCAATGAATTAGTGGAGATTTCGAAACGTATGGCGAAATCGAAAGATGGTGATGTATTGACTGGGGTAGGTTCGGGCTTTACGGAATTAGATCGAACTACTGCAGGTTGGCAAAAATCAGATTTAATCATTTTAGCCGCTCGTCCGGGGATGGGGAAAACATCATTTACCTTGGCAGTAGCACGAAATGCAGCTTTAGATATGGGCAAACCGGTGGCTTTATTCTCGCTTGAGATGACCACTAATCAGCTGGTGCAACGTTTGATTTCAATGGAAGCCGAAATCAATGCCGATAAGCTTCGTAAAGGTACGTTAGAACCCTTTGAGTGGACGCAATTAACCACTCGAGTAGATAAGCTTCAAAAAGCACCGATTATTATTGATGATTCACCTTCTTTAAATATTTTCGAGTTACGCGCCAAATGTCGTCGTTATAAAGAACGTTATGGTATCGAAATGATTATGATTGATTACTTGCAGTTGATGTCGGGGGGAAGTAGCGATGGAAAATCGAATGGTAACCGTGAACAAGAAATCAGTCAAATCTCAAGATCTTTAAAAAGTATTGCTAAGGAGTTGAACGTACCCGTAATTGCACTTTCTCAGTTGAGTAGAGCGGTGGAAACAAGAGGAGGGGTAAAAAGACCAATGTTATCCGATTTACGGGAATCTGGAGCTATTGAGCAAGATGCCGATATGGTGATTTTCTTATATAGACCAGAGTATTATGAAATTTATCAAGATGAAGATGGGA
The DNA here is from genome assembly GCA_037130135.1 of Bacteroidota bacterium. GTDB lineage: Bacteria > Bacteroidota > Bacteroidia > Chitinophagales > CAMDFR01 > CAMDFR01. The sequence goes on from JBAXTO010000005.1 coordinate 20,115, forward strand.
ATGATACCCGTGGACTTGCGGAAGTTATTATAGCGAAACATAGAAATGGGGCATTAAAAACGATTAAAACCAAGTTTATCAACCATTTTGCTAAGTTTATGAATTATGAACCTAATGGGTTTGAAGGATTTAGTCCGGCTCAAATCAATACAAATGCGGGAGCTACAGACGAAAGTAATATGCCACAAGGGCAGTATAAAATCTTGAAATCAAAAATGAATGATGAAGATTTAGATACTCAATTTGGAGGCGATGCTCCATTTTAATAAAAGCGATTATCATACATTTCAATTAAATAAAGGGGTTGAAGGCAAAAAATAGCCTGTTGGCTATAGAAGTGCTTCCAATTGAAAATATTTGTGCTTTTCTTTAGATAAAATAAGCATTTTCAATAAAAAACACTACTTTTGCACCTCATTTTTATATAGTAAAACAAACAAAAACAGAAACTATGCAGGCAAAAGGAATGATCAAATTTTTTTTAATACTACTTGCCCTAGTATGTATTTTCCCAATTTTTTATACCGTAGTATCTAGAAATTACGAGCAAAAAGCAGATATGTACGCTATGTCCAAAATCAAAGGATATAACGAGAATACTGCATCAATTGAGGTAAAAGATTCAGTAAACTATTTAAAATCTCAATTAAAAAGAGCGTTTTTAGATTCTTTAGGAGGTAAAGATGTTTCTGCAGGTTTAGGCATTACACTAAACAAAGCGATGGAAAACCAATTAAGCCTTGGTTTGGATTTAAAAGGAGGGATGAGTGTAGTAATGGCAATTGAACAAGATGATGTGTTAAAACAATTATCAAACAATTCTAAAGATCCACAGTTTTTGAAAGCATTAGCCAATGCTAATGAAATGCAAAAATCAAAAGCAGATGCTTATTTAGATTTATTTAAAACGGAGTTTGAAAAAATCAATCCAAATTCGAAATTGGCTAGTTTGTTTATGAACCAAAAATTTGATGGTAAAATCAATTTTGGAATGAGCAATGATCAAGTGATAGCAGTATTAAAATCGTTTGTAGATGCCTCTGCAGAAAACACATTTAAAGTAGTTAAAACGCGTATTGATCAATTTGGGGTAAATCAACCAAATGTAAACTTAGAAAAAACAACGAATAGAATTATTCTTGAATTACCAGGGGTAGACGATCCTAAGCGTGTGGAGAGTATTCTTCAAACTACTGCAGAATTAGGTTTCTGGAGAACTTATGAAAATAAAATTATCGGAAATATCCTTTTCAATAAAGCCAATGATGTTTTGAGAGATATCAAAACAATGGAGAAAAAGAAAACGGGAACAAGTACGAAAGATACAACAGTAATGGCTGCAGTAGTAAATGAAGATGGTGCTTCTTCTATTTCTAATATTGCTGGTGCAAAAACAGATACTGGTGCAAAAGCAAAAATAGATACTGCTGCTAAAGCAGAAAAAATTGATTCAACGTTCAATCCATTATTTGATGTATTATCTCCAAACATTACACAAATGGAAGGGAATCAAAAAGGTCAAATGTGGGGACAAGGTTGTTTAGTAGGTTATGCTCGTCAAGCGAATATGGCTAAAGTAGAAGCATTATTAGCTTACGACCAAGTAAAAGCATTATTACCACAAGATTGTAGATTGATCTGGTCTGCAAAAAGTATTAGTGATAAAGATAAAGTATATGGATTATATGCTATCAGAGATAAAGGTAATTTACGTACCGCTCCACTTTCAGGTGATGTAATTATTGATGCTACTCCAAGTTTCGATCAAAATGGAAATCCAATTGTAAACTTAAAAATGGATGCAACAGGTGGTGAGAAATGGAGAATGATGACTTCTGAAGCTTCTAGTCACAAAGGGGATTTAGAAGATCCAAAAGAGCAAATTGCCATCGTATTGGATAATAAAGTGTTTTCTGCTCCAGTGGTGAATGGTGAGATTGCTGGTGGTGAATCACAAATTACGATGGGTACTGCTAAAGATGGTATTCAAGAATCACAAGATTTAGCAAACGTTTTAAAAGCGGGTAAATTAGATGCGAAAACTAGAATTATTGAAGAATCAGTAGTAGGTCCTACTTTAGGTAAAGAAGCTAGCTCAAGAGGTTTAATGTCATTCTTGATTGCTTTAGTAGTCGTTTGTATCGTTATGGTATTCTATTATAATACTGCGGGTATCATTGCAGATATCTCTTTAGTAATTAACTTATTCTTTATTATCTGTGCTATTATTGGATTACATACAGCACTTACACTTCCAGGTTTAGCAGGTATCATCCTTACTATTGGTATGGCAGTGGATGCGTCTATTATCATATTCGAGAGAATTCGTGAAGAATTAGCAAAAGGTAAAACACTTGCTATCGCTATTCAAGATGGTTTCTCTAAATCCTATTCAGCAATTATCGATGCTAACGTTACGAACTTCTATACTGCATTAATTCTTTATTTATTTGGTAAAGGTCCTATCAAAGGTTTCGGAACGATCTTAATGATTGGTATCGGTTCTTCATTTATTACAGGGGTTATTTTATCTAGAATCATATTCGAAGATTTCTTTGTAGCTCGTAATAAAGATGTAAAATTTGATACTCCTTTCTCTAAAGGTCTATTCAAAAATTTCAATTTCGATTTCATCGGAAAAAGTAAATTCTTTATCGGGGTGTCAGTTTTCGTTATCGGTGTTGGTTTAATTTCTGCACTTACAAGAGGCTTCGATTTAGGAGTAGATTTCCAAGGAGGTAGAAAATATGTAATCAAATTTGATAAAGAAGTTGGTTTAACTGAAGTTAGTAAAGATATGGCTACTTCATTATCTGGTGCACCAATCGTAAAAACTTTCGGTACAACAGGGGATAGAATTCAAGTGACCACTTCTTATTTAGTGGAACAAGATAATCCTAGTGCAGATTCTATAGTAGTGCTAAAAGTATATGAAGCTGCTAAGAAACATTATAAAGTTGCTCCATCTTTCGAAATATTTAAATCTTCTAAATTCGTAGAAAGCAAAAGTAAAATTGGTGCAACAATCGCTGAAGATATTAAAAACAGTTCATTCATCACTTCCATCATTGCTATTATCGGTATCTTTATTTATATCGTTATCCGATTCAGAAAATGGCAATTTGGAGCCGGTGTAGTAGTTTCATTAGTACATGACGTTGCCTTTACATTAGGTATCTTCTCTTTATTTAAAGGTATTTTACCTTTCTCTCTAGAGGTTGATCAAACGATTATTGCGGCCGTTCTTACACTTATTGGTTATTCGATGAACGATACAGTCGTGGTATTTGACCGTATTCGTGAAAACTTAAGAGAAGGAAAACATTTAACGCTTAAAGATTTATTTGATCACGCGATGAATAGTACTTTAAGTAGAACGATTATGACTTCATTCTATACATTTACTACGATGGTAATCATCTTCATCTTTGGTGGTGAAAGTGTTAGAGGTTTCTCATTCGCGATGATTTTAGGTATTATCGTTGGTACTTATTCTTCTATCTTTATTGCAGCTCCAGTAGCTTATCACTTATTAAAAGGTAATTTAGAAGAAGCTAAAAAATAATAATTTTATTGATTGATATAAAAAGGCTATTTCTTAAATGAAATAGCCTTTTTTATTTAATTTTATTCTACATTTATTTTTTAAAATTTTTAGTTTGAAAAAATTTACTCCATATAAATCAATTTATATCATATTGCTTCTAGTAGCTACTTCTCCTGTATTAGCGCAATGTAGAAGAACAAATGATTTGTCATGGTGGACTTGGTTCCAAGTATATAAAGACATCAATAAAAAATCATATGTCAGTTTTCAGTATCAACTTCGATTAAATGATAATATGAGTCATTATGATTCGAATAATTTTTATTTCCAATTGGGTGTTAACCCCTATAAAAATATTAATCTAGAACTCTTATATCAGCTTAACACAGACTATCACAGAGACCTTCATACATTTTATTTGGGCTTAACGTATAAGGTGAAAGTAAAAAGATTTTCGTTTTTTTTTCGAACTGCTTTCCAACATACGCGTGATTTTTTTACTGGAGAAAATAGATACGATCAGCCCATCAATGAGTGGCGAAATAGAATAAAAGCGACCTATTCAATTTCTAAAAATTTTGAGTTATCTCTTTCAGCAGAACCTACAACGAATCTATTTAATCATCAAAGAATTTATATCGAAAAAGTGCGTACAGTTGCACAACTCACATTTAATTATAATAAATACCAAGCACTTAATTTATTTTATATGTATCAACCAGATATATATACTACATCTACTCTATCTAATAAATTTGTGCTAGGTATTACTTATCAAGTCAATTTGCCTTCAAAACTTAAAAAGTATAAAAAAATATTCGACTTTAATAAAGATTTAAAAGATTTCAATAACGCTCATTATAATAATAATTTGTAAGAGTTATTTTCCTTTCTAGCTCCTTTAAATAATTATCTTTTATACTAAAATGATTGCTAATATTGATTTAGATCGCCTCAATTATATCAATTAAATCGAATTTTCATCTTAAGTAGAGCATATTTTATTAGTATCTTTGTACCAATATGAGCACTATTTTAGAAGAAATTGAGAAACGAAAAACATTCGGAATTATAAGTCACCCAGATGCAGGGAAAACTACATTAACCGAAAAGTTTCTATTGTATGGTGGAGCTATTCAGACAGCAGGTGCTGTAAAATCTAATAAGATTAAGAAAAGTGCAACATCCGATTTTATGGAAATTGAGCGTCAAAGAGGGATCTCTGTTGCTACCTCAGTTATGTCGTTTGAATATGAGGGTCGTATTGTCAATTTGCTCGATACACCCGGTCACAAAGATTTTGCGGAAGATACCTATAGAACCTTAACGGCAGTTGATAGTGTAATTATTGTGGTAGATTGTGTGAAAGGAGTAGAGGAACAAACACAAAAATTGATGGAAGTTTGTAGAATGCGAAATACTCCTGTAATCGTTTTTATAAATAAATTAGATCGTGAAGGGAAAGATCCGTATGATTTATTAGATGAGATTGAGGAGAAATTAAAAATAAAAGTACATCCACTTTCCTGGCCAATCAATAGAGGTTCCTTATTTAAAGGAGTATATAATATTCATAAAAAATATTTGAATTTATTCCGTGCAGGTTCACAAAAAGTAGAAGAAGAATCACTCTCTATAAATGATTTAAATGTAAAAGAATTAGATATAGAAGTGGGTGAGCAAGACGCCAATAAACTGAGAGAAGACATTGAATTGATAGAAGGTGTTTATGGACCTTTAAATAAACAAGATTATTTAGATGGAAGTATTGCGCCAGTGTTTTTTGGTAGTGCTATAAATAATTTTGGTGTCAAAGAATTATTAGAGTCTTTTTTAGAATTAGCACCTACGCCTGGAAGTCGACCAACCGACAAAGGAGATGTGTTTCCTACCGATAAAGATTTTAGTGGATTTATTTTTAAAATACATGCCAATCTAGATCCTAAACATAGAGACCGTATTGCGTTTTTGCGGGTTTGTAGTGGTAAGTTTGAACGTAATAAATTTTTCTATCAAGTAAGAACGAAAAAAAATACAAAATTTTCTTCTCCATTTTCATTTTTAGCTTCTGCTAAAAATATAGTAGATGAAGCCTACCCAGGCGATGTTATCGGCTTGTATGATACAGGCAATTTTAAAATAGGGGATACGCTTACCGAAGGAAAAGATTTTAATTTTCAAGGAATACCTAGCTTTTCGCCAGAACTTTTCAAAGAATTAGTAAATACTGATCCAATGAAAACAAAACAATTGGAGAAAGGAATTCAACAATTGACAGATGAAGGTGTAGCACAATTATTTACACATGAATTGGGAAATAAGAAAATTGTAGGTGTTGTAGGCGATTTACAATTTGAAGTAATTCAATATAGATTGCAACATGAGTATAAAGCATCTTGTATGTTTCAGCCGATATCATTACATAAAGCCTGTTGGATTACATCAGATAATAAGGCTAAAATGGATGAGTTTTGTAGAGTCAAATACCAATACATCTACAAAGATAAAGATGCTAATATAGTGTTCTTAGCGGAAAGTGCTTGGGTATTAAATGTAGCTCGTGAAAATTTTCCAGAGATTGAATTTCATACAACAAGTGAATTTAAAACCAAACAGAAAGTATAGATTAAGCGTTTAATTTCTTAATCTTATCTTTAATGATTTGAGCTTGTTTTTTCTCTTCTTCTAATTTGTTTTTGACATCCTCCAACATGCTATTTGCATTTTTTGATTTAGCAAAAAACAATAGATTATTTTCTTTCTGACTTATACTATTCTCTATTTTATTCAACTCTTCTTTCAGTTTCATTTTCTCTGAACGTACTATCTGAGCTGCTTCTGGATTAGATTCCATTTTACCTACTAAAGCATTAAATTGCAATTCATCTAATTGTGTAGAGCTTAAATTGAGCTTTTTCATGGTGCTATGAATAGCATCATTATAAAGTTTATTAATTTTCTCTTTTTCATTTTTAGGAACAAATCCAATACTATTCCATTCATTTTTAAAAGCATCGATTTGCGTTAAACTTTCATCTAAAGTTGCTGCTGCTTCAAAATGTTGTATACGTGTAATCAATTGGATTTTCTTACTTAGATTTTCTTGTTCTTCATTAATCTGTGTTTCAAAATGTTTTTTCTTTGCATTAAAAAATTCATCACAATGACTTCTAAATATTTCCCATAATTTATTATCATTATTATAACCTGCGGTAGGAGCCTCTTTCCATTCTTTTTGTAAAGCGATTATTTTTTGAGTAGTATTGGCCCAATCATAACTACTTTTTATATTTGAAACTTTTTCAATTAAAGCTTCTTTAGCTATTCTACCAGCTTCATATTTGCTTTTTAAAGCATCATAAAAATTCTTCTTCTGATCGAAAAATCCATTGCACAATTCTCTGAATTTATTCCAGGCATCTTCATTCTCTTTCTTTTTAGCAAATCCAATTTTTTTGTAACTTTCTTGAAAGGCAATTACCTCCTTGGTCAAATCTTCAAAATGCTTAGCTGATTTTAGTTCTTTTTGTAATGCCACTTCTAACTTCTCTATCAACTCATTCTTCATAGCTAAATTTTGAGTCATATTCTCATATATAGCATGATGATGTGCTTGTATTTTTTGATAGATTGAATTCAATAATTCTTTAAAAGAATCACGCAATTTTTCCCATTCAGTATCTAAAGTCGGACCTATTTCATCCCACTCATTTTGTAAATTTTTTACACCAGCTTCTAGTTCTTTTATATTGGTTTGCTCAGATAATGTTTTTAATCGATCTATAATAGCACTTTTCAATTGAGCATTCTTTTTTAAATCATGCTCTTGTAAATCTTTAAATATTTTTATGGTATAGAAAAACTGCTCATTATAAAAGCGATAATCCCTTTGTAAGGCTAAATAATGTTTTTCAGGAACATTGCCTATAGTACGCCAAAGGTCTTTTAATTCATTAAATTGTTTAAATGCCTCACCTAAAGAATCCATTGGTTTTTCAGCTAACTCTTTCAATTTTGCAATCACTTCACGTTTGGCTATTAAATGATTGTTTTCTGATGTTGCTTTAGCAATACTTAATTTTTCAATGCGACTATGTATCGTATTAGATAAATCATTAAATATATTTTCATCAGCATTATTGTCTGGTACTTCTTCATTACTGTCTTCATTTGAAGCAAGTTCTAAATGATTTTTTTTGATTTGTTGAAATTCATTCTTAATCGCTTCTAATTTAGTCGCTGTGTTTTCGCTTATATCTTCTTGCAACAATTGTTCAAGTTGTTTGATTAGTTCTTTCATCATCATTAATTATAGTCTATTCAATTACATTATGTTATTACAAAGTTGATGAAAATTATTGAAATTTAATACAGAAATTCAATAATAATAAGCATTTTAGTCTTATTTTTATGGCATAGTTTATGCAAAGTAAGATATCCTCACTAAAAAAAAATAATATTATGAAAAAATTAAGCTTATCCATTTTCCTTTTAATTAGTATGAATGCTTTAATAGCCCAAGAAACAGATTCTGTAAAAATTGTAAGCAATCAATTAAATACAATTCAATCTGCATTAAAAGAACTTGAAAGTACCAAAGATAAATTAACATCAGGAATCGAAAAAAGTAAGAAAGAAATCAATGAGGATGAAGCTGGCATTAAAGAAAATGATGCCAATTTAACCACTAATAAAAGTGCTTATGATGCAAAAAATCTTGTATTAGTCAAAGAAAAAGAAGCAATCAATCAAATGAATCCAACAGCTATCCAAGATCATATGAAAGAAATTGATGGAGAATTGAAAAAAATTCAATCTGATAAAGACAAAGCCAATAAAGAAATTGCTGGCAAAATGGCTCAAATTGAAAAATTAAGAGCAGAAATCGATGTATTAAATCAGACATTAAAACAATGTGATGCTACTATTTTGACTAAAAAATCTGATTACGACAAATTAAACTTAACACTTACCAATAATAACTTGGAAGAAAGACAGAAAAATTTGAAAGTAATGGAGAATGAACTGAGTAAATTGCAAAATGAATCAGATAAGATTGCTAAAAATACAGAAACAAGAAAAACGAATATTACAAGCAACAAAACGAATATTACTACTTCAGAAGAAAGTCTTAAAACACTAACTCCTTCTATCGCAGCTAAACAAGCAGAAGTTGATAAAGTAAAAAAACAGTTAGATGCTTTAAAAGCGAAACAAAAATAATTAGTTGAATATATTAAAATGCAGCGAAATCCTACTTTTTAGTAGTGTTTCGCTGTTTTTTTAGGAGATAATAGGAGTTTGTATATATAAAAAAAGTTCCTACCTTTGCGCTTCATTTATTAATCAATAAAATATACTTAAATGCCATATTTATTTACATCCGAATCAGTATCTGAAGGTCACCCAGATAAAGTAGCTGACCAAATATCTGATGCACTTATCGATAATTTCTTAGCTTTTGATCCTACTTCTAAAGTAGCTTGCGAAACCTTAGTTACTACAGGTCTTGTGGTATTGGCAGGTGAAGTAAAATCTAAAACCTATTTAGATGTTCAAGTTATTGCCAGAGATGTAATTAAAAAAATCGGGTACACTAAAGGAGAATATATGTTTGATAGTAATTCTTGTGCCGTTTTATCAGCGATTCACGAACAATCTCCGGATATTAATCAAGGGGTAGAAAGAAAAGATAAAAAGAAACAAGGGGCTGGTGATCAAGGGATGATGTTTGGTTATGCAACTAACGAAACGGCGAACTATATGCCTTTAGCATTGGATATCGCTCATGCAATCTTAATTGAATTAGCGGCAATGCGTAGAGAAATGAAAGAAATTAAATACTTACGTCCAGATGCGAAAAGCCAAGTGACTTTAGAGTATGATGATAATAATAATCCAATTCGTATCGATGCAATTGTTGTTAGTACACAACACGATGATTTCGATACAGAACCAAAAATGTTAGCTAAAATCAGAAAAGATATTATCGATTTACTGATTCCTAGAGTAATGAAGAAATATCCTATGTACAAACACTTCTTCAATAATAAAATTAGATATCATATTAATCCTACTGGTAAATTTGTTATCGGTGGTCCACATGGCGATACTGGTTTAACAGGTAGAAAAATTATCGTAGATACATACGGAGGAAAAGGTGCACATGGTGGAGGTGCGTTCTCTGGTAAAGACCCAAGTAAAGTAGATAGAAGTGCGGCATATGCTACACGTCATATCGCTAAAAACTTAGTGGCTGCAGGTCTTTGTAAAGAAGTATTAGTTCAAGTTTCATATGCTATCGGGGTGGCTGAACCAATGGGTATTTTCATCGATACATACGGAACAGCAAATGTGAAAATGACGGATGGTGATATCGCTAACAAAGTTCAGAAGATATTTGATATGACTCCTTACGGAATCGAGACTAGATTGAAATTAAGAAATCCAATCTATAGCGAAACCTCTTCTTATGGTCATATGGGTAGAGAAAATAAAGTGGTAACTAAAACGTTTACTTCTCCAGATGGTAAAAAAATTAATAAAACAGTTGAATTATTTACATGGGAAAAATTAGACTATGTAGCTAAAGTAAAAGCAGCATTTGGTTTAAAAAAATAATTCCAATTCATTATAAAATAAAAAAGTCCGAAATTAATTTCGGACTTTTTTTATGTTTTATCAATGGATCAAACTCGGTTGCCTTCCTATGTCCCGCCCTTAGCCTTATATCTTTTATATCGTTCAAATGCAGCCGTAATATAGGCCGCTAAATCATAATCATTTACTGATTTGATATATTCATCGTTTAATCCCATAAAGTCGATGAAATCATTTAAAGTAGCTTCGTCCATATCTAATATCTCATAACTGATATAATTACGTAACAATTCTTTTAAGAATGTTTTTCTTCTATCATCATTCTCTAATTTCTCTATTTCGCGTTTTTGCTTTTCGGTTTTACTAAATAGTTCATATAGCGCCGTAAAAGGGCTTTCCAATGCATTTACTTTTTGATAGGTATTCGTGTTTCTAATCCCTAATTCGTCTTTTTGTTTTTGTAATTCTTTTATCGTTTTTACATCATATACTGTCACTTCGGGCAAGGTTTTTATATTCTTTTTTAAATAGACATTCAACGCAAAAGTATCTGTATTTACCACACTGTCTTTTAAACAAACTTTTTGTAAATAATAACCAATCGATGAAAATAATAAGGTATCATTTTGATGGATAGTCATTTGAAAGGTGCCATCTGAATTGGCCATCATTCCTTGGTTTTGTGTTTTGTTTGCAATAACAGGAAATACAATCAAATACTTGTTTTCATCCAATATTTTCCCTTTGATATATACTGTTTTTTGCGCTTCTACGAGACACATGCCACTATAAAAAAGGAAGAGTAAACAAATTAATTTTTTCATTTTTTCATCCTGTTTTGAATATGTCGAAAAATGATATCGCTGCCCCCACTATTAGATTGAACATATTGAGCTGCTGCTGCACATGTTTTTTCATAAGCCGTATGATTTGTTTCAAATTCTGCTATTCGATCTTCTATTTCTTTACTTGTATATACTACTGTTGCAATTTCTTGCGCAATCAATACCCCACATTCATATTGCTTTTGATGATGGGGTCCAAACAATACCGGCTGGTGATAAACAATAGCCTCTAACACATTATGCACGCTTGTTCCAAAACCTCCACCAACATACGCATATTTTCCTACGCGATATAAACTAGCCAACATCCCCATATTATCTATAATAATTATATTTTCAAAGCTACTTCCTTTCTTACCTAGTTGCGAAAATCGGATGTTAGGAATTGTTAATTTACTTTCAATATACTGTAAATGTACTTCTTCAATTTGATGGGGAGCAATAATACAAACTGCTTCTGTTTGCTTATTGATAAAAGGATGTAGAATATCAATATCGGCTTGCCAAGTGCTTCCTGCAACTAATACACATTTTCTGTCTTGTAAAAAAGCTGTTAATTGTGTAGGTAAGGTATTCGACGATGCAATCTCAATTACTCGATCCATACGAGTATCTGCAGCTAATTCAACATTAGTAATACCAATCTTTTTAAGTAAATCAATACTCGCATGATTGATGATAAATAAGGTTGTAAATAATTTTAAAATAGAAACATAAAAACGACCATACCATTTAAAAAATAATTGATTGGCTCTAAATGAACCTGATATCAAATAAAGAGGAATATTCTTCTGATGTATATAGTTCAATGTGTTAAACCAAAATTCATATCGAATCCAACATACAATACTCGGTTCTAGTTGATCGATAAATAATTTAATATCACTACTCGTATCAAAAGGTAAATAAATAACTGCATCGGCCAATGGATAATTTTTTCTGAACTCATATCCCGATGGCGAAAAAAAACTAACTACTATTTGCTGATTTGGATTCTCTTTTTTTATGCGCTCAATGATAGGTCGTGCTTGCTCAAACTCCCCTAATGAAGAAGCATGCACCCATATGCAATTTTTATAAGCACTAAATTCATGTTGTTTAATTCGCTTATGAGTTTCGCTTCTACCTGTTATCCATTGTTTCGCTTTGGTAGAAAAAAATGCCGCAATATGAATCGCTAAAAGATAAAATCTAAGAATGATAGTATAGATTAAAATGCTCATTGCTTAGTTATAATAAAATTTTTCTGCTTTCTCTTTATGATAGGCTGGGATAATCCAACCAACTTTAAATCCAATTAATCCATCTATTCTACTTCTCTTATCAGGTGCATTGATATCAAATTGCCAAGGTCTAAAGCCTTTGGTAAAAGACTCTTGAAATTCAATGCCTACATAAAAGTTAATGAATTTTTTAGCATCTAAATATTGGTATCCGATAAATTGTGTAGTATTAAATCCGCCGGTTAAACGATCGTAACCTTTTCTATAGGTCTTGTTTAATTCGGGCATTTGCTTCGGATTCGAACTGATAGTGATTTTATGTTGTAAGTATCCAACAGAAAGTTTAATAAGTAAACCACTATTCGGATTTGGTTTTTTAAATGAAATAATTCGGCCAAATTCAATTCCAGTTCTCCATCCTCGTTCGTATAAAAATACATCAACAGGTACTCCATCTGTATTAATAATTAATCCATCGTTTGTACGTAATGCCGCAATCACATCACCCTTAACTTTATTGCCAAACAAAAAACTTCCCGAAACACCAATCATCCAATTTTTGATTTTATAATCAAATCCAACCCCTGCCATATGATTAAATCCAAATCTACTCGCCATATTCCCAAAAGGAAATTGAGGTTGATAATTGACATTGATGAGTAAAGCATTGGCTTTATCTGTTTTCAAATTGATTTGAGCTACCAAATTGGATACTAAAAATATGACTAGAAAACTGATGGAAAATACTTTTTTCATATCGACAAAAGTACTAAATATCTATTTCAATAAACCCTTTTACTGTCATAGAATTGTTAAAAATATAAAAGGATTATTTGCTTCATTATAAGTTATTACAGCATTCATTCGTACTTTTGTATTATGAATGAAGAAAACTACGCTAGTATATTCTTAAAAAAAGGAAAAGAAAAGTCGGTCAATCGACTACACCCATGGATATTTTCAGGAGCATTACAAAATGTAGATGATAGTGTACAAGAAGGCGATATAGTTAAATTATATGATGCCGATAAACAATATATCGCTACGGGTCATTATCAAAAAAGCTCTTTAGCCTTGCGTATTTTTACTTTCTTCGAAGAAGAAATAAACGATTCGTTTTGGCAGAAAAAAATTCAAACAGCTTATGATATTCGCCAAAAAATAAATGATTTCCCCAATGCGCATACCAATTGCTTTCGATTGGTGCATGGAGAAGGAGATGATTTACCCGGACTCATTATCGATTTTTATAATGGAGTAGCAGTGATGCAATGTCATAGTGTGGGGATGTATCTAATCAAAGAAAAAATTTCTCATGCCTTACAACAGGTTTTAGGGGATAAACTACTTGCTGTATACAATAAAAGTGAAGGAACTATTCCTTTTAAAGGTGGTGTAGAAGCCTCTAATGGTTTTTTGTTTGGTGATACTACTAACATTGAGGTGCTCGAAAATAATGTAAAATTTTCAATCGATATAGTTGAAGGTCAAAAAACGGGTTTCTTTATTGATCAACGAGAAAATAGAACTTTATTAGCACAATATTCTAAAGGGAAGAAAGTACTGAACACCTTCTGTTACTCTGGTGGATTTTCTATTTATGCGTCTAAAGCCAATGCCAACCTAGTGCACAGCGTAGATAGTTCTGCCAAAGCCATTGTGCTTACCGAGAATAATTATGCCTTGAATTTTGATCCATTGCCCAATCATCAATCTTTTACAGAAGATGTAATGCAATATTTAAATACAATGACAGAGGGATATGATGTAATAGTTTTAGATCCACCTGCCTATGCTAAACATAATAGTGCGCTTGATCATGCATTAAAAGGCTATACGCGTTTGAATAAAAAAGCCATCGAAAAAATTAATGCGGGCGGTATTTTATTTACTTTTTCTTGTTCGCAAGTAGTATCCAAAGAAGACTTTAAACGCGCCGTTTTTACTGCTGCTTTGCAAAGTGGACGAAATGTAAAAATACTGCATCAATTACATCAACCAGCAGATCATCCCATTTCTATTTTTCATCCTGAAGGCGAATATTTAAAAGGATTGGTATTGTATGTGGAGTAGGAGAGAGTTAAGTTGTTAACCGAAGTAAATGAACTAATTTTATAGAACAATAAATACATTAAAAAAAGAAATATAGATTCAAGTTATAAAAAACAAATTACCGAAGCTTGGCTCTTGACTCTAGAATACTATATGATATGAAAGAAAAAGAAGTAAAAATTATATATGGCCGTCAACCAATATTAGAAGCTCTAAAAGCAGATATTAAGTTTGATAAATTAATTATCTCGCAAGATGCGAAAGGAGAAGTGATTACTGAAATAAAAAAAATTGCGCAGGCCAACAATATGTACGTGCAAGTAGTACAAGAGAGTACAATTCAAAATATATTGACTAAAAACAGAATCAGTAAATCAGTCAATCATCAGTCCATTATTGGTTTTACAGCGATTATCGAATATCAAAAATTAGAAGATATATTACCTCATATTTATGAGAAAGGTGAAACACCTCTTATCGTTATATTAGATGGGGTGACCGATGTAGGAAATTTTGGAGCGATTGTGCGTAGTGCCTTGTGTATGGGCGCGCATGCTGTAGTTACCTCTTTTAGCAATAGTGCGCAAATCAATCAAATAGCCATGAAAGCCAGTGCGGGTGCTTTAAATATGATTCCGATTTGCAAAGAATTTTCATTGCGTAGAGCAGTTGAATTTTTAAAATACAATGGCATACAAATTCTGGCAACCAATGTGGAGAATGGCGTTTATATCAGTAATGCTAAATTTACCGAGCCTTGTGCCATTATCATTGGCTCTGAAGATCATGGAGTCTCAGCCGAATTATTAGAAAAAAGTCATCATAAAATTCATATTCCAATGACCGCCAACTTCGATTCATTAAACGTTTCAGTGAGTGCAGGTATTATATTATATGAAGCGATGAAACAACGAAAAGGAATGAAATAATGTATCGATTATAAGGTACAACGCCTTCCATTACTTTCTCAACTATCACTTATTTTTCTAAAAAATTCTCCTACCTTTGCAGCATGCCAAAAATTAGTAAAAGAGGAAATAATATGCCTGCTTCTCCCATCAGAAAACTGGTGCCATATGCAGAGCAAGCTAAAAAAAGAGGAGTAAAAGTATATCACTTGAATATTGGTCAACCCGATATCAAAACTCCTGAAGTTGCCATAGATGCAATCAGAAACATTGATTTAAAAGTATTGGAATACAGCCATAGTGCAGGCAATGAATCCTATAGAAAAAAATTAGCCGCTTATTATACCAAACAAGGAATCAATATCACTTCTGATGAATTGATGATTACCGTTGGTGGTTCTGAAGCGATTCAGTTTGCATTGTATTCATGTATGGATGCTGGCGATGAAGTAATCATACCTGAACCTTTTTACGCCAATTATAATGGCTTTGCAACGGCTGGCGATATTGTAGTAAAACCTATTACGACTAAAATTGAAAATGGATTTGCCTTACCTGCTGTTGAAGAGTTCGAAAAATTAATTACTCCTAAAACTAAAGCGATTATCATCTGTAATCCGAATAATCCTACTGGTTATTTATATTCTAAAGAAGAGTTGATGCAATTACGAGAAATTGTATTGAAATATGATTTGTACCTATTTGCTGATGAAGTATACAGAGAGTTTTGTTATGATGGGAAAACACATACGTCTATTTTAAACTTAGAAGGCTTAGAACAAAATGCCGTAGTGGTGGATAGTATATCAAAACGTTTCAGTGCCTGCGGAGCTCGTATCGGTTGCTTAATTACTCGTAATAAAGACTTGATTAATGCAGCGATGAAATTTGCTCAAGCGCGTCTGAGTCCGCCTTCATTAGGTCAAATAGCCGGCGAAGCAGCGTTAGATACAGATGAATCCTATTTTAAAGAAGTATATGATGAATATATTTCACGTAGAAACAATATCGTAAGTAAATTAAATCAAATACCGGGGGTGGTTTGTCCAACTCCAGGAGGCGCTTTTTATGCCATGATTCAATTGCCCGTTAAAGATTCAGATCATTTCTGCCAATGGCTACTAGAAGGATTTGAACACGATAAAAAAACGGTTATGTTGGCACCAGGTAGCGGTTTTTATAATACCCCAGGATTAGGTAAAAATGAAGCCAGAGTGGCCTATGTGCTTAAGAATGAAGATATTGATGAGGCAGTAAACTGTTTAAAGTTAGCCCTAGAAGCCTACAAAAAAATAGAAAAATAGTATAGCATATTGATTTTTAGGAGAAAAGTTGTATCTTTGCCTCCCGAATTTAAAAAAGGAAAGATTCATCATTACGGCCAAATCCGTAGAAAAAACATAAAAGAAATAAAAATGAAAAAAGACATTCATCCAACAAGTTACAGAACAGTAGTATTTAGAGATATTTCTAATGAAACTGCATGGTTAGGAAAATCATGTGCTAATAGCAGAGAAACAATGGAATTTGAAGGTGCAGAATATCCAGTGATTAAAGTGGAGATTTCTAGTACTTCACACCCTTTCTACACAGGTAAACACAAATTTGTAGATACTGCAGGTAGAATTGAAAAATTCGCAAAACGTTACGCAAAAAAATAATAAACAATTCGTTTATTCAATCTATAAAAGCTACTACATTTTTTGTGGTAGCTTTTTTTATGTAATATTTCTTATCTTAGTGTTACACCAATTACGCATCATTATATGAAAAAACTATTTTTCATCTGTATTTCTATTTTTTTCTGTTCATTCATTCATGCTCAAAACCTTACCCAAACTATTAGAGGCTCGGTTGTCGACAAAGAAACGCAGTCGCCCATCGAATTCGCATCTATTTATATTTATAAAGATTCAACTTTAATTAAAAGTACTACCGCTGATGTAAGTGGACAATTTTCTTGTGCTAATATTCCCGTGGGTCGTGTGAGATTAATTGCCTCTTATGTAGGGTATAAAAAATGGGTGATGCAAAATATTATTGTCAATTCTTCTAAAGAAATTATTTTACAAATTGAACTCGAAACGGCTATTCTCAATGAGGTTACTATTAGCGGATCAAAAAAACATGAGGTGATAAATGATATGGCCTTGATTAGTTCACATGCATTTACTGTAGAAGAAACACAACGATATGCTGGTAGCAGAGGCGACCCTGCTCGTATGGCAACTAATTTTGCTGGTGTAAATGGGACTGATGATTCAAGAAATGATATCGTGATTAGAGGAAACTCTCCTTTTGGGGTGTTATATCGTTTAGAAAATGTCAATATCCCAAACCCAACACACTTCGCAGTTGCAGGAAGCACTGGCGGTCCAGTAGGAATGCTTTGTAATCGGATGTTGGCGAATAGCGATTTTATGACGGGTGCATTTGCTGCCGAATATGGAAATGCCAATGCTGGTGTCTTTGATTTGAAATATAAAAATGGAAATGATAAAAATTATGAAGGTACTTTTCAGTTTGGTGCTTTAGGCGCTGAAGCCTACCTAGAAGGACCATTCAGTAGAAAAAACAAATCTTCTTTTGTGTTTAATTATCGATATGCTACGCTTCAAATGTTAGTAGCAATGGGAATTGATATTGGTACCAAAGAAATTCCTAAATACCAGGATTTTCAATTCAAATTAAATTTTCCTCAAAAAAGAGGCGGCTCTATCAGCTTTTTTGGTTTAGGGGGATTAGCCAATGTCAATTTAAATACTAGTAAGCAATTGATACCTGCCGAAAGAGAAATTTATAGCACAAAGGATCAAGATGAAAAATTTAAAACACGTATGGGGGTTATTGGTATGAGTTATACAAGACCTATCAATGATAAAACATTTGCTAAAATGACTTTTGCTATTAGTACACAATACTTGCAAAATCAATTCCAACGGGTAGTTCGACATACCGATTCTATCACACAACAATATGTACTTGATAGCTTATTCGATAAAATGTATTATCGTTTTCAAGAAACCAAAATCACTGGTTCGTTTTTTAGAAATACCAAAGTAAATAATTTTATGAGCGTTCGTTATGGGTTGATTACCGATGCCTATTTATTTACGTTTATTGATAGTAACTATGATGAGTCGAAATATACCTGGACGAAAAGATACAATACTGTAAATAGTTTGAATTATTTATTTCAACCTTATATACAAACTAAAATCAATATGGGACCAAAGCTAAATATGACAGCCGGGCTGCATTTTCAATGGTTCACATTAAATAACTCTTGGAGTATCGAACCTCGTATCAGTTTCAAATATTTAATTAATGAATCTCAAAATCTTTCCTTAGGAATGGGTATTCATAGTCAAATGCAACCAAGCTATATTTATTTCCAACAAAAAAAATATGAAGGCACGAATAAGTATTATATGCCGAATAAAAATTTAGATTTTACGAGAGCCTTACATGTGGTGCTGGGTTACGAAATTTCATTCAAAAAAGATGTGCGTATTCGTACTGAAGTATATTATCAAAAACTAGATAATATTCCTGTAGATACCAATGCTACCTCTTATAGTGTAATCAATGAAGGTTCGAGTTTTGATCGCTTTTTCCCAGATAAATTACGTAATAGAGGAACGGCTAGAAATTATGGATTAGAGCTAACGATAGAAAAATTCTTTACGCATAATTGGTTTATCATGTTTAGTGGTTCTATTTACGATTCGAAATATAGAGGCAGTGATGGGGTATTACGAAACACCAGTTTTAATAGTAGATATATTTTAAATTTATTAGGTACAAAAGAATTTCATTGGGGAAAGAAAAGAAAAAATATTGTAGGGATAGGGGGTAAAATTACCTATGGCGGTGGAAGAGTATACTCGCCTTATGATTTAGATGCTTCACAAAATTCAGAGTACCCTGTGGTGATTGATGCTCAAAGAAATTCAAAAATGTTTCCAGATTATTTTAGATTCGATATCAAATTAAATTATGTATTGAATACGCGTAAAAAAATCACACACGAAATAGGCATTGACTTAGTAAATGTTACGGGTAGTAAAAATATTTTACGACTCAGTTATGTGGGCGGAACAGATCCAATTAAACGCGTCAATCAATTAGGTTTTTTACCATTATTTTACTACAAATTAGATTTTTCATTTGCGAAAAAAGAGGCTACGTCCATTACCCCGAGCTTTTAATATATGACTTGGAAACCCTATATCGTAGGCTATAAAAGCTATTTGCAATTAGAAAAATCGCTTTCAGGAAATAGTGTAGAGGCGTATTTGCACGATATAGAAAAACTGACTCAGTTTCTCGCATTTAAAAATATAGAGAAATCACCAAAACAAATTACACGGGAGGATATTGAAGAATTCTTATCCTGGCTTTATGATTTAGGCATTAATGAATTTTCTCAGGCAAGAATTTTAAGCGGATTAAAATCATTTTTTAAATATCTTTTGGTAGAAGATGAAATAATTAAAAGTCCAGTGGAGCTAGTAAGTGGTCCCAAGCTAAAACGCAAACTGCCCGATACTCTTTCATTTGAAGAAATACAAAAATTACTTGACAGTATAGATCTCTCCACTCCAGAAGGTATGAGAAATAGAGCGATCATTGAAGTACTATATAGCTGTGGGTTGCGCGTAAGCGAATGTGTTGAATTGCTGATTAGTAACTTACATTTAGAAGTAGAATTTATTAAGGTGAGAGGGAAAGGCGATAAAGAACGATTGGTACCCATTGGTTCGGATGCCATCAAGTATATTCAACTTTATAAAGATGAAATTCGAAATCACTTGAAAATAAAAAAACAAGATGAAGATATTTTGTTCTTAAATAAAAGAGGAGGGAAGCTCAGTAGAGTGATGATATTTTTGATGATAAAAAAATACGCCGAACAAGCAGGGATTCATAAAAGTATCAGTCCACATACATTTCGTCATTCATTTGCCACACATTTGTTAGAAGGGGGTGCTGATTTGCGCGCTATTCAAGAGATGTTAGGTCATGAAAGTATAACTACTACTGAAATATATACCCATTTAGATAAAGATTTTTTACGAAGTACCATCATGCAATTCCATCCGAGATATAAAAAATAGAAAAATTATAAAAAATTAAATAATTGATAATCAAATATATATAATAAAATATTTGGACAAATTCGGAATCTAATTCCGAATTTGTCCATTTTTATTTTCTATTTATTTCATTCACAACTTTAAATAAATCTCCTTTATCATACCAATCTACGGTTAAAAAATTCGGATATTTTTTTGTTTTTTCTTTGCAAAGATCAATATGTGAGATTAGATTTTCATATTTATTTGTAGTAGCATTCACCGCTTTTCTATGAAATGTATTGTATAAGAAGTGATTCATAATAAATACATCTTTGCTGGTATCTCCTCGAATGATTTTACACGTATAATCGCTTGGCTCATGATTGTTATAATCATTTTCAAAACAATATTGATTTTGGTTTAAATACCAATCACTATAAGCGGCACAATGACTAAATACTACACAACGCTGATTGCTTTTTATCATTTGGTCAATCGTCAACCAGCCAGTTGAATCTTGATCATGATAGAGGTATTTATAAAGTGGATGATCTTCAAATATAGTAGCTACTTTTTTAGAATCACTTACGGTACAATCAAAAATAATGCTGATGATTTCGTTTGGATGTGTATCCAAAAATTCTGAAAAATAGTTCAACACATGCTCTAATTTTTCTTTTCCTAAAATCGCATATTCATGAAAAACAAATACTTCATCGTGTATTGGAATTAACTTGTCTTGGTCATGTATATCTATCATAAACCCTCGTATTCCATCCGTTAATTGCTTCGGTATATCATAGCGTTGATTGGGATAGATATAATTACGCGGGCCAATTAAATAATTAAAAGAGTTATGTGTTGTTGGAAAACAGACCTCCGAATATTTTTTTAAAAGTATCGTACTATCTGTTTGAAAAGTTTCAGTTTGTGCTTTTATGGAGATAGAAAAACAAAACAGAATACTACTAAAAAAAATAAAAAAACAACGCATCATCATTATTTTACATCGCCCATCCACTTTTTAATAATAGGTGAACATAAAGAGAAAAATAGTCCTGTACCTACTGTAAAATAAGTGATTTTTAAAAATGTATCGGAGTAAATTTTTAGCGAAGCAGCTTTTGAAATCGTAGCAACTCCTTCTAGTGTAGGGATTGCCATTTTAGTACCGATGATACCTGCAAAATATTGACCTAATCCTGAAGCTAAAAACCAAACGCCCATCACAAAACCAACTATTTTTAAGGGAGATAATTTGGTTACCATGGATAATCCAATAGGGGATAAGCATAATTCACCTGTAGATAGAAATAAATACCCTAATGCGAAATAGGCTAAGGAAACCAAACCAGCCTCTCCAGCCATCTGTCCTCCAATCACAAATACATAAAATCCTATACCTAATTGAATCAATCCTAATCCAAATTTTAGTGGTGTGGAGGGTTCTAAATTTCGTTTGGATAATTCTTTCCAAAGCCAGGTAAATACAAAGCCAAACAATACAATAAAGGCAGGATTGATAAAATTATTTACAGCTGTAGATGGTAAGTCCATTCCCAATACATGCATGTTCACATTTCGTAAGGCATACAAATTTAAGGCCCCTCCTCCTTGCTCATAAAAAGACCAAAAAAAGACCGAGCTGATAATCATAATTGTTGCTGCAAGCAGTTTCAGTCCTGCTTCTCTGCCACTGGTAAACATGATATAAATTAAATAAACTAACGATAATATAGATAATCCCGACATGATATAATCCATAATTGAATTATGTTGAATCAATAATACAAAAATGGGAATCAATAAAATACTTACCAAGTAAATGACATGTTCATTGCGTAAAATAGGTAAGCTTTTCTTTTTGTTGAAATCTGGATCAGTGGGTAATCCTACTTCTCCTAACATGTCTTGAAAATAAACAAATACGATTAATCCTAAAATCATAAATATACCCGCTAATCCAAAACCTAAATGCCAACTATACTTCTGTCCTACGATGCCACAAATCAAGCCCCCTAAAGCTGCTCCAATATTAATTCCCATGTAAAAAATAGTAAAACCAGCATCTCTGTCAGGGTCTCCTTCCTTATATAATTTACCCACCATGCTAGAAATATTGGGTTTAAAAAAACCATTGCCTATAATAATGCAGCCTAACCCAAAATAAAAACTACTTTCACTTGGTATCGCTAATACAAAATGACCTAATACCATCACTAATCCACCAAAAATAACCGCTTTTCTATACCCTAAAAATTTATCTGCCATCATTCCTCCTAAAATAGGTAATGCATACACTAAAGCTAAATACGAACCTAAAATCAAATTTGATTTTTCATCATCATATTTAAGTTGCGTCACCATGTAGACCATCAATAATGCTTTCATCCCATAAAAGGAAAATCGCTCCCACATTTCTGCAAAAAATAAGACGTAAAGAGACTTTGGATGTTTTTGTATGTTAAGCATGTTCCAGTTTAATTTTATCAAACTTAAGATATTTTAGTTAAAAATTCAGAAAACTATTATTGTGACTCTATTCTGACAAAAAAAACAACCTTTTCTACTATTAATTCGTTAATTTTATATGTTGAATAGCCTATTAATCAGACGATTCAAATGAAATAAAATGCACAGCCATTGAAAAATTATTTACTTGTATTCGGATTGCTTTTCTCAGCTCTATTTTCGCTAACGGCTCAGCGAATCAAATCGCCTGTTCAACTGGAGAATAATCTTCATCTTCTATTTACAGAAAATAAAAATCAATGGGATCCACAAACAGCTTTTAGAGCTAGACTCACACCTGGGTTTATAGATTTTAATAAAGATCATTTTCATATCGTCTTCTTCAATGAAGATATTCATGAAATGTTGCATCAACATAAATCGGGTACGCATCCCTTAAGTGGACATGTTTTTAATATTCGATTTGTTGACGCGAATCCAAATGTTACATTTACACAGAATGAAAAAGAAAAATTTCATTACAACTACTTTTTAGGAAGTGATCCTACACATTGGGCTTCGGATGTTTGTTCATATGGAACCATCACCTATGAAAATATTTATAATGGAATCAATATTCAAGTGAAAGGCCAGAATGAACAATTGATCTATGATTATATCGTTCAAGCTGGTGCTGATGTTTCTCAAATTAAAGTGAAATATGAAGGCGTTAATGATTTAAGAATTAAAAATGGGGATTTGGTGTATAGTACAACTGCTTCTAAAATAAAAGAGCTAAAACCTTATGCCTATCAAATCATTCAAAATCAAAAAGTAGAAGTTCCATGTAACTATATTTTAGTAAATGATGAAGTTCGATTTGAATTTCCTAAAGGATATAATACTAATGAAATATTAATCATCGATCCTACCCTTATCTTCTCTAGTTATACTGGCTCGACAGCCGATAATTTTGGATATACGGCTACCTATGATGATGCAGGTAATTTATATGCAGGGGGTAATGTTTTTGCGAATACCTCTGCAGGTGATGTAGGCGGACCATTAGGCAATTACCCTACCGTTGGGGCGTTTCAAACAACTTTTCAAGGAGGGGTTTATGATATGGCTATCTCTAAATTTAATGCTACTGGAACTACGTTATTATACTCAACTTATTTAGGCGGTGCTGGCGATGATCAACCACATAGTATGTTTGTGAATCCGAGTAATGAATTATATATTTTAGGCTCGAGTAGTTCTACCAATTTTCCTACAGTAGCGGGTTCTTATGATTTATCTAATAATGGTCAAGTAGATATCGTAGTTGTGAAGTTATCTAGTTCTGGTAGCTCCCTTCTAGCATCTACCTATTTGGGAGGAAGTGATTTTGACGGAGCTATTCCAGAAACAGGTGGTATGCATGATTTGATTCATAATTATGCAGATGAATTTAGAGGCGAAATTATTCTGGATAGTTTAGGATTTGTGTATGTAGCTTCCTATACCAAATCAAATAATTTTCCTACTACTGCAGGTGTTATACAACCTACTTTTGGTGGCGATCAAGATGGGGTGCTCTTTAAAATGAATGCTAATTTGACTTCCTTATTGTTCTCTACCTATGTGGGTGGTGCACGTGATGATGCTGCCTATTCGATTAAGTTAGATTTAAATAGAAATATTTTTATTACAGGTGGTACATTGAGTAATGATTTGCGCATGGTCAGCGGAGCTTATGATAATAGTTATAATGGCGATATTGATGGATTTATTTACAAAATAAATAATACGGGTACAACGCTAATGGCTACTACCTATCTAGGAACTTCTGCCTATGATCAAAGTTATTTTATAGAAATAGATCGCTTCAATAATGTTTATGTGTATGGTCAAACGCTCGGTGCTTATATTATTATCGGCTCAGTATATTCCAATACCAATGGTCGACAGTTTGTTCAAAAATTAGATAATACCTTAAGTACAACTTTATTTTCCACTGTTTTTGGTGCAGGCAGAACAACAACCGATATTTCACCTACAGCATTTTTAGTAGATCGTTGTGATAATATTTATATGTCGGGTTGGGGAGGGAATGTCAATACAGGATATTGTGGGGGCTCAACGCTTGATTTGGCAACCACTTCAGATGCCTATCTTAGAACTACAGATGGGAGTGATTTTTATTTTATAGTACTAGAACGAAATGCGGTGGGCTTACTCTATGCCACTTATTTTGGAGGGAATGGTCCGGTAGGCGAACATGTGGATGGTGGTACGAGTCGGTTTGATAGAGAAGGAGTGATCTATGAAGCGGTTT
This sequence comes from Bacteroidota bacterium, assembly GCA_037130135.1. Classification (GTDB taxonomy): domain Bacteria; phylum Bacteroidota; class Bacteroidia; order Chitinophagales; family CAMDFR01; genus CAMDFR01. The sequence goes on from JBAXTO010000005.1 coordinate 45,142, forward strand.
GCGCAGGTTGCGGCAGAAGCTCTTTGTTTCCCACTACTCCAGGTGCTTGGTCTAATACCAACCGAAGTGCTAACTGTAATTTAGCGGCATTAAAATTTGAAATGAATTTGGCAGGTACGAATGTCGATGTACGTGCTTCCCCACGAGCAGCTGGTTGTGTACCATTAACGGTAAATTTTGTGAGCGTACGTACCAATGTTCGTTCGGTTTTATGGGTGTTTGGAGATGGTGCTACCTCTACTCTTTTTAATCCCACACATACTTATACCGATACTGGAATTTTTACGGTAATGCTAATCGGAACGGATAGTACTAGTTGCAATATTGTGGATACCGCTTATTTATCAGTGGAAGTAGATGATGATAGTATATCTGCCAACTTTACTCCAAATTTAATTATTGATTGTTATTCCAGAAGATTATTTGCGTACTCTAAAAATTATCCAACTACCACTTATACGTGGAATATCAGTGATGGATTTACGTCAACCAATGATACTATCGTGCATGTATTTGCGAGTCCTGGAACCTATACAATTTCATTAAAAGTAGATGATCCTACCAGTTGTAATGGTACACAGTTAGTCACCAGAAATATTACCATTGAACCCGTAGTTGATTTAAATATTAGATTAAGTGATACTGCAGGTTGTTTTCCATTAACCATAAATTTTACTAATTCTACAGCTTCTCCTAGAGCCTATTATTGGGATTTTGGAGATGGTGATACCAGTACTTTAAAAAGTCCTACTCATACCTTTACTGAAGGTGGAACTTATACCGTGAATGTATATTTTAGAGATACTACTACGTGTAATGATGTGGATACTGCTACCATTCAGATCACAGTATATAATGATACGGTAACCCCTCTTTATCATATTGACAGAATTTTCTACGGCTGTGATTCAGTAAAAATAATGGTGCAATCATTTAATACAACAGCTAATAGTATTCAATGGAATTTTGGTGATGGTACCACTTCCACAAGTTTTATAGATCAACATACCTATAAAGATTCTGGACTTTTTCAAATATTATATATTGTTGTCGATAGTTCAAAAAGATGTAGAATGATCGATACCATGTTTGAATATGTATCCTTAAATCCATTAGATGCTGTTTTCGATATTTCAGATACGAATGCCTGTGTGCCAGCAGATGTCGTATTTACAGACGCTAGTCCTTATTTCTTAGCCACGAATTATTGGAGTTTTGGAGATGGTACTTCGGATACTGGAAGAAGTGTAATACATACCTATACTTCAGTCAATTCGTGGAATATTATGCATATCATTATTGATTCTTCCGTGTGCAATTTTGCAGATACGAGTTATGCTATTATTCAAACTCGAAATGATTCAACAGTAGCAAATTTCACCGCTACTATTTTAAGTGAATGTGATTCAAATCTTACTATTCAATTTACAAATACCAGTGTTAATGCATTGCAATTTGAATGGAATTTTGGAGATGGTACTTCTAGTACATTAGCCAATCCAACACATACTTGGACTGTCCCAGGTTGGTATACCGTACAAATGATTTCTATCGATTCTACACGTTGCCATCCAAGAGATACCGCTTATGCCAGATACCAATTAAAAGCAAATGCTATTGCAGATTTTGATGTATTGTCTACAGCCTGTTCAGGAGTGGCCGTATATATGGATAATTTAAGTAATCCTGCTGCTATATTCACTTGGTATTTTAGCGATGGAACTAGCTCTACACAATTTGAACCTACACATATTTTTAATAATGCAGGCACCTATACCATTACCTTAGTAATTAGAGATACCAATACTTGTGATGTATATGATACCTTAACAAAAACCATCAATATACTGGCATTTCCTATTGCCGATTTTATGATGGATAGAGATTCGTTCTATTATTTAGATGCGATACAGTTTACGAATTTGAGTCAAAATTTTACCGATGTCATTTGGAATTTTGGAAATGGAGATACTTCCATTCTCGAGAATCCACTTTATACCTATCCTCAAATTCACTCGCTAACTCCTTGTATCATTGCCTATATAGAAGGTACTACTTGTGCAGATACTTTTTGTAAAAATATCTATATCAACTTCGAAGCACGAATAGGTGTACCTAATGCATTTACACCAAATGGCGATGGAATCAATGATGAAGTGCGTGTAGAAGGAAAAGGAATTGTGGAATTAACATTTATGATTTTTAATCGTTGGGGTGAAAAAGTGTTTGAAAGTAGAGATCAACAAGTAGGTTGGAATGGCATATATAAAGGACAAATGCAAGAAATGGATGTGTATGCATACACCGTGAAAGCCAGATTTTTAGATGATACGCGAAAAACATTAACAGGTAATATTACTTTATTGAAATAGTAGTGTAGTGAAACAAATAAACAGTATCTATATTTTTTTATTAAACATGTGTTTATGCATTTTTACATTGCATGCACAGGATACGCATTTTTCGCAATTCTACACACAGCCCTTAACCATCAATCCAGCCAATACAGGTTATTATGATGGCAATTATAGAGTAGGTGGCATTTATAGAGCTCAATGGCCTTTTGCAGCGAATGGGCAATTTGTAACCTACAATAATTATAGTATGTATGCTGATTTCTCTTTATTAGAAGGCTATTTAGGGAAAACAGATTTTATGGGAATTGGATTCTATGCATGGAACGACGAAGCAGGTGATGGAAATTTACGTACTACAAAATTAAATGGAAGTATTGCCTATCATAAAAGTTTTGATAAAAAAGGAAAGTATGCCTTGTCTGGAGGCTTTGGTTTTACAGGAGTTCAACGGGTGGTAGATTTTAAAAATTTTTATTTTAATAATCAATGGAACGATCGTTTCTTCGATAAAAGTATTCCTAATCTAGAACAATTCGCCAATCAAAGTAGATGGTATTTTGATATGAGTGCAGGCCTAACTTTACATATCGGATTTGGTACGAATTATTCATTGGGCATAGGTGCAGCATTATATCATATCAATAAACCAAAAGATAGTTTTAAAGGCGTAGATAATCGAATTGGAATGCGCCCAATTTTTAATCTTTCATTTAATGGGAAACTTAGTCAAGAAATTTCTATCAACTCTCAATTCATTTTTAATTATCAAAAAGAAGCTATTGAAACTAGCATTGGTACCTTAGTTGGATATTGCAATGATTCGTATAGAAGTAAAATAAAAAATACTTTTTATATTGGTGCTTATTATCGAATCAGAGATGCTATGATTCCTACCATTGGCTACCAAATTAATTCAACAAGACTATTAGTAAGTTATGATTTTACATTGTCTAAAATGACTTATTATAATAAAGGAGTTGGAGGATTTGAAGTATCTTTGGTCCACTCAGGAAAATTTAAATCGCGAAATATTATTAAAAAAACATATTGTCCAAAATTTTAAAATGAAATATATACTGTATTCTTTGCTATCGATTTTGCTATTGTTGAATATTTCTTCATATGCTCAAAATGATGATAAACCATTTGCAGGAAATAACGAAAAAACATTGCCTTTAAAACCTACTCAAATAGAAAATAAAAAAGGTTTTGATAAAAGTAAATTACGTATCGGTCCCAATATAAATTTTGGCTATAGTGGCAATACCCTATTATTAGGTCTTTCACCAGTAGTAGGATATAGAGTGGTAAAATATTTCGAACCGGGTGTAGGCTTTACCTATCAATTACAAGATGCTGCTACCGTAAATAGAATTCCTGGTTATTCCTCTCATACTATTGGGGGACAGCTATATGTTAAAATCTATCCTTGGAAAGAATTATTTATATATGGGGAAGCACAGATATTTAATTTTAGAGCTCGTGAAAAATCGTTAGTAAGAGGCGTGAAAAATGCGTATCAAAGTGTAACCTATGGAAATGTATTAGTGGGCTTAGGCTACAATATTAAAGTAGGAAATAATTCGTATATGAGTTTAGGTTTGATGGTTAATTTGATTCCAAATGCCTTATATGGCTACAGACGTCAACCATTACCACTAATTGGGTTTAACTTCGGATTATAATTTGTTGATGATTTCTTTACATGCTATTCATTTATTGAAATAGAAGCAATTCATTATTTTCATTATCTTTACGCCTATAATTTAATGTCTTTTTATGCTGCAAAAAATAAAATTTGGTACCGACGGATGGCGTGCAATTATCGCGGATGATTATACGGTTGCGAATGTAGCTCGAGTAGCTAAAGCAACTGCTCTATGGTTGAAAAAAAATACAGATAATCCTACTTTAACGCTTGGTTATGATTGTCGATTTGGTGGCGTGCTTTTTTCTGAAACAGTTATTAAAATTGTAACTGCAGAGGGAGTAAAAGTTTTTTATGATAAAAATTTTGTTTCTACTCCTATGATATCTTTAGCCACCTTTAATCATAAATGTTTACTAGGAGTTATTATTACAGCCAGTCATAATCCTCCCACCTATAATGGATTTAAATTAAAAGCGCATTACGGTGGACCAGCTACTCCATCGGTTATTCAAGAGGTGGAAGACTTAATTCCAGATTCTTGTGAAGTACCTACTAGTTCATTAGAGGAGCTTGAAGCAAAAGGCTTGTTAGTCTATGAAAATTTTGAAGAAATGTATTATCAGCATGTGCTGAAAGGTTTTGATATCGATAAAATAAATCAATCAGGAATTAAAATAGCGTATGATGCTATGTATGGTGCTGGTCAACGAGTATTTAAAAGATTAATTCCTCACGCACGTCATTTACATTGCGAATACAATCCTTCGTTTTATGGTCGTGCTCCCGAACCTATCCATAAAAACTTAATAGAACTCTCCGATTTGATTCGTCAATCGGGCGATATCGCTCTAGGGGTAGCAAATGATGGGGATGCCGATCGTATTGGCTTATACGATAATGAAGGAAAATTTATAGATGCACATCATATACTATTATTATTAATTCATATACTTTATAAATACAATAATCTGAGAGGGAAAGTAGTAGTGGCATTCTCTGCTTCTCCAAAAATTAAAAAGATGTGTAAAGCCTATGGCATCGATGTAGAAATTACTAAAATTGGTTTTAAATACATCAGTGAAATTATGATTCACGATGATGTATTAGTAGGTGGTGAAGAAAGTGGTGGTATCGCTGTGAAAGGCCATATCCCTGAGCGTGACGGTATTTGGGATGCATTGGTAGTATTAGAATATATGGCTAAAAGTGGCAAAAGCATTAAGCAATTAATTGATGAAGTGTATGAAGTGGTAGGTGCATTTTCATACAATAGAAATGATTTACATTTAACCGAAGAAGTAAAATTGAATATTATCGATAACTGTTCTAAAGGCGTTTATAAAGCTTTTGGTTCGTATGCCATTGAACAAGTAGAAACGATTGATGGTTTCAAATATTATTTACCAAACGAATGCAATGTAATGATTCGTGCTTCAGGTACTGAGCCCGTTTTACGTGTCTATGCCGAAGCTCCTACGATGGAAGAAGTAAATAAAATATTAGAAGAAACGAAAGCTACTTTACTTGCTTAATTTATCAATGAATAAAAACAGTAAAATGAATTTTAGAATTATTTTTTTATTGCTGTTTTTATTTGCTACTACAAGTATTTTAGTTGCTCAAGATACAACTGCTATCATTGCACCTAAAAAGATTACCTTTCTCGAACCTTATCCTACGTATAATAAAAAACGATTTGCAACTGCTTTAGGCGGACAATTAGGTTTGTGTACCAGTGCCTTAATTGGTTTGAATTACGCTTGGTACGAAGGTTATCCCAGAAGTAGATTTCATTTTTTTAATGACGCCGCAGAGTGGCAGCAAATAGATAAAATGGGGCATATGCTAGGAGGCTATTTTCAAAGTAAATGGAGTTTCAATGTCTATAAATGGTCGGGGATTAAACACAATCGTGCCGCATGGGCTGGAGCGCTTACCGGCTGGGGTTTTCAAACTACTATAGAAATTTTAGATGGCTTCTCCTCTAAGTGGGGTGCTAGTGCAAGTGATGCACTCTTTAATAGTATTGGTTCGGGTTGGTTCTTATGGCAAGAAATGTTATGGCACGAACAACGGATACAATTAAAGATAAATTATTATCAAGTAAGTAATCCCAAAGGACAGTTGACGCAACGTGCCAATGAATTATATGGCACTCAGTTTTACGAACGCTTTTTGAAAGATTATAACTCTATGACTTTTTGGTTGAGTGCTAATATTGCTTCCTTCAATAAAAAACAAAAACATGCCACTTGGTTAAACGTAGCTGTGGGTTATGGCGCAGGAGGCATGTATGGGGGATTTGATAATACGTGGACAGATCCAAATGGAAACCTAGTGAATCGAAATGATGTACAACGTTATAGAAAATTCTTGATTTCTATCGATGCTGATTTTACGAAAATACCTGTGCGTACTAGAACGGAACGTGTGATACTTGGATTATTAAATACCATCAAATTACCCGCACCCGCTTTAGAATTTAATACCAAAGGGCAAATCATATTTCACCCACTGTATTTTTTAAATTGGGAAATGCCTTTGTATTTTAAAAAATAGGGGTTGGATGTTGCTGAATAAATTGAATACTTTTCATGATATCTTCATGTAAATAACGATCAGTAGAATTAAAACTCACTGTTTTTCTATAAGCTACTAATACCTTTTCAATAGCAGTACTACTGCGTAAAGGTCTTCTAAATTCAAGTGCTTGCGAAGCATTCAATAATTCAATCGCTATTATTTTTTCTAAATTTTCTAATACCTTCAAACATTTTGTGGCGGCATTCGCCCCCATACTCACATGGTCTTCTTGTCCATTGCTCGATGGAATAGAATCGATGGAAGCAGGTGAACATAATTGTTTATTCTGACTTACAATCGATGCAGCGGTATATTGAGGAATCATCATGCCACTGTTCAATCCCGCGTCTTTGGCTAGAAACGGAGGTAAGTTACGTTGACCACTAATTAATAAATACGTTCTTCTTTCTGAAATATTTCCTAATTCAGCTAAGGCCAATGCTAAATAATCTAAGGCAAGTGCTAAAGTTTGTCCATGGAAATTACCTCCACTAATAATTAGTTCTTCTTCAGGAAATACATTTGGATTATCTGTAACGGAATTGATTTCTGTCTCAAAAACACTTTCTACATGCTTGATCACATCCTTGCTGGCGCCATGCACTTGCGGGATACATCGGAACGAGTAGGGGTCTTGCACCGCTGTTTTTGTTTGTTTCGCAATTTCACTATCTACTAAAATAGCTAATATAATTTTCGCAGTTTCCATTTGTCCTGCATGTGGTCTTACTCGTTGAATCAATTCATGAAAAGGCTCTATGCGTCCATCAAACGCTTCTAATGAAATAGCCGCAATCATATCTGCCCACGCACTTAATTGTTTGGCTTTATTTAAAATGTAAACCCCGTATGCGCTCATAAACTGAGTGCCATTCAATAAGGCTAATCCTTCTTTACTTTTTAATTTGATAGGAGTGAAGTTGATTTCTGTAGCATCTATTTCTTCATTCTCGATACGTACTTTTCCCAGTCCTATCAATGGAATGCAAAGATGTGCTAAAGGCGATAAATCGCCACTGGCACCCAATGAACCTTGTTCGTATACTACTGGTAAAATATTTTCATTATAAAAATAAATTAAACTCTCCACGGTATTGATATCTACACCGCTATGCCCATAGGATAATGATTGAATTTTCAATAGTAACATGATGCGTACAATCTCATCAGGTACTTTGTTTCCGGTACCACAAGCATGACTCACCAATAAATTATATTGCAATTGCTCTAATTGCTCTTCATTGATTTTTACATTACACAAGGAGCCAAAACCTGTGTTGATGCCGTATATAGGTTTTTCAGCTGTACGAATCGCTTCATCTAAATAAGCTCTACACGTATTGATTTTATTTTTAGCATCGTCAGATAATGCAAGTGCATATTTCTTGTTAAGAATACTTTCTATGTCTTGTACACGAATGCTTTGAGAAGATATTAAATGTGTCATATTATTTTAATTGCTCTATAATGGCGTCTATACTTAATTTATGTTCTTCGCGACTACTAATATTTTTGATTCTATATATAGAAGAAGAAATTTCATCACTACCTACTTCCATGATATTAGCTATGTTTTTGCTAGTGGCATAACTAAATTGTTTTTGCTTTTTGATATTACCTGTAAATAATTCACAAGAAATATTATTGCTTCTAAATTTTTTCACCAGCTCATAACAATGATTCGTGCTATTTTCTTCTCTAGGCACTAGCAATACTTTTACTCCTTGCACTATATTGCTTGGGAATAACTGTAATTCTTCCATCACATCATACATTCGCTCTACCCCAAAAGAAATACCGATACCACTCATATTTTGACCACCAAACATTTCCGTTAAGTTATCATATCTACCACCACCCGAGATACTTCCCATCTGTACATTATTTGCAGTCACTTCCCAGATAGTGCCAGTATAATAGGTGAGTCCGCGGGCAAGTGTTATGTCAAATTGAACAAGAGAAGAATCTATTTTATCAAATATAAATTGAATTTCTTCTATCCCTTTTCTTCCAACTTCTATAGAAGCGAAAACTTTTTCTAAAGCAGCGATATCTGTTATGGCTAATACAGATTTAATTTTTTGGATTTGATTTTCATTCAACCCCATTTTTTCCAATTCATTGTTGACACCCTCCATACCTACTTTATCGAGTTTATCGATAGCGGTAGTAATACCTACCAATTGTTCCGGGGCATTTGCATAGATAGCCAATGCTTCTAATAATTTTCTATTATTAATTTTAATCGTAACTGGAATTTGTAATCGTTTAAATACGTCGATTAAAATTTCACTCAATTCAACATCATTAAATAATGAATCGGCCGAAATAATATCGGCATCAAACTGATAAAATTCTTGATAACGTCCTCGTTGCGGTCTATCAGCGCGCCAAACCGGGGCTACATGATAGCGCTTAAAAGGAAATATTAAATCGCCTTGGTGTTGCACTACATAACGAGCTAAAGGCACTGTTAAATCATATCGTAATCCTTTTTCAGTAATATCTTTTAAAATTTTAGTTGAGTTTTTTTCTTGATATACAGCATCCTCTACTTTAGATAAAAAATCTCCACTATTCAATATTTTAAATAATAATCGATCTCCTTCTTCGCCGTATTTACCGGTTAAGGTTTCTAGTCGCTCAAAAGCCGGCGTTTCAATTTCTACAAAACCATAATGCTCTAATACATTTTTTATAGTATTAAAAATATATTTTCGTTGCATCACTTCGTTGGGTAAAAAATCACGAGTGCCTTTAGGTAAAGAGGGTTTTACTTTCGACATAATAAAATTATTCTACTGCAAAGGTAATACTCCTATGGGATTTGAAGGCTATATTTTCTTCCTAAAACGCAAAATGATATTGTCCATTCGCATCTTTAAATAAATAATTTACTGTTCGTGGCCATAAGGGTTTTACCATTTCTTTTTCCCAAGCTTGCAATTTTGTTTCCAAATCTTTAGTGATTAACGGATAATCGGGATATACATTTTCAGTCTCTTCAATATTTTTAGAAAGATTATACAAGGCTTTCGTATGATCGATATCATTAATCACTAATTTCCAATTCTTATATCGTATCGCTGCATTTTCAGCACTTCTCCAATATAAGGCTCTATCTAATTTATTGCTACTGGTATTTGTCAAATCAATTCCATCATACACTCTATCTTTAGGCATTTCGCAATGTGTCATTTTGCAAATAGTAGTAAATATATCCAATGAAATCACCGGCTCTTTATACATACCATTGCTGATATGATTTTTCCATTGCATCATCATCGGCACTCGCAAACCTCCTTCAAAATTAGTCATCTTACCACCTCGATATGGTTTGTTTTCTGTTGTGCCATTATAGCGCGCTCCACCATTATCACTCAAAAAGAAAATGATTGTATTCTCTGCTAATCCAGTGCTATCTAAATAATGCGTGAGTCTACCAATTTGATCATCTAAATTTTTGATCATTGCATAATAGATTCGTTTTATAGGATTTGGTTCATTAGCAAATTGATCATAATAATATTGAGTTGCTTGCAAAGGCGCATGTGGCGCATTATACGCCAAGTAAATAAAAAAAGGCGATGTAGTATCTTGTCGTTCTATAAATTGTATGGTTTCATCGGTCAATCTATTCGTTAAATAACCTGTATCTTCTATGCGTGTGCAGCAGTTTTTAGTGATGGCACAATTTCCTTCTCTGCCTTTGGCATTCTTCCACTGATGTGCATCCATGAATTGATGTGGAATTTTTTGATTGATAATGTTTTTATCTTTTTCATTGGCATATAAAGTATAGGCTTCACTAAATCCATATTGATAATCAAATCCACGTTGACAAGGTAATGCAAAGTCCATCGCACCCAAATGCCATTTACCTAGAATCGCTGTATGATACTGATATTTTTTTAATACATCTGCAATGGTGATTTCAGAAGGTGGTAAGCCTTGTCTCAAGCGGTCTTCATCGGTAGGTATATTTTTATTCAGTACCGGAACCAAAGGACGTAAACTTTTTCGTTGCTTAAATCCCCAGAATTGTAATTTGTTTTTTACATAACGTTCACAGGGTTGTAGTTCATGTCCAAAGCGCTCTTGATACCTGCCTGTAAGTAATCCGGCACGTGAAGGCGAACAAACAGGTGATGAAATATACGCCTCATTAAAGATGATTCCATTCGTTCCTATCGCATCTATATTTGGGGTGCTAACAGATTTATTTCCATATAACGAAATATCTGTTTGTCCTAAATCATCGGCTAGTATGATAATGACATTAGGTCTTTTTATTGAACTTGCATCAGCAATCGTATCTGATAGATAATTTTTTTTTCCTTGAATTAAATTTTCATCCCAATATATTTTACAGGGACTTTCTTGTGCATGCAGTAGGAGTGAAGCAATACAACAAATCAAGAAACATATTTTTTTAATCATGCGATGTATAATTTTGGATAATAGAGTTACAGGCCTCATCTAATAAATGATAGACTTCTTCAAAGCCATTGTCGTTATAGTAGGGGTCTGGTACTATTAAGTTTTCATTGGGATGACTTTCATTTAAAATCAATTTAATCTTTTTCAGTTCTTCTTGATTTTGCGCTAATTTTTGAATGTCTTGTAAATTACTTTTGTCCATAGCAAAAATCAAATCAAAGTTTTCTAAATCATAGCCATTCAGTTTTCGAGCCCGCTGTATACTGAGGTCGATGCTATATTTTTTAGCCACTTGAATACTTCTTCTATCGGGCAGTTCACCGCTATGCCAGCCACCAGTACCAGCACTATCTACTTGCCAATTCAAGCCGTGTTTTTTTATTTTATCTTCTAAGATTCCTTGCGCGAGTGGCGAGCGACAAATATTTCCAAGACAAACCATTAATATTTTCATAAGTAATCAATATGAACTTCAAACTTACTAAAATCAAAAACATTTAATCAAAAAGAAAAGGGAATTTTTGCATTGCAAAAATTCCCTTTCTGAAAAGTAGTTATTGTATTTTATCTAATTAAGTCTACTGCACCTTGATATATAGCTTTATCACCATTAGACAAGGCAGTTACTTCGATGTAGTATACATAAGCTCCACCTGGTTGTTCAATACCTAAGAATTTACCATCCCAACCATCTGTATTGGTAGTTACATTATATACTTCATCTCCCCATCTGTTAAAGATTTTAAATGAATTGATAGAATAATCTTTCGCATTTACCGGAAGGAATTTATCATTCAAATTATCTCCATTTGGTGTGAAGGCATCTGGAACTACTAATGTTTTAGAAGGTAATGTTACTTCTACTAATACTGAATCATACGATGAACAACTATCTGCACTTGTAACCATCACTACGTATGTGGTCGTGCTAGTAGGAGTTACAGTAACACTTGCTGTAAGTTCACCAGTATTCCATTCATAATAAGTACCACCTGTTGCATTTAATATTGCATTAGCACCAGATAGTATAGTTTGGTCTGCACCTGCATTTGCTACCGGTAAAGGTAATGCTGTGATGTTTTGATTGTAAATACTATCACATCCATATACATTGGTAAGCGTTGTACTAAGCGTTGTATCTCCTGTTACAACGAATCCGAAAATGCTAGATCCTAAACATACACTATAATTGTCATTACTACTACTAGAAGGATTAACCGTTAAAGTTGTTGCTAAAATACTATCACAACCAGTACTATTCACTAAAGTATCATAATATACTCCAGCAGTATTTTGATTGGCTCCACCAACAAAATATGTTTGACCAAAGCAAATACTTGCAGCTGTGGTTCCTGTAGTAATACTATTATAGGTTAAGATAGATGTAAGTACACTATCGCAACCTACGAAGCTAGTTAAGGTATCATAGTAAGTGCCTGCTGTAGTTTGATTCGCTCCACCAATAAAGAATCTGTCGCCTGGACAACCTCGTAAATTTTGTGTAAAGCTACTTGGACTGTTCACAGTTAAATTCGTTATTAATATACTATCACAACCGATATAGGAAGTTAAAGTATCATAGTATACACCAGTAGCATTATAAGTGCTTCCAGCTACACTGAATGAACTTCCTAAACATATGGAAGGATTTAAAGTCATGGAAACATTTGGAAGAACAGTAAGTATTTGTTTTATGATTGAATCACACCCATGGCTATTATTAAGGGTATCATAGTAAGTTCCGCCTGTTCTTCTCCAAAGTCCACCTAATAATATAGAATCACTAGGACAAATAGTATGATACAATGTAGATGTATCTAGAGTACCTGGTAAGATCATAAACATATCATTGCTTACGCAACCATGACTATCTACCACATTGATATTATAAGTACCTGCAGGCACACTATAGATATCTTCGGTAGAATATCCACCAGTCCAGTTAAAGAGATAAGGCATAGTTCCGCCCATGGTAGTGATTTGTATCGAGCCTGAGGCATCCCCTAAACAGGCGACATCCCTGATGGAGTCGAGCATGATCATCAGCATAGGTGGTTCCGTGACGTTTATAGTCTGTGTAATTGTACAACCACCCAGATCACTGGCCGTGACCGTATAAGAACCAGCGGTTAAACCAGTTCGGTCTTCTGAAGTTGGTCCGTCACTCCATACATAAGATACAGGAGGTGAGGTGGTAATAGCTGTTAAATCTATAGCTCCATCGCTAAATCCATAACACGAGACATTGGTTATAGCTGAAGTCATATTTAAACTTCCTCCATTATAATAAAGTAAATCATTGAAATCATATAAACCAGTTGTTGTTACAGGACATAAACTAGTTCCACTTCCAGTTCCAGCTGAATCATACACCATTAATTCGATATGGAATAAATGAGAATCTGGAGGGAAAGTAATAGAACGCATAAAATCTGCTCTTAATGTTGGGAATGGAGCATAATATGGCACAGCAGAATCAACTAATACACCATTCTCAAATAAATGTACAATCATACTACGAAATGCATTGCTCGTATCTATTGGTACAAATTTCCATGCTTCATTTGCTGTAGAAAAAGTAACAGCATTTCTGCCTGGTGCTGCATATCCAACCGTTCTATCATAGTTTTGAATACCGATAATTCCTCTACCTGAATTTGTAGAGGAACATCCACCATGATTCTGAATATGCGTTTCGATGATGTTAGTCGTTTCGTTTAAAATAATTTGGTAGTTGGCATAGGTACCCGGACAAGCACTTCCATAAAAAGAAATACCTTCATAGCTTACAATAAACTGTCGACAAGGAGCTGTTCCTGTAGTAGTATATTGTATTCTTCTAGAAGGAGAACCATAACGTGGATCGATATCATTGTAAACTCCCATAATACTAGCTCTTGGATAAGAAGTATTAGGTATTGGAGGAGATATTACATAAGTACAATATCCTCCTGCTGTTGATACATCGAAAGATAAAATACCATTAGATCCAATTAAAATTTGATTGTAGGTATTACCAAAAAAACAAAAGTTAAATGGGAGTGCTACCACTGAACTCCAGATATCATCTGATCCACTGGGAATAGTGGTACCTGTAAAGGTTGTAAAGTTAAAAGGAGTAGTGCTTACACTGTATAAATTAGTGCTCACAGCTCCCATACCATTAAAAGTAGCCGACATATTAGCGGTTCCACCACCACAAGCCATAGAAATAGAGGTAGTGCCTGGAGGCGCTGTAGCATCTGCAAATACAGGTGTTACACAAGATTGTGCTTGAACTGCGCTACTAGTAACGAATAGAAATAAAATGAGTAAAATGTAAATTTGTTTCATTCAATTTTTTTTAAATGTGAAAATAAATTTGTAATCAATTTTTAAGTGAGTCAATACCTAGAGTGACTACTTAAACCATAAAACAACGAAAAATTGCTTTGCGCTAAATAAAAAGGATTAAATGTAGATTTGTTTCATTCAGTTTTTTTAGTGGTTAAATAATAATTATCAATTATAAATATAAAAAGGATATTTTGAAAATCAAAATATCCTTCTAATTATATTTATTTTAATAAAATTAGTTTTTGCCTAAAAGTACCATCTCATTCATTTGTATTTCAATAATATATTTCTTTATACCATCTTTATCTACATAGTTTCTATTAATGAGTTTGCCTTCAATAGCCACATCTTTGCCTTTTTCTAAGAATTTCTCTACTAAATCAGCATTTTTATCCCAAGCAATAATATTATGCCATTGTGTTTCAGTAATTTTTTCTCCTTTTGCATTCTTATACGATTCATTCGTAGCAATGCTAAATCGGGCTAATCGTTTTTTCCCTTCTAATGCTTTAATTTCTGGATCGGCTCCTAATTTACCAATCAATTGAACACGGTTTCTTAATGAATTCATGGTTTTAATTTTTTTAATTTTTTAAATAATGTTTTTTTTGAATACTATGTCTTGCGCAAAACATCTATGTAAAATTATTTTACGATACAAATATTTGCTCAAAAAATACTATTATTCGGTTATTAAGCATTTATTATCGTTACTAAGTACTTATAAATGGATAAATGTATTTTTTAACTAAATTCTTTATTCAATAAGCAAACCTTTTTAATTAGAAAATGTTATTTAATGGTATCTTCGTTTATATAAATCAAATGAAATTTATACTTATTCATATACTATTTTTTAGTATGAGCCATATACTTATAGCTCAAGTGAATACTATGTCAAGTGATAGTACACAGTCAACTAAATTACTTATACACAAACCTCAACTAATCAATAATCATCCTTTAAATAAATTACCTAATTATTATACACCATCTCTGGGTGTTTTTTGCAAAGCAGAATTAGTGTTTCAAAAACAAATAAATATGCCAATCAAATTCAGATTAGGAACACTTCAATATTGCGATAAATACGAAGGAAAGCATTAATACTACTTCAGTTTTAATCTAAAATACATGTTAAGCTTACTGATTTTACTAAAAAAATACTTAAAATATGAGTAATTTTATACCTTAAATACTAAACATGGGTTTATTTGATTTTTTTAGTAAAAAGGAACATAAAGAAGACTTAAATAAAGGTCTTGAAAAAACCAAAGAAAGCTTTTTTAACAAACTTACTAAGGCTGTTGCGGGTAAAACTACAGTAGATGATATACTCCTAGATCAAGTGGAAGAAGCTTTGATGAGCGCAGATGTTGGCTTGGAAACGACTGTTAAAATTATTGAACGTATAGAGAAAAGAGTGGCTATCGACAAATATGTGGGTGAAGGTCAATTCATGCGCATGCTAAAAGAAGAAATTCAAGAATTACTACTCGAAAATAAAACAGAAGATTTACATTCATTTGATATCAGTAAAGGGATTTCTCCGTATGTGATTATGGTGGTAGGCATTAATGGGGTTGGTAAAACTACTACTATTGGCAAACTTGCATATCAACTAAAGTTGGCTGGTAAAAATATTCTGTTAGGTGCCGCTGATACATTTAGAGCAGCAGCTATCGAACAGTTAGATGTTTGGGCAAAAAGAGTGGATGTACCAATTATCAAAAAACAAATGGGCTCCGATCCCGCTAGTGTTGCCTTCGATACGCTTGAATCAGCTAAAGCTAAAGGATATGATACGGTTATAATAGATACCGCTGGTCGTTTGCATAATAAATTAGGCTTAATGAATGAACTTACTAAAGTTAAGACCGTAATGAAAAAAGTTTTCCCAGATGCACCTCATGAAGTGTTGTTGGTTTTAGATGCAAGTACCGGCCAGAATGCGATTATTCAAGCTCGAGAATTTATGAAAGCTACAGAAGTGACGGCAATTGCCCTCACGAAATTAGATGGAACAGCTAAAGGGGGAGTCGTATTAGGTATTTCAGATCAATTTAAAATTCCAATCAAATTCATAGGGGTAGGTGAAGCTATTGATAAACTTCAGGTATTCAATAGAAAAGAATTCGTAGATAGCCTTTTTGCTGATTAAATAAGGGCACATAACGAATCCAACTAAAAGTAATACAGGAAGTTATTTCAATGATAATTTTTTCCTTATTTACCATTTTCTTGTTTAAAACAGAAACATTTAAGTGGAATCATATACTATCCTTTGTTTTTCTAATACATGCTGTTTTTTTTCGCTTTTAAAAAATAATACACAATTTCTTGCTTTTACCCGTGGATAAATAGCAGTCTTTACCCTTTGATTATTAAATAATTTAGCACGTTTATTTAATTAATATATTATGAAGAAATTACTACTAGTTTTTTGTACCACTTTTGTGCTATGTTTTTCTGTAACTCAAGTATATGCTCAAAAACAAAATGGCGGTGTGAAAGGCTTTATCTTAAATGATAAAAATGCTGAGCCCTTACCTTTCGCCACTGTATTATTAGCAGGTACAACCAATGGAAGTGTTACCGACGTTAATGGTTTCTTCAATATAGTAAATGCACAGCCTGGCTCGTATAAATTAGTTGTAAAATATATCGGTTATACTTCAGATACTTCAGATATTACTATTGTTGCTGGTGTTACACAAAACATTAAAATTAAATTAAAGGAAGAAGAAAGTTTTTTAACTGAAATAAAAATAGATGCTAAACGTCAAGAACGTAAAACACAAACGCAAGTTTCTACTATTTCTTTTAATACCAAAACAATAGATAAAATCCCCACTATTGGTGGAGAACCTGAATTAGCTCAATTCTTACAAATTATCCCAGGGATTGTTTTTACAGGTGATCAAGGTGGACAAATGTACGTTAGAGGTGGTTCGGCTATCAATACCCTATTTTTATTAGATGGAATGCCAGTTTATAATCCTTTTCACTCTATTGGTTTATACTCAGTTTATGAAACAGAAATTATTAAAAATGTAGATGTACTTACAGGTGGTTTCCCAGCTGAATATGGCAATCGAACTAGTGCAGTTATAGATGTGACTACTCGTGATGGAAATAAAAAACAAATTAGTGGCAAGGTTAGTGGAAACCCTTTTATGGCAAAAGCAATTGTAGAAGGTCCTCTATGGAAATATAAAGAAGATAAAGGTATTGGTACGTTTATTATTACAGGGAAATATTCTTATATCGACAAAACAGCGAAAGGAATTTATCCATGGGTTAGTGCAGGGATTCCATATAGCTTTCAAGATATTTATGCAAAGTCTACCTTCAGTACTAAAAGTGGTAGTAAATTAGAATTATTTGGTTTCAATTTTAGAGATCGTGCCAACTTTATCAATATCGCCGATACTCGATGGAATGCATTTGGTGTGGGTGCCAACTTCGTATTGGTTCCTGTAAAAGGTAAATTCTTTTTTAATACTACTTTTAATTATTCTAGTTATAAATTAAATCAAACCGAACAAGATAGCAAACCTCGTAATACCTCTATAGGTGGATTTAACTTAGCCATGAATTTTACGTATTATGTAAAAAATGGAGATATTAAATATGGTATTCAAGTGACAGGCTACAAAACAGTAATGGAATTTTATAATGGTCTAGGATATAAAATCGACCAAAATCAAAATACAACCGAATTTGCAGCTTATGCTAAATATAGAAAAAACTTTGGTAAACTAGTTTTCGAACCAAGTATTCGTATTCAATACTATGGCTCTTTAGGCGAATTTTCTCCCGAACCGCGTTTACGTTTGAAATATAATGTGCATGATAAATTTAGAATTAAAATGGCTACTGGTATGTATTCACAAAATTTCATTAGTACTAAATCGGATAGAGATGTAGTGAACTTGTTTAACGGATTTTTATCTGGCCCTGAAGATCAATTAACTAAAATAAATGGTCAAGAAGCTAAAAGTAAATTGCAAAAAGCTATTCACGCAATCGTTGGATTTGAATACGAGCCGCTTAATAATCTAACCATTAATTTGGAACCATACTTCATTTATAATACGCAATTAATTAATATCAATAGAAATAAATTATTTCAAAATGATCCTAATTATATGATTGAAAAAGGATATTCTTATGGAGTAGATTTCTTAGCTAAATATGAAAGCAAAAGATTATTTGTTTGGTTAGGCTATTCACTTGCTTGGGTGAAAAGAAATGATGGTACTCAAATCTATCCTCCTCACTTCGATCGTAGACATAATGTGAATGTATCTGCTTCATACTCGTTTGGTAAAAAATTAAATTGGGAAGTGAGTGCAAGATTTAACTTAGGTAGTGGTTTCCCATTCACCCGTACTTCTGGATTCTACGAAGATTTACAATTAGATCAAGGGATTAGTAATAATATTTATGGTGAAAATGGAAATGTTGGAATTATGTATGAAACTAAACTTAATAATGGTCGTTTACCAATCTATCACCGTCTTGATTTAGGTATCAAAAAGAAATGGCAAGTGGGCAAAAGAATCTTGATTGAATTGAATGTAGGGGTATCTAATGTTTATAATAGAAATAATTTATTCTATATCAACAGAGTTTCGCAAGAAAAAATATATCAATTGCCTATACTACCTTCTTTAGGTTTTTCGTTTAAGTTCTAATAAAAAGATAAGATGATACAAAACAAAATTATTTATACTCTTCTCTTTATTTTTTCTCTTTCTGTAGCTTTTGCTCAAGAGTCGCAATCGATGATCGATAATCAAGCACATTATAAAAATGGACTTGCTTTATACGAATCAGGTCAGCTATTAGCGGCACGTAAAGAGTTTGAAATATATATTGAAACCTATAAACGTCCAATACAAAACGAACAACCTATCAAATACAGCTATGCATTTTACTATATTGGTGCTGTTGCAACAGATTTACAACAACCCGATGCGGAAAAAATATTGCTAGATTATATTCATAATTCACATGAAACCTATTTGAGAAGATTAGCTTATTTTCAACTAGGTAAAATTGCACTACGTAAAAATGAATATGATAATGCTATCTCTTGGTTTGAAAAAGTAACTAAAAAAGATTTATCTAATACACAGCGAACTGAATATAATTTTAAATTAGGCTATGCGTATTTTGTAAATAAGGATTTTGATAATGCCAAACAATTATTCAAAGAAGTAAAATCTTTTGATAATCCCTATTCGAATGATGCTAACTACTATTATGGCTATATCGCCTTTACAGATGGAGATTATAATGCTGCTCAAAATAGTTTTGAAGCGATTCAAAACTTAGAAGCCTATAAAAATTCTGTCCCTTATTATTTAGCTCAAATCTATTTTGTAAAGAAAAATTATGATAAAGTAATTGCTTATGCAAAACCTTATGCTAATGATGATAAATTGAAATATCAAACAGATATGTGGCAATTAATGGGGCAATCTTACTATTATAAAAGTGATTATACAAACGCTGCGTTTTACTTAAAAAAATATATTGATAAAACGCCAAAGGTTAAAAAAGAGATTATCTATCAATTAGCTTTTTCACAATATAAAACCAATAATATTGATCAAGCTATTATTAATTTCAAGCAACTAAATGTATTGGATGATTCGCTTGGCCAAAATGCCATGTATGCACTTGCTAATTGTTATCTGAAAAAAAATGATAAAGTAGAAGCACGAACAGCATATGCTGCTGCTATGCGAATGAATGGAGACGCCTCAATTAAAGAATTGGCTAGTACCAATTATATTAAGTTGTCTTATGAGCTAGAAGAATATACAACAGTGGTGGCAACTGCTCCTGATTATATTAATAATTATCCTGCTTCAGAACAGCTTAATGATATGAATCAAATGCTGGCTACTTCTTTACTGAAGACTAAAAATTATAAAGAAGCTATCAAAGTTATAGAGAGTATCAAAAATAAAAATGCCACGTTGAATAAGGCATATCAACAAGTTTGTTACTATAGAGGAGTGCAAGAGTTTAACGATAAAAATACGGATGCATCTATTGTATTGCTTGA
The DNA here is from genome assembly GCA_037130135.1 of Bacteroidota bacterium. Classification (GTDB taxonomy): domain Bacteria; phylum Bacteroidota; class Bacteroidia; order Chitinophagales; family CAMDFR01; genus CAMDFR01. Next base: position 65,591 of record JBAXTO010000005.1, read on the forward strand.
TAAATCACTATCATTTCCTTTAGATAAAGAAATTCAAGGAGAAGCTCTTTTTTTGAAAGGAGAAATTTATTATGGTCAAGCGTTATACACGAAAGCTGCTGTGGAGTATGATAAATATATTCAAGTAGCTCAATTGGGTCACTTGAATTCAGCTAATACAAATATTTTTAAAGCCTACTACAATCAAGGATTTGCCTATCTAAAAGAAAAAAGATACGATGTGGCAATTGGTTCATTTGTAAAATCAATCCAAAATTATACTGCTGTTGAAGCTACTGCTGAAAACAAAACTATTCTTTATGATAGTTATTTACGATTGGCTGATTGCTATTATATCACCAAAGATTTTACCAATGCATTACCTGATTATAGCAAAGTTCAAAAAGAAAGTACTATCAATAAAGATTATGCAAGCTTTCAAGTGGCTATGTTATACGGATTCTTAAATAGAGATAAAGATAAAGTTGCTACACTTCAAAATATCATTAGTGCTAATCCAAATTCAACTCTTGCAGATAAAGCACTATTCGAAAAAGGGATTACGTATCAGCAAGATTTAGAAGATGTAAATAGCGCAATGGCTGCATTTAATGCATTATTAACTGATTATCCAGCTAGTTCATTTCGACCTTATGCATTATTACGTTTAGGATTAATCAATTTCAATTTAGGGAATAATGATAAAGCACTAGGTTACTATAAACAAGTAGTAAATAATTATCCTAAGTCAGATCAAAGCAAAGAGGCATTATCCATCATGCAAGAAATATATGTAAGTCAAGGCAAACCAGATGCCTATATCGATTACTTACAACAAAGTAATATTGATGTTACAGCAAGTACTCAAGATTCACTTTTCTATAAAGCAGCAGAGGAAAGATATTTTAATGGAGATTGTAATGCAGCCATTCCTGCATTTGAAAAATATTTAACTAAATTTCCTGCTGGTTATTTTGTTGATGAAGCAAGTTATTATAGTGCAGATTGTCATTATAAAGCTAAAAATTATACAGAAGCCTTGAAATATTATGAGTCGTTAACTGAAAAGTCAACATCCATTTACTATGAAAGAGCACTTAAAAGATGTGCTACTATTTCATTCTTATCACTTAAAGATTATATCAAATCAGAAAAGTATTATGGAATACTGTATAATTTAAATAAAGGTAAAGACGAAGAATTTGGTTATTTGATGAATGCTTTACGTAGTTCTTATTTAAGTAAAAATGATGATGCATTATTGAAATACTGTAATGAAGTAAGCATGCATCCAAAAGCAAGTGTTCTTGATATTACTGAAGCAAAATACTATAGCGCAGGTGTATTGTATGATCGCAAAGAATTTGATAATGCATTAAAAGATTATCAATATGTGGCTAATGGTAAAGCAAGTGCACAAACGAGTGAAGCAAATTATTATTTAGCAGAAATTTTATTTCAAAAACAACAATATCAAACATCTATGGATACGGCCTTTGCTATTAAAGATAGAGTAGAAGGATATGATTATTGGTTGGCTAAATTATTTACATTAATAGCAGATGATTATATGATGCTCGGAAATACGTATCAAGCGAAAGCTACCTATGAAAGTGTTTTAGAAAACTACAATGAAGATAAAACTCTAGTAGATGAAATAAAAGATAAACTCGAAAAAGCAAAAGCTGCTTCTCTCATCAAAAGTAATTTGGATATGAGTACCGATACATTAAAAACTGTGCCTCTAGAAGAAATTAAATAAATTAAAATGAAAGAGAAAATGCATCGTAATCTAAATAATATATTTATACTACTAATTTTATTTGTAGTATCTAATCATTCTTTATTTGCTCAAGGAAATAATGATGATTTGAATAATAAAGTGGTGGTAGTGAAAGATGCTCAAGTAAGTATTCAAGAAGGAGATAAAATTATTTTTGTGCCTCAAATTATTGAAAAAGAAATTCCTGTTCAATCATTTGAATGCACTACTGAAGATAAGTTTATCAATATCGAATATACTCCTACCAATTTAAAAGCTCAAGCAATTAAAAAAGAAGCTCCCATTGAAGCTCAAAATTCATATCTTAAAGTAGGCTTTGGTTCACTTTTATCTCCATATGCAGAATTAAATTATAATGATATTGTAAAACAAAAATTTACTTACGGCATCAAGTATAAATTTTGGATGGCCCAAGGTAAATTAGATAATCAAAAAATGAATCAACATCTTGCTGGTATTTATGCTGATTATGTTGCTCATAAAAATCTAAAACTAGGATTTAATTTAAATTTCGATAGAAATACCCATCATTTTTATGGCTATAATTTAAATAATGATACAACTGATTATCTAGCACCTACAATACGTCAGACAGTGAATCATTTTGATGCTAAAGTATATTTTACTAATCCTACTAAAAATAAATGGAAAGTAGATTATAAACAAACTATAGGATTCTCTTATATGTTTGCTAGAAATAAAAATGTTGAATATGCTATCTATGGTACAACTTCTTTCAATAAACAATTCTTAAAAAAACATTTCTTAAATATCGATTTTACTTTCGATATCAATAAACTTACTTATTTAGGTATTACGGATTCTATTAAAAGAAATATTTTTAATGCTGGAGCATCGTATAGTTTTGATGATGATAATTGGAATTTAAAAGCAGGATTGCGTTTAGCTTTCGACCAATCTACAACCTATTTATTCCCTAATCTTATTACTGAAAAAAGATTATATAAACACTATTTAATTTTTTATTCAGCGTGGAACAGAGAACTTCAAAAAAATACGTATTACTCTTTCGTTTCTCAAAATCCTTATATCAATACTATACTGGATATCAAAAATACTACAGTAGAAAATAGAATCGCAGGTTTTAAAGGAACGATTCAAAATTTTGACTACGATATTCGATTCACAAATAAAGTAGTGAAAAGAATGCCACTATTTGTAAATGATCCTACCGATATGAAACGATTTAATGTGATTTACGATAGGAGTGTTCAAGTAATTAATTTACAAGTAGAGGCTTCGTACACTTATAATGAAAATCTAAAATTTGACTTTACTGGAAATTATTTCTTATATGAACCTTTAGATGAACTAAAAGCTTGGCATATGCCTGCATTAACCGGTAATTTGCGAGCTACTTACTTCTGGAACAATAAGTTACAAACATATATCGATATTTTTGGCTTAACAGGAGCCTATGCAAAGGCCAAAGATGGCAGTGCAATAAAGCTTAAAGGTGCCGTAGATATTAATCTTGGAGGGGAATATAAAGTACATAAATATATAGGTATTTTCTTAGATGCTAAAAATATTGCCCACATGAAATATCAAAACTATTATCTTTATCCTCAATTTGGAGCAAATGTTACCATAGGCGTCCGATTGAGATATTAGATGAAAGTTGAAAAATATATACTAGAACTACTTAAAAAACACGAATGTGTAGTGATACCAAACTTTGGTGCATTCATTGCACAACGTGTCGCTGCTGCTCATTTTCCTATTGAACATAAATTCTATCCACCTACAAAACACGTTTCTTTTAATAAACTACTGCAATCAAATGACGGAATGCTTATTCAGTATATTGCTACACAAACAAAAAGTAGCTATAATGAGGTGCAAGTTGAATTGAATATATTAATTCAAGAATGGAATGATCTGTTAGAAAATAATCAAACAATATTTTTAAAGGCTATAGGTAAGATTTATAAAAATCTGGATAATACTATTCATTTTGTTCCAGATATAACAGATAATTTAGATTTGTCCTCTTATGGATTATTGCCTACTAAACATCTTCCAATTAATAGAATTACAGAAAAATCAGTATTAAAAAAATCTGCATTAATTGAAAATGTTGTAATCAAAAAGTCGAATAATCTTAAATTAGAAAGCGAAAGAAGAAATAAAAATAGAAAAAGAAAATTTGCAAGTAGTATCATAGCATCCATAATTATAGGTATAGCTTTTTTACAATTATTCTTTTTCTTTGACGCACCTTTTTCTATAAATGAAGCTAATTTTATTTCATTTGTATCTAATAGCAATACTAATAATACAGCCCCAATCGGATCTATTATAGGGAATACAAAAATAATGTTGCCACCTCTTTTAAAAGAAGAAGTAATTATTCAAACTACAGTTAATCCAACCTCATCGAATGATATAATTGCATCGAATAACGTTACACAGATTCCAAGTGCTACTAAAGAAGCATATTACATTATTCTAGGGTGCTTTAAAGAAGTAAATAATGCAGATAAATTAGTGGCTAAAATTAGTCGTGAAGGAAATACCCCTTATAGAAGGGTAAATCAAAATGGTTCAATTTTAGTAGGAATGTTCGCAAGCTCTAATGCTATCGAAGCTCAATCGATGCTACAACAACAGTTGCAACAACAACCTGATGCTTGGTTAAAACACAATAAATAGTCATACTTAAGTAAATTGTTGATAATTAAAATACGCCTATTTTGATTATCGATTTTTTTTTAGTAGATTAGTTGAAACAAACTATTTTACTATGGCACAAGTTGATGAGAAAATTCATAAAATTGCTGCACGTAGAGTCAATTTCAAGATTGCAGCAAGTATTCTTCTTTTATTCAATATCATGTTTTGGCTTCTAGGTATTGTAGGATACGGTGGTTCTAAACCTCCTATGCTCTATTATTTATTAGCAACTTCAATTGTATCTTTTACTATTGTTTTTGTTTTGTATTTAAATGCATATCGTCCTTTTAATAAAAATGTGCATGAAGCTGATATTGAAAAATTAATTGAGGAAGAAGAGTCTCACGTATAATTTGTATATTTCAGCAAATTAATTTTATGTTTATTGGTAAAGCCAAAGGCGATATTACTGCTTTTATTAAAGGGGTTGGAATGCTTGGGTATGGAATGTATTTCAATATTATGAAAGATATTGCTACTCCTTTATATTGTAGATCTTTTGTTTTTAAAAATGCAAGCAATCATTTAGTTATTGTTGCTATTTGTGAATTAGCGTTTATTACAGATAGCTTAAAGCAAGGCGTTTTAAAAAAGCTTGAATCTTATAACATTCAAGAAGAACAGTTATTGCTTCTAGCGCAACATACGCATAGTGGACCAGGAGGTTTTTCGTTTTATGCTTTATATAATTTTACTACTCCAGGTTTTGTAAAAGAAATTTATGAGTTATTGGTCGACAAAATAGCTAATACAATAATTGCCTCTCTACAATCTTTTCAATCAGCGTCTATAAGTATTGCAAAATCAACTTTTACAGAAGATATACCAGTAGCCTTTAATAGATCTCTAGATGCCTATAATCAAAATAAAGATGTCATTCCACTGAAGCATGAAGAACGACATAAAGCTGTAAATAGAGAAATGACATTACTACATATCGAAGATAAAAATCATAGACCAATCGCCTCCATCAATTGGTTTGGGGTTCATACTACTAGTGTTTCTAATGATAATCACTCTTTATGTAGTGATAATAAAGGCTATGCTGCAACCTACTTAGAAAATGAATTAGCGCCTGATTATATTGGAGCCTTTGCACAAGGTGCTTGCGGAGATATTAGTCCAAAATTTATTTTTAATCCTAAAAGAAAAGCTCAAAGAGGTCATTGGGAAGGAAAGTTTAGTGATGATTTTGAAAGTGCAAAATACAATGGTCAAATACAATTTACGAAAGCACTAGAGATTATTCAATCGGCTAACAAAATGATTCTTCAATCGGATAATCTGCAATCCTATCTTCAATATTTTGATTTTTCAAATATCAAAATTGATGAGGTATATACAGGTGGCCTTGATAGAAAGTTTACCTCTCCTGCATGTCAAGGTATGGCTTTTTTAGCTGGCTCTAAAATGGATGGTCCCGGTGCTCCTCGTGTAGTTGAAGTGATTGGTAAAAAAATGGCTCGTGCCATTAAAAGAAATGAATTAAATGCCAAAAGATTTACAGATGCTGAACGAAAAGAGATTATTCGTAAATATGAAGCTCAAGGTCCAAAAGATATTATTATCGAATCTGGAATTGGTAAAATACTAGGAACAGCTGATATTAAAAATGTGGTATTACCCGGAATATTTGATGGGGGTATTAAAAATATGAAAAAACAGCATAGAGATGGAGCTTTAATCACCAAATCATGGACGCCACAAATTCTTCCTCTTCAATGGATTCAAATAGGAGAGTTGTTACTAATTGGATTCCCTTTTGAAATCACAACAGTAGCTTCATATCGATTACATAAAAGTATTTGTGAACTAGTAGCTGATTCAACTATAAAAGAAGTTATTTTATGTCCGTATGCCAATTCCTATAACGGTTATATCACCACCTATGAAGAATATCAAATACAGATGTATGAAGGTGGACATACGGTTTTTGGCGAATGGAGTTTAGCTGCTTTGCAAACTTGTTTTAAAAATTTATATACGAATATCAAAAATCAAACAATATATCATTCTATTCAACCTCTTGAATTTAGCGAAGAAGAAATTCGGAAACGTTCTTATAAAGCATAGAATAGATTTAATCCATATTCGTTCTGTGTATATCTTGCTTTTTCAATGTCAGGTTTTATCTCTAAATATGTAGTCTAAAAATTTGACCTATGGTTTTGAATTATGTATGGATTGCTTTTTTTGTAATTGCTTTTATAGTAGCACTAGTCAAGTCATTACTCATAGGTAATTTTGAACTATTTACTGTTATAGTCGAATCGATGCTTAAAACGGCTAAAGCTTCAGTCATAGATATAGGTCTCCCTTTGGCAGGTACCATGATTTTTTTTCTGGGCTTAATGAAAATTGCAGAACGTGCTGGAGCTATTAATTTTTTATCCCGATTATTAAATCCTTTTCTTATCAGATTGTTTCCTGAAATTCCAGAAAATCACCCAGCCATGGGAGAGATGGTCATGAATTTTTCTGCTAATATGTTAGGTCTAGATAATGCTGCAACTCCCTTCGGATTAAAAGCAATGAAAAGCTTAGAAGAAATTAATCCGACTAAAGGCACCGCTAGTAATTCACAAATAATGTTCTTGGTATTGCATACGAGCGGACTTACACTCATTCCTCTTTCAATTATCAGTTACAGAGTGGCAGCTAATAGTTTAGAACCTTCCAGTATTTTCATCCCTTGTGTTTTAGCTACTTTGTCTGCTACACTCGCTAGTGTACTAATCGTTGGGATTAAACAAAAATTAAAATTCGATAAAGTGCTTTTAAGTTGGTTAGGGGGTATTTTAGCTTTTATCATTGGGATATTAGTGCTGATAAATAATATGCCAGTAGCCTCTAAAGAGGCACTCACTAAACATAGCGGTAATATTATTATGTTAGCTCTTATTGTTGGTATCATATTAGGTGGCCTTTGGAAAAAGTTAAATGTATTTGATACATTTGTTGAAGGTGCCAAAGAAGGCTTTGATGTAGTAATTAAAATTCTTCCTTATTTAGTAGGTATGTTGGTTTCCATTGCCGCTTTTAGAGAATGTGGTGCTTTAAGCTATATTACTGATGGGATTAAATACGTAGTATTAGCATTGGGTATGAATACCGATTTTGTAGATGCATTGCCAGTGGCTATTATGAAACCATTTAGTGGCAGTGGTGCTAGAGGATTGCTTTTAGATATTTTTGATACCACTAAAAATCCATTACTAGGTCCTGATTCTTTTGCTGGTAAAATGGCAAGTATTTTTCAAGGAAGTGCCGATACTACGTTTTACATTGTGGCACTTTACTTTGGAAGTGTTGGAATTAAAAATGTTCGTTATGCGGTTTGGGCAGGTTTACTCGCCGATTTTCTGGGGGTGATTGCAGCAATAGGGATTGCTTATATATTCTTTAAGTAAAAATAATTTATATATCTAATTAATAAAAAAAGTCGGAACATAATTCCGACTTTTTTATTTATACTATACCTAATATCTTATAATCAGGTCTTGCTTATGTATTATACTCCAAATCCTGCTTGATCTGAACTGTAATTTCCTTCTCTATGATTTTTTTTCCAATCATATACACGTACAATATCTCTATTGCTTATAATCCCTTTGATCTCGCCGTTTTCAGTTACCGGTATTGCTTGGAAATTGCCAATGCTTAAGATCTCTAAAATCTCTTCTAATGTAGCATTTTCACCAACACTGGTAACATTTTTAGTCATAAAATCGCCAACACTATATTTTTCATCTAAGTTTGAATAACTCACATTATTTGAATTAGCCGATTCTTTAGCTACTAATTTAAATAAATCATTGATACTAACTATACCTACTAGTTTATCATTTTCAGAGATAGGTAAATGTTGAATTTTATAAGAGGTCATAAATTCTATTAATTGACTAGGTTTATTTGAGGTGTTTGCTACAATTACTTTTTTAGTCATTATTTGCTTTGCTAAAATTTTTGTACTCATGATGTTTTTTTTAAAATTAATAATTTATTATATGCCAAAAAGTTTTAAAATATCATTACCAAATGTAAATGCCATTAATGCTAATAATATTACCATCCCCACGGTTTGAATTTTTTCTAATACTTTTGGATTAATCGGTTTTCTATTGATTGCTTCTATCCCCAATAATATTATATGTCCTCCATCTAAGGCTGGTATAGGTAATATATTCCCAAACGCTAAGGCCATAGAAATAATTGCCGTTAATAAAAAGAATCTAGACCAATCCCATTGTTTAGCAAATAATTTAGTTAATCCAATCGGACTACTCACGCTTTCTCTTACTGGTAATTGTCCAGAAAATAATTTTGAGTAACCTTTTAATTGTAATGTAATGATTCCAAAAGCATCTTTAATACCGTATGATATAATTTCTCCTGTAGTGTAAGCTTGTGTTTTATAAAATTTTTCTAAAGATACCATAGGGAAAAATCCAATAGTTCCCTGTGTATCTGTTTTGATTTTTAAATCATGTAATATGCCATTACTATTTACTGTTATTAGTACTTCTTTTTCTTTATGAGTCCCTAAATAATATTTAAATTGCTCAAAGTTTAAGATAGGCATAGAATCTATAGCTATTAATGTATCATTTACTTTCATGCCCATTTTATAGGCCTCACGATTAGGGTCTAATGAATCTACAAAAATAGCATTATGCATATAAGTAAGGAATGGTTCATTTGCCATTCGTTTAAAATATTTTCCAGGTATTGTTAGCTCAACTTCTTTTCCTTCTCTAAGAACTTTTACTTTCGAAGCTAAAAATAATTTAGTCCCTAACATATCTTCATTCGTTCGAGTAGGTGTTTTTCCATCTATACTGATGATTTTATCGCCCATTTTAAAACCAATGGTATCAGCTAAAGGGAACGTATATACACCATATTGATTAAAAGATGTGCTAGGGATATACTCTTTCTTAAAAGCACCTAAGAATAGTATATAAAACAAAATTCCAAAAATTACATTCATTACTATCCCACCAATCATCACTATAAATCGTTGCCATATTGGTTTAGCTCTATAATCATCAGGTTGCATAGGTGCATTCATCTCCGCTTCATCCATACTCTCATCAACCATCCCTCCAATTTGTACATAACCTCCTAATGGAAACCATCCCAAACCATATTCTGTATCACCTTTCTTAAACTTAAATAATGCAAAATTTAATATAGTAGGAACAGGAAATAAGAAATCAAAAAATAAATAGAATTTTTTTACCCGGATACCAAACATTCTTGCTGCTAAAAAATGACCTAGTTCATGAACAAAAACTAATATTGTAAGTGAAAGGAGCAATTGCCCAACCTGTATAAGTGTACCCATTAATTTATTTAATTATTTTTAGTACTACAAAGTTAAACATTAATTAGCTTATTTATATTCTTTGTGTTGTATTCAATTAATTTAACTTTGAGCTTTATTATTATTTAAAATTTAATTATTATGCTGCCAAATGCTCAAATATTTGATGAAATAGTAAATACGCGTCGTTCTACTAGGAAATTTGATACTGAAGCACCTTTTGATACTGAAGCCGTAAGCCGTAGTATCGATCGTGCTATTTTAGCTCCCAATAGCAGTAATATGCAACTATGGGAGTTTTATAGAGTTAGAGATAAAGATAAAATTGCTCACTTAGCAAAATTATGTTTTGGACAAGGTGCAGCATCTACTGCTAATGAATTATTAATAATTGTTACCCGATTAGATAAATGGAAAAGTCGACAACAATTAAATTATGCCCAAATTCAGAAGCAATTTGAAGGCAAAACTATTGGTAAAACTGAAAAACGTGCTCTTGACTATTATGGTAAATTAATGCCTTTATTCTATAGCCATGATCGTCTAAATTTTATAAATTCATTTAAAAAAATATTTACTTGGTTTAGAAGCCTTACTCAATTAACTTATTGGCAAGTATCTTATTATGATTTAAGAACAATTGTACATAAAAGTGCTGCTCTTGCAGCTCAAACTTTTATGCTAAGTATGACTGCTGAAGGCTATAGCACCTGCCCTATGGAAGGTTTTGATTCTAAAAAAGTTAAATCATATCTAAAACTGCCTGCTGGAGCTGAAATTAATATGATTATAGGAATGGGTTTAGGCTTAAAAGAAGGTGTTTATGGCGAACGTTTCAGAATTCCAAGAAATGAAGTAGTATTTGAATTGTAAGTATTTGCTCTTACATTTGTATGTTGAAAACAAAATCATCCCATTTATCTCCCATTGCTGTCATTTTTATATGTCTTATTCTCGATTTTCTTGGGTTAGGACTTATATTGCCCGTACTCAATAATATTTTTAAAGATCCTAGCGCAAATTTGTTTCGACATGAAACGACTCAACAATATCGTAATGCTATGTACCTAATATCCTATTCACTTTTTTTTCTTGCAACTTTTTTCGGAGCTCCAGTAATTGGTGCTTTATGTGATAAATATGGAAGAAGAAAATTGATCATTTTTACAGCTATCTCAACAGCTATCTCAACAACGATTGTTTTAGCTGGTATATGTTTCAATGCCCTACTATTAGTTTTTTTAGGTAGATTAATTGCAGGACTTTTTAGCGGTATGCTTATCGTCCTTCAAAGTAGTATCGCAGATATTAGTCACCCCAGTCAAAAAGCAAAAAATTTTGGAATTATCGGTATCGCTTTCGGAATAGGATTCTCCATTGGTCCAATTCTAGGTAGTCTACTCAGTGATTCAAAAATAAATGATTCTTTTGGTTACTACTTGCCATATACCTTAGCAACGATTATTAATATTATTAATGTTGTTTTTATTGTTTTCTTTTTTAAAGAAACATTAATCACGAATAAACAAATAGAAATCAATTATTTTAAAGGCTTGACAAATGTTCAAAATGCTTTTAAAAATATTACATTACGTACCATTTTTGTTATCATATTCATTCTTGCAACCGGTTTCTCCTTATATCTACAAAATTTTCAATCGCTCTTAATTGATATCTATCACTTAGAAAAATTACAAATCGGAATTGCTCTTTTATACGTTGGTCTTTGGATTGCTCTTGCTCAAGGTTTTATTTTAAGGATCCTCTTAAAATATTTAAAACCCTGGCAAATATTAAAGTTCTCCATTCCTATGATGGGACTATCTTTTATTTTGCTTTTATTCACCAAGAGTACTATATCGTTCTTTTGTGTAGTTCCTTTATTATGTCTTAGTCAAGGTTGTACTTTCCCCAATACATTATCAATAATATCCAATAATTCTGCTGAAGATACGCAAGGGGAGGCTCTAAGTATCAATCAAAGTGTTCAATCGCTAGCTTCATCAATGCCATTACTTTTGGCATACCTAGCTGCCCAATATCAAAGCTTCACATTACTTTTTGGTGCCTCTTGTGCTTTTATGGCATATTTTATTTATATCTATAACTTGAATATTTATAAAAGCGAAAATTAAAAGCTAAAATTATTTGCTTTTTTATTTGTTATTTTGCTTTGTGAATCAGATACAGAAATTCTTACTATTTCCACTTTTAATTATTGTTTTACTTTTTAGTAAATGCGCTAATATAATTCCCCCTTCAGGTGGCGAAAAAGATATTCAAGCACCTGAAGTTATTAAAGCTTCTCCACCTATAGAAACTACTAATTTTAAAGCCAAACAAATTACCATTGAGTTTAATGAATATTTTAATCTCGATAATCCAGCCCAACAAATAGTGATTTCTCCACCTATGAATAAAAACCCCGAGTATACAATCGTAGGTAAAAAATTAATCATTAATTTAAAAGATAATTTACTACCAAACGTCACTTATAATATAAATTTCGGGGATGCTATAAAAGATTTTAATGAAGGAAATATCTTAAAGAATTTCTCCTATGTTTTCTCAACTGGTAATTATGTCGATACCTTTCAATTGAAAGGTGTTGTAAGCAATGCTAAAGATAATCAAGCAGCTGAATCGGTAATAGTAGGATTATATAAATCATTTGATGATAGTGTTATCTATAATTCAAAACCATACTATTTTGCTAAAACAGACAAAAATGGTAATTATTATATTAAAAATATTCATGAAGGCTCCTATAAAATAGTCGCCTTAAAAGATGAAAATTTAGATTATAAATATAATAACTCCGAATTGATTGGTTTTAATAGAAATATATTTTTTTCAGATACTAATGCTATTCAACAATCAGATATTAAAGTGTTTAAAGAAAAATCATCTAAATTAAAATTGATCGATGTACTTAATCCAGAAGTAGGATTAATCAAATTTGTATATAATAATCCGATACAAAATTTCAAATTTGATGCTTCTATTTATTCTACTTCGGATATCGCTTTTATCAATATTACTAAAGATACTATCTCCTATTATTATTCAAAATATAATATAAAAAATACTACTTTTTATATTACCACTAATACTTCCATTTTAGATACTTTTCAAAAGGAATTATTTTATATTAAAGAAACAGAAATAGATAAATATAAATTACAGTTTAAAACGAATACTACATCTTCTTCTGATACAAAATCTTTCAGTAAATCAAACGATTCTAAACAAGATATGTATCAAAAATATACTATCGACTTCAATCGTCCTTGTACTATTCAAAATACTAATTTAATATCCTTATATGAGGACTCTGTGGAGGTCAATAGAACAAATTACTCAATTACAGTGGATGCTAAAGATAAAACGAAATATTTTCTGAATTATCCTTTCAAATCTAATTCGAAATATACTATTCAATTTAAAAAAGCTGCATTGCTTGATTTATTTGGTTTTGTAAATGATGACCTAAAAAAATCTTTCTTAACTTTAGCAACCGAAGATTATGGAAGTATTATTATTAATAATAAAATTAATTCAGAAAAAAATTATGTAGTACAAGTATTAGATGCTAACTTCATGATGGTATATACGACTACTTTAAAAAACACAGATTTGAACAAAAAGATTATACTTAATAATTATCCTGCGGGCACTTATCATATCCAAGTAATTGAAGATTTAAATGCAAATCAAATTTGGGATACGGGTAATTATCTACTAGGAAAATATCCTGAAAAAATATTTACAATAAATAATAATCTAGTTCTTAAAGCTGGTTGGGATGCTGAAGTAGATATCGCTTTTTAAGTGCTTAATCCATAAATAAATTAGAGGCAATTCCATCAGCCATAAATTTACCTGCTCTACTTAAATAGATAACACCATCAACTATTTGATAATATTCTTTTGAAATATCTTTATCTAAAGTGCTTGATATATTTTCTTTTATAGAGCTGCCAAATTTTTGCTCGATATAATTTAAATCCATACCCCATTTGGTTCTTAATGAAGTCATGATATATTCATTTACTTGATTGTTTGTGCTTAAGGTTTCTAGCTCATAATATCCCCCTGCAGTTTTAACATCTCTCATATATTTGAAATTATTGCTAATATTCCATTGTCTGCTTACTCCATTATACGAATGTGCTGAAGGGCCAAAGCCAATATAAGGTATACCTTTCCAATAGGATGTATTGTGTTTAGAATAATGTTCTCCTTTGCAAAAATTGGATATTTCATAGGCTTCGAATGAATTTTGTTCCATCATCTCTAGCATCTTTTGAAATTGTATATAGGCAACTTCATCTACAGGTGTTTGAATAATTTTCTTCTTGATTAAAGAAGCTAATTTAGTTTTAGGTTCAACGGTTAATGCATAAGCAGATAAATGTGTAATTTGACTTTGAAAAGCTGTTTGTAAATTTTCTCTCCATTGTTCATGATTCATCGTAGGTGTGCCATAAATTAAATCGATACTTATATTTTCAATGCCAGCATCTTGACTTCTATAAATGGAGCTTAATGCTTCTTCCGAATTATGAACCCTATTCATATACTTTAAATCGATATCATGAAAGGACTGAATCCCTATACTTAATCTATTTATCCCCAGTTTTATAAAATCCTTAATTTTACTGGTGTCTAAGTCGTCAGGATTAGCTTCAAGGGTAAACTCTTCAATTTCAAGCTTAGGATAAATACGTTGAATTTTATCCAATATTTTTGCTAAGTCTTCATACTCTAAAATACTCGGAGTCCCTCCGCCTATGTAAATTGTTCTAATAACTTCGCCTTCTAAATATGTTTTTCTATTTTCTATTTCAAATAATATTGCTTCAATTAATTCGTTCTTGCGTGATAAGGATAAGGAAAAATGAAAATTACAATAATGGCAAGCTTGCTTACAAAAAGGAATATGAATATAAATACCTGCCATCAGATGCTAAATTACTATATAAATTTGTACTTTTAATAATTGATTTCAAATAGTTTCCATATTAGTAAAATTTGTCTTTTAAGTTTATGTATGACTTTATCATTTTGGCTTTCTGCCCAAATGACAATTGTATATATACCTGCACCTAATGGAATTCAAAATCTAGATGATTGGTCTTTCTTTAAACAAAAGAATATTAAAGATTCAATACAATTACATAATTTTTTAATTCAAGAAAAACGTAGACTTACTAATGTAGGTTACACACAGCTCTCTTTCGATAGTATTAGTATAAAAAATGATACTATTTGGGTAACAACTTTTTTGGGACAAAAAACTGGAGGGATTCATATAGACCATATTTATATAGAACCAATTTATTTACAAGGGATTAAAATTAATACTAGTACTAATTTTACGTTTGAAGAGATACAAATACTCAAAGACCAAATTCTTGAAAATGCTGAAAATAAAGGATATCCCTTTGCGTCTGTGTTTTTAGATAGCTTTATACAAAATGATCAAGTAACACTAGCAAATTTATATTTAATTAAAAATGATCAAATTTTAATAGATACTATTATCTGTAATGGTAATGCACGTATCCGAAATAAATTTCTAACTACCTACTTGAAACTTAAACCAGGCAGTTTATACAATGAACATAATATTCTATCTATTAAAAAACACATTGCTGATTTAGGTTTTATAGAAGAAGAAAGAGCTCACACTATTTCATTCTTTAATGAAAAATCTACCATAAATCTGTATTTACGTAATAGAAAAACGAGTAAATTCGATTTTTTAATTGGTTTCCTTCCTAATAATTCATCTACTGGAAAACTACTGGTAACAGGTCAAGCCCGTTTATATTTGGTAAATCCATTTGGTACTGGTGGAGAGTTTTATGCAGATTGGCAAAAACTACAACCTAAAACTCAACGATTACAACTCACTCTAAGATATCCTTATTTTCTTTATCTCCCTTTTGGCTTCGAAGGTAAATTTGATCTGTATAAAAGAGATACGAGCAATTTAGATATCAATTATAAAATAGGAGTATTGTATAATTTCTCCGGTAATCACTATATCAAAGGGTTTTATGAAAATCGTTCTACTCGTCTTATTAATGCAGATACGAATCTTATCAAATATAGTCTCCAATTACCTAAAATTTTAGATACAAAAAATTCATTATATGGGATAGAATATTACTTTGATAACTTAGACTATAAATATAATCCAACAAAAGGTAATTATTTTATTATAAGTGCTGGAGCTGGTTTGAAAAAAATTGAAAAAAATAATTTAATAACCCGATTAACGAACCCCTTTAATGGGGAGAGTTTAAGTTCATTATACAATAATATACCACTTAAAAGTATTCAATATCAAATTGCAATAGAATATGAGAAATATTGGAAAATCAAAAAGAGAAGTACTATCAAAACTTCCATTAATGCCAAATCTTTTATTGCTAAAAATATTTTTGAAAATGAAATGTTCCGAATTGGTGGGAATAGGAATATAAGAGGTTTCGACGAAGAAAGCATATTTACACCTTATTATGCTATTTTTACAACTGAATATAGATTTTTACTATCCAAAAACTCTTATTTTTACACTTTCTTTGATTTGGCTCTTGTCGAAGATAGCAGATTTAGAGGAAAAAAAATAGATACCCCTTTTGGCTTTGGTTCTGGTGTTAGTCTAGAAACTAAAATAGGAGTATTCGGAATTAGTTATGCTTTAGGTAAACAATTAAATAATAAAATTGAATTTAGAAATTCAAAAATACATTTCGGTTATGTGGCGTATTTTTAATGGTATTTCGCTTTTCCTTTTATGCTGCGGCTTCTCTTTAGGTATCTTTAATACTTGTTCTGCTCAATATCCAATGGGCGATACAAGTATAATTGCCCAAAAAAACTTAATACACTATAATGATTCAATAAGGAAATATACTATAGCGCATATAGATACCACATTTGTAGATTTTACTAAAATATTTCATCCAACTAATTTTGTATCAAGTTTGCCTGTCGAAAAGATGCAAATTCAAACACCTCAAATTAATTATAAGTTTTCTTGGTTTATGCTTATAATCATTATATGTATTATCATTGTAACTTTCGTAAAGCTATTTTATCAGAATTATTATAATGTTTTATTCAGCTATATATACTCCTTTCAATTATACACTACTAGTCGTGATTTAGGATCCTTAAATAATTTAGGAACATTTCTTTTAAATATAGTTTATATACTATCTGTAAGTATGAGTCTATACTTTATTACGATTTATTTTTTCCCTACCATACAAGATAAATCGACGCTATATTTTATTATATTGGCTGTGTTTTCGATACATTATTTATATAAAATTATCTCTCTTTACTTTTTGGAATTATTTATAAAAAATAAAAATACGGTCGATTTCTATATTAAAAGCATCTCTCGTACCAATCAATTTATGGCTCTTTGCATCTTATTTATCCTATTTATTTATCTAACTGGAGCCAAATCGCATGATGAATTTATCGTTTATTTATTAATTATTGTGCTAGTTCTAGGTCAGATAATGAAATATATAAAAGGGTTATTGTCAAATATTCAACAAATTACGAATTATTTTTTCCATTTTATTATCTATATTTGCACCCTCGAAATTGCACCTTTATTAATACTTTATAAATTATTTATTAGACACGTTTAGAATTATCATGACTAAAAAAACACCTTTGAAGAAAACGGTTGTGAATAAAAAAGCTGTTAAAAAGCCTTTAGTTGCTAAAGCAAAACCAAAAAAAACGTTGGCTGCTACTCCCAAAAAATCTAGTAAACCAGTTCCCAAAAAAGGAACTCAGCCTGCTAAAAAATCAACCAAAAAAGTGGCAAAGCCAATTGCAAACAAAAAAGTGGTAAAACCAATTGCTAAACCTAAGGTGGTCAATAAAAAAAGTACTACAGCTTCTAAGTCAAAAACGCCTAAAGTTACATCTAGCAAAAAAATAGTATCAAGTCCTACTAAATCTAAGGTAAAAGCTAAAAGCCCCCTATTGCCAAGTAAAAAAAATAGTAAAAAGGCAGCAACTAAAGTTATTGATAAAAAAAAGCTTTCTACAAAAGCTAAACCTGCTAAAAAAATAATTCAAAAAGCTAAGAAAGCTCCTATTAATAAAACGGAAACGAGTATAATTAAAGTAGAAAATAAACAAAAAAAAGAGCGCAAAAACGCTAAAAAAATAGTTTCTACAATACCAGTTCCAAAACCTATAGCATCCAATTTACCGCCAGATAAAAAACCTAAAGTTAAAAATATTCTAATCTCTCAACCTTATCCCGAAAATGGCAAATCTCCATTTTTAGATATTGCACAAAAATGGAAACTTAAAGTGGATTTTAGAACTTTTATAAAAGTGGAAGGCTTGTCAACTAAAGAATTTAGAAGATTAAAAATTTATATTACAGATTATTCTGCTATCATTTTTAATAGTAGAAATGCAATAGATTACTTCTTTAAATTATGTGAAGAAATGCGCGTAAAGCTATCACAAGAAATGAAGTATTTCTGTACTTCAGAAGCTATCGCTTTGTACCTTCAAAAATATATTCAATATAGAAAAAGAAAGGTGTTTTACGATCAACCTGGAAGATCATTATTTGATCTAATTAATCGTTTTAAAGACACTGAAAAATTCTTATACCCATGCTCACGTGATCGTAAAGATGATATTCCTAATTTCTTGAAAGATAAAAAAGTACAATATGCTGAAGCATATATCTATCAAACTATTCCTAGCGATTTATCTGATCTTAGAAATATTAAATATGATATGATCGTATTTTTTAGTCCAATTGGAATTAAATCATTATTCCATAATTACCCAGATTTTATTCAAGATGATAGACGTATTGGAGGATTTGGTCAAGTTACTTGGGATTCAATTGCCGATGCTGGATTACGTCTTGATATTGTTGCGCCTTCACCTGCTGCAGCTTCAATGGCTCAAGCTATCGAAAACTATTTAAAAGAAAGTAATAAATAGATTTTTTTCATTAGTTTTACTGATTAGTTTTACTGCCATTGAAAAATATATTTCTCTCTTTTTTAATATTAATTGCTTGTAATGCACTAGCTCAAGTAGAGTCTAATTCATCCCATTATATGCTTAAAATAGCAGCGTTTAATACGGCGTATGCGGGTAGTAAAAATGAAATAGAAGTAGGTCTTCACTACAGAAATCAATGGACTGGTTTAACCAATCGTACACTTTCAACTGCAGCAGTAGAATTCGTTTATCCTATACAAAAAATAAATTCGGGTATTTGCTTTACAAGCTTTATTGATGTCATTGGTGCTCAACGAAATTTGTATTTAAATCTAGGATATGCATACCAGCTAAAAATAAAAAAGACAAAATTAGCAATCGGACTAAGTGGGGGTATGATTCAAACTACTTTACTTGGAAATCAACTTAGAGCTCCAGAAGGCGATTATGATGGAGTCTTTAATCACAATGACCCAATTATTCCTCTCAATAAAAAAAGTGGTGTATCCCCATATTTAAATACAGGATTGTTCTTTTCATCACGTAACTTATTGATTGGTTGCTCTTTAACAAATGCAATAGAAGGTAAATCTCAAGTAGGTTCTCCAAATAATGATAAAAATATAATTTTTAGAAGAAACATTTATGGTTTTGCTTCGTATTCTGTCAAGATTACAAAAAATTTTATGTTTATACCAAGCATCCTTTTTCGAACAGATACTAAAAAAATGCAATTCGATTACACATTAATGTTTGGTATTAAAAACAACTATTTTGCAGGATTGGGCTATAGAGGATACAATAAAAATTCAAATGAAAGCGTTATTCTACTATTGGGCTTAAAATTTTTAAAAAATTTCAAATTAATGTATAGTTACGACGTAAATACTTCTCGAATGTTTAATTATCAATATGGATCTCATGAATTAACGATACATTATGCATTTCAAACAAAAAACAAGAGTATTAATTCAAAAATTATATATAATCCAAGATTTTTATAAGCTCTAAAAACTGATATTTAACGCATAAAAAATAGCAAAATTTTTGTTTTAGGCAAAAATGACGTACTTTAGCAAATTAATTTTTGTTAAAGTGTGTCGAAAAACACTAAAAAAATAAATATGAAAAACAGAAAAGCATTTGTAATTATTTTTAGTTTATGTATTGTAATCCTTTCTGGTTGTGGGAAAGGAAGTTGGGAGTCGTACAAAGGACAACTACTTGGGGCTAAAGACAGACCAGGTTGGACGCCAGTTACTCCTTATGGAATGGTATATGTACCTACAGGGGTATTACACATCGGTCCAAGTGATCAAGATATTAATAATGCACAAACAGCGCGTAGTAAAGAGGTTTCTATTCAAGGATTCTATATGGATGAAACAGAAATTACAAATAATGAATATCGTCAATTTGTATACTATGTAAGAGATTCTATTGCACATACAATTCTTCAACATTTTACTGAAGATGAATCTGGTGGAGATGTACAGGCGATTGACTGGAGTCAAGAAATCGATTGGGCAGATCCTGAAACGTCTGAACAATTAGAAGAAATGTACAGCAAAGATGGAATGAAATTCTTAGGCGTAAGAGATATGGATGTTTCTAAAATTGTATATCATTACTATTGGTTTGATTGGAAAACTGCTGCTTTATTAGAAAATAGATGGAAAGATAGAGCTCAATTCTTCCACGAAGAAAATATTAGAGTATATCCAGATACATTAGTATGGGTAAGAGATTTCACATACTCATACAATGAACCAATGACTCGTAACTATTTCGGACACCCATCTTTTGATGATTATCCAGTAGTAGGTATTAATTGGGATCAAGCAAATGCTTTCAATGATTGGAGAACTAAATTCTGGGCTAGTTATAGAATTAAAATGGGAGAACCTTCAATGGATATCTTCAGATTGCCTACAGAAAGTGAATGGGAATATGCTGCAAGAGGCGGTAAAAAATTAGCACAATATCCTTGGGGTGGTCCTTATGTTAGAAATGCTAAAGGATGTATTCTTGCAAACTTTAAACCAGGTAGAGGAAATTATCCAGAAGATGGAGGATTTTATACTGTTAGAGGGGATGCGTATTGGCCAAATGATTATGGTTTATATAATATGGCAGGTAATGTGGCCGAATGGACTTCAACAGCCTATTATGAAAATGCAACTATGTTTATTCACGATTTAAATCCAGAGATAAGATATGATGCTGATGATTCAGAGTCAGAAAGCTTAAAAAGAAAAACTCTTAGAGGTGGATCTTGGAAAGATATTGCACACTATATCCAATGTGGTACTAGACATTGGGAGTATGCAGATACTTCAAGCTCATATATTGGATTTAGAAGTATCACTACATACCTAGGTCGTGATCCAAAAGACAAACAATAAAGTGTTGATATTATTAACTCTCTTATAATATTAGATATTTTAATTTCGTTTTATTATTTATCGTACAATAATTATTATTTAAAAAACCAAAAAAATTAAAAAAATTATGGCAGGCAAAGGCAATTTTCTAACGTCGTACAAAGGAAAAAAAATATTAGGATACGTTTATGGACTAGGTGCTGCAGTCGTTATTGCAGGGGCATTATTTAAAATTATGCACTGGCCTGGAGCGAATCAAATGTTAATCTTAGGGATGGGAACAGAAGTAGTAATCTTCGTCATCTCTGCGTTTGAACCACCTCATATGGATCTAGAATGGGAAAGAGTATATCCTGAATTAGCAGATGATGTACAAGCTTCTGGAGTTAAAAAAACTGAGAAAAAAGCAAATACTGTTACTGAACAATTAGATAATATGTTATCTAAAGCTAAAATTGAACAAGATTTATTAGATAGATTAGGAGTAAACTTAGGTAAATTAAGTGAAAACGTTTCTAAAATGAGTGAAGTTACTGATGCAGCGGGTTCTACTGCTGAATATTCTTCAAAAGCAAAAGAAGCTGCAGGTGCTTTAGGCCAAATGAAAGATGCTTACATGTCAGCAGCATCTTCAGTTAAAGGATTAGCAGATGCAACTGCAGGAATGGGCGATTTCCATACTCAAGTTCAAAGTGTTTCTAAAAATATGTCAGCTTTAAATGCATTATATGAATCAGAATTAACTGAATCAAATAATCACTTAAAAGTAATGAACAAATTTTATGGTACTATGGCTGAAGCTGCTAATAGCTTAGAGTCTACTAAAGAAGATGCATTAAAATATAAAGATCAATTAGCTTCTTTAAATAAAAACTTAGGAGCATTAAACTCTGTATACGGTGGAATGTTAAACGCAATGAGACCACCAGCAAATTAATTTAATTTATTAACCTACAAAAAAACAAGATAAAAATATGGCAGGTGGTAAATTAAGTCCTCGGCAGAAAATGATTAACATGATGTATCTCGTGTTAACAGCGCTTCTAGCAATGAACGTTTCAAAAGAAATTTTAAATGCTTTCGTAACTGTAAATAATAGTATTGAAAAATCAAATACAGTTATTTCAGGTAAAAATAACGTTACTTATGAAGCTTTTGCAGCAGCAGAAAAAGATCCTACAACAGCAGCTAAAGCTAAAGATTGGAAAGTAAGAGCAGAAAAAATTAAAGCAATTTCTGCAGAAGTAAATGATTTTATTGAAAAACAAAAAACTGAATTGAAAAAAGCATCTGACTTACATACGGAAGATGGTAAAGAAGTATTCAGTGTTGATAATCTAGATGCAGGTACTAGAATCATGATCGAACAAAAAGGTGGCGATGTAATCTATGAAAAAATGCTAAAAGTTAGAGAAGAATTACTTAAAGTAATAGACCCTAAAGATTTTGCTAATAATCCAACATTACAAGCTACTATCAAAAAAGATATGGAAGGGTTTAATAAATCATTACCAATTGATATGACTGTTCCTGAATCAAAAGAATCAGGTAATAAAGTAGAGCAAAATGGTAAAGGATGGTCAGAATCTAATTTCCATATGACTCCAACAATTGCTGGTTTAACTATCTTAAGTAAACTTCAAAGTGATGTTAAAAGCTCAGAATCACAACTTATTGATTATTGCTTTTCTCAAATCGGTCAAGTTAAAATCGTTTATGATAAATTCCAAGCAATCGCTTCTGCAAATACCAATTACTGTATGCCAGGTGATGATATTGAAATCGTTGCAGGTGTAGGTGCATTTAGTGAGGCAGCAAAACCAACCATTACAGTTGGTGGTTCTGTAGTTCCTATAGTAGATGGTCAAGCAATTTACAAAACACAAGCAAGTGGTTCTGGTGATAGAACAGTTCCAGTTGATATTAGTTTCGTTCAACCAGATGGTACTGTTGCAAAAGTGCATAAAGATATTAAATATACTATCGGTACTCCATCAGGTGCAGCCGTGATGTTTGATAAAATGAACGTATTATATATTGGTGTACCAAATCCAATTACAATTTCTTCAGGTACAGGTGCTGAAAAAACAAATGCATCTCTTAGTACTGGAGGATCTTTAAGTAAAGGTTCAGCTCCAGGTAAGTATGTTGCCAATGTAACAACACCTACTAATGATGCTAAAATCATTGTAACAGCAGATGGTAAATCAACTCAATATCCAGTTCGTATCAAAAGAATACCTGATCCAGTTCCTACTTTAGGTGGTAAAATTAAAGGGGGTAGCAAAATCAATAAAGCTACATTACAAGCTCAAGGCGGTTTAGTAGCATTATTAGAAAATTTTGATTTTGATGCTAGATTTAATATTATGAGTTTTACTTTTATGTTAGCTCAAAAAGGTGGTGATGTAAGTCCTAAAAATATTGATGGTCCTGTATTAAATGATGCAGTTAAATCATCAATCAGTAGAGCTAAACCTGGTGATTTAGTAATTTTTGATAATATTAAAGCAAAAGGTCCAGACGGAACGGTAAGAAATTTAGGTTCTATGACTTTAACTATTATCTAATAACAGACAACTTAATTCATAAAAAAATGAATATTAAACATAAATTATTCGCAATCGGTATTGGAAGCGTTATTTGCTTTTCTACTTTAAATACATTCGCACAAGATGTATTAGATGGAGTATATGAAAAACAATTAAAAAAAGAAAAAGAATATGTTCCTTACGATCCAGTAAGAGAAGCAGATATCTTTTGGTCAAAAAGAATATTTAGAGAGATAGATGTTAATGAAAAAATGAATCTACCTTTTAAATATCCTAGACAGCCATTAATAGCTATTATTCATACAGCAGCTATGGAAGGTGAGCTAACAGTATACGATCCAGATATCGTTCAAGAAGGATTAGAAAGAAAAGAAGGATATGACTTCTTCAAACCTTTATCAGTTGATGATGTAAAAGGTATTGGTGCAAGAACAGATACCACTACTCAAATTGATCCAATTACTCTTGAAGAGAAAACAGTTTATGTGAACCAGAAACTAGAATGGAGAGATATAGTAAGATTTCGTTTAAAAGAAGATTGGTTCTTTGATGAAAATACTTCTACATTTCAAGTTAGAATTTTAGGAATTGCTCCTGTTAGAGAAGTAAAAAGTAGTGAAGGTATATTTGTAGGTTATAGCCCTATGTATTGGGTATATTATCCTGATTTAAGACCAATTCTTACTAAATATGAAGTATATAATCCAAAAAATGATGCTATTCGTTTAAGTTGGGAAGATCTTTTTGAAGCTCGTCTATTTACAAGTTTTATTACTAAAGAATCTAACGTATTCGATAGAAAAATTGGTGAGTATGTAGCTGGTGGAATTGATGCCTTATTAGAAAGCGATAGAATCAAGCAAGAAATGTTCGAATTTGAACATGATCTTTGGACATACTAAAATTTAAGTTATAAAATACAAACGTCACACTTTACAGTGTGACGTTTTTTTTTATATTCTATACTTTTTACATTTTCATAATCGTTATAGAAAAAAAACTATTATGAAAAAAACTACAATCTCATTAGTACTATTGTTTCTAGTATATCATACATATGCGCAATTAAAAGATTCTTCTACTTCTATTAATTTAGGAAATGAAATTTTAGATTATCAAAAAATACATGATGGAAATCTTCATTGGATGAAACGTGTATGGAGAGAAATAGACATTAATGAAAAAATTAATCTAGTCTTTCAATATAACAAACTACCCCTATATAGTATTATTAATAAGGTGGTATCAACAGGCGATTTACAAGTATTTAGTAATGATACAATATATCCTGATGAATTAGAAAAGAGTCTTTCAAAACAAGAAGCATTATCAATAGGATGTACTAATTATGATATGGATATTATGGATCCAGAAAGTTTTGACGTAATGACAAAGACGATATCTAAATGTCCTACTGATAAAGATATTGTAAAATATCGCCTGATGGAAGATTGGTATTTTGATAAGAATACAAGTAGTTTAAAAGTCCATATTATATCCATTGCACCGATAATGCAAGTAACTAATAGTGAAGGAATATTCATAGGTTATGCACCGATGTATTGGCTTAATTTTGATCAGTTAAGAAATGTATTAGTAAAATATCCAGTGTATAATGCAAAAAATGATGACTCAAAATTTAGTTGGGATGATTTATTTATTTCAAGAACATTTAACAGTTTAGTAATAAAAGAATCAAATGTTTTTGACAGAAAGATAGCTGAATATGCAACAGGAATTGATGCTGTATTAGAAGGACAGCGAGTAGATAATGAAATGCTCTCTAATGAACACGATGTTTGGTCGTATTAATAATTGCAAAAAAAAACATCTCCATTTGGAGATGTTTTTTTTATTTTATTAATTGTAAACTATTTCTTTTTACAACATTCTTTTTTTTCTTCTTTCATTCCATCATGTCCTTTACAACAGGCATCACTTGTATGACTAGTTTGACAAGAATTCATGATTTTAGTCATACATTGTTCTTTAGTACAACCTTCTTTAGAACATCTTTCTGCAGTACAATTAGAATCAACCCAAGCTTTTACATAAGCATAACAAGCAGTTGAATCTTTAGGGCATGATGTCATAGGGAAATCTTTAACTGGGCAATTATCACCACAACCATTCATTCCTTCATTGTGATGTTCACAATTACCTTGCATTTCATTTGAATGACAAGAAGCTTCAATAACAACTGCATTTTTAGTTGGATTGATCATACCGCTTAAATTATGCATTGCAATAGTAGGAGCAATAACTAATGATACAATTGACATTAATTTAATTAGGATATTCATTGAAGGACCTGATGTATCTTTAAATGGATCACCCACTGTATCACCTGTAACAGATGCTTTATGTGGTTCAGATTTTTTATAGAATATTTCACCATTAATATCAACTCCTTTTTCAAATGATTTTTTTGCATTATCCCATGCACCACCTGCATTATTTTGGAAAATACCCATCAATACTCCACTTACAGTAGCACCTGCTAAAAATCCACCTAATACTTCTGGTCCGAAAATAAAACCAATTAATATAGGAGATATAATAGTAATAGCACCAGGTAATATCATCTCTCTAATAGAAGCTTGTGTGGAGATAGCAACACATTTTTCATATTCTGGTTTTCCTGTACCTTCCATAATACCTGGAATTTCTCTGAATTGACGTCTTACTTCTTCCACCATACTCATCGCAGCTCTACCAACAGCAGCTATAGCTAATGAAGAAAATATAAATGGAATCATACCTCCAATAAATAATCCAGCTAATACATCTGCTTTGTAAATATCAATTCCTGTTAAAGTATAGCCATTGTGATTGATTACACCTACGTATGCAGCGAATAATGCTAATGATGTTAATGCTGCTGAAGCAATGGCAAATCCTTTACCTGTAGCAGCTGTTGTATTACCTACAGCATCTAATATATCTGTTTTTTCTCTTACCTCAGCTGGTAATTCACTCATTTCTGCTATACCTCCAGCATTATCAGCAATTGGTCCAAAAGCGTCAATAGCTAATTGCATAGCAGTTGTTGCCATCATACCTGCAGCTGCGATAGCTACACCATATAAACCAGCACAAACATAGGATCCAAAAATACCACCAGCAAGAACTAGAATTGGTAAGAATGTAGATTCCATACCCACTGATAACCCACCAATAATATTGGTAGCATGACCAGTAGAAGATTGTTTTACTATACTCATAACAGGTCTTTTACCCATTGCAGTATAATATTCTGTAATAATACTCATTAAGGTACCTACTACTAATCCTACGAATATAGCTCCAATTACTCCATTATTTGTAAATTCTAAACCTCTTAATGTCATAGTAGCTGGCATTAAGAATTTTACTAAAAAGATTGAGAATACCGCAGTTAATACAATTGACCCCCAGTTACCCATATTCAAGGCATTTTGTACTTTTTGAGTACTTAAGCCTACAGAGTCACTAATTCTAACGAAGAAAGTTCCTATGATAGAGAAAATAATTCCAGCACCTGCTATTAGCATAGGTAATAAAATAGGAGATAAGCCACCAAATTTATCAACTGCAATAGTTTCTTGTCCTAATACCATAGTTGCTAAAACTGTAGCTACATATGATCCAAATAAATCGGCACCCATACCTGCCACATCACCTACGTTATCACCTACATTATCAGCAATAGTTGCTGGATTACGAGGATCATCTTCAGGTATACCTGCTTCCACTTTACCTACTAAATCAGCTCCTACATCGGCAGCTTTGGTATAAATACCACCACCAACACGAGCAAATAAAGCAATACTTTCAGCACCTAGTGAAAATCCAGTTAATACTTCGATGGTTTTAACCATTTCTTCGCTATTTACAGCAGCATTAGGAGCAAAAATCATTCTTAATACGATAAATAAAGATCCTAAACCAAATACAGCCAAACCAGCAACACCTAATCCCATAACCGAACCACCTGTAAATGATACTTTAAGTGCTTTAGATAAGGATGTTTTAGCTGCTTCTGCTGTTCTTACATTTGCTTTAGTTGCTACACGCATCCCTACAAAACCTGCTAATGCAGAAAATACAGCGCCCATAATAAATGCTAATCCTATCACAGGACTAGAATTTTCATTTCCCATAGACATTACACCTAATAATAAGGCTACTATAATTCCAAAATAAGTTAGTATTTTATATTCTGCTTTTAAGAAAGCCATTGCACCTTCTGATATGTATTTGGCAATTTCTTTCATTCTGTCATTACCTTGTTCTTGTTTATCTACCCATCTATATTGAAAGTAGGTATATACTAAGGTTAATAATCCTATTGCAGGTACTAGGTATAAAAGTGTGTTTTCCATAAAGTATTGAATCCTTATTTGTTATAAAAATTGGAGTGCAAATATAAGGTAAATATTTAGAAATAAGTAATAACTAAAGGATAAAAATATTGATTCCTAGCTTTACTTTATAGCTTGAATTTCATCATTTTTGCTAAATACTTTCCAAGTATATCAAATTCTAAATTAACAATATCGTTCATTTTTAATTGATTTAAATTGGTGTGTTCGTATGTATAAGGAATAATAGCAACTTTGAATGAATGATCCGTTACCTCAAAAGCAGTTAAACTGATTCCATTCACACAGATGGAGCCTTTTTCAACTATTATTTGTTGTGGTTTTTCGGTATAAGAAAAAGTAAAAATCCAACTTCCTTGATTTTCTTGAATATCTAAACATGTAGAAATATCATCTACATGCCCTTGAACAATATGACCATCAAAACGATTTCCAATTTGCATAGCTCGCTCAAGATTCACCTGATGACCTACTTGAAGATATTTTAAATTTGTTTTTTGAAGTGTCTCGTCTACGGCGGTTACTTTATAAATGTTCTCTTGAATATCAACTATAGTTAAACATACCCCATTATGGGCAATACTTTCATCAATTTTACAAGAAGAAGTAATTGATGATTCTATATAAAAATGAATATTTGATTTTTCTTGAATAATATCTTTTACTATTCCTATATTTTCAATAATTCCTGTAAACATATTTCTATTTATTTCGCATTAAATGGATGAAGCCCCCCCCATTTTTATTTGGCGGTAATGGCTTTTCTACTGGGCCTATTAAAGTTTCTTCATAATAATTCCCAGTATAAAAATAAACTCCTTCACTTAAATTTTTACCTGTTTTATAATCCGTTCCATCCCATAAAATATCTGGATTTTGGGTTTCAAATACTACATTCCCCCAACGATCTTGCACTTTAAAATCTACTTTACTTACAAATCTATATGGAAATGGTTTAAACAAATCGTTGTATCCATCATTGTTTGGGGTGAATACATTTGGCAATTCATAAATAGGACAATTATCAATACAAACTATTGTATTATCTATAGATTCGTTTCCAGAAAAATCAACAGCCGTTAATTTATAACATCCAGCAATGCTATTGGCATTACTTAAATCATGAGTATAATTGGTATCTGTTTTTACAAAAGAACTGTCAATTAAAATAAAATTTCCACCCTGAATTGGGGTATAATATAATTTATATTTAGCTATATCATAAGCACAACTTTCATCAGGAATATTCCAACTTAAATAATTTTTCCAATGAGAGGCATTCCATTCAGCATTTGAAATTTTACCACAGTCATTGGTGATTGTAATTAAAGGTGAACATGGGGGAATAGTGTCATTAGGTCTTTCACAAGCTATTTGTGATTTATTTAATAAAGGTTCTGGATAATTGGTACCAGTATATCTGCCTTTACTTTCAATATAATAACAATATAATGTATCGTTAAGTAATCCTGTATCGATATAAGAAGTATTTATTGTACTATCAATTTTTTCAAAGAGAAAAGTGATTTTATTTTGTTTATATATATAATATAATTGGTTTGACCAAGGAACTAATTCATTCCAATTTAGATTAAGTGATTTATCTCTAGCTTGAATTTTTAAAAAGATACTTGAGGCATTACTTGTAGGTCCAACGATTGAGTCAGATCGATAGTTGAAATTAACCTTATAATTATATTGTTTTTCTTCAGTGTTTATGAAATTGTCGGTATAAAAAGTATCAGCAAGTATCCCTGTAAATGAACTACTGGTAAAAGTTTGAATTAAGCTTAATGGATTTGCACCAGCTAATCCTTCATTTTTATATAGTTCATATTTGTAGGGACCTGGATACAATATGGTATCTAAATCAGGAATAATTGGATTTACCCAATCGATAAAAATACTACCATTTGTTATATCGGTATTAGTTACATCCACATGTATTATTACTGGAACATCTCTTTTTAACTCAGCACAATCTTCATTTGATGGAATACTTAATGCATTATCATAAGTAACAAGTCCATTTGGACTAAGTTGTGAGAAGTGAGCTAATATTCTGTAGCAATATTTTTGTCCATGAACTATATCTAAATCTCTATAAGTATATGCATTAACATTTTCAGCAATCATAGTATAACCTCTGCCCTCAAGTCCTGTTTCACAACTATCAGGGGTAAAATTATTTGAACCAATTCTTCGCCATACGCTGAAGCCTCTAAAATTTGGAATGCTTCCACACGTATATGGATTATCCCACGTTAAATTAATGCCATTATTAAAAGGGGTGGCTACTAAGTTAGTTGGAGGGGGAGCAATAACTTTAATAAGCCAAGTTTCTAAATCAACTAAAGGCACACGTACACTGCCACTACCAGTTCCAATTCTAAAATCATCAGCTGCTCGAAAAACTACTGAATAGAATTGTGAACGAATATGTTCGCATCTGGTGTTCCAATTAAAAGTTGAAGTTACGGGATTGCCGAAAGCACTATCAAAAACTGCTGGAGAAATACTAGTAAGGAAGGGTGCTCCAGAAGCTGTTAAAGAAACTTGTTGAGGTAAATTCACATCACTAGCTGAAACAATTACACTTAATGTCATCCCTGCAATAATACAAGTATCTTTTACATCAATAATTACGGGAGGATCATTAGGATAATTATTTACAATAATTTGCATATCTCTAATTAGCGTACTTAATAGTATTTGATTTCTATATTCTCGAATTAAGATGGCAATATTATAAATACCTTCTTTTTGAGGTGTACCCCATATAATTTCACCTGTTCGGGAATTAATTGTAAATTTATTATTGGCACCGGGAATAATTTCATTCGGATATTGATAGCCTGGAACGTTTGCAAATACTGATTGTTTAGGCACCATTAATTCAAAAAATAAAGAGTCTCCATCAATATCATATGCATTCGGATTATGATAAAAAGTATCATTTATATTAGCAAAATCGATAGGAGGATTTAATAAAACGGGAGAATTATTATATCCTAAAGAAGCAATATCATAAAATTTTATGGTGTCTTCCACATAGAAAGGGGTATTAACGGAGCCTCCACCATTGATATTGATGATGTCATTAATACGATTAGCATCTTCAACACTAACTAGATAAAAGGGTCTGATCCCTGCATATTGATGAACTCCTCTGTAGATATTTTTTTTAATATCATCGAATACAAATTCACCATCTGGAACACCATTTCCATTTCCATCAACTCCATTGATTCGTATTATTACATCAGCTGTTCCATCGCCCCAAAAAATTTGAATAGTATCTCTATCTGCACCTGCACTAGAGCCAGATGTTTTCGTATAAGTAATAACATCTGCTTGATAGGTGAGAGGTGCTGTTAGTTTATAAATAATTTCACCTGCTCTGTAATGAGTAGCATAGCTATTAAATTGACAAAAGCAAAAAATACAAAAAGCAATTAATAGTAATTTTATTTTCACAGCTATATGAGATTAAATAGATAGATAAAGGTATAAAGATTTTATGCAAATATTGTTTAATTATTTATATAATAATTTAAACAAAAATATAGTTAATATGTTATAAACTTAAATACCAAATAGATGAAAGTTAAGTTTCTCATATCATTATTGATTGTAATTTTATTAAGTAGTTGTATAGTGAATAAAATTGCTTACAGACAAGAGCATATTGTAACAAAAAATGAAGTTTTTGATGTAGTTATTGTACCTGGATTTCCTTATTTTGAAAATAGCAATAATGAAGTATTAAAAATGAGAATTTTGTGGGCAAATCAGTTGTATCTATCAGGTAAAACAAAACATATCGTATTTACTGGTTCGGCCGTTTCAACACATTATAATGAAGCTATGGTTATGAAAAAAATTGCAGTTGAATTAGGTATTCCAGATTCCGTAATTTACACAGAGAAAAAAGCTGAACATAGTACCGAGAATATTTATTTTGCAATGCAAGTATGCGAACAGCATAATTTTACCAAAGTGGCACTAGCAACTGATATTGCACAAACTTCTTTCTTAAAAAAATATATTGATACTTATTTCCCTTACATAGCTAGATTGCCTATTAATTATAGTAGAATTGACATGCGCAAAGATATATCTATAGTGAATGTTGAAGAATGCAAAGTAGAGAATTTTGTAAGTTTGAAAAACAGAAAAACTAAAGAACAAATTGCATTAGCATCAAAAGGAAATAATATTGATACAACTGGATATTTCATTATGAATAATAGATTTGCGGCAATTAATATTAAGTAATTAAATTATATTTTAATTTATATAGCCTTTAAATACTTGCATCGCAGGTCCAATCAACCAAATATTTTTATACTTGTTTTTATGTTGTTCAAATTGAACTTGTAAATCACCTCCTTTAGTGCTTATTTTAAATTGTGTATTGTTTTTGTTATGAATTATTGAACTTACAATACTCGAGGCAACCACCCCCGTTCCACAAGAAAAGGTTTCATCTTCAACACCTCTTTCATAGGTCCGAATTTTAAAATATTGAGCATCGATTAGTTCAATAAAATTTACATTAATGCCTTCTTCTTTAAATTCATTGCTGTATCGTATGGCATTACCTTCTTTGTAAACATCAATTAAATCAATATTCTCTACCTGTTTAACATAGTGTGGAGAACCTGTAAATAGAATAAAATGTTGCTGTTCATTTCGTATATGTTCGACTTCATTCATTTTAAGATGAATGATATCATTTTCAATTTTTGCTTCATGAATTCCATCCACTGCAGTAAATGTTGTAGTATGCTGAATAATATTTAAAAATTTTGCAAATGCAACTATACATCTGCCACCATTTCCACACATGCTACTAGCTCTGCCATCTGCATTAAAATAAATCATTTTAAAATCATACGCCGTATCATTTCTTAATAAAATTAGTCCATCAGCACCTATCCCAAATCTTCTATCACATAAGTGTTCAATTAATCTTTGATCATTCGAATCAAATAATTCAGTTCTATCATCTATCATGATAAAATCATTTCCAGTGCCTTGATATTTGTAGAACTCCATAGATGTTATAATTAATTATATTTTGTTAAACTTTTTAAAAAAAAGAAGTATGTATAAATAAAATGCGTTAATGCTTAATACATTTGTAATATTAAAAAAAAATAGAAATATGAAAAGATTTAATTTAGGTTTGATTTTAGGTGTAGCATTATTTACATCTTTTTTTACTTTAGCTTCTTTTAGATTCTTTTCAAGTGGGAAAGCATTACCTTTTGAAAAATCGTCTAATTCAGCTACTAATTTACCCATTACAATTCCTGAACCAACACCTGTTGGAGGAGTTGTGCCATTTGATTTTACTGAAGCAGCAGAAAAAACAACTGATGCAGTGGTTCACATTAAAACCAAGATAAACCCTAAACCAGTTGCTAATAGAGGTAGAGGGACAAATCCTTATCAAGAATATTTTGGAGATGACTTTTTTAGATTTTTTGGCGATCCTTATGGTGGAATGGCACCTAACCGACCTCAAGAAGCAAGCGGTAGTGGAGTTATTGTTGCTTCTGATGGATACATTGTTACTAATAATCATGTGGTAGAAGATGCAGATGAAATTACCGTTACACTCCATAATAACAAAACGTATACTGCTAAACTTATTGGAAAAGATAAAGATTTTGATTTAGCATTGATTAAAATAGAAGAAACCAAATTACCAATTGTTGAATTTGGGAATAGTGATTCAGTTAAAGTGGGCCAATGGTGTGTTGCTGTAGGAAATCCGTTCAACTTAACATCTACAGTAACAGCAGGTATTATAAGTGCCAAAGGCAGAAATATTAATTTATTAGGAGGAAATGGTTCAAAAGATGGTAGCAATACAGCCATTGAATCGTTTATACAAACTGATGCGGCCGTAAATCCAGGAAATAGTGGAGGAGCTTTAGTGAACTTAAAAGGTCAATTAATTGGTATAAACACTGCGATTGCATCTACAACAGGTAGTTATGCAGGCTATTCATTTGCTGTACCTTCCAATTTAGTATTTAAAGTATATACAGATTTAAAAAATTATGGTGCTGTTCAAAGAGGTTATTTAGGTGTTACTATAAGAAGTTTAGATGATGAATTATCAAAAGAACTTAAATTAAATTCAGCGGAAGGTGTCTATGTTGAAAGTTTAGTAAAAGAAAGTGCAGCAGAAGAAGCTGGATTAAAACCAAAAGATGTCATAACAAAAATAAACGGAGTATTAATAAAAACATCACCTGAATTACAAGAGCAAGTTGGTAAATATAGACCTGGCGATAAAATTAATGTGGAATATATCAGAGATGGAAAAACATTAACTACCATTGTAACTTTGAAAAATAAATTTAATAGTACTTCAACAGTAGACAATTCGAAAGAAATAGTATCAACATTAGGTGCTGACTTTACTGCAATAAGTGAACAAGAAGCATTAAAATATGGTATTAAAGGAGGTTTAAGAGTATCCAACTTAAGAGAAGGGAAATTAAAACAATATACTGAAATTCAAAATGGTTTTATCATTACTTATTTAAATGAAAAACAAGTGAATACCACTCAAGATATGGCTGATGCTATTGCAGGTATAAGTGGAAATATTACAATAGAAGGGATTTATCCGGGTAAGCCATTTAGTTTCTTATACGCGTTTAAGCAATAATAAATTTCATTTTTTACATTGTTAGAAAGTCCGAGCATTTGCTTGGACTTTCTTTTTTAGTTTTGTATAAATTTAGATAGAATGAAAGAGACAAAAGCTGTCATTTTTGATATGGATGGTTTAATTATAGATTCAGAACCTTATTGGAGAATGGCGATGATTGATGTTTTCAATTCACTTGGTTTTATTGCTACTGAAGAAATGTGTGCTGCTACAACTGGATTACGAATAGATGAAGTAGTAGAATTATGGTATCAAAACAAGCCTTGGCAAGTAAAAAGCAAAGAACTAGTTTGTAATGAAATTATTGAATCTGTATGTAGTCATATTTCTAGTAAAGGAGTAGCCATGGAAGGTTTTTTTGAGGTACTTGAAAAGTTGCATAAAACTAAATTGCAAATAGCATTAGCAAGTAGTAGCGCACAAATTATAATTCATACGGTTTTAAAACGATTACAAATCCAAGATGCTTTTAAAGTGATTTGTTCAGGAGAAGAAGTAAGTCATGGCAAACCTCATCCTGCTATATTTATTGAAACAGCACATAGGATGAATGTTTTGCCAAGACATTGTACGGTATTTGAAGATTCAATTTTTGGGATGATAGCAACAAAATCAGCACATATGCATAGTATTGTAGTACCTGAGCCTTCTAATTATACGAATGAAAAATTTGCGTTAGCAGATATCAAATTAAGATCACTAAAAGATTTTAATTTAGATATGATTATGCTATAATCTTATTTAGCTTTTTTCAAGATTTCGTGACCCATTTTATCTCTTTTAGTTTTCAGATATTTTTCGTTGTAAAGATTGGGATGAATCTCGATATTAATATTTTCAATTATTTCTAGTCCATAACCAATTAATCCAATTCTTTTTTTAGGATTATTAGATAGAAGACGCATTTTACAAATATTAAGATCACGTAGAATTTGAGCCCCGATTCCATAATCGCGTTGATCCATTTTAAAACCAAGACTTAAATTTGCTTCTACAGTATCCTGTCCATTTTCTTGAAGTTTATAAGCTTTAAGTTTGTTAATTAAACCTATCCCTCTTCCTTCTTGTTTCATGTATAATAATACCCCTTTCCCTTCTTTTTCAATCATACGTAAAGCATTTGCAAGTTGGTCTCCACAATCACATCGAAGTGATCCAAGAATATCACCTGTTTCGCATGAACTGTGTACGCGCACTAAAACAGCTTCATTTTTTTTCCAAGTCCCTTTAACAATAGCTAAATGAACTTCTTCATTTACTGATTGTTTATAGGCGATTAACTTAAAATGTCCAAATTTAGTGGGTAGATCAACTTCTACTTCACGTTCAACTAACTTTTCATTTTTCAATCGATAAGCGATTAAATCTTTGATTGAAATTATTTTTAGTTTATGTTTCTGAGCAACTTTTAACAATTGAGGAAGACGAGCCATAGAACCATCTTCATTTAAAATTTCAACAAGCACACCTGCTGGCTCAAATCCAGCTAAACGAGCTAAATCAATAGCTGCTTCTGTATGTCCTGCTCTACGCAATACACCTTCTCTTTTAGCTTTAAGTGGAAATATATGGCCAGGTTTACCAAGAGCATCAGGGTTTAAATTAGGATCGATAAGCGCTTGTACTGTTTTAGCTCGATCATGAGCTGAAATACCTGTTGTACAACCATCACCAATTAAATCAACAGATACGGTAAAATTTGTTTGATGTAATACCGTGTTTTTACCAACCATTAATTCCAGTCCGAGTTCATCACATCTATCTTCAATAAGAGGAGCACAAATGAGTCCTCTACCATGAGTGCTCATAAAATTGATTATCTCTGGAGTGACGTTGTGGGCAGCAGTTATAAAATCACCTTCATTTTCACGATCTTCATCATCCACTACAATCACCAATTTGCCTTTTTTAATATCCGCAATAGCGCTTTCAATGGTATCTAATACGCTGGTATTTTTTTTAGTTGTTTTCTCTTTTTGTAGGTGTCCAGACATTTGTTTTAATTCCTTTTAAGTACATAAAAAATCCTTGAAGCATTGCTAAATTCATCAGTATAAAATATCTAGCAAAACGCAAAATTACAATTTGCTTGTGAGCTTTTTCCATAATAATATCTATTACCCAAAAAAACACACTTAAAGCGATAATGCTAGTAATCAAAAAAGTTGGTAAAAAGTTCAGTATGTAAAGAGATAAAATACATACTAATATGATTATGAGAAAGAAAGGAGTAGCCCATCTTAAAATTTTGTGCGACCAATAACAAAATCCAACTTTAGTGAAAACATTAAAAAATAAACTAGGATATGCCATCATATTTTGATAATTACCTGCAGATATTCTTTTTTTACGTTTATATTCTTCTTCAATATTTCCGGGTAAATCTTCATAACATATAGCCTCTTTATCTAAAATCGCTTTGAATTTTTTTTCTAGAACGGCAAGGGATAGATAAAAATCTTCCATTAAATAGGTAGATTCAAATTCGATAAGTAAATCTTTTCTTATAGCGTAACAAGCACCAAAAGCACCAATCATAGAGCCATCATAAAGACCTTCTAAATATTTAATATGATTTTCACGTTGAATATAAAAACTTTCTTGTTGAGCAATAGCTTTATTCTTATCAAATTCATTAATAATATTAGCGCCAACCTGACCTATAGAAGGATCTTTAAAATGTTTAGCTAGGTGAAATAATGTAGTTGGTGTAAAAATAACATTGGCATCAGTAAGTATGATCACATCAGTACTTGAAGGAATATGTTTTTTTATTTCATTTAACACATTGGCTTTTCCTCTACGAGTATCAAAAAAGAATGTATGAAGAGATGGGTATTGTGTAGTTAATCTTTTCAAGATTTCATCTGTATTATCTGTAGATTGATCAGAGCCTACGTATACTTGTAATTTATCTAGTGGATAAGAGGTATTAAATAGAGAGTGTATTTTTTTTTCAATAATATTTTCTTCATTTAATGCGGAAAACAAAATGGAAATAGTTGGAAGTGTATCTGTATTATGGTATTGTAAATGATTAAATTGTTTGTTTTTTACAAGAAGATTTAATACTATAGGATATAATAAGTAGCTATAAAAAATAAAAAAGCTACAAGCAATAATTAATATAATTAGTAAGTTAATCAATTTGCAGGAATTATTTTTTGAAAATAACTAAGTAATTGGCTACTTACTTGAAGTGCACTGTATTTGTTCTGAGCAATTCTTTTTGCTTTTTCACCTTTTTGCATTTGTAAAGAGGAGTTATTCAGTAATTGAATAATTTCAGTTGCAAATATAGATTCATTATCACATCTGTAGATACTATTTTCATCATCGATACCTTCAGCACCAATAGTGGTGCTTACTATACATTTTCCATAAAACATGGCTTCTATTATTTTAATACGCATTCCACTACCAGTTAAAAGTGGCACAATCATTATTTGATGTGCATTCATTAATTCGTTTACCTCTTTAATTTCACCTAGAATATGGATATTTTGATGTTTGTTTTCATAGAATGAAGTAGGAATATTCCGTCCTCCAATATATAAATTAGTTTCGGGACAACTACTTAGTACACTAGGAAATATTTTATCAATAAACCACTGAATGCCTTCTAAATTAGGGATCCAATCGAGCGCACCTAAAAAGAAAATGCTTTTATAAGAAGTTTTTGTAGTGTCTATTTTTATAGTTTTTTCATCTATACAAGCGGGAGCTACATACGAAGTAGTAAAATTACTTAGCGCTTGTAATATAGATTCATCTCTTTTACTAATGGAGATCACTGAATCTACTTTAGTTAGGTTTAATTTTTCAAATGCTTTGACTTGCTTTGCTAGTATTTTATAATAGAGTTTTTTTAGTGGGTGAGAAGTATTGATGGCAAGTCGTTCCCATATTTCATATTCTACATTATGCGCTCTATAGGTAATATGTGTATTGGTGTTTTTACGAATGGCTTCCAGATAAAGTAATACCGGTAACCCTTCCAGTAAGATCAAATCGAATTGTTGATGTTGTAAGAGTTGTATTAATTGCGATTCGAATGAAGGAGAATAAAACCGTTGTATATTATATGCTTTGTTTAATAAGATTGATTTAGTGGCTTGAGAAATGGAAATATCCGTATTAATATCGCAGGTAATGAATTGTATTTGAGCCTGAAGTTCAGCAGGAATTAAATGGGTATTATAATAATGTTTATTTGTATTTAAAGATGCAACTGTTAGTTGGTGACCCAGTGATACAAAAGACTGTGAAAAATTGAAAATTGCAATCATTTCGCCATCTTTAGGAGGATAAGGAAATTTTTTACATACTTGTAATATTTTCATTGAGTAAAGCTAGATAATAATTTTAATGTAGGTTAAAATGATTTTAAAATGCTATATATATGCAGAACAAAATGTTCTTATTAATGTTAGTAAGTATGAATATTCTAAAAATGATGTCTCATTTTTTTTAATATTTATGTAAATTTGCGAATCAATTCGAATATTCGGAACAGAAAAACATAATTTCTATATATATGAATCAAAAAGGAATTTTTAAAAACGTAGTAGTCAAGAAATACATCATGGGTCTTTCGGGCTTATTTCTTATTCTTTTTTTACTGGTGCATTTGAGTATCAATCTATGTGCATTAATTCCAGATGGTGGGAATACCTTTAACGAACTTGCTGAATTCATGGATTTGCCAGTGATAAAGCCTTTAGAAGTTGGATTATTCGTAGGGTTTATCATACATATATTGGATGCATTGGTATTGACTTTACAAAATAGAAAAGCACGTAAAAACGGATATGAAGTAAGTGCTGCAAATGCAAACAGTAAATGGTATAGTCGTTCTATGGGAATATTAGGAACCTTATTATTAATGTTTTTAATTATACACTTATCCCATTTTTGGTTTCCTAATAGATTTACAGGTTATGAATTAGATGGAAAAGAGTCTCATAATTTATATCAGTTTATGTTATATACATTTAATGAATTATGGATTGTAATACTATATGCATTAGTTCAGATTTCATTAGGATATCATTTATTGCATGGTTTTAAAAGTGCATTTCAAACATTAGGATTA
Source organism: Bacteroidota bacterium (assembly GCA_037130135.1). Taxonomy (GTDB): domain Bacteria; phylum Bacteroidota; class Bacteroidia; order Chitinophagales; family CAMDFR01; genus CAMDFR01. The sequence continues at coordinate 105,480 of JBAXTO010000005.1, forward strand.
AATCATCCAAGATATAATACTATTATAGAAGGATTAGGAGTGATTTATTCAATCACAGTTCCATTACTATTTGCAGTAATTCCTGTGATTTTATATCTAAGAATACATGGTTATATTCCTTATTAATAAACGAAAATCTAATAGATAATATATATGAGTCAAAAATTAGACGCCAAAATTCCAGAAGGCAATATAGCCGAAAAGTGGACGAAGTATAAATCTACAGTTCCATTGGTTAATCCAGCGAACAAAAGAAATATTGAAATTATTATAGTAGGAACTGGCTTAGCTGGTTCGTCAGCAGCAGCATCCTTAGCAGAAATGGGGTATAAAGTAAAAGTGTTTTGTTTTCAAGATTCTGCACGTAGAGCTCACTCTATTGCAGCGCAAGGAGGTATTAATGCAGCAAAAAATTATCAAAATGATGGAGATAGTATCTATAGATTATTTTATGATACTATTAAAGGAGGAGATTATAGAGCAAGAGAAGCAAACGTACACCGTTTATCAGAAGTAAGTGGAAATATTATTGATCAGTGTGTGGCACAAGGGGTGCCATTTGCACGTGAATATGGTGGATTATTAAGCAATCGTTCATTTGGTGGAACTCAAGTACAACGTACCTTTTATGCAGCTGGTCAAACCGGTCAACAATTATTATTAGGTGCTTACAGTGCATTACAACGTCAAGTGGGTATGGGTACTGTGAAATCATATACCAGACATGAAATGTTAGATGTGGTGAATATTGATGGCAAGTGCAGAGGTATTATAGCTAGAGATTTAGTAACAGGAAAATTAGAAAGACATTTTGGACATGCCGTATTATTATGTACTGGTGGATATGGAAATGTATTTTATTTGTCGACCAATGCTATGGGAAGCAATGTGACAGCAGCATGGAAAGCACATAAAAAAGGAGCATATTTTGCTAATCCTTGTTTTACACAAATTCATCCTACTTGTATTCCAGTGAGTGGCGATCATCAATCTAAATTGACATTGATGTCAGAATCATTACGTAATGATGGACGAATTTGGACTCCCAAAAAACAAGGAGATACTCGTAAAGCGATTGATATTCCTGAAGAAGAAAGAGATTATTATTTAGAGAGAAGATATCCAGCCTTTGGTAATTTAGTACCTCGTGATGTGGCGTCTCGAGCAGCAAAAGAGCGTTGCGATGCAGGTTACGGTGTTGGTACTTCAAAAATGGCGGTATATTTAGATTTTGCTGCTAATATGAAAAGATATGGTAGAGTAGAAGCTACGAAGCAAAATATTCATAATCCAGATGAAGAGACAATAGTGCGTCTAGGTAAAGATGTAGTAAAAGAAAAGTATGGTAACTTATTTGATATGTACAAACAAATCACCGATGAGAATCCGTATGAAGTGCCAATGAGAATATACCCAGCCGTACACTATACGATGGGAGGCTTATGGGTTGATTATAATTTGATGACTACCGTTCCAGGATTATATGCATTAGGTGAGGCGAATTTCTCAGATCATGGCGCGAATAGATTAGGAGCATCTGCATTGATGCAAGGTTTAGCTGATGGTTATTTTGTAATACCATATACTATAGGTGCATATCTTTCAAATGAAATTAGAACTTCAGCTATTTCAACAGATCATGAAGCTTTTGTAGAAGCAGAAAAAAATGTACAAAGCCAGATTGAAAAATTGATGAATATTAAAGGTACCAAATCAGCAGATTATTTCCACAAGAAATTAGGAAAAATAATTTGGGATAAATGTGGTATGGCTAGAAATGAAGCAGGATTGAAAGAAGCAATAGCAGAGGTAAGAGCAATACGTGAGGAGTTTTGGAAAGATTTACGTGTACCTGGTTCAGCTAATGAATTTAATCCTGAGTTAGAGAAAGCAGGTAGAGTTGCTGATTTTATTGAGTTAGGAGAATTGATGTGTAAAGATGCTTTAAATAGAAATGAAAGTTGTGGTGGACATTTTAGAGAAGAGTATCAAACAGAAGAAGGAGAAGCAAACAGAGATGATGTGAATTATGCTTATGTTGCTGCTTGGGAATATAACTCAGTAGGAGAATGGACATTGAATAAAGAGGAATTGAAATACGAAAATATTAAGATTGCTCAAAGAAGTTATAAATAATTAATTAGCAAATTTGAGAATTAGCAGATTTGAAATTAAAAGATTAGAAGAAAAATAAATTAAGAAAAAATATAAAGAATATGAGTCACGGTGATATGAATTTAACGCTAAAAATTTGGCGACAAAAAAACACTGAAACAAAAGGTTCATTTGAAACATATCCAATCAGTGGAATTTCTCCTGATATGTCTTTTTTAGAAATGATTGACGTATTAAATGAGAAGTTAATTGTAGAAGGTAAAGAACCTGTAGCATTTGATCATGATTGTAGAGAAGGGATTTGTGGTATGTGTAGTATGTATATTAATGGTAGACCACATGGTCCAAAAAATGCAGTAACTACTTGTCAATTACATATGCGTTCATTTAAAAATGGCGACACCATTGTTATAGAACCATGGAGAGCATCTGCATTTCCTGTAATTAAAGATTTAGCAGTAGATCGTTCATCATTTGATAGAATTATGGCAGCTGGAGGATTTGTATCTGTAAATACGGGTAACGCACAAGACGCAAATAGTTTACCAATATCTAAAGATGATGCAGATGAATCTTTCACCAGTGCCGCATGTATTGGTTGTGGAGCATGTGTAGCAGCATGTAAAAATGCAAGTGCCATGTTATTTGTGTCTGCAAAAGTATCCCAATATGCATTATTACCTCAAGGGCAACCAGAAAGAAAAAGTAGAGTACTTGCGATGGTAGCTCAAATGGAAGAAGAAGGATTTGGAAGTTGTACCAATACGGGTGCCTGTGAAGCAGAATGTCCAAAAGGGATATCCATATCTAATATTGCACGATTAAACCGAGAATATTTAGGTGCTGCCTTAAGTAGTAAATAATATTTAATATAAATTATTTTAAAAGAGTCACGTCAAATACGTGACTCTTTTTTATTTAGGCTAAATAGAATTATAAAAAATTATGTAGGTTTGTTCATCAAATATACTTTATGGGGATAATACATACGTTTTTAGATTTTTTGCATCAGTTAGGTGATTTAGAATTATTAAAAGGCTTATTCAACCAATATGGAAATATGATTTTCCTAATTATGTTTATCATCATATTTGCAGAAACAGGATTTGTTGTTACTCCTTTTTTACCTGGAGATTCTTTGTTATTTGGAGCAGGTATAGTAGTTGGTTTAGGAGGATTAAATATTTATGTATTATTTGCTATTTTGGTATTAGCTGCTGTATTTGGCAATATTGTAAATTATAGTATTGGTAGATGGTTAGGTCCTTCAATTTTAGAAAAAGAAAAAATCCCTTTTATAAAAAAGAAACATTTAGAAAGTACGCATAAATATTATGAAAAGAATGGAGCCTTTGCTATTATCATTGGTCGTTTCACTCCATTTATAAGAACTTTTGTTCCATTCGTTGCAGGAATCGGTTATATGGATCGTAAAAAATTTATTAGTTATACTATTATAGGAGCTATCGCTTGGGTAACACCCTTTTTATTAGGAGGATATTTTTTAAGTAGTATTCCTTGGGTTCAAGAGCACTTTAAAAAAATCACTACAACGATATTAATTATCTCTGTATTACCATTTTTATATGGTATTGCAAAAGAAGTATTTGCCAAAAAAGAAACTGAAAAAGTTTAATATTATATAAATTAAATTTTTTTATCTATTTTCACTCATTGTAATTATAAATTATCTATTCAAAACACAAAAAATTTATGCTAAACCTATTTAGAAAGAAGAATATTACAGAATTAATGCATGAATCAAAGGAAACTGAATCTGGATTAAAAAGAAGTTTGGGACCCTGGTCATTAATTGCATTGGGAATTGGGGCTATTATTGGAGCTGGATTATTTTCCATAACAGGTGGTGCGGCAGCAACTAATGCTGGTCCGGCAATTACTTTATCATTTGTTGTAGCCGCATTTGGATGTGCATTTGCTGGTTTATGTTATGCAGAGTTTGCATCGATGATACCTGTTGCAGGAAGTGCTTATACATACTCTTATGCTACGATGGGAGAATTATTAGCATGGATTATTGGATGGGATTTAGTTTTAGAATATGCCGTTGGTGCTGCTACAGTAAGTATTAGCTGGAGTAGATATTTCAATAAATTTATGCAAGGATTTGGGGTACATATTCCAGAAAGCTTATTAGGCGGACCCTGGGATGGAGGAATCGTAAATTTACCTGCCGTATTAATAGTGATATTGATGAGCTTGCTCTTAATAAAAGGTACACAAGAAAGTGCTAAATTCAATGCGTTTATCGTAGCATTAAAAGTGATGGTAGTATTGATATTTATTATTGTTGGATGGGGATATATCAACTATGCAAATTATACTCCTTATATTCCAGAAAATAATGGAAACTTCGGAGAGTTTGGATTTAGTGGAATTATTCGAGCATCAGCGATTGTGTTTTTTGCCTATATAGGATTTGATGCGGTGAGTACTGCGGCTCAAGAAGCCAAGAATCCGAAGCGTGATATGCCTATAGGTATTTTGGGTTCATTAGCTATATGTACAGTATTATATATTTTGTTTGCTCATGTAATGACAGGTGTGACTCCTTATACTTCATTTTCGGGTAAAGATGGTATTGCACCAGTAGCAATTGCGATTGAGCATATGGGTAAAGCAGGAGCAGATGGAGTAGTTGTTCCAGATTTTCCTTGGTTAAACAAAGCAATCATTGTAGCTATTTTAGCTGGATATTCTTCGGTGATTATGGTGTTATTGATGGGTCAAACTAGAGTATTTTATAGTATGAGTAAAGATGGATTAATCCCTAAAATATTTAGTGATATACATCCTAAATTTAGAACACCTGCAAAAAGTAATTTATTATTTTTAGTATTTGTGAGTTTGTTTGCAGCATTTGTTCCTGGAAGAGTAGTAGGAGAGATGACTAGTATAGGAACTTTATTTGCCTTTATATTAGTATGTGCAGGTGTTTGGGTAATGCGTGTAAAAATGCCTGATGTACCAAGAGCATTTAAAACGCCTTTAGTTCCATTAGTTCCTATTTTAGGAATTGGTACTTGTTTGTTTATGATGGTATTCTTACCATTAGATACATGGATAAGATTAATCGTTTGGTTATTAATTGGCTTAGCAATTTATTATTTCTATGGATATAAAAATAGCAAGTTGAATAATACAGATAAACCAGAAAATAAATAAACCCAAAATTTACAATTGAAAAAATTTAATTTTATTGATGCTACGCTCATTGTTGCGGGCAGTATGATTGGTTCGGGTATTTTTCTTGTGAGTAGCGACATGGCCCTTACCGTTGGTAGTTCAGGTTGGTTGATTGTGCTCTGGCTCATTTCAGGATTAATGACTTTATTGGCTGCTCTTAGTTATGGAGAGTTAGCAGGGATGATGCCTAAAGCTGGTGGTCAATATGTTTATTTAAAAGAATCATTCAATTCGTTCACAGCATTTTTATATGGTTGGACTTTATTCGTGGTAATACAATGTGGAAGTATTGCTGCTGTGGCTGTAGCTTTTGCTAAGTTTGCTAGCGTATTGGTTCCGGAATTTGGCGAGAACAATATTCTTTTTCAAATCACTGATAAATTTGCCATTAATGCAGCACAAATAACAGGTATTGCATCTATCCTTGTATTGACTTTGATCAATAGAGCAGGATTAAAATACGGTAAGTTAGTAAATGAAATTTTTAGCAGTACGAAATTAGTTGCTTTATTTGGATTGATTGTATTAGGAATTTTTGTTTTTGGTAAAATGGAATTATGGAATTTGAATTGGCAAGATGCATGGCATGCACAAAAATTTGATTCTGGCTCAGGGAAGTTTATTGACTTAACAGGAATGGCATTAGTGAGTGCTATTGGTGTTGGTTTAGTGGGTTCATTATTCAGCAGTGATGCTTGGAATAATGTAACTTTTATCTCTGGTGATATTGAAAATCCTAAAAAAAATATTCCCTTAAGTTTATTGTTTGGAACATTAATCGTTTGTTTGTTATATATTCTAGCAAATGTGGCTTATTTGTTTTTATTGCCTATTCATGGTACACCTGGTGCAACTGATACGATGGCTGCAGGTATTCAGTTTGCTGCACAAGATCGCGTAGGTGTAGCAGCAGCGATGCAAATTTTTGGAAATCCTGCAGTAATTATTATGGCGGTATTAATAATGATATCGACATTTGGTTGTAATAATAGTATTGTTTTATCGTCAGTAAAAGTTTATCAAGAGATGGCGAAAGATGGCTTGTTTTTCGATAAAATGAAAAATGACAATAAAAATGGAGTGCCTGAATTTGCTTTATGGGTCCAGTTTATATGGTCATCAGCATTATGTCTTTCAGGTAAATATGGAGATTTGTTAGACTATGTGATGTTTGCTGTAATATTATTTTATATTTTAACTATTGCAGGTTTGTTTGTATTACGCTATAAAAAACCAGATGCAGAGCGTCCTTATAAAGCCTTTGGATATCCTATTTTACCAGCATTATATATTTTATTAGCGGCTGCATTTTGTTATAATTTATTAATCTACAAACAGGAATTTGCAGTAGGCAGTTTAGTGATTGTGGCTATAGGTATACCTGTATATTTCTTATGGAAATTTATTAAAAAAGCACCTGCCAATTCATAATATTTTTAGTTAGATGAGTAAGAAAAGTAAAGATAAGATAGGGGTAGTATATTCTACTGATCCTAATTTCAATTATCAATTTAATGATGAGAGTGAGCATGAAACTCTTGCGCCAGAAAAACAATTGTTGTATGTGTCAATAGATCGCAAGCAACGTGCAGGTAAATCAGTTACTTTAATTGAAGGATTTGTTGGCAGCACTGAAGATTTAGAATCACTAGGAAAACAATTGAAAAATAAATGTGGATGTGGTGGCTCAGTCAAAGAAGGAATGATTCTTATTCAAGGGGAATTAAAAGACAAAATTTTTGATTTATTAATACAGATGAAATACAAAGTAAAGAAGAAAGGGTAAGCTCTTTTATAACGAATTCACATGAAAAAATTCCAACTCTTTATTTCTTTTTTACTTTTTGTATATCAACTTCCGTTGCATGCACAATATGAGTATCCAATAAAAAAGGCTACTAGTAATTTTCAAATTGATGGATTCGCTAATGAGCCGATTTGGCAATCTTTACCAAGTATACAAGCATTCACTCAAAATTATCCAACAGATACTGCACTTGCTAAAAACCAGACAAGAGTTCAAGTCTGTTATGATAAAAAATGTATTTATGTTTATGCATTTATGATTGATACGGTTAAGAAGCCTTTAATAGTTCAATCTTTAAAAAGAGATTTTTCAATTAAAAATTCTGATGCGTTTATATTTACGATATCTCCATTGAATGATAAAATAAACGGGTTTAGTTTTGGGGTGAATGCATTAGGAGCACAGCGTGAAGGTTTGGTAGCACAGGGAGGAGGATCTGGAGTTACCACAGCTTGGGATAATAGTTGGTATAGCGAAGTAAAAAAACAATTAAATGGGTGGAGTGTGGAGATGAAAATTCCTTTTAAAACTTTACGCTTCAAAAAAAATACAACTGATTGGGGAATTAATATGGCACGAATTGATTTAAAAAATAATGAAGTTTCTACTTGGCATCCCATTCCATTAAATTTTAATACCTCTAGTTTAGGATTTACAGGCACCATGCATTTTGCAGAAGCACCTCAGAAGAATGGAGCAAATATTGTTTTTATACCATATGTTACAGGTGGTGCTTCCTATAATTATTTGTTAAAACCCTATCCACATATTACTAATTTAGCCAGTGCAGGATTTGATACCAAGATTGGAATTACGTCTTCCTTAAATTTAGATATTACGGCTAATCCAGATTTTTCTCAAATAGAAATTGATGATCAAGTAGTGAACTTAGATCGATTTGAAATATTCTTACCAGAACGCAGACAATTTTTTATTGAGAATAGTGATTTGTTTGATGGGTTTGGCTTTAGCAAAATTCGTCCCTTTTTTAGTAGACGAATTGGATTATATAAAGGGCAGCAAATACCTATTATAGCAGGAGCAAGGCTTAGCGGCAGTATTAATAAAAACTGGCGAATTGGTTTGATGGATATGATGAGCAATAAAAAGGAAGAACATGTAAATGTTCCTATTCAAAATTTTATAGTAGCAGCTATACAACGCAGGGTTTTTGATAGAAGTAATATCGGATTTATTTTCGTCAACAAATTAGGAATAGATAAAAACGAAAAATTAAAAAAACAAAGTAATTCAGTGCTGGGATTAGATTTTAATTTGTACAGTAAGAATAATCGTTGGAATGGTCGTATTTTTTATCATCATTCTATTAATACAAAATTGAATATTGATGCAAATGCCAATGCAAGCTGGTTGGCTTATACTACTTCTAAATGGAGCATTCAATGGAATCATGAATACGTAGGCAAGCTCTATAATGCTGAAGTAGGCTTTGTTCCAAGAGTTGGTTATTTTCGATTAGAACCATCGATAAATTATACCACTTATTTTAAGAAAAGTAAAAAAATATTCAGTTGGGCAAATGGTATTTATTACAGTCAATATTGGAGCACCGATTCTAAAAACAGTACCGATAGAATCAATCGTTTTACTAGCACCTTATTGTGGCTGAATACTTCAACCATGTCATTTTCTATAAGTAATATACAAACACGATTAACTAGAGATTTTGATGTGTCGGGCAATAAATATTATCCCATAAAAGCAGGAAATTATGTGTATACGAATGCAACCTTAAATTATGCATCAAATATTAGAAAACGCTTTACTTATACTATGAATCTATCTGGAGGTACTTATTTTGATAGAAAGACTATAAGTTATGGTGCGGGGATATCCTATAGATTTCAACCATACGGTTATATTAATGCCTCTATTACTCGTAATGAATTTTTTAGAAATGGAGAAAATATCAGTTTAACTTTATTGAGTAGCAGATTAGAAATTACCTTTAGTAAAAATTTATTTTTTAATAATATCGTTCAGTATAATACTCAACAAAAAGTATTTAATTTAAACACCAGATTGCAATGGCGATTCAAGCCTATGTCTGATTTGTTTATCGTTTATACCGATATCTATGATAATTTGTTAGCGAAACGTCAACGAGCTTTCCAAATTAAATTTACGTATTGGTTTCAATTATAATGATTTCGTTTTTATTATAACCGAATTTTCTACTTGAATCGTTATGATAATCTCCTGCTTTTTCGTTAATTTTACATTGCTTAAATTAAACAGATGAAAGTATATTTAGATAATGCCGCTACAACTCCACTAAGTGATGAAGTATTACAAGTGATGATTCCATTTATGAAAGAAAATTTTGGAAATCCATCTGCGATTCATTCATTTGGTAGGACTACTCGTGCCGCTATTGAAACAGCACGAAAGCAAGTAGCCAAAGCATTAAATTGTTCACCTGCAGAAATATTTTTCACCTCAAGTGGCACAGAAGCTAATAATATGGCTATTAAGTGTAGCGTTCGTGATTTAGGGATTAAACATGTAATCACTTCGCCTATTGAACATCATTGTGTCTCTCATACTACTGATTATTTAGAGGAAAATCACTTAGCTACGATTCATTTGTTACGTGTGAATGATAAAGGGCAAATGGATTTACAACATTTAGAAGAACTTTTAAGCCAAATCAATGAGCCTACATTAGTAAGTTTAATGCATGCGAATAATGAGATTGGAACCATGGTTGATATCGAAAAATTAGCCGAAATATGTAGTAAACATGGAGCCTTATTACATTGTGATACCGTACAAACTATTGGTCATTATCCATTTGATTTACAAAAAACAAAAATTAATTTTTTATCGGGTTCAGGACATAAATTTCATGGTCCGAAAGGAGCTGGATTTATCTATATAAATGCAGATACGAAGATTAAATCGTTTATTCATGGAGGAGCGCAAGAACGAAATATGCGTGCTGGTACTGAAAATATGTATGGAATAATAGGTTTAGGCAAAGCGATTGAAGATGCTTATGCGCATTTTGACGAGCATAAAAATCATATTCTATCCTTGAAAAAATATATGATTACACGTCTACAAGAGAGCATTGAGGATATTAAATTTAACGGAGATATCAGTGATAACAGCCTTTATACCGTATTAAGTGTTTCTTTCCCGCCTTCAGATAAAAATGAAACCTTATTGTTTAATTTAGATATCAATGGAATTGCAGCTAGTGCCGGTAGTGCCTGTAGTAGCGGCGCAGATACCGGTTCGCATGTATTAAATGCGATTAAAGCAGATCCTGCACGTAAAGGAATTCGTTTTTCTTTTTCTAGATATACCACAAAAGAAGAAATCGATTTTGTGATAGAAAAACTAAAAACGATTGTAGGCAGCAAAGAAACAGTGGCCTCATAATTTTGCTTTAGATTCTCTATATTCTTTAGTATATTTGACTATGTGATTTTCATTGGTTGATGAGAACAAAAGCATTTGAATGAAATATACTTTACTAACTTTTTTAATATTTATTTTTTTACAATTGGGTTATGGACAAGCGCCATTAAAATCAATAGTGAAGAATAATTATACTAGCTTTAGTAAAGATACCTTCATTCATCATCCTGATTTAAAAAAATATAATTCCACAAATGCTTTATCAAATCCTGATTTTGGAAAGATAACGCCATTTACCCCTTGTAATAACTGTATAGAAGAATATGATAAACGCGATGCCACCCATCGTTATTTTATTGAAACGGGTACTGATGCTTCACATTTTTATGTACAATCCAGTAAAATTCCACTCAATTATTTAAACGAACAACAACAGTTTGTGACAATCGATTATCGATTAATAGATATGAATGCTGATTATTATGCAGCGCTTTCACAACCAGTTAAAACCTATCTGGATAAGCATACTAAAGAAGTAAGCATTGAAAGTGCAGCTTCTAACGTGAAATATGGTACAAAGAATGAAATTTATTTTTCGAATGAAAGCGATAATGCATTAAATCATTATACCGATCAATATGCAAGCGCCACTTATACTGCAGGCGATGATGGAGTAGCCATTACAGAAGCTTATAGTGGAGTGAATATGATTCATCAATTTAAAAAAGGGAGTGTACAGACGAATTTTATTATTAAAAATAGACCATTAGTACAATTCAATGCTGCTTTTTTAATTATCAAAGAAGAAATTACACTCACAAATATTACACAAGTAAAGCCGAATGAAGATCACTATATCGATGCTCAAGGCAATTATTTTGGTGCTTTAGATTTATTGAATGAAGCAAATCAATTAGTTTTTAAAATTGAAAAACCAGTCATGTATGATGCTCATTTTATAGTGTTTCCTTGTTATTACGAATATGAATTAGTAGGGAATAAATTAATTCTATATACCAAAGTACCAACTCAATATTTAACAGCAAGTTCTACGCAATACCCTATCACGATTGATCCTTGGGTAACAGGGTATAATAAAGTAGGTAATTTTAATTCATCTGGATTGCCAGGCGCTGGGATGCAGTTTACCTATAATGTAATTGGTTCATGCGATTATTTTTTAGCTGTAACCGTTCCAGGGAAATCGGATATCATCAATACTTACGTAGATGTGGAAGATGAAAATGAATTGAGTGTTTCATGTGGTACGCCACCACTTCCAGCACCTGGTTGTATGCGTCATGATATTCGACATAATTTTAGTAGTGACGAGTGTGGTACTTCTACTGGATTATCGGCACCCGCATTGCCAGTAGGAGTGGCAGATACCCCCGGTACGGTCACCACCGATCCATTGGTCATTCCAGGTGCAGCTCCTATTTTAATTCCTCGAATGCTCGATTGTATGAATCCACAATGCCCCGATTACGTAATGCATTTTACTTTAGGTAATGTAGAATTGCGTTGTGGTGAAACCTGCGGCAATAAATGTGCTACAGGTAATATGTGGGCAGTTACGATTGAAGCTCGTCGATTAGAAGGGTATATGACTCCTAACCGAACACCCGTCTGTGCAGGCCAACCAGTAATACTTACAGCCTATCCATCATGGGGCGTGCCACCTTATCATTATGTTTGGAGCACTGGTGATACGACACGAGTCGTCACGATTTATCCCGAGCGAGATACCTTTGTATCGGTTCGAATATATGATACCTGTAATATTTTTGTAGATGATGATACCCTTATCGAAGTGATACCTTCTCCACCAGCAAATGCAGGACCAGACCAAACGGTTTGCGAAGGAGGAAGTGTAACGATTGGAGGTAGTCCAACTACAACCTTAGGTAGTTCTATCTCTTGGCAACCAGTGCCTGCGAGTGCTATAACCTATATGAGTGGGACTTCTGCGGATAATCCAATCATATCCATACCAGCAGGCGTATTAGGAGATTTTACATTTATTGTTCGTGCAGCAGATTTTACCTGTGCTAGATATGATACGGTACGTGTGCGCTCGGTTGCGAATCCACTACCCGCTATTGTGCCGGATACCAATATCAGTATCTGTGAAGGAGGTACGGTACAATTGACCACTACACAAGCTTATAATAGCTATGCATGGTCGAATGGAATAACCACAAGAACTAATGATATCAGTAATGCTGGAACCTATTACGTTACGGTGAGAGATAATAATGGATGTACGGGTGTTTCTAATAGCGTTACTTTAAGTGTAAGACCACCCTTAAGTATTCAAGCATATCCAGATACCTTGATTGATCCAGAGCAATCAGCGATGTTGTATAGCAATCCATCGATGACAAGTGCTAGTGTTGATTCATTTTATTGGGAACCGAATACGTTTATCCCCTGTACGGATTGTCCGAATCCCATCAGTACACCTGATGAGGATATCACCTATACTTTACATGTATTAAGTGATGGATGTTGGAGTAGCGATTCAGCAACGATTACCTTAAAATATCCATTTGATTTTTTTCTGCCGAATGCCTTTACACCCAATGGGGATGGATATAATGATAACTTTTATATGTTGGGGTCGAAAGTATTGCATGTCGATAAATTTCAAATCTATGATCGTTATGGTGAATTGTTGTGGGATATTACTGAGCCGTGGACCGGTTATTATAAAGGCGTTTTATTAAATCCAGGAGTATATATATACTTTATTGAAGTGTCGTATAAAGACGAAGTACGAAGAGCAAAAGGAAGTGTGACCTTGATTCGGTAGAAAATAATTCTTACCTATTAATTTAAAAAGAAGAGTAGCGAGAGGGGGGCTCGAACCCCCGACCTCAGCATTATGAGTGCTGCGCTCTAACCAACTGAGCTATCTCGCCATAAATTAATATCAAAAAACGGAGTGCAAATATAGTACTTATTAGATAGATTTAAAACCTAATTGGCAAAATTTATTCTAGTATAGACATAAAAAAAGGAGGAATTCAATCGAATTACTCCTTTTTATTCATTGGATAGTAGCTTATTCGATGATTAATTTTTTAGTATGAATGCCTGTTTTGTCGTAAGCACTTATATAGTATTGCCCTTTAGGGAAAGTAGATACATGAATAGTGGTGCTAGTTGCATTTGTAGTATTTAGTTCATCAACCAATGCCCCGTAAACATTGAAAATTTTAATTTTATCTACTAATTGATTCATATTGATTTCAATGAAATCACTACTTGGATTTGGATAAAATTCAAAAACATTTCCACCCTCTTCTGGATCATTAATAGCGGTGGCTCTATAATTACAATTCGCATAAGTAGGTTTGATAGTACTAGTGTCGATAATCATATTTTCATCGCCAGGGAAATTAAGTAAGGCTCCAAAATAAATTAACATCATTTCATCTGTAGTTGATTCACCTAAAGACACATTTTGTGGAGGTGTACTTGGTTGGAATGGATTGGCGGTGGTATTATCATAGGTTGCTTCGCCGTATAATACAGTTCCAGCAGGCAATTTGAGTGGTTGACGATAAATATATTGTGTTTGCCAATGGAAATCCCAATTATCAATTTTCACTAAAGGAATGGTATCATTGGTAGGTGTAATGGCCCATGCTTTTACACTTCTTCCGATTAGATGCATATGAGGAGCTGCAGATAATATCGTGATAGGTGCTAAAGGTAAATTATACCTAAAATGAAATGTACGAACAGTATTTGCGGGTATATATAATGGGCCATCGAGCATACTAGTTCCATGGTTTAAAGCGGCCGCAATGGTCACATTTCGTAAAGGAGCACTCGACATAACTACATTAAATTTAGTAGAATCGACTAATCCTGCACTTCCCTGAGGATAATGAATTTGAGCAATCAATTTGGCCCCTGCAGGTACTCTTACTCCCATTCCTGTTGGATAGAAATAAGGTGATTGTCCAGGTACCCAAGCCCCAATCATTATGGAAGCATTGCTACCCGTGCCGCTATAGTTGGTATAGCCAGGTCCCGGATCAGCAGCATCTAAAGTACTAGGAAGTGTGGTACTATCTTGAAAAAACAATACGTGATGTACGATATTTCTATTGCCAGGAATAATTTCTAATCCTGTTAAATACTCATCAATTGTAGTCCCTGGGTCAAGTACAAAACATCTGTAAACATCGCCCACACCGCTAACGGTATATGTAGGAATTTGTAATCTATAATCAGGGGATGTGATTACATCAGCAGTTGAATAAGTAGGGGGTGTAGGTGCATGACCTGCCACACCTTCAGGCGCTCCGTTATCAGCCCATATTTTAATTAAATTCAATTCTTCGTCTGTTAAATAACGTTCATGCGCAAAACTGCGATAAGATCTATCAGCTGACCAAGGTGGCATATGTTTGCTTTGCGTAGCTGATTTTATGGACAATGCCTGTGTGCTAGCTTCTGTATAAGTCATCAAAGAAAAAGGTCCAGCTCCATTAGGATTATGGCAATTGGTACAATTGCTATACAATATACAAGCTATATTATCAGCCCAAGTAACTTGAGCCTGGCTAGAATAAATCGATAAAGTAATAAGGGATAGTAATACTATTTTTTTCATACTGTTGGTTTTTATGAATTTACTCTGACTAAGATAATATAAAATGGTTTAAAATACTAACTTTGTGTGATTAATTCTATGTTAAGTTTTATCCAATCAATACTCATTCGTTTTTATCCGCTATTTATTTTGAATGGTATGTGGTTGGGTTGGTGGCGCAATGACTATAAAAACTTACGAGTTTATTTGATCAAATTTCCCTTGAATATTAATGGAGCCAACTCTATTTTTGGAGGAAGTATAGCAAGTGCAGCAGATCCTTTTTTACCATTGATGTTTTATTTTGCACTCAAACGAAAAGGTATTCAAGCAACAGTATTAACAAAATCCGTTTCAGTGAAATTTATTAAACCTGTAAAGTCTATTGCCTATTATGATTTTATCATCAGCGATGAAGAATTAGAACTCGCTAAAAGTCATTTGATAGTAAGTGGAAAGCATATAGCTACACATCAAGTCTATTGTACCAATCACAAAGGAGAGGCATTTGCCTACGCTACAATTCAATCTTATATGAAGCTAAAAGGCTTGGGCTAAGAATTATAGATTCTTCTAGAATAGTAGTATTTTTGTTAATAGATGAAAAAAATACTTAGTTTATTTTTTATATTGATTGTATACAGTATCAGTTATGCTCAAATTCAACATGATTGCGAATTGTGGGCTACAGTTGGCATCAAAAAAAATTTAAAAAAACATTTTTCTTGGGATGCCTCTTATCAAATTAGAGCCGATCATGATATGCAAGCTTTTAAAAGTTCGTATATCAGTAGTGGCATCACCTATGATTTGAATAAATATGTTGCATTTGATTTGAGTTATAGATATGCCACAAGTTATATTCGAGATTTACATCGTTTTTCGGGCTCTTTAATCCTCACTTATAAATATAAAAAAATAGAATTTAGTTTACGTAATATGTATCAAAATGAAAGAGAATATTTTCACACTAGATATGAAGTAGGACATACCCCTCAGAATTTTCTGAGAGAGCGTTTACAAATTACGTATGCTATTAAAAAGCCATTAAAAATAGAGATAAGCGCAGAACCATTTCTATTGTTGAGCAACAGAGGTATATCATTAAATAGAGTACGTTGTATTGCTTCTATTAACTATAAATTTTTCAAATATCATAGTATAAATTTAGGTTATCTCTCACAACCTAATTTCCCATTTACGAAGCTTACACAAGCCATTACAGTGGAGTATACCTATACCATTCCTGATTGGAAAAAATTAAAAAAATTTTTCAAACCAAAATCAAAAAAATAAAAAAATCAAATTAGTATGAATCAGAATTTACCATTAAAACAGCGACCTATTGATATATTTTTTATCGTCATGTTTTGTTTATTCTTTATCACCTCTATGATTTCAGATGCAGTGCCTACCTTAGGAGTGGAGATGAGTGCTACTTCAACAAATTGGTTTTCGCGAGCTAACTATGGATATGCCAATGGATGTGATCCTTTGTTTATGAATCCACCCGTATGGATGCAAATGGTAACTGGTTTATCAGCATTTGTATATGGACCATTTTATTTAATTTTAGCATATTGTATTTACAAAGGCTATAATCGAATACAAGTTCCAGCTATAATGTATGGAACTGCAATTTCGGTTATTACAGGGGTTATTGTATTTGGTGTGGAGTTTTTTGGTGAGCCAGAATGGCGTTGTCAAAACTTAGGTAGATTTTTACCACTAAATTTACCTTATGTTCTTATTCCAATTTTATTGATTATTCGAATGCGTAAAGAATTTCCATTTACTCGGAAATTTTAATTTCTTTACGGTAGGTCTTCACCCAGTGATAAAAGCCATACGCTGCAATCACACAGAAGATGATATATTCTATCGATACCAGTTTTATATCTTTTAGTAAATAAACAATTGATAGTATTATATCTACTATCAACCAAACAATCCAGGCTTCTAATTTCTTTTTCATTAATAGGAAAGTAGCATAAATACTTAAAACCGTTGTAAAAGAATCGATATATGGAAATGCACTTGGTAGGCTAAATAATTTGGGGAACCATTCATGTAAATGGCTAGAAAATTTCCCTAAAAGGAGGGTAGCAAGTATAGAAATACTAGTATAAATAATAATACTTCGATTGCTGCTTCTTGATATTTTTAATTCCTTGTTATAATTCTCCTCTTCCTTTTTAGGGAATTTCCATAAGAAGAATCCTATGCAATTGGTGATGAAATAAAAAACTTGTAACATCATATCAGGATACAGTTGTACCTGATAAAAAAGTATAAAAAATAAAACAACATTAATCAATCCAATCACCCAGCTCCATACATTTTCAATGGAAGAAAGGTAAACTGCAATTAAGCCAGTAAGTACACCCCAAAATTCGATATAGCTGAGCGGGTAGTTCAGTATTTCGAAAAATATATGATCTATACTAAAATAATTTTCCAATATGATATAATTGAGATTGTCTGTATCTTTAATTTGTAAAAATGCTTATTTATTTTTTATGATGAAAGAAAAAATTATTTTCATTCTATTTCTCTTCTTAACGAAACTTGTAGTGGCACAGGATGAAAAAGCATTTGAGTTATACAGTGCAGGCGTAAGAGCAGGATATTCCTATGAATTTGGCGTAGCGATATTAAACTATACGGAGGCGATTAAGATAAAACCTGATTATATGATGGCTTATTTTAATCGTGGGGCTATGTATCTTAAAACTCGTGAAAACGATAATACAATTGCAGATATGCAAATGGTATTGAGTTTAGATTCTACATATTATGATGCCTATGCATATTTAGGGGAGGCTTATATTGCAAAATCGGATATTGCTACAGCCAAAAAAATGTATGAATTTTTATTGAAGAAAATTCCTAATCATAGAAAAGGATTAGATGGAATGGCATTATGTTATTTCTACATGAGTAAATACGAAGAAAGCATCAAATACTACGATAAATATATAGAGTTGGTTTATGACGATCCAGAAGCTTATTATAAGAGAGGTTTAGCTAAATTTTCATTAGATCAATATCAGAAAAGTATCGATGATTTTACAGAAGCCATTTCTTTTAGAAAAGATTATTGGCAGGCCTTAGATGCTCGTGCAAAAGCATATCGCTATATAGCAGACCTTGAAAATGCTTGTATTGATTGGCATCATTCTTTGCAATTAGGGAGTAAAGAAGCAGAAAAAAACATCCCTATTTATTGTACAAAATAATATTAAATAAAATTATATGAGAAAAGTTATAGTAGTGGTATGTTTGATTATATCCACCTATTCGTTATTTGCACAAGAAAAATATTCGAAACTAAAAATTCATCTCGAGTCCAAAGAGATGAATGATTTAATTTCATTAGGTTTAGAATTTGACCATGGGAACTATGAAGAAGGAAAATATTTTACCTCTGATTTTTCGGCAAGTGATCGATTGATTTTAGATCGCGCAGCTATTCCATATGAAGTATTGATTGATGATATAGTAGCAGATTTACTAGAAAAGAATGCTCATTCAACAACAGACGAAAATCCTCAGCCTAAAGCATTAAATTGCTTTGGAGGTTCCACTTCATTACCAACATTACCTGCTCATTGGCATTTAGGAAGTATGGGGGGGTATTTTACCTATGCAGAATTACTTCAAATACTTGATTCGATGTCACTAGAATATCCAAGTCTAATTAGTGTAAAACGACCTATTAGTGATTCATTATTGACCTTTGAAGGAAGACCAGTATATATTGTAAAAATTTCTGATCATCCTGATTCAAATGAGACAGCTGAACCCAAGGTGTTGTATACGGCCTTGCATCATGCACGTGAGCCATTGTCTTTATCGCAACTTGTTATGTATATGTATTATGTTTTAGAAAATTATAATACAGATGCAACTATTAAAAATATAGTTGACAATACCGAGATGTATTTTGTACCGTGTTTAAATCCAGATGGATATTTATATAATCAAACTACCAATCCAAGTGGAGGTGGGATGTGGAGAAAGAATAGAAAGAATAATGGAGATGGCACATTTGGAGTGGATTTGAACAGAAATTATGGATTTTATTGGGGCTATGATAATGTTGGATCTTCGCCAACTACAAGTAATGATACCTATAGAGGTACGAGTGCATTCTCAGAATCTGAAACAAAAATGATTCGTGATTTTACGGCACAAGTTCCTATTGAAATTACTTTAAATTATCATACCTATGGCAATGATATTATTTATCCGTGGGGACATATTCCTTATTTAACTTCAGATTCAGCTGTATTTAAAAGATTTGCGGCCTATTTGATAGCAGAAAATAAATATAAAGCAGGTACTGGATTTGAAACTGTTGGATATAATGTGAATGGCGATTCGGATGATTTTGGATATGGAGATTCTATCGCTAAACATCAGTATTATTCGATGACACCTGAATGTGGGGATGCATTTTGGATGCCTTCCTCACAAATTACAGCAACTTGTCAGAATTTATTATGGCAAAATATTAAGATGCCATTATTGGTTTTAGATGTAGCAGATGTGACAGATAAAAATAAAACTTTGTATACGGAAACTTCTGGTCAATTAAAATTTGAAATTGAACGTATAGGATTATTAAATACCGATACGTTTCAGGTGCGTTGTATTTCTTTAAGTCCAGGTTTGACAGTGTCTTCTAGTTCAAAAGCATTTGTAAATATGGATTTATTAGAGCGAAGAACGGATAGTGTAAGCTTTACAATTAATCCCAGTTTAATCAGTGCCAATACATTTTCTTATCTATGGGAATTAAATATGAATGGAGTTTTAATGTATGATACCATCAATAAATATTTTGAGGATTCATTGATTAGCATTTATTCTACAGATGCTTCAAGCATTAGTGGTTGGACGAACTCTGGTTCAAGAAATTGGGGATTGTCAACTTCACAATATGTGTCAGGCCCATCATCCATTCACGATTCGCCAACTGGCAACTATGCCAATAATAGTTCGTATATCTTAACCAATAATACGATGATTGATTTGACGTATGCCTCTGCAGCGTATTTAAATTTTTTCTGTAAGTGGAATACAGAAGATAATTACGATTATGCTCAAGTACTTGCCGTGGATGTTAATACGAGTGTAGCTACACCATTATGTGGCAGATATACTGTGGAAGGTTCGGTGAATGAAGACCCCAATAAACCAGTCTATGATGGAATACAAAATGAATGGGTACAAGAAAGTATTGACTTATCAGATTTCTTAGGCAAACAAATTAAAATACAATTGAAATTGATTACTGATCCAGGGACTGTAGCCGATGGATTTTATTTTGATGATATGGAAGTGAGTGCTAAAATAGATAGTATTAGTGCGGGGATCAATATGTATATTAATCAAACTTACATGGTGTATCCTACCTTGACAACAGATGAAATAATGCTTGTAAATAATAATCATACTGCGATAAATGCTTATGAAATAGTGGATCAAGTTGGGAAATCAATACTACATAAAGAATCTGGAACAAGTGATAAAGAACTAATCAGTTTGCGTAATTATGCTACTGGATTATATTATTTAAAAGTAGTTGATGAGAAACAACAAGTACAGATTTTTAAAATAATGAAATATTAATCTATAAATTAATATGGTACATGTTCAATTTGGATTTTCGCAGTATTTAATTCAGTCGTATACTCCAGCTGAACTGCATTTAATCGATAGTAAATATTCTACTATTCAAGAATTACGATTGTATCAGCGCTATTTTCAAATCAATACACTTAAATGTTATGCAAGCTATAAATTTTGGCAGGTAGTTCATAAAGATGGGAGTATTCAGGAGCCAGATGCAGCACTCCAAAAAGTATTATTGCCTATTGAAAAAAATATTCCTTTTCAATGGAAATCTTTCTTCTTACCCATATTATTAATTGTTTTGCTGAGTATATGTTGGGGATTGTTTTTTGCTATTACCTTGCATAAAAAACAAAATAAAATAGAAAAAGAACAGTTCCGTTTTGTGAATGAACAACGATTATTAATAGGAAAAAATGAGCATCTAAAAATAGGAGATGTCTATATTATTCAATCCAATCAGTATCAAAAATATTGTTTAGTGCTTGATTCTATTTTTCAAGATCATATATACTTCGCTAGCTATGATAGCCTGGCTAATCTATCTGCTTCAGCTTACAGTATGTATGATGCCGTAGATTATTTGAATTATCTTGATACTATGAAATTTCATCCAAAGCAAGTATTTGATATCAATCGAGCAAGTTTACCTAACGCTATTTATCGAGGTGATATGCAAGGTGCAGAAAGTTTTAAGGGTGTTGAATTTCCAGCAATTGATGCTACCAATCTTTTTAAAGTGAATGAAATATTTAGAAGTGCAGAGAGTGATATTACTATTTCATTTTATTCAGAAATAAGTATCAAAAATAAATTTTCAATTGCATTTGAAAATAATGGAAAGCCTTGTAAAATAAAGTCAATCAAGTCAACGGGTAAATCTGTTTGGGAAGTGGATCCATTTTATTTTCCTGGAAAATCTAAGCCTTATGAAGTAACGAATACACAACTATTTTTTATTACTACTCATTTAAATTCTAAAAAAGATAATATCTCATTTGATATTATTTGTGAAGAAGAAAATGGCACTATCAAAACCTATGCAATAAACGGCACAGCTTCGAATCCGATGATTGAGCAATATTAGTGTTGGTATATTTTATTGAATAAAATATCAAAAGATTTATTATTTAATTAGTAAAGATTCGTCTAATTAGGTTTTCTGTTTTTTCTTCTTAGCAGCAGGAAATAACACATTGTTTAATATCAATCTATAACCTGGAGAGTTAGGATGTAAATTTAAATCGGTTTTAGGATCACCCACTAAATGCTGATAATCTTCAGGGTCATGGCCTCCATAAAAAGTCCACATGCCTTTTCCTAATTCGCCATGAATATATTTAGCTTCATTAGCACTTTTATTTTCACCCATGATCAACACATTCTTTTTAATAAAGTCATCATTAAAAGAAGTGGTTTGTCCCATAAATCCTTTGATAGTTCGAGTATGGCATTGAGTCAACATCGTAGGTACTTGGTCCCATTTAGCACTAAAATCAAAGAGTGTAAAATAATCTAAATCTTTAGGTATATTTCTTCCTACGTTCGCATCGATATCCGAATATTCATATTCAAAAGGATTATCGTGCAAATGATAATTTTCAAAGGCTAAGCCTTGCGAAAAATCAAGTTTCGATTGAGCATTCGGGTCTTGTGCATCCCCATCAAACATTTCCGAACAGATATCTGTACCTTCAGCTTCTAAGGCAATATCATACGAATCGGTGGCACTGCACATCGCAAATAAAAAGCCGCCCCCACTTACAAATTCTTTGATACGTTTCGCTACTTCTAATTTCAACTGACTTACTTTTTTAAATCCCCATTTTTTAGCCATGGCTTCATTCTCAGCTTTTTCGGCTTGATACCAATCAGCGCCGGCATACTGCGCATAAAATTTTCCTTGTTGACCCGTAAAATCTTCATGGTGCAAATGCAACCAATCATACATCGGCAATTTCATACTCATAATTTCATCATCATAAATAATATCATAGGGTATTTCAGCATAGTTTAAAACCATGGTTACTGCATCATCCCAAGGTTGTTTGGTTTTAGGTGAATACACGGCAATTTTAGGTGCTTTTTCTAATTTTACTACATCCGCATTTACTTCAGGGTCGGCTATTTGACTGAGAATAGCTGTGTATTGCGCATCCGCAATAATTTGATAAGTGACACCTCGTACCACACATTCACTTTCGATATTGGCGATTTGTTTGGTAGCAAAACTTCCCCCTTTATAATTCAATAACCAATCCGCTTCCCCACCATTTTGTAGAATCCAGAAGGCAATACCATAGGCTTTTAAATGATTGGCTTGCGACTCATCCATCGGGATAAAAATATAAGCGGCACGTGCAGATTGTCCAAAGCCAAATGCCAAGAGCAAAAGAAATAAAAAGAATGGTTTGATTCGTTTCTTCATTAGTAATAATACAAATTTAAGGGCAAAACAGCGTTTTTGAGTACAAAATTTATTAAATAATATTTTAGACCTTATCTTTACTGCATGTTTAAATACTTTGCTAATAAAATAGTTTATAGCTTTTTAGTATTGAATGGTATTATAGCCATATTGTTTTTATTGTTTAATATCATTCCAGTAAATAGTGCACGTATGACCATGGGGCAACGAACCGATGCGCTTTCTGTTGCTCAAATGGAAAAAGAGTTTCGATTAGATTTACCTTCTTGGAAGCGCTATTTACTCTATTTAAACGATATATCCCCTATTTCATATCATCGTAAAAACAGCGCGAGTCATTTGTTTTTAGATAATAAAATGTATGAAGTATATCAAAAAGTAGATGTGTCTTGTTGTGTCATCGCTTTAAAGAAACCCTTTTTAGGCACTTCTTACCAAAATGGAAAGCCTGTTATAGAATTGATAAAAAGCAAATTATTGAGCACCTTAATCATGGCTATTTGCGCTACTATATTTGGGGCAATTATCGGGGTTTTATTGGGGGTTTGGTCGGCATTGAAGAAGAATACTTGGATTGATAATAGTATTTTAGTCATTATTAATTTAGGGATATCGCAACCTTCTTATTTTTCGGCGATGATTTTATTATTGGTCTTGGTAAATATGCTAGGAGCCTATACCCACTTGAATTTCACGGGGTCCTTGATTGAATTAGATGATTATGGTGATAAAATATTTGTATGGAAAAACCTGATTATCCCCGTTTTAGCGCTAGGAGTAAGGCCTATATCGATAATTTCGCAACTTACTCGAAGTACCATGTTAGATGTGATGGGTCAAGATTATATACGAACGGCTAAGGCTAAGGGATTGAGTCAAACGGTAGTGATTTTCAAGCATACTTTACGAAATGTATTGACGCCCGTAGCGACTTCCGTTACAGGCTGGTTTGCCTCTTTGTTGGCAGGGGCGATGTTTGTGGAGGAAGTGCTCCATTGCAATGGATTAGGATCTTTGACGGTAAATGCCTTACGAAGTTTTGATATTCCGGTAGTGATGGGCTGTGTGCTGTATATCGCGTTGGTATTTGTGTTGATCAATATTTTGACCGACTTTTTATATGCGTATTTAGATCCGAGGGTAAAGGTAGCGAAATAAATTTATGTAAATTTTTTCTTGAACATTCACCCTTGTTGGGTCTCCCGAACATTCGGGATGACCAACAAGTTTTATTTAATCCTAAATACTATGAATATTACTCATTCATTTTGTGCTCAATAGCAGCATATTTTCGTTATAGCCTTCGGCGAGTAACTTTTTTTCTTAGTCAAAAAAAGTCACCAAAAAAGACAAGTCAATATAACCACTCCGTGTATATTGACCTCCCACCGCACCATAGGTTGATGGCTTAACTAGTAGAAGAAAAATTGTTCTTTTTATTACCCCGTAGTTGCTGTTTTCACACCACTTCATGATTCCACCAGCCACACACCCGATGTTTTGGTAAGGGGGAACACCACAGGTTGGCGCATATTGGGTAATGATTTAAAAAAAAACGCAATTAGATGTTTGCATCCTGATGAAAAAGCTATATCTTTGCATCCCGATTTAAAAATTGGGGAAAAATTAAAAATTGAAATATTATGAACGCATCAATTATTAGAGAAGTACAAGAGGCATTAACAGTTAAAAATAATATCCCTTCATTCAGAGCGGGTGATAATATTACTGTAGCATATAAAATTGTAGAGGGTAACAAAACTCGTACACAACAATTCAAAGGCGATGTTATTCAAGTGAATGGCGATGGCGCTACTAAAACATTTACAGTTAGAAAAATTTCTGATGGAGTAGGTGTTGAAAGAGTATTCCCTTTCAATTGTCCAAACGTAGAAGGTGTGGTTGTAAACAAAACAGGTAGTGTACGTAGAGCTAAAATTTACTACTTACGTAACTTAAGTGGTAAAGCTGCGAGAATTAAAGAAAAAAGAATGGTTTAAGATAATATTATCTTACACTTTAATAGATAGAAGTCCTCTCAAATTGAGAGGACTTTTTTTATTGTATGATTTTATTTGTTCCATAATAAAAATATGTAGCAAATGCTGGTCCTATAGGAGGTCTAACATGTATTTCGTTAGTATATGTTGGTAAATCTAAAATGCTACCATATATAAAATTATAATATCCAACATCAAAACCATTTCTTATGGAATAGAAGATGAATTTGTTTTCAGTTGTAGAATATTTGACTTTTACAGTATCGGCTTGTCCGCTATATAAAATAGGATCACTAATTAATAATAAAGAATCTAAATAAGATTGAATAAGTATACTTGTTGTAGTAATACTGGTCGTATCATGAATATAATTACTATATCTATTTTCTTCTATAATTAGTTGACACTGATACTGACCAACAATATTTTTTCTATAATCAATATTATCGTCTTTTTTACATCCAATTAGAAGATGTAATATTAGAAATAGCATCGTAAAAATTTTCATAATATCCTTATTCATAATATTATTCTCAATTAATTGAAATAATTTGGTATCTACAATTCTATTGCCGAATACCATATAAATCTTCCACAGTAGACTTTCTAAATGCATTAAAAAAAATATTTAGTTGCTGTTCAACTTGCCAATCCTATGGTATTGTAGGCTATTAAGAACCTCTCAAATAGTTAAGCTAATATATAATATTTTGAATAAATGAAATAAATTAGTATTAATAATACGTTCGCCACTAAATTAGTTTTCAATGAATTCATAATTATCATATTCTTTTTCATATAATTAAAAATCTATTTCAAATATCTTTGCACCATACAATGAAAAAACAAATTCTATTTATCTGGTATTCGCAAACGGGGCAATTGAGTGAGATGGTGAGCAAACTAGCCAGTGGTTTTGATACAAATTGCTGTGAAATCGATTATTGCCAATTTCAGTTCAAAGAGCGATTTCCTTTTCCTTGGAACAAGAAAAAATTCTTTAATCAAATGCCTGAAGTGGTTCTGGGAATTCCTTTTGATATCGAGGAACAACCTATCACCTTTAAATCGAAATATGATTTAATCGTATTCGCTTATCAGCCGTGGTTTTTACATCCTTCCTTAGCTGCGAGTTCTATTATTCAAGATAAAGAGATTCAAGCAGTTTTAACCAATACACCCGTTGTAACCCTCATCGGTGCTCGAAATATGTGGCTACATGCACAAGAAAAAATCAAAGAATATTTGCAAGAAGCAGGTGCAAAGCTTGTAGGCAATATCGTTTTGGTGGATGGAGCCAAAAATTTAGAGAGTATGTTCACCGTACAACGTTGGATGTTTAAAGGTAAAAAAGACCCTTATTTTATTTTTCCTGCTGCAGGTATTCACGAGAAAGATATCGCTCGTTTGCCAGCCTTGGGAAGTATTGTCGATAAACATTTACAAACAAATACATTAGATTCGCTTCAAGCCGAAATCGTACAACATAATGGAGTAGTGGTCAAAACCCAATTAATACCCCTCGAACAGCGTGGGGTGACTAATTTCAGAAAATTTGCCAAATGGATTTTTGCAGCAGGCGATAAAGAGAGCGCTGCACGTGCTAAACGCGAATGGGTATTTTCCTTTTTGTTGCCTAAAGTAGCCACTATTTTATCACCTATTACCTTTATAGGCAATCAGATAAAAGGTGTATTGTTAAAAGAAAAATTAGCTCAAGACAAGCAATATTTCGAATCGATTAAGTTCGAAAAAAATAAATTCTAGCTAAACAATTTTAGGTGGTTCCTTGTTTACAATCGTTTAGGGGCGCTATTTTATTAGGTAAAATTCTAGTATATTCGCAATTCGAAAAAACCCTAAGAATTAATTTATAAAGACATAAAAGCGAGCTTTGTTTTGAAAGAAGTATATATAAATAGAATTAGTAATTTTTTTCCCAATGAGCCAGTTTCGAACGAAGAAATGGAATCTTATTTAGGGATGATTGGAAATGCTCCTTCTAAATCTAAATCGATTGTATTACGTAATAACGGCATAAAAAGAAGGTTCTACTCTTTTGATAAATCGGGTAAATCTACACATACTTCGGCACAAATGGCTGCATTAGCTATTGAGAAGTTATTTGATGAAAAAGTAAAAAAAGAGGATATCGATTTTTTAGCTTGTGGCTCTTCTACTCCCGATAGTATTTTGCCTTCTCACGCTTCATTAGTGCATGGTGAACTAAAATTAAAACCTGTTGAAATTCTAGCCCCTGGTGGTTCTTGTTGCACTGGTATTCAATCTATATTATTTGCTTATTTATATATCAAAATGGGCATGAAAAAAAACGCCATTACCTCAGGTAGTGAAAAACCTTCTCAGTTGATGTTGGCGCGTAATTTTCAACCCGAAAGCGATAATCATTTACGACTAGAACAAAATCCAATCATCGCTTTTGAAAAAGATTTTTTACGTTGGATGTTATCTGACGGTGCTGGTGCAGCATTATTGCAAGATAAGCCAAATGAAAACGGACTCTCCTTACGAATCGATTGGATTGAAAGTAGATCGTACGCAGGCGATGTAGATACTTGTATGTATTATGGCTCTAGAAAAAATAGCGATGGCAAATTAGAAGGTTGGGCGGTATTGGAACCACAAGAATGGTTGAATGATTCAGTGTTTTCGATGAAACAAGACACTAAATTATTAGCCGAAAATATTGTTCCACTCGGTGGTAAATTTTTAAAAGAGTTAGTAGATAAACACGAGTTAGATATTCAATCCATCAAGTATTTTTGTCCGCATTTATCTTCTGGATTTTTCAAACAAAAAATCTATGATGAATTACAAAAATTAGGGATTGAAATTACTTATGACAAATGGTTTACCAATCTTGAATATGTAGGTAATTTAGGATGTGCCTCTATTTTTATCATGATTGAAGAATTATTTAATACAGGAAAAATAAACAAAGGGGATAAGATTTTATGTATGGTGCCTGAAAGTGCCCAATTCTCTTATGCTTACATGTTACTTACGGCAGTATAATCTATGGCATTAATCTCTAAAAATAATATACAACAGTATGTTCCGCAGTATCCACCTTTTTTAATGGTTGATACATTGGATTTATTTGAAGACCAAAAAGCGGTTTCAACATTTACCATTACAACAGATAATATTTTATTGGATACTGTTGGATTTAGTGATGCCGGGATGCTCGAAAATATGGCTCAAACGTGCGCGTTACATGCCGGGTATAAATTTATTCAAGGCGTGAGTATAGCAGAAAGTCCTAGCGATACTACTAAAAAAGCACCTGTAGGATTTATTGGTTCTATCAAAGATTATGTAGCTACGCAATATGCACAAGTAGGAGATACAATTCACACAGAAGTGATGATAGAACATAGTATAGGCTTAGCTTCGGTGATACGAGGACAAGTATTTTTAAATGAAGTGTTGATTGCTACTTGCGAAATGAAGATATTTTTGTCGGAGTAATATTCAATACACTTACATCTACATTTCTTTCTATTTTTACAATTGACCTAATTTTGCATTATGAAAAAAGAGGAAGTACCACAAGATATTACTAAATTAGAAAAAGGTCCCATGAATTGGGTGAATTATGTTACTGATGAAAATGGTGAATATACGCGCGCCATCAGTAATGGCTGGGAGCCCGAAAATATTGCCTTAGAACAGGTGTGGGATGAAGTGAATGCCAATGTAGAAGCTACTCGACTAAAAGTGGTGAATGGAGAATTAAGTCCGATTGCTTATTATCTTGAAAAAAATTTAATGGATATTCCTTTATTGGCCAGTTATGTAGATAAATGGCAATGGCAGGTAAAAAGACATTTAAAACCGGAGGTTTTTCAATCGCTAAGTGAACAATTACTCGAGAAATATGCTTATGTGTTTAAGATAAGTGTAGAAGAGTTAAAGCATAATCCATTACTAAAAAAATAATATACCTTGACAGATATAGCACTGAACTTCGAACACCGACATAGCGCTCATTGTGAGAATGGCGTTATTTCTAATCTCTTTCGTTATAATGGATTAGATATTAGTGAACCCATGGCTTTTGGTATCGGATCGGGATTGTTTTTTATTCATATTCCTTTTATCAAAGTAAATGGTATCCCTGGCACCTCTTATCGTATATGGCCTGGACAAATCTTTAAACGTGCTTCTAAACGATTGGGTGTCGAGATGTATTCAGATACTTTTAGAAATCCTAAAAAAGCCAAAGAAGCTCTAGATGCATCTTTAGCAAAGGGAATTCCAGTGGGTTTAGTAGTGAGTGTGTTTTATTTACCTTATCTACCAGAAGTATTTCGTTTTCATTTTAATGCACACAATTTAGTGGTATATGGTAAAGAAGGGAATGAATACCTGATTAGTGATCCAGTGATGGAACATGTAACACGTATACATGAAGACGATTTAATGCGTGCTCGATATGCGAAAGGCACTCCAGAACCGATGGGTAAAATGTATTATCCCACCTTGATGCCTAAAGAAATCAATATGAAGAAAGCCATTGTAGAAGGGATTTATAAAACGGGTTATGATATGTCGCATATTCCCATTCCATTTTTTGGTTCGAAAGCGATTCGATATTTAGCGAGCAAATTAAAAGATTATCCTGAAAAAGTAGGCGATAGAAAATCGATTTTATATTTAGGAAATATCATTCGTATGCAAGAAGAAATTGGTACAGGTGGTGCTGGATTTCGTTTTGTGTATGCCGCCTTTTTACACGAGAGTGGAAGAAAATTAGAAAATAATTGGTTGATTGATAAAAGTAAAGAGCTCACTAAAACAGGCGATTTATGGCGTGATTTTGCATTTAAAGCGGGACGCGTTTGTAAAAATAGAAGCGCCGATAAAACCTCTTTTAAAGACTTAAGCGATATTTTAGTAGAGTGTTCACATCAAGAAGAAAAATTATTTTTTGAATTATATAGTAAAATAAAAACTATATAAATGTTTGCAATAGATCTACAAAACATCCATAAAACCTATGCAGGGAGCACTTCTCCAGCATTAAATGGAGTGACTTTACAAATAAAAGAAAATTGTATTTTTGGATTATTAGGTCCGAATGGGGCAGGAAAAAGTACCACTATTTCATTGATGAGTGGATTGATTCAAGCAGATTTAGGAGAAGTTTTAATTTTCAATAAAAATATCAAACAATATTTATTCGATATCAAATATCAAATTGGAATTGTGCCGCAAGATTATGCCTTATTTCCTACCTTGACCTGTTATGAAAATTTACGTTATTTCGGCAATTTATATGGATTGCGTGGACCGAGTTTAAAACAAAAAATCAAAGATTATTTATTGTTGTTTGGGTTAGAAAAAAATGAAGACAAAATGATTAGTAGTTTTTCAGGGGGAATGAAACGTAGAGTGAATTTGATTGCAGGCATCTTGCATGATCCTAAATTGATCATACTCGATGAACCAACTGTGGGAGTGGATGTGCAAAGTAGGAAAATGATTATTGATTTTTTAAAAAATTATCAGCGCGAGAAAAAAATTACAATATTATATACCTCACATCATTTAGAAGAAGCACAAGAATTTTGTGATGAAGTAGCTATTATCGATCATGGAAAAATTTTGATTGAAGGGCAACCGAAAGCCTTGATAGAACAACATAAGGTGAAAAATTTAGAATCTTTATTTATCAATTTAACGGGATACTCCGTAAGAGAATAATATGTTACGAATCATTGCTACATTACATAAAGAATTGCTGATATTATGGAGAGATAAATCCGGTATGGCGTTGCTATTTGTGATGCCTTTGGTATTGATTATTTTGATGGCGCTTATACAAGATGCTCCTTTTAAAGATTTTCAAAATATTAAATTTGAGATTACGATTGTTGATCAAGATAAAGCGGCGCTTAGCAAACAATTGGTCAAAGCACTACAAAAAAGCAATAAGTTCATAGTAGAAGAGAGTAATGATATAGCACAATCGAGAAAAGAGATTAATGCAGGTAAAAAAAAGATATTATTATTCATACCTAAGGGAGCCAATGCGCAGATGGAAGCTCATGCTTCGGTATTGGTGAAACAATTGCTCAAACAACTCGGATTATCGCCTGATACAGCCAGTAAAGTAAGTCTTGATAAATTACATATCTCTATTTATTTTGATCCTACTTCTAACAAAACATTTAAGAATGCTATTCAAAATGCGTTGAATCAGTTTGTAGCTAAAACGGAAACGGAATTTATTTTAGAAAGCATGATGCAGGAGTTGGGCTCTAGTACTGCAGCGAAAGAAAATCCACCCTTCGAAGATATTAATTTTATTAGTATAGAAGAAGTACCGAGCAATTCGGATTTAACTCAACTAGAAAAAGTTGCGAATAGCGTGCAACATAATGTGCCTGCCTGGACGATTTTCGCGATGTTTTTTATTGTAATTCCACTAGGTGGGGCATTGCTTAAAGAACGCGAAGATGGTAGTTTATTACGTATGAAATTAATGCCTGGATCGTATTTTCAAATACAATTAGGGAAAGTATTATTCTATGTAATTGTATGTGTGATACAATTTTATTTGATGATGTTGGTTGGTATATTTTTAATGCCGTATATAGGATTAAGCTCATTGAAGATGGGGTCTAGTCCATTTGCCTTATTTGTATTAGTAGTATGCATTTCATTAGCGGCTACTACTTACGGAATCATGATAGGATCTGTATTTAAAACCGCACAACAATCGCTCACATTTGGAAGTATATCTGTTGTGATATTTTCTGCCATTGGAGGCATTTGGGTGCCCATATTTATTTTGCCACCAGTGATGCAAAAAGTAGCCGCTTTTTCGCCCTTGAATTGGGGATTGAGTGGGGTGAATGATTTGTTTTTACGCAATCAAAATTTATTATTTATTCTGCCTAGCATCTTGAAATTAGTAGTTTTTTCGGTGCTTTGTATGCTGATATCGAAATGGGCAGAGAATAAAAATGCTCGTGGCTAATATGTGTATTTATAGTTAAGAAAGTCAGTTAGTAGAATTAAAAAAATCATTTACCTTTGTTGTAATAATGAGTCAGCAAACCGAAAAAGAATTCGATCAAGTCATAGCCAGTTGTAAAGATGTTTTTATCAAAAAGATAAAAGACTATGGAACATCCTGGCGTATTTTACGTCCCAGTTCATTAACCGATCAGTTGTTTATCAAAGCGCAAAGAATTCGCACACTCGAAGAGAAAAAAGAAAACAAAGTAGGAGAGAGTATTGAAGGTGAGTTTATGGCCTTGATTAATTATGCGGTGATTGGTATGATACAATTAGAATTGCCAGCAGATCAGCAATTAGAATTATCTGTAGAAGAAGCAACCCGATTATATGAATCGCATATTCAAAAAAATAAAGAATTATTATTTGCCAAAAACCATGATTATGGGGAGGCTTGGAGAGAGATGCGCGTGAGCAGTATGACCGATTTAATCTTGATGAAAATTTATCGCATCAAGCAAATAGAAGAGAATAACGGCAAGACACTCATCAGCGAAGGCATTGACTCACACTATCGCGATATCTTAAATTATTCAGTATTTGCATTGATTAAGATGGCGTAGTTTTTATAACTATACAACTATTTATTTCGAACAATCGTCTATTATTTTATTTCACTTTGAAATTCTCAATTATTAATTCCTTCACGTCTTGGCGTGATGTAATTCTTCCATTTCATGAAAAGTATTAATTCGTATCCCGAAGCTTTGGGACAAAATTTGAAATTCGTAATTGAAAATGTTATCTATTCATCAAATTATGTTCGAGTAATTCGCCTTCAAAACAACGAACAACTGTAAAAGGAAATTTTTGAATCAATCGATAATCATGTGTAGCAAAAAGAATAGCTGTATTGGTTTTTTTATTAATATTAATGAGTAAGTTCATAATATCATCTGAGGTATCAGGATCTAAATTCCCAGTAGGTTCATCGGCTAAAATTAGTATCGGATCATTTAATAATGCACGTGCAATTACTACACGTTGTTGTTCCCCACCACTTAATTGATGAGGCATGCTGTTTGCTTTGTTTTCTAGGCCTACATCATT
The DNA here is from genome assembly GCA_037130135.1 of Bacteroidota bacterium. GTDB lineage: Bacteria > Bacteroidota > Bacteroidia > Chitinophagales > CAMDFR01 > CAMDFR01. Next base: position 138,773 of record JBAXTO010000005.1, read on the forward strand.
CAATACCTCTGCAATATTCGTTTCCATTTTTGCTTTGTCGGTCCAGCCAGTAGCTTCCATCACAAAGATTAAATTATCACGAACGGTTCTATCATTTAATAATTGAAAATCTTGAAATACAATACCAATTTTTCTTCTTAAAAAAGGAATATCTTTTTTACTGAGTTTTCTTAAATCATAATCAGCTACCATCCCTTCTCCATTTTTTAAAGGAATATCCGCATATAGTGTTTTAAGAAGTGAACTTTTACCACTACCAGTTTTACCAATGATATATTTAAATTCCCCTTCATTCAAACTGAAGTCGATGCTATTCAAAATTAGATTTTCTTCTTGAAAAATATTAACATCTTTTAATTCAATTACTTTATTCATGACTGAACGATTTTAATTTTTAATTTTTACTTTCTTCCCACTCAGCTGTTTTACGTGCCAACGCTTTACCAAATTCTTCTACATCTTTAATGGCAAAAGGATTACCAGTAGCTTTTTGATAACTTTCAGTAATATTAATCAATGTTTGAAAATAATGAGAATGCATTTCATCGGTGGTCATCGCATTCGTCCATAATTCAATACCTAATGCGGCAGATTGTGCAGGATCCCAAATAGAAATCATTATCGATTTACAATCTACTAATTCTTTGTATTCGCTATCTGAAGCTTGCCATTTCAAGTCGCAAGGAATGTTTTTTTCGTCTAATCCAATTTTAAAACGAATTTCAGAAGTCTTTTTAATCTCACTCATCTAAATTTATTTTATAGTTTTTAATAATTCAAAAATCTCCAGTTGTACTTGTTCCCCTTTATCAATGTTATACCAATCAAAAATTTTATCGATTTTGTTTGCAATACTTATATCATGAGGCAATGTATTCACCATTTGTTGACAAGCAGCTGGGCGAGGTCCCCATGTAAATAAAGGTTTATCGTTTTCATCTGTACAGACTAAAATCGGTATCGTTTTACTACCATTCGTTAAATGTCGATTCATCAATTCTTCGTGCTGATCGCGTAATGCTATTTGCAAATGAATCTGTTCTGCACTATTCGCCATCATAATTAAGTAGGGGGTATTAAAAGAATCATCACCACACCAAGGTTCGGTTATGATAGTCCATTTTAAGTGTTTGTTAAATTCACTTAGAAAATTATATACTTTTTTATTTAATTGAACTGAATTTAAGGTCTTCCTAAACTGTTTAGCATGATTATATAGATATTCAATGGGTATATGAGTATAATCAGCTAATGCGTTATCTTCTTTTTGAATTAGCTTTTCTACCAAATCAATATATTCCTCATATGCAAATAATCCTTTCATTCTAGCTCAAAATTAATAGTAGCCGTAAAATTATCTGTGATTATTTACTAACACATATAGATAAAAGCTAGTTAGATTTGCAATTCAACTAAAATGAATCGTATGGAATATAGAAGATTAGGTAAATCGGGTCTACAAGTGAGCGAATTATCACTTGGCTCGTGGGTTACTTTTGGGAATCAAATTAGTGATGATATCGCCGAACAATTGATGATTAAAGCCTATGAATCGGGCATTAATTTTTTTGATAATGCAGAAGTATATGCCGATGGGAAAAGTGAAATTGTAATGGGCAATATTCTTAAAAAGTTGAATTGGGATAGAAGCAGCTATTTAGTATCGAGTAAAGTGTTTTGGGGAGGCAAATTGCCCAATCAAAAAGGATTGATGCGAAAACATGTGGTTGAAGCTTGTGATGCAGCATTAAAAAGACTTCAAGTAGAATATATCGATTTGTTTTTTTGTCACCGACCAGATATATATACACCCATAGAGGAAACCGTTTGGACGATGCATAATCTGATTCAACAAGGGAAAATATTTTATTGGGGCACCTCTGAATGGAATGCCCAACAAATAACAGAAGCACATTATGTGGCCGAACGATATAAACTGATTGGACCAACTATGGAGCAACCGCAATACAATATGTTTTTTAGAGAAAAAGTAGAAAATGCCTATCTGGATATCTATAAAAATTTTGGATTAGGTACTACTATTTGGTCTCCATTAGCTTCGGGTATTCTTACAGGTAAATATTTAACCGAATCGGACGAGCAAACTCGTGTGAACTTGGCTGGATTGGAATGGTTGAAAGAAAAGAATGTAAACAATGAAGTATTTACCAATAAAATCAAACAACTGAAGAAGTTAGCTGATCAATTAGGTGTCCCGATGGCTCAGATGAGCTTGGCTTGGTGCTTAAAAAATCCAAATGTGTCTACCGTTATTTTAGGGGCAACTAAAGTGAGTCAACTAGAAGAAAATTTAAAATGTTTGGAAGTAAAAGAGTTGTTGACCGCCGACGTAATGGAAAAAATAGAAGTGATTTTAGCCAATAAGCCTAGCAGAACCATTTACTAAATTCGTTTAATACTATACGCTTGAAAAAAATAGTCAGTTGTGTCATAAATGATTTAAACAACGATCAGCGCATGCAGCGTATTTGTAATACGTTGCAAGATGCCGGCTATGATACAACTTTAGTAGGTAGAGTGTTACATACCTCGAAACCTATCTCGAATGCTGTCTATAAACAAGAACGCTTAACTTGTTGGTTTAATAAAGGCAAGTTGTTTTATTTAGAAATGAATGTTCGATTGTTTTTCTATTTACTTAAAACACCTGCAGATATTTTAGTAGCGAATGACATAGATACAATCATTGCTGTATATGCGGCAAGCGTATGTAAAAGAAGTAAACGTATTTTTGATGCACATGAGTTATTTTCGGAAGTGCCCGAATTAGAGGGAAGGCCTTTAAGTAAAACTATTTGGCGACATATAGAAAAATGGTTTATTCCTACATTTAAATATAAGTATACAGTCTCTAACAGTATCATTCAATATTATAAAGAGCTATACCATCAAGAATTTAAATTGATTCGTAATGTGCCCAAAATAGAATCAACTATCAATCAAGAAAATAAATATATTAGCAAACCCTACATTTTATATCAAGGTGCCTTAAATGACGGAAGAGGTTTGGAATCGATGATTGAAGCCATGCAATATATTGAGAAATATAATTTAAAAATAGCTGGTACAGGAGATATTGAACAACAGTTAAAACAACAAGTACAAGACTTAAAACTGCAACATAAAGTACAATTTTTAGGTCTATTATATCCTGCGCAATTAAAAGAAATTACTTTATCTGCAAGCATCGGAATTAACTTGCTTGAAAATAAAGGGTTGAGTTATTATTATTCTTTGGCTAATAAATTCTTTGATTATATGCATGCTGCAGTGCCTTCCATTAATATGAATTTTCCAGAATATCAAAAAATAAATCAGCAATTCGAAATATCTATATTAATTGATTCGCTAGATATAGATGAGATACGAAAAGCGATAAGACATTTGAGTGATGCTGAAACTTACGAGCGATTACATCAAAATTGCTTGAAGGCAAAAAAAGAATTTAATTGGCAAACTGAATCGAAGAAATTAATTGAATTATACAATCAATCAGAAAATTAATTATTAATAGAATTCTCTAATAATAAATATTAGTACATACTAGCTTCATATAAATAAGCTCTCATTGCTCGGGCGTTTTCAAAATAGGTTTTAATTTCTTTAACTAAATTTTTATCAGTCAACATTTTTATATCCCATTTTTTAATCATTAAAAATTGCTTGTTAAATATATATGGTTGTTTCATAGCTGCTTCTTTAAATTCTTTAGATAATACTTTTGATTTTTCGCCCATCAAAATACCAAATGATTTTTTAAATGATTTATCTTTTAGTAGAGTATTAAATTCATCTTGATGATCCATAATATAAGTACGAATTGATTTCAATATTTTGGCATCGGGTTGATATAAACCACTGTAAAATGCTACCCCAGCTGCAGTAAGCTCTAAATAAAATCCTGGACTATTCATGTCTTTTCGCCCATTTTTAGCAATTAATGCACTGCAATGAGTTTTATAAGGTGTCTTAATTTTACTGAATCGAACATCTTTATGTATTCGAAAAATAGCGGATTTAGGATCGATGAATAAATATTTATCTACTTTACTAACTTCATCAATTAATGCTTCAATAAAATTATAGAATGGTACTTTCACTTGCTCTTCATAGCGTTGACGATTTGCATCGAACCATACTTTGTTATTGTTCATTTCCAATTCGTTAAAAAAATGTGCAAAATCTTTCGTGAAAAATGCCTTCATAATACTTACTTTTAATAAAAATAGTTTATCAAATATATCATATGTTTTACAAAGTTTTACATGGAGAAATTAAACCTATTGAAAATTATAACATAAACAGAGCATTTCACTATGGTGATGGTTTTTTTGAAAGTATTTATGCCGAAAATCTTCAATTGCCTTTATTTGAATACCATTATAATAGAATTTGTAAATCATTTGAAATACTTCGTTTTGACAAATCTTTCTTACCTTCTTCTGAAGGTTTATATGACAAAATTATTAGTACTTTAATTCAAGCTAGCCCATTGCGAATTCGTCTTGATTTTACGCGTGAAGCAGAAGGACTTTATTTGCCAGAGAGGAATGAAGTAATTTTTACCATAACACATAAAGCGCTTGAAACTAAAATGTTTGAAGCAAAAAAATCAGATTATTCAATAGCTATTTATAAAGAAAATACAAAATCTAGTTCTGCATTATCTTTTATCAAAAGTAAAAATGCATTGATTTATGTGTTGGCTGCAATATGGGCGAATCAATATCATTTAGAGGATGCAGTGCTTCTCAATGAACATCAACAATGTATTGAAATGATTTCAAGTAATTTTTTTATTATTCGTGAAAGGAAAATTTATACTCCTCCAATGCAATCTGGTGCAGTTCATGGAGTAATGCGTTTCTTTATTATTGATGCTCTAAGTGAACAGGGAATCTTGATCATTGAAAAAAATATAGAAATAGAGGAACTAGAACAAGCAGATGAAGTGTTTGTTTCGAATAGTATTAAAGGTATACAGCCTGTCACTTCTAATCTACATAAAAGCTATCAAATAAATTACACTTTAGAGTTAATGCAAATAATACAAGCTAAAATGGCACTGAAAATCAATTAGAATGGCAGTTTGGATTTTACGTGAATGTTAAATTCATAGGAAATAGCTCTATAATTGTCATAAATAATTAATATTCTCTTCATTTATTAGCTAATAATATGAATATTATCAATAAAATATACAGAATAACTTTTTATTTAGGAATTTATTTATTAATTTTATTTTTATTACTAACCAAAATTATTATTAATGAAAAAATTAATTTTACTAATAGGTGTGTTCGTCAGTATAATGGCTTCAGCACAATCAGTTAGACAATGTGGTACGATGCATAATTTAGAACGATTAAAAACAATCGATCCAAGTATTGATGCAGCTATGAATGATATTGAAGCGCATACTAATCATTTTATATCAACAACTCCAGAAGGAAGTAGAGCCGTTATCACCATACCTGTTGTAGTACATGTGGTTTATAATACTACCACACAAAACATAAGTGATGCTCAAATAGCTTCTCAAATTTCTATTCTAAATAAAGATTTCAGAAAATTAAATACAGATGCAGCTTTAATACCATCCATATTTACATCAGTTTCAGCAGATTGTGAAGTGAATTTTTGTATGGCACAACGTACACCAACAGGTGCAGCTACCAACGGAATTGTAAGAGTCTCTACTGCTACCACTTCATTTATTGATGATGATAGAGTAAAATCATCTACTACAGGTGGAAGTACTGCATGGGATGCTACGAAATATTTAAATATTTGGGTATGTAATTTAGGTGGTGGATTATTAGGTTATGCTCAATTTCCTGGTGGACCTGCCGCAACAGATGGTGTAGTGATAAATTATACCGCATTTGGAAATACTGGAACAGCAGCTAGTCCTTTTAATTTAGGTAGAACAGCAACTCATGAAATTGGTCACTGGTTAAACTTAAGACATATATGGGGAGATGCTACATGTGGGAATGATTTAGTATCAGATACTCCACCACATAATGCCTCTAATTTTGGTTGTCCAACCTATCCTCACTTAAGTACTTGTACAGGTACACCAACTGAAATGACGATGAATTATATGGATTATACAAATGATGCTTGCATGTATATGTATACTGCAGGGCAAAAAGCTAGAATGCAAGCCTTATTTGCTGTAGGTGGTGCAAGAGTTGGTCTCACTACTTCATTAGGATGTACACCTCCTGCAACAGGAGGAACTTGTGGTACACCTAGTGGCTTAGCTGCAAGTTCTATAACTAGTGCAGCAGCAACACTAAGCTGGACAGCAGTAAGTGGTGCAACTTCATACAATGTGCAATATAAATTAAGTACAGCTACTACATGGACAACTACTTCAACAGCATCCACTAGTATAGCATTGTCGGGATTAAGCGCATCAAGCACTTATAATTACCAAGTACAAGCTGTATGCTCAGTTACAGGTACGTACAGTGTAGCTTCTAGTTTTACTACACTTGCTGCAAGCACCACTTGTGGTACAGATACTTATGAGCCAAATAATACATTGGCTGCATTTAAGACGTTAGCTGTAAATACTAATGTTACAGCAAAGATTTGTCCAACGTTAGACGAAGACTGGTATAGATTTTCAACTGTTTCAACGGCTAGAAATTTTAAGGTAGATTTAACAACACTGCCTGCAGATTACGATTTATATGTATATAATAGTAGTGGTACTCAAATTGGTTCATCTGTTTTGGGAGGTACTACCAGTGAAACTTATAAATTAAATGGAGGAGCTATAGGAAATTATTATGTGCGTATTATAGGTTATTCAGGTGCATTTAATGCAACTACAAATTATACCATTCGCGTAACTACAAGTAGCTCCACATTAAGAGGATTAGAGGATGGCGAAGAAGTTGTAGCATTAGAACAAGCATTCGATGGAGTAATTGTATTTCCAAATCCAGCAATAGGTAAAGTAATGGTAAATTACTTTGCGCAAGATTCAAAGGATAATGTGCAGATGTATGTATACGATATGACAGGTACTGTAGTTCACAAAGAAATTTTTAGTACAACAAATGGATTAAATCAAGTTGAATTTAATACGCAAACATATAGCAATGGAATGTACATGGTAGTCATCCAAGATGGTGATAAAACCTATAGTAATAAAGTACAAATACAGAATTAATATATCATTATATATCTAACGAAAACCTCTGTTAAATAACAGAGGTTTTTTATTTGTAAAAAAATAACATGTATAAATATAAGTGCAGTCCAAAATATAGAGCTAATCATTTATCAATTGAAATTTTCTATGCTACGTAATATAGTTTTTATTTTTTTTATATATGCGTGTTGCAGTTGTAACTCTCTTAACAAAAAAACACGAGGGGATGATCATTTTTATAATGCCATTAGAACTTATGATTTAAATAGTATACCCATCATACCTCCTTTTTATGCAAGTAGCAGCAAGCCTGGCGAATGGTATATTACAGGTGCAAAAGAATTGATTGTGCAAAGTCCTAATAGAGTAGGAGATATTCCAATCAAATCTTTTGGCGTATCAAATAATTTTATTTATGGCCTAACCGAGCATGCTAACTATTTTCTTTTTAATATAAAAACACAACTCTATGTAGAATATGATTCAGAAAGTGAACTATATGAAACATTAAAAAAATATAAATTAGAATTATATCCTATTAAATCATGTGAACAATATTATCATGACTTACAAGTAAGCAAAAAAGGGTACTGGTTTCCTAAAGAAGGGTGTAAATATCCTATATATAAAGATTTTCGACCTGATTCTTGCTACAGAATAAAAGTATATGGTGTAGATAAAGTGACAGATTTTAAAGTGATTGATTTACCCAAAAGAACTGTGAGTAAAATGTATTATTTCAAATTAATTTATGATAATGATGAAAATGATTTGTATTATATTTCATTTGAAAATTCAACTCCGAAGTTGATTCATAATAATGAAATCTATACCGCTACTTCAATGGATACAAATACAATAAGTATATCTGTTTACACCCCATATCCAGTTGCGGAAAAAAAAGGAATGAAAGAAAATGATAGGATTGTCATTACTAAAAATATTGAAATAAGATAGTTTTATATATTTTGAATTATAAGTTATATAATAAGAGTATATAGGATTATTTATAATAGCTGATCTATGTTCATCAAAATATCTATATTTGAAGAAAACTAACATATATGTTTGCAATTATTTGGCGTGGATTCGGAATAATAGTACCCATTATATTTTTAATAATAGGATTTATTATCTGTTTTTTCTTTGATGGAATGAATACTAAATTTAGTAATCCTAATTATTTAAAATGGACTGCTGGTATTTCATCTTTACCAATACTTTTACTTGGTTTGGGCACATTATTTGATTTTGAAAAAAAAGAGCTAGCAAATAAAACAGGCTTTAAAAGATTTTGGTTTTATTGTAAACAACCTTGGAATCATCACTTTATGTTTGTTCCCATTTTTGTTTGGGGATTAATCTTAATAATAACGAGTATCTGCCTTTTCCTTAAATAATAAGCTCTAGCACATTTCCCAATATTCGGGATTAACTCGAAAAAAATTATTTATAAAAGTTTAAAACACTTTCTATAATATGATTCACTTCTTGATCGCTTAATTCGTAAAAAAGGGGTAAACGTACTAAATTATCACTAAAAAAATCACTCATTGGCAATTCTCTTCCATCGTGTTTGTCTTTATAAAAAGGACTTTTATGTAAGGATAAATAATGAAATACCGCATTTATATTATCTTTTTTCAAATGTTCTATCAAGCGAGTTCTTTCCTCTAGGTTTTTAGTCACCAAATAAAACATATGTGCATTATTTGTAGCGTATTCAGGCACGCGTGGCAAGTCAACAACTCCTCTTTCTTCTAGCGATTTTATTCCTTCATAATACTGATTCCAAATAGCTTTTCTGCGGTTTTGTATTGTTTTCAACTCTTCTAATTGTGCATATAAATAAGCCGCTTGCAATTCAGAAGGTAAAAAAGAAGAACCAATATCAACCCATCCATACTTGTCTACTTCGCCTCTAAAAAATGCCGAACGATTCGTGCCTTTCTCCCAAATAATTTCTGAGCGATTTACGTAAGCTTCATTATTTACAGTTAGCATACCTCCTTCGCCACTAATGATATTTTTAGTTTCATGAAATGAAAAAGCCGCTACATCTGCAATCGTTCCTAATGGTTTGCCTTTATAAAATGAATCGATAGCTTGTGCAGCATCTTCGCAGGTATGTATTTTATGTTTTTTGGCAAGAGCCATAATTTTGTCCATATCACAGGCATTTCCAGCATAGTGTACCACACAAATAGCTTTCGTTTTTGGAGTGATTAAGGCTTCAATTTGATTGGCATCTATATTTGGATGATTTATTTCACTATCAGCAAATACGATTTTCGCTCCACGCAAAATAAATGCGTTGGATGTAGAAACAAAAGTATAAGAAGGCATGATGACTTCGTCACCAGCTTGTATATCAAGCAATATAGCACTCATCTCTAAGGCATCTGTACAAGAAGATGTTAATAAGGCTTTTTTAAAATGATATCGTTCTTCAAAAAAAGATTGACATTTTTTGGTGTATTTTCCATTGCCAGAAATTTTTCCAGTAGCAACAGCATCTTTTAAATATTCATATTCTTTACCTGATGCAAAAGGTTTATTAAATGGAATCATGTTCTCCGATTTTAGTGGTCAAACTTACTCAAAACTATTTGTATAGAAAAATTTATTCCTTGCAACTATTTCTATATTACAAACTCATAAACTATCAGCTATAGAAAAATCAATATATAGATTGTTTTTTTAATATAAAAACAGTTTTTTGCATTTATAGCAGTAGTTTAGTACTACAAAAAATAATTGAATGCCTATCAAATTATCGAAAATTAGTACTGGTGCTCCAAAGAAATTAGATAAAGAAAAAACTAAATCACAAACCCAAAAATTATTAATCGAATTAGATGCTTTGCAAAATTTGTTTTTTGCAACACAACAAAAAGCTTTATTGATAGTAGTTCAGGGTATGGATGCCAGCGGTAAAGATGGTGTAGTAGCTAATGTTTTTGGTGCATTTAACCCAATGGGGGTTCGGGTAGTTTCATTTAAAAAACCTACTGAGGAAGAAATGGCCCACGATTTTCTTTGGCGTATTCATGGCAATGCTCCTCGTAAAGGTATTATACAAGTGTTTAATCGTTCGCATTATGAAGATGTTTTGATTCAACGAGTTCATAAATGGATTGATGAAAAAACAGTGAAACAACGTATGATTCAAATCAATAATTTTGAAGAAATGCTCGAATTCAATGGTACTAAAGTCTTGAAATTTTATTTGCATATCTCGCAGGAGGAACAACAGCATAGACTGACTGAACGAATGAACACTCCCGAGAAGAACTGGAAATACAATGCACAAGACTTTGAAGAAAGCAAGTTTTGGAGCGCTTATATGAAAGCGTATGAAGATGCCATTGATACATGTAGTCCTAAAATTCCTTGGCATATCATTCCTGCCGATCATAATTGGTACAAAGAGTATTTGATTGCATCAGAAGTGGTAAACTACCTAAAATCGCTAAAAATGAGCTATCCAACTATAAAAAAGTAATGAACCTTTTCTATAAAGCCCTTGTTAGATATAAAAAATTGAGCATTAATGAATGTTTGTAGTAGTATAACAAAAACGTATAACTTATCAGATAGCTATCAATTCAAAGTATTTGAAAAAGCGGATGAATTAGTACATACGCCATGGTCAAGTATTGTAAAACACGATCCTTTTTATAAAATTGATTATTTACAAGAGATTGAAAAAAGTTGTTATCCAGATTTAATTCCTTATTATATTATTGCTTATCATAATGAAGAACCTTTACTTGCCTTAAATTTTCAAAAAGTTATTTTTAGAGGAGCACAATTACAATCATTTATTGTAGAAAAAAAATCGTGTACACTAAGTTATAAATTATATACTCTTCTATTCAAATTCATTACAGGTTTCATTCAGGTTCCTATGGTAGTATTAGGAAATCTTTTACAAACGAGTCATTGTGGCATTATATTCAAAGACGAAGCAATTGAAGATAAAATAAAGTTGCAATTAGTACAAAAAGCTTGTGATGTAGTATTAGATTATGCAAAAGCAAAGACACTCTTGATTACTAATATATATGACAATCAAAGCAATTGCTTGGCTCATATACCAGATCAATATAATAAATTTTATAGTGAGCCAGATATGCATTTGCAGATTGACTCTCAATGGAATAAAATGGAAGATTATTTACAATCACTACATTCAAAATATAGAGTACGAGCAAAAAAAGTATTGAATGATAGTCAACATATTGAAGTAAGGCCTTTAAGTATTAAAGAAATCACAGCTTATCAATCAACTTTGTTTGAATTAAACAGACAAGTAATGAAGAAAAGTAAATTTAGTTTAGGAGATATTCATGAAAACTATTTTACTGAAATGGCCATTTATTTTAAAGATTCATTCATCATGAATGGTTATTTTTATGAAAATAAATTAGTTGCTTTCTCTTCTATGATTAAAGATGGAAAGACCTTGAACTCACATTTTATTGGTATGGATTACACATTTGTATATAGCAATAAAATATATAATCGCTTATTGCTCGATAATTTATGTATGGCTATACAAACGAAATCTACCATACTAAAATACGGTCGTACTGCAACCGAAATTAAAAGTACAATAGGGGCAAAACCATTAGAAATGGTCAATTATCTTCGTAATAATAATAGACTAATAAATTATTTTATTGAACAAGGCTTAAAATATATAAAAGCCCCTGTTTATACTATTCGCCAACCATTCAAGTAGGTTTGTTTGTATACTATAGTATACGGTTCTGTATAACTAGCATCTTTTATTTATTGAATTTGAAATAATTTTGAAGCTTTTAGAGTTTTACTTAAAATGTACTAAACAGATGAAATATATAATTTTATATCTACTAAGCCTGACCATTTTCACTGCTCATGCAACTAAAAGCGAATTACCTTTCAATACTTTTTTTATGGATAGTGTGAAAGTGAAAAGCCAGGAACAAAAAAATATAAAGATGGCATTTTGGGTAGGTTTAAGTCAAAAGTATGGCAAAATTAAATCGAATCAATTATTCAGCTCTTTATTAAAAGAGAATGGTTGTAGTGAAAAGAGTATTGAATCTATATTGAAAAATAATGAAGTATTCAATGTCGGTAAAATTATGAGTGGTACAGAATATTGTTTTGTATCTACACAAATTAATGATTCAGTTTTGTCTCCACGTTATTTAATCTATAATGAAAACGATTATTCGTATGTAGTTTTTGATTTGTTAGATGAAAAAACAACTATTACACGCTATCAACGTCCTGTGGAGATTCGCGAACGTACTGCAACAGGGATTATCAAAGGCTCCTTATGGGAAACGTTTGATAAAAATAATGTGAATCCGGCTATAGCGACTCAGTTGGCGGATATATTTGCTTATACCATCAACTTTTTTAAGGTTAATGAAGATGATAAATTTAAAATTGTATACGACGAGAAATTAGTGAATGGTGTTAGTCAAGAAGTGACTAAAGTAAAAGCGGTTGTGTTTCAATATCATGGTAAAGATTATTATGCCTTTGCCAATGAACAGAATGGAAGAGTAGATTATTTAGATGAAGAAGGGAAAAGTATGAAGATGCGATTTTTAATGGCTCCAGTGAAGTTTAGTCGTATCAGTTCCAAATACAATACACATCGTTTGCACCCAGTTACGGGTCAAGTAAAAGGTCATTTCGGGACTGATTTTGCAGCACCACAAGGTACGCCTATTTATGCTACAGCTGATGGTATCGTATCGGAAGCTCGTTTCAAACAATATAATGGTAACTATGTAAAAATCCGTCATGATAAAACCTATGAAACACAATATTTACATATGTGTAGAATCGCTAAAGGGATGCGACCTGGGGCTCGTGTGCATCAAGGCGATATAATTGGTTATGTAGGAAGTACAGGATTGGCAACTGGTCCGCATGTATGTTATCGTTTCTGGAAAAATGGCAAACAAGTAGATCCATTTAAAGAGAAAGATGCGAAAGCTATGATGTTAACTGCTGCAGAACAAAAAGCCTTTGCAGAAATAACTAAAGAAATGCGTAAAGAACTAGATGCAGTGGCTTATGGCGAGACGAAAAGCATCGTTTCGACAGCTTCTGCAAAATAGATTTTTCAAAAAATATTGTATAAAGCTTGGGTATTCATACTCAAGCTTTTTTTATTTATTATAAACAATACTTACAATAAAGAACGGAACTCCTTAAATTTGCAAATTATATAAAATTATATGGACTATTTATTTTCATCAGAAGCACTTATTAGTTTAATTACCTTAATCATCTTAGAGATTGTATTAGGCGTAGATAATGTCATTTTCGTATCTATTATTATGGGTAGATTAGAAGCCGATAAACAGAAAAAAGCCCGTAAAATATGGATCTTTACAGGTATGTTTGTGCGCGTACTACTATTGTTAAGTTTATCTTGGTTAGTGAAAAATGGAAATAATGAATTATTCAGTGTATTTGGAAAAGGATTCACCTTACGTTCATTGATTATGCTAGGTGGTGGTATTTTCTTATTGATTAAAACCGTTGGTGAAATTCATCAAAAACTTGAAGGGGAGGAACATGAAGCAGCAGGTACTAAAAAGAAAGCAGCTAGTTTAATGAATATTGTCATACAAATGATGATAGTAGATATGGTATTCTCTTTTGATAGTATAATTACAGCTGTAGGGATGGCACAACATGTAGAAATTATGATTATTGCTGTTATTTTAGCTATGATTGTCATGTTTTTATTCTCTGGTAAAATAGCTGATTTTGTTGAGAAACATCCTACGGTTAAAATGCTGGCTTTATCTTTTTTAGTAATGATAGGAATGGTATTATTGGTAGAGGGTTGGGATTCTGAAAAAGCACATGATTTACATTTGAAAAACTATGTATATTTTTCTATGGCTTTTTCATTTGGCGTTGAATTACTAAATATGCAATTACGTAAACGTTCAAAACCGGTTCATTTAAAAGGGAGCGACGATTATAAAGAACTTGAAAATCTAGATAAATAGTTTGTTTAAACAATAGATTTTAAAGTATTCATTTAGACATGAAAATGTAAGTAAAATAGTATTAATTACTCACTACTGATTATATTTGTAAAGAATTTAAATTATATACGATGCAACAAGAATATGTAGATGTATTAGTGATTGGTGCAGGTCCTTCAGGATGTGTATCTTCTTCTATAATTCATAATAGTGGATTAAAGACAATGGTAGTGGAGAAAGAAAAATTTCCACGTTTTGTGATTGGTGAGAGTTTATTACCTCGTTGTATGGTAGCATTAACAGAAGCAGGGTTAATTGATACCATCAAAGAACAAAAATTTCAAGAAAAATTTGGAGCCAAGTTTTTACAACAAGATAAAGTATGCGAATTTACTTTTGCTGATCAATATACAGAAGGATGGAATTGGACATGGCAAGTACCTCGTGCTGATTTTGATACAGCTATGTCAGCGAAATTAATGGAGAAAGGAATTCCTGTTCATTTTGAAACAGCGGTTACAGCAATTGAATTTAAAGGAACTGATTCTATCACGACCGTTCGTGATAAAGAGGGTAATGAAAGACAAATCCACGCCAAATTTGTAATCGATTCTAGTGGATATGGAAGAGCTTTGCCTCGCTTATTAGATTTAGATAAACCTTCTACATTTCCTGCACGTAAAACATTATTCGCGCATTTTAAAGATATAAATAGACCAGATACACATAATAATTCACAAATTATTGTCATAGATCATAAACCAGAAGTATGGATATGGGTAATCCCTTTTTCTAATGGAAATGTATCTTGTGGCTTTGTAGGTAAACCCGAATTTTTTGATCAATATACTGGTACAGATGAAGAAAAATTACGTGCTATGATTAGCAATGAGCCTAATATTATAGAACGTATGGGTACTGCACCTATGGTATGGGATGAACCAAAAACTATTGAAGGATATGCCATAGCTACCAAAAAACATTATGGTGATGGTTTTGTATTGACAGGAAATGCAGCAGAGTTTTTAGATCCTGTATTTTCAAGTGGAGTAACTTTTGCAGTAGAGAGTGGAATGGTGGCCGCTAAACTTGCTAGCCGTCAAGTAAAGGGGGAAAATGTAGATTGGGAAAAAGAATATAAAAATTATATCATGGAAGGGGTAGATGTATTTAGAACTTATGTACGTGCATGGTACGAAGGCAAATTACAAGATATATTCTTCAATCCACAAATAGATGAAAATATCAAAAAAATGATTTGTTCCGTTTTGGCAGGCTATGTATGGGATAAAGAAAACTATTATGTAAAAAATCATGCCCGTGCAATTGATACATTAGCTCAAGTAGTGCGTATGAATAAGCAAGCAGTAGCATAAAATTTAAAGTAACTTATATAAAAAGCAATACAGTTTATGTATTGCTTTTTTTATGTCTATTTGTTGCTTAGATTAATTATATAAGATACATCTTTATTATTCCACATTCCTTTTATATTTGTAAGTAAATATAATATGTATGAACTGCCCCAATTGCACCAATCATATCGACAATGACAATATCAATATACAAGCAGATATAGCCAAATGTAGTCATTGTAATCAGGTGTTTAAAGTCTCAACAAATTTATCTGCTGTTGATTCTGTTTTTGATATGGATAATCCTCCTCCTGGTGCATGGATAACTAAAGATTATCCTCAAACAAAAATTGGCGCAACCACTCGCTCCTCTTTAGCATTTTTTTTAATACCATTTATGTTAGTTTGGTCAGGTGGCTCACTCGGGGGTATATATGGACCTCAAATTATTTCAGGGAAATTTGAATTATTTAATTCGTTATTCGGCATACCATTTTTAATTGGATCAATTATTTTTTGGACAGTAGCCATGATGGCAGTATTTGGGAAAGTGGAATTACTATTAGATGATGAGGGTGGAAGAATTTTTACAGGTATATATAAAATTGGTTATCATCAAAAATTTTTATGGAAAGATATTACTAGTATTTATGAAAGTAAAAGCAATATGAAATTCAATAATCGAACAAATGCTAGTCAGATTGTATTAGAAGGGACAACTAGAATCACTTTTGGAACAGGCTTAAATGAAAGCAGAACCTATTATATTACAAAAAGTCTACAGAAAATTCATTATCAAATGAAAAGAAATAAAAATATTTTTAGTTAGTAAAACTAAATTATAAACTCATACTTCAAATAACCATGATAACAGGCATCGGCTGGGTTCCATTTCTAATTTATTATATCTATTGGTTGATACAAAAGAAACCATATAGTAGATATAAAGTATATCATTTTGCATGCTGTAATTTTTCAATCCGAATAAATCAATATAAAGGCTAATCCTTATGAAAAACGTAGTTAGTATATTAATGTTATTCTTTCTTTTTGGAAATGCAATGGCTCAGGATGATATGAATTCAGGTGTTGTCTATGGCGAAAATTATGCATTTTTATTAGTTGCCCCAAATGGTTGGGTACTCGATAATTCTTCAGGAGAAAGTCAAGGATTGCATGCAGTTTTTTATAAAAAAGGAGAATCATGGGAAAAAGCAGAAACAGTAATGTATGCAGCTGGAAATCCAATAAAAAATAAAAAATATAAAACATTTGATGATTTTGTTTCATCCGATGTAAATCAATTTAAAAACGATTATAAAGATTTAATTTTAATAGCTGCTCCTTCTATTTTAATTAGTGATTCTACAAAAGCCATTGTAAAATATTTCTCTGGTAACACATACGCTAATTTTGATGCGATTGCCTATATTGATGCTGGTAAAACTGCTGTAGTAATTGCAATGTCTTCACGCACTAAAGAAGGTTTTGAACAATCGAAAGAAGCCTTTCAAAAATTAGTAGAATCTTATGTGTTTATTACTGCTAAATTCAATATAAAAAAAATAAGTAAATAGTATTATGTATCTTCATTTTGAAATAAAATCATTATGGTTATAGTATCCAAAATACTTGTTCTATTAGTTGCTATCGAACATCTATACATACTTTATATGGAAATGTTTGCCTGGGAAACCTTAGGTAAAAAAACTTTTAAAAATTTTCCTGAACATTTATTCACCCCCACCAAAGCACTAGCTGCCAATCAAGGTCTTTATAATGGTTTTCTAGCTGCAGGGTTGATATGGTCTTGTTTGATTGCTGATGGCGTTTGGTCTTCTAATGTTGCTATCTTTTTTTTAGCTTGTGTAATCGTTGCAGGTATTTATGGTGCTATAACTGCTTCTAAAAAAATATTTTTTGTGCAAGCAGCCCCTGCTATAATTGCATTGATAGTGATTTTAATACTTAAATAAGAAATAGATGAAATATAAAATTGTACTATTATTTATTTTTATCACGATTTTATTTAGTAAATCATATGCACAAAATGAACATACACAAGAAGAATTAAAAAGTGCAAAAGATCTATTTAACAGTACAAAAGATTTATATGCCGATGAATTAGATACATTTAATTACCATAGAATAGTTGTATTGCTAAATAAGGTATTACAGGCAGACCCTACTAATCCTGAAGCATTATATTATCTAGGTTATACCTATAGTAGAATCAATTCATCTGATGGTCGTAGTATTATCTCTATGAATAAAGATTTAGTGATGCAGTCAAGTGCCTATTTCGAAAAATTAAATCAGCTTACACCAAAATATACGGGTGAAATTATTGCATTGGACCCTTACTCAAAAATCACTGCAGAATGGGGTTCTATGGCTATGAGTTACATTTATAATAATCAATTAGATTCCGCTCTTTGGGCTTTCAATCAAGGTAAAGAACGTGGGGGTTATTCGCCTTTTGTGCTTGAAATCAATCGAAAAACCTTAGATGCTTGTCCACCCAATAGCATTTTGATTTCGGCAGGTGATAATATTACATTTCCCATATGGTATCTACAAGAAGTGGAAAAGTATCGAACAGATATTAGTGTGATTGATATATCCTTATTAAATACTAGTTGGTATCCACGTTTTGTTTCTAAAAACAAAAACATAGTTTTTGATTTACCTGATAATGTCATAGATACGATTGATTATATGCCTTGGATGGATTCGTTAATAAAAGTTGGAGATTTCTCTTGGATCCTCAAGCCTAGTTTATACGAGCAATATATTTTAAGAGGCGATAGAGTATTATTAAGTCTAATTAAAGCCAATAACTTTAAAAGAGATATCTATTTTACAGCCTCGTTTGATAAGCATCAACAAATTAGCTTAGAAGATTATTTAAGTGATTATATAGTGGTTAAAAAGCTATGTAAATCCACTCCAAAAGACTTAATTTATGAGGAATATAAAAATAAAATTACTGAAATTCTAAAATTGTCCTCTTACATAAATCCAAATAGTATAGATCAAATTAATACCTATAATTTTTATAGATGTAATATAATAATGCAAATAGATAAGTATTATAAATCAAATGACTTAAAAAAGGCAAAAGAGTTAATGAGTATTTTTGATACCTATGCTGATGATAAACGCATGGACTATGATTACAAACTTTTAAGTGATTTTGTAATTGAATTGAAAGTACAATTGAAAAGTACTAAATAAATATCTATATCTTCCCAGCCAATATTTCCTCCACCACTGCAGGATCCAATAGGGTAGAAGTATCTCCTAAATTGCTCGTTTCTCCTTCAGCAATTTTACGTAATATTCTACGCATAATTTTACCGCTTCTGGTTTTAGGTAATCCTTTTACAAATTGTATTTTATCGGGTTTCGCTATCGCCCCAATAATACGTGTTACCGTTTGTAATATATCTTGCTTAGTCAATGCTTCATCACTTACTCCATTATTCAAAATCACATACGCATAAATACCTTGTCCTTTGATATCATGCGGATAGCCCACCACAGCACTTTCCACCACATCTATATACATATTGATAGCATTCTCTACCTCTGCTGTACCAATTCGATGTCCACTAACATTCAATACATCATCTACTCTTCCGGTAATTCTATAATTGCCTTCAGTATCTCTCGAGCAACCATCGCCAGTGAAATATAAATTTTCATAGGTGCTGAAATAGGCTTGTCTGCAACGTTCATGATCATTGTAGGTAGTGCGAATAATCCCCGGCCAAGGGAATTTCAAACATAAATTTCCTTGCACCGTTTCATCCGGTAAACCAATAGTAGAATCGCTGCCTTCCACTGTTTTTCCATTTTCATCCACCAATAATACTTGTATTCCTGGTAAAGGAAGCGTAGCATAGGCTGCTTTATGAGGCGTAATACCTGCAATATTCGAAATCAAACAACCACCAGTTTCAGTTTGCCACCAAGTATCTACTATAGGGCATTTTTTCTTCCCAATTTTTTCATAATACCAATTCCAAGCTTCTTCATTGATCGGTTCGCCTACAGTGCCTAAAACGCGTAAGCTATCTAATTTTTTTCCTTCAAGTGGAGCATCACCAAAGGCAATCAATGATCGTATTGCTGTAGGTGCAGTATATAAAATATTGACCTTAAATTTATCTACAATCTCCCAAAACCTGCCTGCATCTGGCCATGTAGGAATTCCTTCAAACATCAACGAAGTCGCTCCCGCACTTAATGGTCCGTATAAAATATAACTATGACCGGTAATCCAACCAATATCAGCGGTACAAAAATGTACTTCGCCTTTTTGATATTGAAATATATTGACAAATGTATAATTGGTATAAATCATATAGCCCCCACAAGTATGCACTACACCTTTAGGTTTGCCAGTACTGCCGCTCGTATACAAAATAAACAATGGATCTTCTGCATCCATCTCTTCTGCTGGGCAATAAGGATTTCCTTGCGTTTCAACTTTTTTAATTTCGGTTTCCCACCAAGTATCTCTGCCTTTAATCATGCTCACAGGCATACGATTATGTGTTAACACGATGACTCTTTTTACAAAAGGACATTGCATCAATGCATCATCAATCACATTTTTTAAAGGAATTTCTTTATTGCCTCTATGCGCCCCATCTTGTGTGATAATAAATTCGGCATTTGCATCAATCAATCTATCCGCAATACTCTGTGCACTAAAACCCCCAAATATCACACTATGAATGGCACCAATGCGTGCACAAGCTAATACTGCTATGGCTAATTCAGGTGCCATTCCCATATAAATACAAACACGATCCCCTTTTTTGATACCATTATTTTTGAGCACATTGGCAAATTGCATCACTTTAAAATGCAATTCTTTATAAGTAAGAATTCGATAATGTTCATCAGGATCATTCGGTTCCCAAATAATTGCAGGTGTATGAGCATCTTTTTCCAAATGTCTATCTAAACAGTTTTCGGTGATATTTAATTTGGCACCTTTAAACCATTCTACTTTTGGTTCCTTAAAATTCCAATTCAACGAATCTTCAACGGAGCTTGGTGCTTTTTTCCATAAGAAATATTTTGCGATATCAAACCAAAATTGCTGAGGATGAGTAATGCTTTCAGCATAGGTTTTATGATACTCTTCTAAACTTTTTATTTGATAGGGATACGACATAATTACTAATTTAGATAATCATCTATAAATGGAATATAAAAGTAATTGAAAGCGGTCTAATACATATAAAAAAATAGCTTTTGTTTTTGTACTTCCGAATCACGCCCTGGCGAGACAACATCAGGGCCTACGTTTATTAACTGGTGTGGTTGGTTGAATCACGCCAAGGCGTGACAACACCAACCACTGGGTAAAGAGGCTATACGCGCATTATAAAAATGGGATAGCCCGTATATATTTTTTTAGTAATAAAATAAATGCTATCCCTTTATTTTTATGAGCAATTAACTCCTAATAAGTCTGTATAACATGAACATAGCGATATGTTATCACACAAGCTAAGGAGCGGTGGGAGGTTTAAACGGCTGGAAGCATCGTTTAAACTTGTCTTTTTTGGTGACTTTTTTTGACTAAGAAAAAAAGTTACTCGTCGAAGTCCGAACGTAAATAAGCTGTTATAGAGCACAAAATGAATAAGTAATAATCTAAGTGTATAGAATATAAAAGTATTGTTGGTCATAAGACCAACAAGGGCGGGCGTTTATTAACAGGTGTGGTTGGTGAAAAATACTACACCAACCACTGGGTAAAAAATGGAATTAAATTTCAAAAATAAACTAAAACATTTAGTTACCTCATACCTAGGAATGACAAGTGCCTTGAATAAATAAGTTGGTTGGTGAAAAATACAAAACCAACCAATGGGTGAATAATACAAGCTCATCATACAAGCTAAACCATCAAACTAAGGTGCGGTGGCCGTCAAAATACCCGTAGGGATTATCCCGAAGCTTCGGGATGACTTGTCTTTTTTGCTTCTCACGCCTTGGCGTGAAAAAAAAGGAAGTCGCCGAAGGCTATAACGAAAATATGCTACTATCGAGAACGATATGAATAAGTAATAAATAATGTATTTAGAATTATAATTCTTGTTGGTCATCCCGTGCCGAACCTTCGGCAGTTTGGAAGTCACAAGAAGGGCGTGACGATGTTACGTTCATGAACTTCCGATGTGTGGAGACACGACATCGGGGCTTACGTTTAAAAGGGTATTCCCACAGTGGCTTTTAACCCACTGCCAATTATTTCACAACTTCCCCTTCTAAATCAAACTCCGTAGCACTGGTGATTTTAATCTGTGCAAAATCTCCCACTCGTAAATAATTTTTAGCAGCAGGAATTATCACTTCATTATCTACTTCCGGACTATCGAATTCGGTTCTACCGATAAAATAAGCGCCTTCTTTTCGGTCGATAAGGACTTTATATACCTTCCCAATTTTGGTTTGATTATGCTCAAAAGAAATACCTGATTGCACTTCCATCAATTCACTCGCTCTTTGTTCTTTTACTTCTGCAGGTACATCATCTTCTAATTTAAAAGCGCCAGTATTATCTTCATGCGAATATGTAAATACGCCTAAACGATCAAATTGCATTTCCTCAATAAAGGATTTTAAATTGTCAAACTGTTCTTGTGTTTCTCCTGGAAAACCTACCAGCATGGTTGTTCGGATACCAATACCCGGCACTTTGGCTCTTATTTTTTGAATCAATTCTTTGGTTTCAGCATTCGTAATATTTCTTTTCATACGTGCTAAAACTTCATCGTTCGCATGTTGTAAAGGAATATCTAAGTACTTACATATTTTAGGTTCTTCATTCATTGCATCCAATACTTCCATCGGAAACTGCGATGGATACGCATAATGCAAACGAATCCATTCAATGCCTTCTACAGCACATAAGGCATGAAGCAACTCTTTCAATTTTCTTTTTTTGTAAATGTCTAGTCCATAATAAGTCAACTCTTGTGCAATCAACATCAATTCTTTTACACCTTGTCGGGCTAGGCTTTTTGCTTCTAATACTAAATCTTCAATACTTCTCGAAACATGCAAACCACGCATCAATGGGATGGCACAAAAAGTACATTTACGATTACAACCTTCACTGATTTTTAAATAGGCATAATGATTAGCGGTAGTCAATACTCGCTCTCCAATCAGCTCATGTTTATAATCGGCATTGAATTTATTTAATAAGGCAGGCAATTCTAAGGTGCCAAAATAAGCATCTACTTCAGGAATTTCTGCTTCTAAATTATCTTTGTATCGTTGGCTCAAACAGCCTGTTACATAAAGCTTTTCGATGTATCCTTTGCTTTTTGCTTCAGCAAATTGTAAAATTGTATTAATACTTTCTTCTTTAGCTTTATCGATAAATCCACAAGTATTAACCACTACTACATCAAAATCTTTTTTCTTGCTTTCGTGTATGACGTCTATTCCATTGGCTTGTAGCTGCCCCATCAATACTTCACTATCTACAATGTTTTTGCTACAGCCTAAAGTCACTACATTGACTTTAGATTTTTTTATCGTTTTTGTCTTCATTAATTATCGTATTCCGTATAAATGATTTTGGATCCTTCTTGATCAAACTTGAATGGAAAATATTGCAACTTGTGTAATGCTTTAATTAGGTTCACTTGTTTTTCTTTCTCGCAATAAAAAAGTAAAAAGCCACCGCCACCAGCTCCTAATAATTTACCTCCCAATGCCCCGTTACGTATGGCAATTTCATAAATGTCGTCGATTTCCTTGTTGGATATTTGAGAAGCTAATTCTTTTTTCAATAACCAATTTTCATGTAATATTCTACCAAACTGGTTCAGATTATCGGCATATAAGCAATCTTTTAAATCATCAACCAACTGCACCATTTGAATCAAACTTTTTTGTTTATCGGCTTGACTCGTATTCTGTTTTTGTTCGGCTAATATAGAAGAAGCACTTCGTTGATTCCCATAATAGAACATAATTAAATTATCTTCTAAAGTTTCATAGGTATCTTTTTTTAAGTGAATGGGTTCCACTCTCACAGTACCATTGGTATTGAATCGTATGATATTCAACCCTCCATACGCAGCCGCATATTGATCTTGTTTGCCTATAGGCTCATGTAATTGATTGATTTCAATGTCACAGGCATTATCTGCTAATATTTCTTTGCTCGCAAATTGTCCATTCCACGTATATAAATTATGTAATAAGCCAACTGTAAAAGAAGAAGAAGAGCCCATACCTGTTCCAGATGGTACATCGGCAATAGAACTGATTTCAATACCTCCTTCGATATTAAATTGTTTTAAAGCTGTTCGCAAAATAGGATGTTGTAATTCATCTGCATGAGTTACTGTTTCTGTTTGTGAATACTTCACTCGGATTTTATCCGATTCAAAATATTTATGCGAAGAGATATACATATATTTATTAATACTAGTACTCAATACAGCGCCAGGAAATTGCGCGTAAAAACTTTCTAAATCGGAGCCTCCTCCCACAAAGCTGATTCTAAAAGGGGTACGTGTTATAATCATGTTTTATTTTTTTTAAGCGACGATATGGGCAAATTGTTCATCATACTCAATCAACTCATATTCATCCTGTATTCGTTTTTCAAAGATAGCATCTATTTCATTGCTATCGTAACCTTTCCATAGATAAAAATCGTTCATTTTTTGTTTTAAATCCGTATGCTCTATTTTTTTAAATATCTTACAATTACTAATCCCTCTTAATTGTGGCATACTCATAGCTACAATGCCTTCTATAATAATTATATCATATCCATCAATAGAATAAGTTTTATCATTCCGCTCTTCATTAATACTATGATGGTGTTGCTTTACTTGCACTTCATTTCCTTCCATCAAAGCAAACATGTCTTTTATCAAATGCAAAATCTGATATCGCTCCCAAACATCTTTACTTTTTAATCGAGATTCTTTATCTATCAGCCAATCATCTAAATGTATTTGCAATACTTTTTTATTGTCTTGCTCCCACGATTTTTGTAAGTAGCTTGCTAAAGTACTTTTACCACTACAAGTATTCCCTCCAATGCTAATAACATAAGGTTTTTTACTTGGATACACTTCGTAGCGCTCTTTTACTTCTTGAAATATTTTTTCGTATGGTTTATCAATTATAAAGTCAACGGCTTCTTTTAAATTGGCCATCATATAATCAGGTGCTGTTTTTGTGTTTTTACAACCAAAACCAGTACGCACGCCAATGGTGGTACATCCAACATTTTTTCCTGCTATTATATCTCGCTCTGTATCTCCAATAATCCAGGAAGAATTAAAATCGATATGATATTTAGCAGCAGCTTGTAATAGCATGCCAGACTTAGGTTTACGACAATTACAATCAATTTTGTAAGCTGGATTTTCTCCTTCATATCCGCCATGTGGGTGATGTGGACAATAATAGATATCATCTAATTTACTGTGCGACATCCCTAAGGTCCATTCTAATTTATTATGTATCTGTCTCAATCCTGCTTCATCAGTTAGATTACGTGCTATTACGCTTTGATTGGTAACAACGATTGACAAGTATTCACTTTTATTTATTTTTTTGATGGCTGCTGCAGTATAATCATAAAGTTCAAGTTGATCGGGATGATGAATCAGATCTACTTCTTTATTGATAACCCCATCACGATCTAAAAAGATGCAAGCACGTGCATGCTCTAAATGACTGTGCTCTATTTTTCCTGAATTAAAATCATTCGTAACTAATGTTAAACGATCGGGAGTTCCCATGTCTTTTAAATACTCAGGTGTATTATATCCATACATCGATATCTGAGTATATAATTTAGGAAAAATATCTTTGCCAAAATCTGCTTTTACTTCAGCTTCTAAATGCTTTAAAATACTTGGTTCGAATACGTATAAACCTGCATTCACTAAATTTCTAAAATAAGTAGATTCAGGATGAGGTTTTGAATGAAAAGCAGTGATTCTATCTTCAGCATCCATATCAACCAAATCGCTGTCATATGGATGATCATTGGGATGTAGTACTAATGTAGCATCGCTTTTTTTAGTACGATGAAATGCTAATAATCGTTCTAAATCCATATACATCATTACATCGCCATATAAAACTAAAAAAGTATCGGTCAATTCTTTTTCAATTGCTTTAATCCCACCAACCGTTCCCAAAGGAGTCTCTTCTATATAATAGTTGATTTCTACCTCCCAAGTGCTTCCATCGCCAAAATAATCTTTAATTTGTTGGTGAAAATGGTTTACTATAAAGTAAAATTGCTTGATTCCATAACGTTTGCAGAGTTCTATTTGATGAAGTAAAATTGGTTTACCCGCAATTTCAATCATTGGTTTAGGTATATCTTTAGTGAGTGATCCTAATCGTGTACCTTTTCCTCCGGCTAATATGATAGCTTGCAAATTTTCTCCCTTTTATTTAGAATGTAAAAATAACATCAATTAGAGAAAAAAGGCCTTTAATTTTATTAGACCAAAGGAATCCAAAAAAATCCATACTTTTATATCATAAATACCTATACATGATTCATAAAATAAAGGGATTGCTCTGTATTATCGCGATTTTAATAACAAGTCAAATCCATGCACAATCAGTAGTCTATTATGTGGCTCCTAATCAGGCAGATTGTGCTAGTAATGCATCCAAAAAATGTTTTTTAATCAAAAAAAATATCGATGCTGCATACAGCATTTTCTCCAGTGATATTGAAGGATTTTATTATGAAGCAGGTTTTGAATATATTATTCGTGTTCAAATTACAGCGCATGAAAATCCGCCAGTAGGAGTGCCTGCTGCCACCTATAAACTTATTGAAATACTTGATAAAAGAGCTGCTATGCCTATAAATACTGATTTTATCTTAGAACATAAATGGATGTTATCGAAAATGCAAATCAATAACGTTCTGACAAAACAATCTAAATCAAAAGCATTTATTTCATTTGGTAGAGACTTAAAAGTAAATGGATTTAATTCGTGTAATAATTTTTTTGGGGGCTTCAAACAAAAAGAAAATACATTGGTTTTAGAATCCTTAGGTTCTACGAAAATGTTTTGTGAAGGCAGTATAGAAGAAGCTTTTATGGCACACCTAGCTCAAGTTACTACGTATAAAATAGCTAAAAAAAGTTTGTTCCTGTATCACGAAAATACCCTGTTGATGGTATTTACAAAAGCTAAATAAGAATGAATTTACTCATTCTCGAGCCATTGTTGTTCTAATTTCTTTTTAATCTCTAGATCTTTCCGAATGGCTGCTGGATAATCAGGTAATTGATATTTATTTTTTTGATCGATAAACGTTTGTGCACTATAATGCTTCATATATAAGCTACTACTATTGTCATTATTAATTTTACTCCAATCTTTACAAATACCTAAGTTTTCTAACCAATGCAATTCAAACTGTTCTTCCACTACCCATTGGTATATTTTTGTTTGTTGGTTTTGTACTTCATGGCTATAATTCAATACTAAATCTTGTAAGAATAGTTTTCCTTTTTCTTCCTTAGTTCGAATACTTAAATGTGCATGTAGCATTTTCCAACTGCTGTTTTCGCTTTTATTATTTTTGTATTTATCCACTTCAATTTGTCGAATAGCAAACGTTTTTCTATCAATGGTGAGTAAGCCTCTGGTCTTTACAATATTGCTACTACTCTTGGTGTCGAAATACACATAGTAGTTTATTTTATCGCAAGTATCAGCAAAATTGTAGGTAAAATAAGCGCTATTCTTCATATATAAAGCCGAACCTAAAGGGTAATTAAAATAATTTTCTAATAATAAATCATTCAAATGCTCACCATGTACATAGTCGTTTTGTTCGAAGTTATACGATCGTGCAATGGCTTGTATACTATATACATCATTTAAAATTTTCTGAGAATTAAGCGCATATTTAGTACCATAGATATCTAAAAATGCTTCAATTAATCTTACATAATGTCCATTCTCTTTATGTGTTTGCATATAGTAATAATGCTGTTTCATATTCTGTATCCCATAAATAGTATCTAGTGCAGCCACAGCTCTTTTTACAACACTTATGGCTTTTAATTCAGCAATATTTACTTCACAGGTAACAAATGATTTACTAGTCAAATATATTTTTTTTTGGGTATTTAATATATTGGTATCAAGTGCCATTTTTACCTCTTCATACGCTATATTTTTAATGTTTATTACAGCATTTTCTTGCAAGTAGTTGATAGGTATTTGTAAGGAAAATTTTCCGTTTTCATCGCTATTACAAGCTATATTGGTGCCTTTGATATAAACAGAAATGGCCTCTGTGGGTTTATTTGTTCCTTTTTCAAGCAATTGACAGTTCCAAGTATATAGTTGTGAATTTACAACTGTACAAAAAAGTAAGAAGAAAATGCTGTTTATAATCTTGTACATAACTCAAGCGAATATAATATAAAATTAGTTTTAATATTGTCAGTAATATGTCAAAAAGTTTAAAGCCTTATTTATTATTACATCTACTCGTATTCATTGTCAGTTTTACGGGTATTTTTGGAAAAGCAATACACTTACAAGAAGGTGTTTTAATTTGGTATAGATTGCTATTTAGTGTCTTTTTTCTAGGTTTGTATATTCGTTTTTTTATCAAAACAACCCCTATCAAAAA
Organism: Bacteroidota bacterium; assembly: GCA_037130135.1. Lineage (GTDB taxonomy): Bacteria > Bacteroidota > Bacteroidia > Chitinophagales > CAMDFR01 > CAMDFR01. The sequence goes on from JBAXTO010000005.1 coordinate 167,024, forward strand.
AGAATATAGATGGAAGGCTAGTATGGTGGGATGTTTATATGCGGTTCATTGGTTGTTATGGTATGGTTCGATTAAATATGCGAATGTATCTATTGCTATGAGTACTATATCTACAGTAGCCGTATTTAATGCTTTAATCAATCCATTTATTAGTAAAAATAAATTCAATGTAGCGGAGTTGTTTTTAGCCAGTTTAGCATCGATTGGTATGATATTGATTTTTCAAGCTAAAAGTGGACATACCTTTGGAACCATATTGGGTATTATTAGCGCCTTTATTGTAGCGGTAGCTAGTATTTTCAATAAAGACTTAACGGAGAATAATGACCCCTATCGATTAACGCTTTGGGAATTTGCCAGTGCCTTATTATTCGTTACCTTGATTATGCCTGTTTATTTACAATTCAATAAGGGAATAGCGTTATATCCTACCACCAATGAAATATATATGCTTTTTGTATTTGTCATTGTTTGTACCCTCTTGCCATTTATCATGAATTTATATGTACTCCGAAAAGTGAGTTCGTTTACTTCCAATTTAGCTTTTAATATGGAGCCTGTATGGGGCATTATTGCAGCTATCATTATATTTAAAGAGCAAAAAGAATTGAATACACAATTTTACTTAGGATTACTTTTGATTATGAATAGTGTATTGATTTATACAATCATTCGATATTATCAAAATAATACTGTGAATGTGCTTATGAAAAGTGATGAAACAGCAGATTAACTATTCTAAAAGTTTAGTGAAGTTTTCGAATGTTTTTATTGGTCCGTCGATAATAAAAGAGTTAACCATCCATGCAGGAATGCCATCTGTTTCAGTATAAGAAGAGGTTTCCACTTGTGTGGTTTTATCATCTATTTTTTTGAAACTCCAATAGCCTTCACTAATTTTTATACGGACAAATCCTTTTTTGGCTGGATATAAATCGGGTGCTGCTTTAAATCGAAAATAGGTTGTTTGAGTGGCTGCATCATACGAACGAGTCAATTTATATACAGCATCTCTATTTTCCATTGGCCATGGCAACTTTATCTCATAGTATGAAACTAGTTCATTTGGATTTGTTCCAGCTTTTAATTCTGATTTTTGTATATCACTCATCCAAGCAGAATGAGAAGCAACATCTGCATATTTTTTTATTACTTTATCTATAGGAGCTTTTATTGTACATACTATTTTATACATTTTATAAGCTTTGCCTGAATCTTTTATATAGGCTTTGATGGCACCTTTGGTTTTTTCTAACTTCCAATCTTTTTGAGCTTGTATAGGTATATAGGTGAAACTAAATAATAAAATGACAATAAGATATCTCATAGAAATAGTAAAAAATGGGTTAATAGTTTATTTAATTTTTTTCTAGTGGGTATGTTTTACCATTCCAGTATACAAATATTTTATAAGGTAGAGGTTTGTATATGATTACATTGTTATACAATTGTAATTGTTGCACCGATTCATTACTTACATTGATTTGTTCTCCATTATAATAGGCTTTTAAACGCATATCTAAATCGGTATAGATTAAAACATCATTATCTACAGCCGTTTTAGCAGGTGTAAAATTTTCTAAACGTATTTTTTTACCTTTATAATAACAATAAAAGAATCCTTGATTGTCAGTATAGGTTAAAATGTTTTGTTTGATGCTATATGATTTTGGAGCAATATCCATAAGGGTTTCTACTTCTCCGTCATAAAATACTTTAAAGGTATTATCATTGGTAACATAAGCAACCATATTTTCACCAACCTGATAATTCTTTGGTGGGAATGACTCAGGATTATACATTTGATCTTTATAGTATACCTTAAAGTTATCTATATAATCCGTATAAGCGATAGTATTTCGTTCTACTTTAAATTCTTTAGGGGCAATGCTTTCAATAGTCGTTTTTTCTCCGTGTGTATATACGCACATCGCTCTATTCTGATCAAAATAAACCAACATATTATCGGCTACTTTAAAATCAAATGTAGTATCTGCCCAATTTTCTACAGTGGCGATTGCACCATTTTGAAATACTTTCATAGCATTCATATAATCGATATAGGCAATCATACTATCTCCAAACTGTGTTTTGTATGACCAGGTGTCATAGGTCTCAATTTTATTATTCCATAAGATTTTTAAATTTCTGAAATACATATAACCAAATAGATAATCAGTATTACCTACTTGAGATGGCACTGCATCTTGCAATTCGTTTGCTTTGCCATTATAATATACTTTAAATCGGTTTTGAAAATCCACATAGGCTACATAACTACCTCCTACATAAAAACTCTTAACGGGATTAAATTCTAATCGTTTTATTTCACCATTATCAAAAACATAGAACCATTTTTGATCGTCCTCAAAGGCACCTATATTTTGTGCCCATAACTTGGTGCATGTCAAGAAAAAATAAAAAGTGATGAACAGTAAAACTCTTTTTTTCATATAATAAATATAAGCCATTTATTCCGCAATAACAGTACCAATTATTCGCCCCATTTTTCAGGGTTTGCATACCATTTCATCAGTAAATCTTTGTCAGCGGCACTCACATAGTTATTTTGAATAGCCATTTCTATTAATACAGGGTAATTGCTCAAGGTAAAAAAGGGACAATTAGTGGCTGCAAAAGCTTGTGTTGCTTTCTCAAATCCATACGTGAAAATAGCTCCCAGAGCGATTACTTCAGCGCCCGCCTCTCTTAATGCTTCTATGGCTTTTAAACTACTTCCACCTGTTGAGATTAAATCTTCTATTACTAAAACCCGATTTCCTTTTTCAATTTTCCCTTCTACCATATTGCCTAAACCATGAGCTTTGGCGCTACTTCTAACATAGATAAATGGTTTCTCTAGTACTTCTGCCACTAATACTCCATGTGCAATTGCTCCCGTCGCTACTCCTGCAATAACATCAATATCCTTATATTGTTCTTTGATAATGCTTGCAAAAGAATTTTTAATTAAATTTCTTGCTTCAGGAAAAGATAATACATATCTATTGTCGCAATAGATAGGGCTTTTTAAACCACTTGCCCAAGTAAATGGTTCCTGTGGACTTAATTTAACGGCACCAATTTGTAGTAAGTTTTTAGCAACTTCTTCCGCAATTTGCATAGAATATTTATTTGTATTTGTCATTAGAAAATTTGCAATCTCTTCATGAATACTTGTTCAATTTACTATATTTGTATTCATGATTCAAAGTTATAAAATATATCTGAACAATAATGAAGTAATTCTATATGATGAAGCGTATTGGAACTTTAAAAATTATATTATTAAAGAAAAGGAACAGTATATAGCTTTTGAAAATGAAGAACAAATCAAACAATTACTGGTCATTATTACTGAAAAATATAAAGACCATGTATTTTTTATTGTAGCCAAAAAACTAGAAGAACTAAAAATGGCTTTCTTTAAACAATTTAAGTTAGTAATTGCTGGCGGGGGTATTACCTACAATAAAGAGGGAGATATTTTATTTATTTTGCGTAATGGTCATTGGGATTTGCCTAAAGGAAAAATCGAACCAGGTGAAAATATCACTGATGGTAGTATACGCGAGGTAAAGGAAGAAACGGGTATTCGGGTGAAAGAAATTTGGCAAAAATTAGGCTGTACGTATCATACTTATAATTTACATAATAAATCTATTTTAAAAGAAACTCATTGGTTTAGTATGCGTGGTAAAACTACTAGTAAATTAAAGCCTCAAAAGAAAGAAGGAATAGAAGAAGTACGTTGGGTTAAAGATGAAGATATAGATTTGCTATTGAAAAATTCTTATCCTAATATTCGCGATATTATTGAAAAAGCGCGAATCATGAATCAAGCTCAACAAAGTTTATTCTAGCTCTATTGCTTATTTGATAATACTACCTGCTGGTACCTGATTGGGTGCATTTACAAAATACAACTTCCCTTCTTTATCAGAAGCCATTAAAATCATACCTTTCGATTCAATGCCACGTAATTTTCGAGGAGCCAAATTGCATAGTACACTTACTTGTTGACCGATGATATCTTCTGGTTTGAAATACATGGCTATACCAGATATAACAGTTCGAGTTTCTAGTCCAATATCTACTTTTAATTCAAGTAATTTATCTGCTTTTTCTACTTTTTTTGCTTCAATGATAATCCCACTTCGAATATCCATTTTATCAAAATCTTCATATGTAATAGTTTCTTTCAAAGTCTCCATCTCATTGTGTATAGGAGTCTCAATAGTTTTTTTACTGTCTTGTAATTTTTTAATTTGAATATCTATGATTTCATCTTCGATTTTTTCAAATAGAATAACAGCGGGTGCTACTTCATGATTTTTTGCAATTAAGTCTTGACGACCAATATCCTCCCAACTATAATTCACATCCTGCATACCCAATTGTTCCCATAGTTTTTTACTTGTAAAAGGCATAAAGGGTTCACATATAATTGCCAAATTGGCAATCAACTGCACACAGTCAAATAATACTGCTTTAGTTGCTTCAGGATCTGTTTTAATTAACTTCCAAGGCTCTTTATCTGTTAATAGTTTATTGCCATGACGAGCAATATTCATCATTTCATTGAGTGCTTCTCTATATCTAAATTGTTCTAATGAATTGCTTACTTTCTCTTTTGCTTCATGAATTACTTTTTCTAAATCTTCACAACCGTTTACATCAGGTACTATGCCTCCGTAATATTTATGTACTAAAACCATTACACGGTTCACTAAATTACCTAGAATGGCTACTAACTCACTATTGTTCTTGGTTTGAAAATCTTTCCACGTAAATTCAGAATCTTTTGTTTCGGGCATATTTGAAATCAAACAATAGCGTAATTGATCAGATTTATACGGAAACTGTGAGATATAATCGTGCATTTCAACTGACCAGTGTCGACTCGTACTCATTTTATCTCCTTCTAAATTCATGAATTCATTCGAAGGGACATTATCAGGTAGAATATAATCGCCATGCGCTTTTAACATCGCTGGAAAAATAATACAATGAAATACAATATTGTCTTTTCCGATAAAATGTATAAGTCGTGTATCTTCTTTTTTCCAATAGTCTTCCCAATTTTTGTTATTGTCTAGTGCCCATTGTTTAGTAGCCGAGATATATCCAATGGGTGCATCAAACCAAACATATAATACTTTTCCTTCGGCATTAGGCAATGGCACTTTCACCCCCCAATTCAAATCACGAGTCACCGCTCGCTTGTTTAAGCCCGCATCGAGCCATGATTTACATTGCCCATACACATTCACTTTCCAGTCTTTATGTTCGTTTAATATCCATTCTTTTAACCAGGGTTCATATAGGTCTAAAGGTAGATACCATAAAGTAGTTTCTTTTTTTACGGGCGTTTTGCCACTTAATTTTGAAACGGGATTTATTAACTCATCAGGACTTAAAGTACGTCCACATTTTTCACATTGATCGCCATAGGCTTTTTCATTCGCACAAGTAGGGCAAGTGCCAATAATATATCTATCTGCTAAAAAGATAGAGGCTTCTTCATCGTAGAATTGTAAGGAAGATTCTTCTACTAATTCGCCTTTATTATAAAGATGTAAGAAAAATCCTTGTGCCGTTTCATGATGTAAAGGTTCTGTTGTACGATGGTAGATATCAAAAGAAATTCCTAATTCTCTAAAGCATCGAATCAATAAGGTATGATATTTATCTACGATTTCTTTGGGGGTAGTTTTTTCTTCAATCGCTTGAAGGGTAATCGCTGCACCATGTTCATCGCTCCCACAAATGAAAGCTACATCTTTATTATTTTTTCTTAAATAACGGGCATATATATCTGCAGGAAGATATGCTCCAGCTAAATGACCAATATGTTTAGAGCCATTTGCATATGGTAATGCCGCGGTAATAGTATATCGTTTAAATTCTTTACTCATAATTCTCTACAAAATTAATGATATTTAAGTTGGAATGAATAGAATATATGATTTTATTCTTTTTCAGTTAAATCACTGATGTAAACTCTAAAAAAATAAATTACATTTACTCATTATTTATTCTATATGAGTGTATCATTATTACAGCCATCAATATTAAAAAAAGGAAGTATAGTTGCTATCGTAGCTTCTGCATATGCCATTGATCATAGTCAAATTGAAGCAGGTGTGAAAATCCTAGAGTCTTGGGGTTTACATGTGAAAATTGGAAATAGCATTGGTAAAATAAAGGGTATTTATGCTGGTTCTGATACAGAGCGTGCCGAAGATTTACAATACTATCTGGATGATCCTACTGTTGCTGCCATTTTATTTGCAAGAGGTGGATATGGAACGGTGCGTATTATTGATGATATTGATTTTACAAAATTTATGCGTTCGCCCAAATGGATTTGTGGTTTTAGTGATATTACTGTGCTACATACACATATCAATCATGTGTTAGCGGTTCAAACCATTCATAGTATCATGCCAAGTAAATTTACTACCTCAAGCGAAGAAGCACTTGAAAGCTTACGCAAAGCGCTATTTGGGGAGAGTATACATTATACATTTTCAGCACATCCATTAAACCAATTAGGTAAAATTGATAGTACGATATACGGTGGTAATTTATCTATTTTATATAGTTTGACTGGTACGAGTTCTACTTTTTCCATGCGAAATAAAACTTTATTTATTGAAGATGTAGAAGAATATTTATATCATCTTGACCGTATGATGATGAATTTAAAACGTGCAGGTAAATTAAAAGATTTAGATGCCCTTTTAGTAGGAGGGTTTTCAGATATGAAAGACAATACACCAGCATATGGTCAATCTGCAGAAGAAATTATCGCGAGTTATTTTCCAGATAAAAAACTACCTAGATGCTTTGGTGTTCCTTGTGGCCATATTATAGATAATAGAGCGTTGATATTTGGTAAAAAATGTACGATTGATATCACTATCGATCAAGTGCATATTTTATTTTAATTGCATGCAAAAAGTATTGAATAAAATAGCTGTTGTTGGTCCTGAAAGTACTGGTAAAACTGTATTATGCGAACAATTAGCGAAGCATTATCAAAGCACTTTTGTTCCTGAATTTGCACGAGATTTTTTGCTCGAAAGAAATAATGTTTATACGCAAGAAGATTTACTTTTTATAGTGGAACAACAAGCCATCTTAGAAAAAAAAATCGAACAAGAAGCCAATCGATTTTTATTTATAGATAATGATTATATCAATTTAAAAATTTGGATGCAAGAAGTATTTCAGCAAAATAATGCTTATATCCATCAGATGATAATCACACATACTTATCAACTATATCTCTTGTGTGATATTGACGTAGCATGGGAAGCAGATATATTACGACAGAATGAAAATAATCGGGACTATTTATACCAACGTTTTGAAGAAGAGTTGAACCATTATCAATTTCCTTATGTGAAAATTTCAGGAATAGGAGAAACTCGTTTACAACAAGCAATTGAAAAAATAGATTTGCATTTTACATAAAATTAATAATACCTTTGCATTGCTTTCTGGGGGTGTTCTGTTTGCAAAAACAGATCTGAGAAATACCCTGGAACCTGATACGGATAATACCGGCGTAGGAAAGAAAGTGAATCTTCTTTTATTAATTGTATTTATACAATTCCCACTCGCGTATTTTTCTTATCATTTTTTTTAATTATTTAAAAATAATGTATAATGAAAAATTTTTATGTACTATTCTTACTAGCAGCTACTTATTGCATGCATGCACAAAACACTAACGATACCATAGGAAAGGAACTCATGCTGAATGAAGTATCAGTCACCTTTAATCAAGCCAAATCAACTGAGCCCATAACCTTTATTAATATCAAGAAAGTAGATATTGAAAAAAATAATTTAGGTCAAGATGCACCTATTTTACTAGAGAAAAATATCTCTATGACGGCTACAACCGATGCAGGAGCTGGAATAGGTTATACCTATTTGCGTATGCGTGGTGTAGATCAAACAAGAATTAATGTCACCATCAATGGTATTCCATACAATGATCCGGAAAGTCATCAAGTGTATTGGGTCGATTTGCCTGATATGCTTAGTAGTGCCGATAATATTCATATACAAAGAGGATTAGGAACCTCTAATAATGGGGCAGGAGCTTTTGGGGGTACTATTAATATTTTTACGAATGCCTTAAAAGCTACACCTGTTTTTGAAACTTCAAATTCTTATGGTTCTTACAATACGATCAAAAATAATATCCAATTTTCAAGTGGATTAATAGCTCATAAATTTACTATTAATGCCCGTTTATCACGAATAGTATCAGATGGCTATATCGATAGAGCGCGTGCCAATATCAATTCGTATTATTTAAGTGCAGGTTTATACAAAAATAAAACCACTCTAATCTTCAATCATTTTTTTGGTGTAGAGAAAACTTATCAAAGTTGGTATGGAGTATTAGAAGATTCCTTGAAAACAAATAGAACTTATAATAGTGCGGGTACTTATTATGGGGCTAAAGCAATTCCATACGACAATGAAATCGATTACTATAAACAATGGCATTATCAATTACTATTAACTCAACAACTAAGTAGTAAAGTGAAATTAAATGCAAATGTATTTTATGTGAAAGGGAAAGGATATTATGAGCAATATATTGTAGATGCTGGTTTAAGTAATTATGGAATCGATTCTGCTGTCTATAATAATAAAACCTATTTTAGTATAGATATTGTACGTCAACGTTCTTTAAATAATTTTTATTACGGAGCTAATGCGCAACTTAATTTTAATAATAAAGAGCATATCGATTTGAGTGTTTCAGCTACTTGGAATCAATATAGAGGCGAACATTTTGGTAAAATTGCAGCATCAGGAATTCCATTAAATCTCGATAAAAATTATAAGTACTATAAAAGTATGGGCATCAAAAACGATGCATCTATTTATGCCATATTGAATTATAAAATTAGAAAGAGCACTTATTTTTATGTGGATTTGCAATATCGAAATGTACAATATACAATCGATGGTTTAAATGATGATAGAACAGCACTAAACATTAAAGTACAATACCATTTTTTCAATCCTAAAATAGGAGTGAAGTCGACTATCAAAGATCTACATCAATTACAATTATATGCAGGAATCGGCAATCATGAACCATTGCGCGATGATTATATTGGTAATAATCCTAAAGCAGAATCGATGTTAAACATTGAAGCTTCTTATATCTATAACAATAAAAAGCAACAAGTAGGAGCGAATCTATATTTTATGGGCTATAAAAATCAATTGGTTTTAACAGGTGCGATTAATGATGTGGGGGCTTCCATTAGAACCAATGTAGATAAGAGTTATAGAGCAGGTATAGAATTATTTACCCATGTACCTATCAACAAATATATCGAGCTAAATGCGAATGCAACCATGAGCTTAAATAAAATACTTTCGTTTGAAAATGTAGTGAATACCTACGATGAAAATTATAGCAGTATTGATTCTCTAAAAATGATTAAACAATATAAAAATAAAGATATTTCTTTCTCGCCTTCATTAATAGCTTATGCAGATATAGTTATTACTCCATTTAAAAATTTCAGTATCACTATCAGTAATAAATATACAGGTAGACAATATATGGACAACACAGAGTCAACTGCACGAATGATAAAAGGATATAATATCAATAACCTCAATATTATTTATAAATTGCCTATAAAATCGAATGATGATTATATTTTTACGTTCTTGTTGAATAATTTCACCAATAGAAAGTTTGTTTCGAATGGCTATACCTATAGTGAAAGATATGCAGGTGTAGGTTATGTAACAGATGTGTATCAGTATAATTATTTTTATCCGCAAGCACCGATTAATTTTATGTTGGGCTTTACTATGAAAATTAGATAGTTTATTTGATAATAGGAAAGTGCGCCCTTGTATACTCTTTATTGAATGCTTCAAAGTGCCACCATTCACTCAATATAGCAATGAAGCCAGCTTGTTTCATGGCATTTTTAAGTACATTTCGATGATCAATTTGTGCTGGAGTTAATTTTGATTCTTGTAACATTTGTGCATGATAACGTGGTTGTGCTTCGGGTCCGAAAAAATCAAAATCAGTACCCATGTCTACTACTGTTTGAGTGGCGTTATCATATAAACCAAGATCAATAGCTACCCCATAATTATGCAATCCGCCTTTTTGTGGGGTGGCTACATATCGAGCTTTACCTATACTTTTAGCCATTTCGTACATTTTGTATTGTACACTTTGGGGTCGTGCACCATCATAAATAATAAAAGTATAATTTGGATGTTCACGTTGTAAAAATTGTTGTGCTTTTAGTAATTTAATAATGGTTTCAATTCGTAAGAAGCACTTCTTGGTGTCAGGATAAAGTATTTCACCTACAAAATTATTTTTACTTGCATATCGTAAATCTATTTTTACGAATGGCATTAAATCCAATAAATCAATTAAACCAGCATTTGCCATAGCTCTTTCAGTGCTACTAAGTGCTATCGTACTATAATCAAATCGTAGATTTAGTATACTATCTGTTGCATAATTTCTAAGTGGAAGAACACTATCATTTGTTTTTTTTAATGTAGTATCGATTTTAGTTTGAATAGCAATATTCGTAGTATCAGTTGCGCTATTTTTTTTTATTATTACTGGTCTTTGTTTTTTAGAGGTACAAGCAGCAAACAACGCGAATAAAAAAAACAGAAAATAAAAATACTTATACATCTAATGAATTGAGTTTTGCAAATCGGAGATGATCCTCCCAAACATGGTTTATCTTCAAATATTTTTTACTATAACCTTCCTGTACAAATCCTAGTTTTTGAATTAAATCGATGGAGGATTTATTACGAGGAATTATATTGGCTTCAATGCGATTTAATTTTAGGTCTTCGAAAATATACTGATTAGCTTTTGAAATAGCTTCATGCATAAAACCTCTTCCACATGATTTTTCATCTTGTTTATATCCTAAAAAGCAGGATTTAAAAACACCTTTAATAATATTTGAGTAAGCGAAATCGCCAATGATATGATATGGTTGATTTTTCTGAATGATATAAAATTTAATTTTATGTTCGTACCTCAATAAACTTTTATCTTCTCTTATCAAACGCATTTGATAGTCATATGTATAATATTTATCGGGCATAGCAGGAACCCAGGGAGTAAAAAAATTTCTATTGCTTGCTAGATAAGATAGAATTAATTCACAGTTTTCTTCATTTGCAGTAAATAAAATTAATCGTTCTGTATCTATTCGAATACTCTCCATAAAAAATTTGAAGCAAAATAATTTGCGTATCTTAGATTAAAATTACAAATAAAAATTATTTTATGTTAGCATTACCTGATATTTTAAGATATGTAATGGAAGTTTCAATGAAAACGGGTGCTTATATAAAACAAGGTCAAAAGCAACTAGATAGTAATGATGTGGAGTTAAAAGGTCCACAAGATTTTGTTACGAAGTTGGATAAAAAAGCGGAAGAAGTGTTGGTAGATGCCTTACGAATTATATTACCAGAGAGTGGATTTACCACAGAAGAAAAAATGGTCAGTCAAGAAACCAAAGAATATATGTGGATTATTGATCCTATTGACGGGACGAGTAATTTTATTCATGGAATCCCTATGTATTCTATCAGTATTGCCTTACAGCACAATCATGAAACTATTTTAGGAGTAGTTTATGATCCTTCGCATGAAGAATGTTTTTATGCCATCAAAGGTCAAGGAGCATTTATGAATGGTAAACCCATTCAGGTATCTAACAAAAGCACCTTTGAACAGGCCATGTTAGCTACTGGTTTTCCCTATGCTAAATATGAAAAAATGGACGCTTATTTAGCCTGTATGAAGGCCTTGCTTCAAGAATGCAGAACCATCCGAAGAATGGGGAGTGCGGCCTTAGATTTATGTTATGTGGCTTGTGGAAGATATGAAGGATTTTTTGAGTATGGCTTAAGTATATGGGATATTGCGGCAGGAGCCTTAATCGTAAAAGAAGCAGGAGGGGTGATTAGTAATTATCAAGGAGAAACAGAATTTATTTTTGATAAAGAATTAGTAGCTACTAATCTGCTTTTAAAAGACCCCATAACCCAAATTGTGCAAGCTCATTTCTACGAAAATAAGCTTTAAAGCCTATATTTCCTTAAAAAACAGAATAGTATTACCTTTGTGACTCAATTATTGAAAGATGAAATACTATAATAATATCCTTGAAACAATAGGAAATACTCCTTTGGTAAAAATTAATAAACTAACCAAAGAAATCCCAGGACAATTTTTTGCAAAAGTGGAGTACTTTAATCCAGGTAATTCTATTAAAGATAGAATTGGTTTAAAGATGGTTGAAGATGCTGAAAAAAACGGAACCTTAAAACCAGGCGGTACGATTATCGAATGTACCAGCGGTAATACAGGTATGGGTATTGCACTAGCAAGTGTGGTAAAAGGATATAAATGTATCTTCACTACAACAGATAAACAAAGTAAAGCAAAAGTAGATATACTACGTGCGGTAGGGGCTGATGTGATTGTTTGTCCAACCAATGTCGAACCCGAAGATCCTCGTTCTTATTATTCTGTAGCGAAACGATTATCTCAAGAAATACCAAATAGTATACACTTAAATCAATATGATAATTTAAGTAATAGACAAGCACATTATGAAAGTACAGGTCCTGAAATTTGGAATCAAACAGAAGGGAAAGTAACACATTACGTGACTACTATTGGAACAGGAGGTACTGTTTGTGGTACAGCCAAATACTTAAAAGAAAAAAATCCAAACATTCAAGTATACGGGATAGATGTTTATGGTTCATTATTGAAAAAATATAAAGAAACAGGCGAGTTAGATTTGAATGAAGTATATCCATATTTTACAGAAGGTATTGGAGAAGATTTTGTGCCTCAAAATTATGATATGGATTTAATTGATCATATTGAGCAAGTGACCGATATGGATGGTGCTATTATGGCTCGTAAATTAGCGAAAGAAGAAGGATTGTTTTGTGGTTATAGTGCTGGTACCGTGATGCAAGGGATCATGCAATTGAAAGATAAATTTAAAGAAGGCGATGTTGTTGTTGTTATTTTACACGATCATGGTAGTAGATATGTAGCTAAGATTTATAATGATGAATGGATGCGCGAACGAGGTTATTTAATTGATGAGGTAATTAATGCAAGAACGATTATTGAGCGAAAAAATATGAAAAAATTAATTACGGCTTCTCCTGAAGATACATTGTCTACGGTGTTTCATACGATGAAAGAAAATGGTCTAAGCCAAATACCTGTAGGTTCTGAAATAAATATTATCGGTAGTATTACAGAAAAAATCATTTTGGAAAATTTAATGGAGAATCCATTTAATAAAGATAAAAAAGTGAGTGAGGTAATGAATGCGCCTTTCCCAATAGTGAGTATTGAAGCAACAGCCTCTGATATCAGTAAAATGTTAAGTAAAGAAATGAGTGCGGTATTAGTAAAAGAAAATTCAGGTTTATATAGTATCATCACCAAATACGACTTAATAGAAGCGATGGCAGGTGAATAATAGTTTTTATAGTAGTACTCATTTATACTGATGCACCTAAATATTAATTTAAATTAGTCTAGGTATAATACAGTTGAAACTCGAACAGAATCACTATGATTAAAAAATATAATATCCCTTATTTATTAGTAATTGTAGCCTCTTTAGGCTACTTCGTAGATATTTATGATTTGATTCTTTTTCAAGTAGTGAAAATAGATAGTTTAAAGGCCTTAGGTTATACGTCTAAAGAAGAGCTGTTTGAATACGGAACTCGTCTATTTAATTTTCAAATGATTGGAATGCTCATTGGGGGCTTATTATGGGGCATCATGGGAGATAAAATTGGGAGAGTGAAAGTGCTTTTTGGTTCTATTTTATTATACTCGATTGCGAATATTGGAAATGCATTTGTCTATGATATAGATACGTATTCTATCGCTCGATTTATTGCAGGTGTTGGGTTAGCAGGCGAATTAGGCGCTGGTATTACGCTTATCTCTGAGACCATGGAGAAAGATAAGAGAGGCATTGGGACGATGATCATTGTTAGCTTTGGGGCCTTAGGAGCAGTATTAGCGGCGCTTTTGAAAAAAAGTGGATTTGATTGGCATACACTTTATATTGTTGGAGGAGTGTTAGGCTTATTATTATTAGCACTAAGAGCAGGTACTTTAGAATCAGGGATGTATAAATCCTTAGAGAAAGATTCTTCCACAAGGGGAAATTTCTTTTTATTATTTAGTTCCAAAGAACGAATCTTAAAATATCTTTCTTGCATTGGCGTTGGAGTTCCTATTTGGTTTATTATAGCCGTATTGATGGGGAATGCAGAGAAGTTTGCAGAGTTGTTAAACGTTGATGGTGCTGTACATACCGAAGATGCCATCATGTATTCTTATATAGGATTATGTGTAGGCGATATCTTTAGTGGTATGCTCAGTCAAGTATTAAAAAGCAGAAGAAAAGTGGTGTTTACCTATTTATGTATTTCAGTGTTTTTTATATTCATGTATTTATTTCTACAACACATACCCGTGCCTATCTTTTATTTTATGTGTTTTGCTTTAGGTGCAGGCACAGGCTATTGGGCCTTGTTTGTAACGATTGCCTCTGAACAATTCGGAACTAATATTCGCTCTACGGTTACCAATACCGTTCCTAATTTTGTGCGAGGAAGTGTGTGGCCAATCACGTCTTTGTTTAAATATTTATCCTTAACCTGCACCTTAGGTATGGTGTTAAGCGGTTATATAGTAGGCGCGATATGCTTACTTATTGCATTTATAAGTTTATACTTTATGAAAGAATCTTTTCATAAAGATTTAGATTATGTGGAGTAAAGTTTTTTTTTAACACTTTTACTAGTCAGATATTGTTATATAATTTATCAGATGAATATTATGAATCTATTCATTTGAAATAATTCTATCTATTTTATTATTTTATTATCTAAGTCAATCGCTGTAATTTTGTTGCATGAATAAGAAGGTAAAAAAATATCTTGGATATTTAGGAAAAGGAATTATTGCGTTTTTTGTAAGCACCATATTAATGGTGATTATATACCGATTTGTACCCGTTCCCTATACATTATTAATGTTTCAAAGAGGATTTGAACGAATGGCAGATGGGAAATCTTTTCAAATAAAAAAAGATTGGGTTAGCAAAGACAAAATTAATCCGAAGTTAGATTTAGCCGTTTTTTGTGCAGAAGATCAAAATTTTTTAATACATGAAGGCTTTGATATGAAAGCTATTGAAGCGGCGATGGAGTACAATGAGAAACATGCCAATAGTAAACATCCCAAAACAAGAGGCGCTAGTACCATCTCACAGCAATGTGCTAAAAATGTTTTTCTATGGCCTAATAGAGGTTGGATACGTAAAGGCTTGGAAGTGTATTTTACTTTTTTAATCGAAAAGATTTGGAGTAAAGAACGAATTATGGAAGTGTATTTAAATGTAATTGAATTTGGTGATGGGGTATATGGGGCCGAAGCTGCTGCAAAAACTTATTTCAATTGTTCTGCTTCCAATTTAACTGCTCCACAATGTGCATTAATGGCTATCGTATTACCTAATCCACGTAAATTTAATATAGCTAAACCTACCTCGTATATGCATAAAAGACAAAATTGGGTAATGCGTCAAATGGGTTATCAGGGCGGAGAATTAGATTATGATAAAGAAGCGGAACTAAAAGAAAAAGAAACCAAAGCTCAAATACAACCAACAACTACTAAAAACAAAAAGAAAAAAACGAAGCATATATAATTAATAATTAAAAATTTATTATAAAGTAAGGTGTTTCATTCTAATTGATTACTTTTATATACTATATGAATCAATCAACTATTTTTCAAGATGCAGAGATTAAAGAGTTTGAACAGCTAGATCTTCTTGCTCGTCAAGTAGTAGAAGGATTTATTATTGGTTTACATAAAAGTCCGTTTCATGGTTTTAGCGTTGAGTTTGCCGAACATCGTATTTATAATGAAGGGGAGAGTACCAGAAATATCGACTGGAAAGTATATGCTCGAACCGATAAAATGTTTAGCAAAAAATATGAGGAAGAAACGAATTTACGTTGTCATTTTATATTAGATATTTCTTCTTCGATGTATTTTCCTAAAGATCAGAAAAATACTAAAATGACTTTTTCCGTATTAGCGATTGCTTCCTTAATTGAACTATTGAAAAGACAACGAGATGCATTTAGTTTAAGTACATTTGATGAAGAAGTGAAAATACACACCGCTTCAAAAAGTAGTGTCACTCATAAAAATATGATCTATATGCATTTGTTACAAGCATTACAAAATAATGCCAACAAAAAGACCAATGCGATTCAATGTATCCATGAAATAGCAGAGAATATATCCAAACGATCATTAGTCATAATCTTTAGTGATATGTTTGATACAGAGGCCATCAATTCAGAAAAGCAAGAAAAGTTATTTGAGGCTTTACAGCATTTGAAATTTAACAAACATGAAATTTTATTTTTTCATGTGGTAGATCAAAAACAAGAAATCGAGTTTCAGTTCGAAAATCGACCTTATTTATTTATAGATATGGAAAGTGGAAATGAACTTAAATTCAATGCTTCACAAGTAAAAGCACATTATTTAGAAAAAATAAATCAATTTAATAAGGCATTAAAATTACGTTGTCAGCAATATAAAATTGATTATATCACAGCCCCTATCGATCAAGGGTTTAAGCAAATTCTAATGCCTTATCTGATTAAAAGAGCGAAAGTAAAAAAATAAGTTTTTTTACTTTTTTACATAATTCTGAGAATAGTCTGTTGCTATTTCTAATTTAATTTTAGAAAAATCTACTTGTTCACCACTTACCCAAAAATAATATACATACCCATTATAAATACCAAGTGGGCAATAGTTTTCTGAGGCTACAGTTGGATTTGGAGTAGGAAATGGTAGTTTACTAGATGCAGTAGCTGTTTTGATTGAAAACATAAAAACAGCAGCACTTAATAATACCACCGATAAAGAGATGCTAATAGTTAAGAATCTCTTTGAAAAAGTATCTAAATTTTTCATTTTTTAAATTGGATTAATATGTAAATAAATTATTTGTATTTTAAATATAAGTACAAAATAACGGAAAGTACAATTAATCCTAAAATAACTACCAATGCTACTTTTAGTTTATCAATAGGTTTACTTCCATCTATTTTACCCGTTTGACCATTCACCAAAAATTTATAGACTTTACCTTTATAATCATAACTACAAATCCAAAGTGGTAATAATAGATGTTTGAAAGTTTGTTCACTTGTTTGTGTCTGCACCCTTAAATCTTTATACGTATCCATACGGAGCATTTGAGCACATTCTTCTTCAATCTTTTTATTCATAAGGCTTACAGCAGTATCATATCCTTTTTTTACATCTATATTATAAATTTCTGCTTCCCATCCTAATAATAATTTCGGATTAAAATTGACTACTTCTCCTAAATTATAAGGGAATATTTTACTTACATCAGCTTGTGGTGCACCTATAGAGGAAGAAACTAATACATCATCAAAAAATTTACTATGCATACCCTCACGCCATATCCATTCAGTTCGTTGCTCTTGATAAGTCTCTTGCTTGCCATTCACATAACGAGTTTGTGTAACATAATAATATCTGCCCGCATATCCACTCCAATGGCTATTGGTTTGTGCATCGTATGTCCAGAAGGGAATATAAACTCCTTTTAAATTATTTATAAAAGATAAGGTTTGTAATTTCTTGGGGGTAAAGAATCCTTTCCCAATCCAATTTTTATAAATTTCTTGTGCTTTAGTAACTGAATTTTTAAAAGCAATTATACCTGCTGGTTGAATATAGTTTTTTTCAAAAGCTTCCTCATTCACATTTTTACTTCCACAAAAACTACAACGTACACTTACTTCTCCTTTATCTAGCATCACTTTTGAGCCACAGGCACTGCAATTATATACATGCTTCCCTTCATCACTCATGCTATAACTGGTGCTACCTTCTATAGCTTCATCTAATTTTTTTTCTGTTACTTGATCATTGGCCTTATCAAAATCTTCTTTATACCCACAATATTTACAGGTAATTTTTTGCGTATCGGCATCATACAAAAGTTTACCAGCACAAGAAGGACATGGTGCTTCAAGTACTCTTTTTAACATGCTTTCAGCTATCTCTGTAGCTTTTGGTGCTTCAGTATTTTCTTCAGACATGATTATGATTTATAACTTAGCTAATAATTCTGCTTTTTTAGCAGTAAATTCTTCTTCTGTTAAAATACCGGATGCTTTTAATTCTCCTAAGTCTTTCAGCATTTTCATAATATCTTCTTTAGATTGAGTAGGTGCAGTTTGATTGGCATTACCTTGTTGCATTTGATTATTCATATTCATCATGTTTTGTGCAATCACATTCCCTAATCCAATTCCAGCACCAATTCCAACTCCTGCACCAGCTGCACCACCCGGATTATTTGCAGCATCTCCAATAGCATTTGCCGTTTGAAATTGAGTAAATTGTCCCATATTATTGCCCACCATATTCATGTTGGTCATTTTATCGTAAAAGGCCAAAACTTCTTCTGGTAAAGTAGTTGAAGTGATTTGAAATTTTGTTAATTCAATCCCAAATTCATCTAAATCACGCTGTAAAATTGGTGCAATTACATTCCCTAATTCACTATAATTAGAAACCATATCCATCACCGCAATTTTAGCTTCAGCAATAGCTTCCGCAAATTTAGGAGAAACGATATCTCTCAAACTATCCTCAATTTTATCAATGGTTAATATAGGATGTGTACCAGCATATTCCTTGAAAAATAATTTTGCATCTTTCACTTTGACAAAATAGGTACCAAAGGCTTTTAAACGTACTTGTTTAAATTCAGGATCGCGCATCATCACAGGATTTGGAGTACCCCATTTCAAATTGGTAAATTGCTTAGTTGAGATAAAATAAATATCTACTTTAAAGGGTGATTGAAATCCATATTTCCAACCTTTTAAAGTGGTGAGGATAGGCATATTGGCAGTAGTTAATTCGTGTCTACCAGGTGCATACACATCCGCAATTTGTCCTTCGTTAATAAATAGGGCTACTTGTGATTCACGTACCGTTAACTGCGCTCCGTATTTAATATTGTTTCCTTTGTCTTGAAATTTATAAAGCACCATATTCGGGTCTTGTTCTACCCAATCAATGATTTCAATTAATTCATTTTTTATAAAATCCATTAGTCCCATGTTTTGTTATGTTTAATTAGTTATTAAAATTTATATTTAAATATTTATCGAATGTATTAAGTTAACTTAATTATTTTTTTTCGTAAGTCTGAATTTCATCATGAATATAATCTAATTGAATACCTACTTTACGAAACATTTCCTCCCCTTCACTACCTGCTTGGTATTTTCGTTCGCATACTACTCGTGTAATGCCACAATTTATTATTAACATAGCACAAACTCTGCAAGGAGTCATTCTACAATATAAAGTGGCTCCTTCTAATGCAACTCCTCTTTTTGCCGCTTGACAGATTGCATTTTGTTCGGCATGAACTGTTCTTACACAATGCTCTGTAATTTTATCTCCGTCTCCTTCATCTACATGAATCATTTTTTTCATTTGATGTCCTATTTCATCACAATGAGGTAAGCCCACTGGCGAGCCTACGTATCCGGTTACTAAAATTTGATTGTTTTTCGCAATCACACAACCACTTCTTCCTCTGCCACAAGTTGCTCTTTTAGATATGCTATCCATTACTTCAATAAAATAGTCATCCCAACTTGGTCGTTTATATACTTCCATTTATTTATTTTTTATTTGAGTTAAAATATCTTCTATTTGATGATGCAATTCATCATACGTACCATTATTCATTACCGTGAAATCTGCTTGTTGCATACAGACACTTAAATTTTGTTTGTTTGGATCTGTCGAACTCATTTCTCGATGTTCATTTTCAACAAAAGTATCATAACTTATTTTATCTGTTTCGCTATTACGCAATATTACTCTATCATAACGCAATTTGGCATCAGCATCTACAGCTAATAAATAAAATCGACCTAATTTACGCAATGCATCAATTTCACCTGGCGTACGAATGCTTTCTATAATGCAATCCTGATGACTTTGAGAAGCTAAATTATAGAGTTGTTCAACAATATAGCTCGGACTATTATGAGCTCGTAAATCATTGGCTACTTTAACCATACTATCTCTATTTAAAGGAAGTTTTTTTTCTTCGATAATGGCTGTCAAAAATTTTCGAACAGAGAAATGTCCAAATTGATGTTTATCTACTAAGTAATCAACTACAGTTCCTTTACCAGCTCCTATAGTTCCTGTTATTCCAATTATAATCATACTATAAAAGTATGGAATCTAACAGGGTACTTAAAAAAATATTATTAACAGCTTGTAAACGTAATAAACCTATTCAATCGATTGATTTATAGGTCTATCGAAAGTACTCAAGTAAAATAAAATACCAGCAGTGACTAGTATAGAAGTAGTATATAAATAGATATATGGAACATGTATAAAGCTAAAAAATATACATAAGTACAATTTAAAACTACCGAGTAAAAATGTTGCTGTTTTTAATTGAGTATGTTTTTTATAATAGATATAGCCCATCAAAAACATAAATGCCAAAAGTATGAGGACTAAAAAAAGTTGCATATATTTTATTTTTTTAGCAATACTAATTCCCTTAATTAAGTAAAAAATATAAGCAAATCCAGCGCCTTGTGTTAAATGTTCGGGTAAGCCGGTATATTCATTTAAGTGATTCCATTCACCAATACCCGAATCGCTATAGCTTAAAAATCCCTTGATAATAACCAATGGGTCGGCAATAAAAAAGGGTAGAATATAAAATAGAGATAAAAATATAATACTGCTAAAAGCTATTTGTTTTATTGCCTTAAACTCTTTATCAATAAATAAAATAAAGAAATAAAGTGGTAGGTATAAAAGAAGGGTATATCTTGATAATAAGCATAAAGCAATACATAAACCTAAGAGTATATTATTTTTTTTATTTATAAATAAAATGAATAATAAATAATAACTGGCAACCACTAATTCTACAGAATAAGCCACTATTAACTTATTATGTAGTAAAAACCATAATAAAGAAAATGGTATGAGTATGAACAATAATAAGCTTAACCCATTATTTATTTTATCTCTATAGAAAATGATGCCTACTACTAAACTTATATAAAAGACAACAAAAGGAATAAATCTAAAATCTATTTGGAGCAAAGCTGCTAAACAAAATGGAAACCAATTGGCAGGTAAGTAGCCAGATGGATAGGAGTATTTGCCAAATTGTATGGTTTGATACACCTTTTGGCCATGCATAAATCGATCTACTTGCTGCTGAATAGTAGGAATAATATCTGAGTAATTTACATCAATAGGTGTTATTTTTATTACAGATATGATTAATTCAAAAAAACTATGACCAAATAATAATACAATTGCAATACATGTTAGATAACTAACATTATTAGTTAAATAATTCCAAGCAGTTGTATCTGTTTTAATTCGGTGAAATAAAATAGTGATTATACTGAATATAACTGATGCTGAAAACAAAACAATACTTGAAGCAATTTGATGGTCTCTCAATAATTCATGGTTAAGTATGGTCAACTCAATACTGAAGCAGGCAAATAAAATAAGCCAAAAAATTCTTTTTTTAGTAAATGTTTTTTCTAATATGAGTTTCCACATGGTACAAATATATTTCGATTACACCATATTCTATTAAATAAAAAAAGCTATCACTTAGTGATAGCTTTTTTATTTGAGATATTTTATAAATTAGTTTTTAATGATTTTTTTATTCATAAGTTTATCATCACTAGTTGCATGTAGGTAATATAAGCCTTTACTTAAATGAGCACAAGGAATAGAAATATTCTTGTCAGTAGAGGTAATTACTTTCTCAAATACTATTTTACCAAGTGCATCTATAATTTGTATATGATTGATTTGTTCATTCGTGCTAATAACTAATTCGTCTACAACTGGATTAGGATAAATAATAGCCTGAATAGTATTCTCAGGATCCTGCACACTTATATTGGTTGTATCATTATCTACAATGATGAGTGTATGATTACGTATACTATAAGTAGCGCCTCCAGTAGCATTTATTAATGTTAAAATAACTTGCTCATTTACTTCATCAATCACATCATCAATAATAGCTACACGAACCGTTTTTTGTGTATCTCCAGGTGCAAAAGTTAAAGTGGTATCATTGTATGTAAAATCAATACCTCTAGTTGCATCACCACTTACATAACGAACGTCTAAATTTAATGATGTAGTACTCTGGCCTAATAATTTTACATTAATAAATGCATTAGGAGTATTTTCAACTACACTAGCTCCTGCTCCTTGGAAACTAAATTTTAATGAATCATTATCAATGATAGAAATGGTTATGATAGAATCTACCAGGATAGCTCCAGCAGTTGGATTTGTCATTTTAATTTTTATAGTTTCAGTACCTTCACTTAGTAAATCATTAATAATACTCACTATTTGTGTGCCACCAGCAGGGAATGTTACTGTTCTAGGTGCAAAAGTATAATCGCTAGCACTTGCTGAAGAACCAATAATATCTACAGCTACATCAACAGAGAATGAAGTAGAACTAGGATTATTTACTCTAAATCCAAAACCTACACTACCTATAGCTTCATTTGCTATTAAAGAAAGTGTATCAAATGAAATGATTGGGGGAACAGCTGTACCACAAGGCATTTTATGATGTGCTCCCAATGAATCAGTCATATCAATTGTATATGCATTCCACTCTAAAGCTGCTGTTAACCAATTCAAATTCCCTTTATATGCATATTTGCTACGTATAATGGTTTTATCTGTTGTAGTGCCTGAATTTACAGCCCATCCAATTGCTCCTGGATCAACACCAATTTGTCCAATAATATCTATTGAAGTAGTTAATTGTTTTAATTCTAGAGCATCATTTCCATTAAAATTCATAAAGCCTGTAGTGTCATCACTTGCAAGAATGATTGCAGCACTTGAATTATTATTTGATATAACATATACATCCCCTGGAGCGATTGAACCGCTTAAAGTTCTAGTACCTGATGGAGTACCGCTACCATTAATATATTTCACTAAACTATAAGTACTTAAATTAATAGTACTAGATGTAGGATTGTAAATTTCTACGGATTTATTATTGCTAGTTCCTTCAATATATTCGCTGAAAAATAAATTTGCGCAATCAGCAGTTGATGGAGCATCATTATCCGTAATTGATGCAGTAAATATTGAGTCGGTTAGTACCGCACTATTTGTTGGATTACGAAGTTTTAAAATGAAATTTTCAGTACTTTCAACAATTGCATCATCTACAATAGAGAAACTTACGCTTTGTGGAGTAGTGCTTCCAGCAGGGAAAGTTACCGTTACAGGGGTAAAATTGTAATCACTCACAAGTGTAGCTGTGCCAGGCACTAATACTACTTCAACACTAGTTGGATTTGAACTAGTATTATTTAATACAACATTCGTAGAAACAGTTCCAGCGTTTTCGTTATATGTAAAACCAGTTGTGTCCCAATCAACTCGTAATTGATCATTATCAACTATAGTTAAGGTATGTATGGAATCATTTATAATTACGGCACTATTAGTGGGGTTTGCCAATTTCAATACAACGGTCTCATTTGATTCGGCAAGTAAATCATTATTAATGGTAACTGTAACCGATTGTGGAGTTGTAGAAGAAGCAGGGAACGTTACTGTAGTAGTAGTATAGGTATAGTCGGTACCACCACCAGTAGCTGTACTTCCTGTTCCTAAAATAACATCTACACTAGTAGGATTTGAATTTGGACTTACTAAGTTAACTGTAATAGTAGCTGTTCCAGATGCTTCATTTACGGATGAACTAGCGGCATTAAAACGAACTTGTGGAATGATTGAAACCGCGAATGTATCATTTACCGATAAAGGAGTTAATCGACAATAATTTCTGAAGTTTCCAGTTCCATTAGGTATTCTAGAAAAAGTAGTATCTGCAACACCACCTGAATAGATAGCTGAATCTAATTGTCTACCTAAGAAATTACTTAAATATATATTTCCAGCTACATTGTTTAATGTGAAATTAGTATGAATACCTGAACCTGATAAATTGGTATCACACCATGCAATTAAATAACCACTTGCCGGTAAAGTAGTTCCTGTAGGGAAAGTATATAAGTATTTGTTGGTATTCGAATTGCTCAAACTAAACCCACTGATATCGATTGCGCTACTTGTGCGATTGAATAATTCAATATAATCTGAACGTAATCCAGAAGGACTCGTTACACTTGATGAGATATTGTTCGTTAAAAATTCATTTAATACTACTTCACCTAAATTAGCTACAGAGGTGGTACCTGTAGTATTTGGAGTAACACATATATTGTCTAACGCAAATTCATCGCTACTGCCAGTTCCACTTCCTTTAATCACCCATCTTATATAAATATATGCATTATTTGGAATGGAGAATCCAGTTAGCACAGCTGTTTTTGTAATCGAATCTAAACTACTTGCGGCACCATTATTCGTTTGTACTTTTGTACTTGGCACTTGCCATACAGAGTTAGTGTCTGTTGCATATGCCAAAGTAATTTCAGTATTACGTGTTTGATCGTTATACAAGAATAAATCGTATGACACGTTAAAGCTATTTAATGTCGAACCTGTTTGGTTTTTGATTCTATAAGTAATAGTTCCATTATCCATATCTGTTGATGTAGGCTGAATAAGCAAATTATTATTTGAGCTTCTGCTATAAACACCCCCTGTAACAGGAGTTCCAAAACTTGTTGAGCCTCTGGTATAATCAGTACTAGCTGTTGTATGTGTTCCACCGAAATATAATGTACCAGTGCTCCAATCGGTCATTGACCAAGAATTAGAGTTTAATTGGCCAGCCACCGGACTAGGAGCAAAGCCACTAGCAGTAAATCCTCCAAAATTTTCACAAAGTGGAGTTCCTATACTCGAAAATGTTGAAAGTCCTGGACCTGGTAAAGGAGGAGCAGTTACGTTGATTGTAGCACGCATACCGGAAGTACAATGTGGTGTACATTTAATGAAATAGGTTCCTACCGAACCAATCGCTGTTGACGGAAGTAATAAACCTCCTCCAAATGGAAGTGTAAATCCTCCTGAAGTGGCAGTACAACCTGTAGATGTAGTTATTTGTACTATATCATGAGAGGCACCTATACTAAAGTTAATCGTATCGCCCGTATTGATATTAATAGTGCTTGGGCTAAAGGTAAGTCCGGATGCAGTTACCGTAACTATAGTAGCTTTAGATAATACAAATGAAAATAATAAAAATACAATGGAGTAAATTTTGTTAAGCATGTTTTTACTTTTTAAATGAACTACAAAGTAACAAATAATATCAAAAATTACAAACTGTTCATTATCATTATTTTTCATCAATATAAGATAAAATGTTAATATTAATTTAGGCTATTTGAACTCTTCTAAAATAATATATCTTTGAATTAATAAATCTGAAAATAATTGCATGAGTAATAATAAAGATGATTTAAAAATTTGGGATGCTTCGTTTGAATCGAATAAAGAAATTCATACGGGTTCTATATTATTAGGTGAACCTTTTATGCAAGATGAAAATTTTAAAAAAGCAGTGATTGTTGTTTGCGAACATAGCCCTAATGATGGTACTTTGGGATTTGTATTTAATAAAGTAACGCAATTGTTTTTAAGTGATTTGATAGATGAAATTGAATTAGAAGATATTAAAATATATAGTGGCGGACCTTGTGAAGAAGATACATTACATTATATACATACCTATGGAACTAAGATTAAGAATAGTATTCATATAGGAAATGGATTGTATTGGGGAGGAGAGTTTAACGATATTAAGACGATATTAGATACCAATGGTTATGAAGAAAATCAGATTCGTTTTTTTATCGGATATTCAGGTTGGCAATATGTTCAATTGATGGAAGAGATAAAAGAACATACTTGGGTAATTAATAATCAAACTCGCATATCTATTTTTGAGTATGGAGTAGAAAGTATATGGAGCGATATATTGAAAGAAATGGGTGGTGCTTATAAAATTTTAGCGTCTTATCCTGAAAATCCCATTTTTAATTAATGAAAAAAATCAGTTTATTATTACTTTTTATTTTTAGTATAGTATCTTCTATAAAAGCGAACGACAGCTTATTGTCACTTCCTTTAGATTCTACTGCACAAGTAAGTATTCTAACCTGTAATCCAGGAAATGAAGTCTATTCAACCTTTGGACATAGCGCTATTTGGATTATGGATTCAGTGAATCATATCAATAAAGTATATAATTACGGCACTTTCGCATTTGAAGATAATTTCATTTACAAATTTGTTAAAGGCGATTTGAATTACTATTTATCTATCGATAATATCAATGGTTTTGTGAATGATTATATCTATGAGCAAAGGGGTATTACACAACAAGTATTAAATTTAAATATTCAAGAAAAACAAAAATTATTTGTTTTCTTAAGCAATAATTATATACCTGAAAATCGTACGTATAGATATGATTTTTTATTTGATAATTGTTCTACACGAATATTAGATGCAATTGATTCGGCAACAGATCATAAAATCAAATATGACTATACGTTTATCACACATGAGAGCTCCTATCGCCAATTGATTGCATCAAAAGCAGGCTATTTGAAATGGTTGACTTTTGGAATGGACTTGATGTTAGGTATTCCATGCGATAAAAATGCTAGTAAAAAAGATCATCTATTTTTGCCAGATAATTTGATGACCGCCTATTTTTTTGCTAGCATCAATCGGAATGGCACAGAGGAGCGCATCGTAGCGCATACCTATACCATGTTGGATATTCCAATTGTTCAAAAAACAACGCCTTTTTATAAATCACCGATAGTAGTTTTTAGTCTTTTTGCATTACTGCTGTCTCTCATTACCTATTACGAATACAAAAAAAATAAATGGTTTCGATCTATCGATATCCTATTATATTTATTGCTAGCACTCATTGGATGTTTATTTATTTTTATGTGGACAAGCACACGACATATGGTAGCACATATTAATTTAGGATTGTTTTTTGCCAATCCATTATTGCTTTTTACTATTGTATTTATCATTTTTAAAAAATACACATTATTAAAACAGGCAGCGATTGTTTATGCATCAAGCTTATTCATATTATTAATTAGTTGGCATTGGTTGTTTCCACAAAAATTTAACTGGGCTTTAATCCCTTTCATTTTGATTTTGTTTATTCGCGCAACCTATATGTTTTATTATAGTAAGAAAAAAATCAATGGAACAACATAAGATATCTGTAGAAAAAACAGCCAGAGTTTTTACACTAGGAAACCCCGATGCGTCAGAAGTTTGGATATTACTTCATGGATATGGTATGCAGGCTTCGCAAATGATTACATATATAGAAGAACTACCAAATGAGAATTTGTTTTTTATTGCACCAGAAGGATTATCTCGCTTTTATTGGAAGGGATTTGAAGGAAATGTAGTGGCGAGTTGGATGACCAAAGAAGATCGTCAAGATGAAATAAATGATTATATTAAATACCTCAATCAACTTATAGATATATATCAATTGAATACTAAAAAAATAAATGTTTTAGGATTCTCACAAGGAGTGGCCACCATGAGTAGATGGTAGTCTATTAATAAAATAGATATACATAAATGTGTCTTTTGGGCTGGCGAACCACCTGCTAATATAGATTATATAGGTTTATTTAAAAGAATACATAAAGCATTTTTTATTTATGGGAATAAGGATCTGTTTATTTCTGAAACACAACTTATTAAAATTAAAGAATTATTAAATCCAGTATTAAATCAGATTGAGATAATTGAATTTGATGGTAAACACGAGCTTAATAAAGAGGTGATATTAAAATTAACTACTTCAAATAATTCTTTTTAAAGAACCAATATAGATTTTCCAATAATCCATTCCCTACAGCAACAGATTGATTTTTAGCCGTACTTACATAGATTTTATATTCTGCTAAATTCAATCCTTTAAATACATCGCTTTTAAGCAAATCATTATAATAGGCCATGGCTTCAGCTTCGTTTGTAAAGTCTTTAAGCGTAATGAGTTTGGTAGAAGCATTTAATAAAAGATTGCCAACTATAAGTTTTTTATATGGAGCTTTTGTAGTATTAAATGTTTTAATTTTATTAATTAAATCTACACTTGCTAATTCAGCATTTGTGGGATATATAATCAATCGATGAATACCAGTAGGTTCTTTAGTGAATTTTGATAAGTCCATCCCAGCAGGCATATCATCTACAGGCGCTTTTACGATAACACTATCTGTTTTAGTTTTAGTACTATCTATTTTAGTGGTTTTAGTACTGTCAATTTTAGTAGTTGAAATCCTTGTATCATTTTTAATGCTGTTTTTGTTGGTATCAATCACACTCACCACATCTCTTGAATCGGTTTTAATAACAGGCTCTTTAGGTTTGTTCAGTGAATTATTATACATTAAGATAGAATCCTGTTTCATATAGTCTTCTATATTGCTCATGTATAACAACATTTTTTGAGCTTCGTCTTTTACAGGATCAGTGCTATACACTTTGATTATATTGTCTAAAGCCATTCTGAATTCCTCATATTTCTTTTGTTTGCCAATAGATAATGCAGCTACATAGGCGAATTTCGCTTCTATTTTTTCTCCTTTATATTTAGTAACTCCTTCTTTGCTTTTGGTAAATGCCAATGGATAATTAGCATTGGTATATAATGTATAAGCAGTGGTATACTCTTCATCCATCAACTGATCTTTTGATTTTTGTTTTTTCAAAAAATCAGGATCTTTTATAGCTTGTGCTAATAAGCTTGTAGGGAATTTAGTTAATACCAATTCTTTATATTGATTTGCTTTTGTACTGTTTGATTTAGCATATAACAAATATAAGTTATAGTAACACTCTGCTTCGTATTTATTCTCTGGGAATTTATTTAATAAGATTTCAAACGTTTCAATCGCTTTTTGATTTTGACTAAAGTCATCTTTATAAATATTTGCTAATAGAAAATAAGCATCAATTTTTTTGTCATCACTTATTTTCCGTTGTTCTTTCGTTAAAGGAATTAAATCTAGTAGTTTTTTTAATTCATCTCTATACTCTGAAGAGTTGTTAGTACTATTATTGGTACTATCTTCTCCCAAATCACTGATGCCTCCATTACTTGACTTATCTTGTCTACGCCAGTTATCAGCTAATTTTATATCACCCCATATTTTTTTGAAATTGGTATATCCTCTATTTCTTGCGGTGCTATTATAAAAGTAGAAAGAAGTATTTCCATTATCTGTAACTTCAGTTTTATTTACTGTATTAGTACCTTCTAATTTTGTTTTTTCGCTTTTCTCTTTGATTAAGCTATTAATAATCTCTTTTAATTTTTTCTTGCGATCTGCGTCTGGCATATCTGCAAGTGCTTGTAAACTATCTTGCTCATCAATAATATCTAGCTGTCTTACCAAACGAGTAAGTTTGTCATCTCTATCTTTTACTTGTGCATAATTCTTAGCGTTTTTACTCAATACAGTTAATGAACTATCATAATAGATTTTAGCAAATTTGTATTCTTCATCTTCATAATACAAATCAGCTAAAGCAACATACGTTAAAGCTTTTTGATTTTGATTTGATTTGTTTTTAGCTAATGATTTTTTATAATCTGTAATAGCTTCTTCTTTATTGTTTTCTTTGTAAGCAATTTTACCTAAATGATAATAGATTTGATCAAGCATATCAACATTCTTACCATCACGACTCATTTTACTTAAAATATCTTTTGCTTTTTTACTATTGCCATTTCCGTTTGCACTAATGATGGCAATATTAAGTTTAGCATTAAACTCCATATTGTAATTTGGATGCAATTTTAGGGTGTTTTCATATTGCTTTATGGCTTCTTCATTTTGATCAATTGATTGATATAGCTGAGCCAACACAAAGGTTGGTCTATCTTTATTTTTATTTTTTTGCATTAAGCTTAAGCCTGTTTTAAGAGGCGCAATTGCATATTCGTATTTTCCTTGTTCAATAAAAAAAGTAGCTTTTGCAAAATTAAAATCAGCTAAATAATTGTCAGGAAATTTCGGATCTGCTTCAATATAAGATATAACAGAGTTTGCTTTACTAAACTCTAAATTTTTAGTATACGCTAAAACTAACATAATTAGTGCAGGATTTCTAGAAGGATGTGGACTTAAACTTTTTTCGTGAGGACGTAATGCATCTTCATCCACTTTTTTACCTTTCTTTTTCTGTTTTTTAATTTTTGCTTTTTTCTTTGAAATTTTCTTTCGAATTTTTGCTTTTTTCTTTTTCAGCTTTGATTTATCTATAAATTCCTCTTTATAGCCTTCTTTTAATTCAGATGTGATATATTGAAAATGATCGATTGCTTTTGCATAATCGCCTTTCATATAATGAGCCATCCCCATTAAATAAAAGTTATTATCAGTCCATTTACTACTTTCATGTTGCTGTATAGAAAAAGTCGATTTTTTGATGATTAACTCATAATCACCACTATAGGTACTAGTAGTTGTTAGATTTTCAAAAGCTTTGATATTTAAAATAGAATCGTAATTATCGCCAGGATTCTTTTTTACGTTATTTAAAACAGTTCGTAATTTATCATTCGCATTCCACTCTGAATTATAATGAGCTGTAAGATCGTGATAGGCTTCACTCAATGCATTTTTATTAGTCCTATGACAAGAAACACTAATAATTAAAATTAGTACTAATAAAAAAGCAATATTTATTTTGTATCTCATAAAAATCAATCAAAAATTATCGGGTCTACTCTAGAAGAAATTTTAATATTTCACTTACAAAAGAAACCCAAACAACAAATTTACATATTTTGTGGCTAAACTTACGCATCAAAAAACGAAGTTTTACTTTTTTTATTGTTTTATCAATATTCATTAAATATGAATTATAAATTCTTGTATTTCTTCTTTTTAGAGGTATTTGATTGTTTCTTTGTTTATATTTACTACCTTAGCATACCTTTTTGATTATAGAAATGGATATAAAGTCAGGTTTTGATTTATTTAATAGTAATAAAGTAAAGAGAATTAAGTACCGATTTGTGGTACTTCGCGATGATTCTTTCAAGGAAGTTGCTTCTTTAAAATTGACCAAGAGAAATATTGTCATTCTAGGTAGTACATTATTTGTAAGCTTGATATTTATTACTTCTATTCTCATTATTTATACTCCATTAAAATATTATATACCCGGCTATCAAGGCGATTTTGGATATAGAAGTAAGATTTTAAAACTACAATATGAAACCGATTCCATGGAAGTAGCCATGCAAACGAATAATATGAAGTTGATGAATCTGAATAATGTTTTAAAAGGTAATTTTGATAGTACATATAGTAAAAAGGCAGTAAAATTATCCATAAAGTCGGATGCTATAAATTTATATAGTATGAGTGACGAAGAAAAAGCTCTAAGAACACAAGTAGAAGGCGAGCAAAAAGGTTTAAAGAATAGTTATAAATCTAATAAATCGGCTAATAGTAATATTCCATTATATGAATTGAATTTTTTCCCTCCAGTAAAAGGATATGTTACCTCTAAATATGATGCTAAAATTGGTCATTATGGAATTGATGTGGCTTCACCAGCCGATGAACCCGTTAAAGCTTGCCTTGATGGCACAGTTATATCCAGCAATTGGACTTTAGATGGAGGCTATGAAATAACGGTTCAACATAGCAATAATATAGTTTCCACCTATAAACATAATGCTAAAATACTAAAGAAAGTGGGCAGCATGGTAAAAGCAGGTGACGTTATTTCTATTATTGGAAATAGTGGTGAACAAACTAGTGGTCCACATTTACATTTTGAATTATGGAATAATGGATTAGCAGTTAATCCAGTTGATTATATAAAATTTTAAACTTATAAAAAGTAATTTATATGTTAAACTTAGGAAATAAAAATAATAATACGGAACAATTACTTAAAACCATGAATATGCTTGGTTTAGGAACTATTATAGAAGGTAATATTAAAACGGAAGGGGATATACGAATTGATGGTAAAGTAATAGGGAATGTTCAAGTAAATTCTAAATTGGCTGTCGGTGAAAGTGGATTGATTGAAGGTAATATTATATGTAAAAATGCTTCTATTGAAGGTCGAATAAAAGGAAATCTTCAAATAAGTGAATTAGTATTTCTTAGAAAAACGGCTGTGATAGATGGAGATATTGTGGCTGCTAAATTAGTGGTTGAAGAAGGTGCTAAAATCAACGGAAAATGTACAATGGGTGCTATCAGTAGTAATACTGCTACAGCAAAATCACCAGAATAAAGACTAACTATTGGATTCAAGTAATAAGTATTTAAAATATACCTCTTTAGCTTTTCAAATGATTGCTACTATTGGAATTGGGGCTTTTATTGGATATTATTTAGACGGAAAATATAAAAGTGAAAGACATTTATTTACGGCGTGCATCACCTTAATTTTTGTAGGTATTGCTTTATACAATGCTATAAAAAGCGTTATAAATGATAAATAAGAAATATCTATTATTAGTTCTAAGCATAATGACAATATCTTTACTGATAGGTTATTTAATAGAATCGATACATTTCTATTTTTATTTATTTTCTTCAGTAGCCTTATGTACAATTACTTTTTTATTTTATTTTATTAGTAGGTTTTCATTGCGTTTTCAAAAAGATGCCCTTTTTATTTTTGTAGTTGCAACTGCCTTTTTTATTAAGATTTTACTTACGATCATTTTTTTTGCATGGATAAAGAATCAGTACTTTTATAGTAAATTATGGGCTGCTCATTATTTTGTAGTATATGTAGTGCTTTCTTTTATTGCAAGTTTATTCATATCAAATAAGCCCACAAACGAACTTAAATAAGTTTTTATGAATTGTAAATTATCTGTAAATATTAATAAAATTGCTCTTTTACGTAATAGTAGAGGCAATAATGTACCAAACCTAATTCAGTTTGCCAAAGATTGTGAATCCTATGGTGCTGATGGAATAACAGTACATCCAAGACCTGACGAACGACATATCAAATACAGTGATGTGTATGAATTGAAAGAAAATGTACAAACTGAATTGAATATAGAAGGTTATCCTGACGAACGCTTTTTGAAAATGGTTTGTGAAGTGAAACCTCATCAATGTACACTGGTTCCAGATGCACCCGGTGCGCTCACTTCCGATAATGGTTGGGATACCATAAAACACCAAACTTTTCTTTCAGAAATTATTCATCGATTGCATGAACATCAAATTCGAGTTTCATTATTTATCAATCCGGATAAAGAACTGCTCGATAAAGCCCTATTAACAGGTTCTGATAGAATTGAATTTTATACAGGTCCTTATGCACATGACTATTCTCAAAATAAAGAATATGCAATTCATACATATGCTAATGCAGCCAATTATTGCAATGAAATTGGGTTAGGAATCAATGCTGGACATGATTTGAATTTAGATAACTTAAAATATTTTAAAGACCATATTAATAACCTTTTAGAAGTTAGTATCGGACATGCACTGGTAAAGGATGCCCTATATTATGGCATAGAAAATACCATTGGTATGTATAAACGTTTGCTTAAATAAAATAAATAATACTATGAAATATATAGTAATGCCATTTAAATTTTTATGGGTGATATGGGGACTAATCGTCTTTATGTCGATTATTTCTTTAATTACACCTATCTATTTATTACTAATCTTAATTTTTGGAAAAAAAGTAAAATATACATTAGTGCAATGTAATTATCATGTGATTGCTCCCTATTTGTTAGCTATGACCTTGATATTTAGAAAATACCACAATAGAGAAGCCATGCCAGATACAGGAGCAAGTGTTCTTATAAGCAATCATCAAAGTATGAGTGATATTATTATAAATGCAGCAGCAAGTAAACAAGGTGGTTTTTTCTTGTCTAAAAAAAGCATGACCAAGTTCCCAGTTTTTGGTTTGATGATAAAAGCATTAGGAATTTTAGTAGATAGAAATAACGAAGAGAGTAGAAAGAAAAGTTATTTATATATGGTGAAAACTATAAAGGAAGATCAACATCCAATTTTTATTTATCCAGAAGGTACTCGTAATAGAACAGATCAACCATTAAAAGAATTTTATGATGGGGCATTTCGTTTAGCGTTAGAAACAGGAGTTCCTATTATCGCGCAAACGCTTGTTGGCGCTCAACAAATTTATCACCCCAATCATCCATTGCAATTGCAACCAGGATTAGTACATGTGTATTTTGATAAAATAGATACCACTAAGTATGCAAAAGATGAGGTGAAAAAATTAAAAGAAGATGTGAAACAAATTATGTGGAATAGAATTGTGAATCATCCCAAATAAATGAAAACGCTTTATATGTGTTTAGCTGGATTTTTCTATAAGCTAAACTATATATAGCAGTTACAAAAATATACTAGAAGAAATTTTAAAAATACTAAGCACTAAGCACCGAAATCTCTTTTCTTTCCCCAATTTGTTGTCGCCACATAGCATAATATAATCCTTTTTCTGCAATCAATTCTTCATGCTTTCCGGTTTCAATAATTCGTCCCTTTTCTAAAACAAATATCTTATCAGCATGTAAAATAGTTGATAGTCTGTGTGCAATCATCACGGTTATTTGATTTTTATTTGCTGAAACCGCTCTAATAGTACTACTGATTTCTTGCTCTGTAATTGAATCTAATGCAGAAGTTGCTTCATCAAATACAAATAAATGTGGATTACGTAAAAGTGCTCGAGCTATTGATAATCGCTGTTTTTCACCTCCACTCACTTTCATACCACCTTCCCCAATTACGGTATCAATTCCATTATCACTACGAGCTAATAAATTTTTACAACTTGCACGATTCAATACATCAATGATTTCTTCATCTGTTGCACGAGGGTTGACAAACAATAAGTTTTCCTTAATGCTACCCGAAAAGAGCTGTGTGTCTTGTGTTACGAAACCGATTTGTTTACGTAATTCTTCAATGTCAATATCACTTGCATCAACATTATTATAAAGTATTTTACCTTCTTGTGTTTTGTATAAACCTACTAATAACTTAACTAATGTTGTTTTACCAGCTCCTGAAGGTCCAACAAATGCAACTGTTTCGCCTTTATTAACTTTGAAACTAATGTCTTCAACGGCTCTGTTTGTAGCAGTACGATGTTTAAATCCTACATGTTGAAATTCTAATTGATCGATTTTATCAATATGTACAGGATTTTTTGGTTTAGGCTCTAATGGAGCTTGTAATATTTTATTGAAATTATTTAAGGATGCTTCTGCTTCTCTATAACTCATAATCACATTACCCATCTCTTGTAATGGATTGAAGATAAAAAAGGAGTAAAATTGAAATGTAATTATTTGCCCCATAGTCATATGCTCTTTAAATAATAAATAGAGCAGCGTAAATAATATGCTTTGACGAAGGAGATTGACAAAAGTGCCTTGGAGAAAATTGATACTTCGTATACTTTTTACTTTTTCTAATTCAAGTCTTAGTATTTTGAAAAGGGCAACACTTAAACGTTTGCTCTCCTGATTGGTTAATCCTAAACTTTTAATCAATTCAATATTACGTAAGCTTTCAGTGGTAGTTCCCGCCAATAAGTTAGTCTCTTTTACAATTTTGCTTTGTACTTGTTTTATCTTTTTAGATAAAAAGAATGTAGCTACACCCAATATTATACTAGTGGCTATATATATGGGTATAATAGGAGGGTAGACATTATATGCCATAATTCCAACAAATAACATTCCTATAATGACCATGAAAAATACATTGAAAAAATAGCTTATAAATTTTTCGCAATCTTGACGTACTTTCTGAATGATATTTAAAGTTTGTCCACTTTGTTTGTCTTCAAACTCTTGAAACGATTGTTGTAGTGAGTGTTTTAAGCCATCTGAATACATGTCAGCTCCTAATCGTTGTACAATCACATTTTGTGTATAATCTTGGAAAGCTTTAGCAATACGGCTAACCATAGCTACACCTAATAATATACCTATTGCTTTTGCTAAGTCCCACAGAAATTGTTCACTATTTCTAGGAAGTCCATTACTAAAAGTATGTGGATGTTTTCCTAGATCATCTATCACTAATTTTCCTAAAAAAGTAGGGTCGAGTAAGGAAAATATCTGACTTATTGCAGCAAAAATGAACGTGAGAAATATGAATAGTCGATATTTTTTAATATAAGATAAAAGTAGTTTCATAAGCTTTTTAAACCTAGTTAATAGATGTTTAGTTCACAAAAGTACTTCTGAATCATAGATTATTGCATAAAAAAATAAGAATTTCTATACTTAGCAATGTTTACGATATAACTATTTTTTTAATACCAATATTTACCATATGCAACTTAAATATTAAATTTTTACTCTTTACGAAGGAAAATATATTAAATGTCGTCTAATATGTATTCTAAGAATTTAGTTATATTTTTGAAATTCAATTTATTAACAAACCAAAATACGAATGAAACAGATTATCCTTTTAATTACCTGTATCACATTTTTTAGTTTCACCACTAAAGCTCAGGTTTATCCATTTACAGATGGATTCGAAACGTATACTCCTCTTTTATCCTCAGCGGGATTATTAAGTGCGGGTTATCAAACCGATTCATTTAAGCTGTATAATAATACGCACGCTTATGTAAGTACACAATGTGCTACTTTACGGTTAACGACTACTTATACGAACGACTCATTAGTGAGCCCAAGTATTGGCCCAATTACAGGCGCATCTAGATTAGTATTTTATTCAAGAAGTTGTAATTCATTTGGTCCTTATCCTCGTCAACATCGTCTTCGTACTGGTGAATATATGGATGTAATTGCGGTAAGTACAACAACAGGAATTAATACAACTATTTTACATATCGATTCTACCAATCAAAACCCTGGGAATAATTATCTAAGTTACAGCAGCTTAATGGGCGCTTTTGCAGGAGATAATATCCGTTTGAAATTTAATGTCGTAGGCAATACCTCTTATTTCTTAGATATCGATTCCATTACTTTAATGGATACAGTGGCAATCATTCCACCAGCATTTGCTTTAAATCCAGTGATTACTAGTCCGCTTTGTCCTGGGGGTGCTGATGGAAGTATTCATCTTTATCCATCTGGTGGAACATCTCCATATACTTATCTATGGCATGATAGCTTAGGTACAACTTATGATTCCTTAACTGGATTAACTCCTGGTAATTATATTGTAACTGTGACAGATTCAACTGGAGATACTGTTCGACAAACAATTACCGTAACGAACTCTGCAACTGCGATGAATGCTACTATTACCAGAACTTCTCCAACCTGTGTAGGGGATACAAATGGTACCGCTACTGCACATGTTACTTTAGGTACAGCACCTTATTCCTATTTATGGAGTACTGGTGCTACTGATAGCATAGCTACAAATTTAAGTGATACAACTTATACCGTTACTATTACAGATAATCATGGTTGTACGATCACTCGTTCAGTTACTATCCTCCCTGCTAGAGCCATGACTCTTAGATTTACAACTATTGATGAATCAGCTATTGGCGCTGCTGATGGTTCTTCTCAAGTGCGTGTCTTGTTTGGTGGAACACCAGGCTTCTCGTATTTATGGGGATCAGGTGGTGCAACTACTTCAGCAACCAATACTGGCTTAACTGCAGGAGTTTACTGTGTTACTGTTACTGACACCAATGGATGTACAGCTACAGGTTGTGATACTATTAATGTTGCTTTACCACTTCAAATTGGAGAGATTTTCCATATCGATGCTACTTGTTATGGCGATACCTCAGGTGCAGTAAGATTACGTGGTTTAAATGGTACCAATCCTTATACATTCGATTGGAGCGATGGCTTTACGGGAGCATTACATACCGGGTTAACAGCAGGTGTTTATACGATTACTATTACGGATGGGACTGGTAGAACAGGTGTAGATTCAGTGATTATTACTTCACCTCCTGCTATTACAGGTACAATTTCTGTTACCCCAACTAGCAGTTCTACCTCATCTACCGGTACTGCATCAGTAATAGCTGGTGGAGGTGTTGCTCCTTATAGTTATCTATGGTCTCCTAATGGGGAAACAACTTCAGATATTTCCAACTTATCTTTTGGATCTTATACAGTTGTTGTTACAGACTCTAATGGATGTTCTAATTCATTTAATGCAACAATTGTAATTTCAGGGATATCAACTATAGATATTGGAAAAGAAGTTATTATATATCCTACTCCTGCTGGAAATACATTATTCATTGATGTGAAAAATACAAATTTCAATCAATTTACAGTAAGTGATGTAAATGGTAAAATTCTTTTAGTAAAGTCTAAAGATAATGCTAGTACTATTCAAACTATCGATTTAAATGGTCTTTCAGCTGGTCAATATATATTGCAAATAGCTGATAAATCAGGGAATCAATTTACTAGAAAAATCATCAAACAATAAGCTTTCTTAACTAAACTCACTTTAAGGTCTCGTTCATAACGAGACCTTTTTTATTTTAATCATATATTTATTTATATTTATAAACGCACATTCAATTATAGAGATACCTTTGTAGAAATCGAAAATCAAGAATGGCTAACACCAAAAAATCTAAATTAAAAGTTGAATTACATCCTAGGAATAAATTCAATGAAGCATATGATTATAAAGCTTTAATAAAATCTTGTCCAGAATTAGCTGCTTTTGTAAAGTTGAATGAAAAACAACAAGAAACGATTGATTATTTCAATCCTAAAGCGGTTAAAATGTTAAATAAAGCATTGTTAAAACATACTTATGGAATCACTCATTGGGACATTCCTACTAATTATTTATGTCCGCCTATACCGGGTCGTTCAGATTATATCCATTACGTTGCAGATATTTTAGCCGATGCTAATAATGGTCAAATTCCAGTTGGAAATCAAATTAAAGTATTGGATATCGGTACAGGAGCGAATGTCATTTATCCGATTATTGGTCACCGTGAATATAATTGGTCATTTGTAGGAACAGAAATCGATAATATTGCAATCAATTCAGCTAAAAGTATTGTCAGTACGAATAAAAATTTAAAAGATAAAATTGACATT
Source organism: Bacteroidota bacterium (assembly GCA_037130135.1). Taxonomy (GTDB): domain Bacteria; phylum Bacteroidota; class Bacteroidia; order Chitinophagales; family CAMDFR01; genus CAMDFR01. Next base: position 206,398 of record JBAXTO010000005.1, read on the forward strand.
CGTAAACAATCCAATGCGAAAGATTATTTTGCTTCAATCGTACATAAAAATGAATATTTCGATTTAAGTATATGTAATCCGCCATTTTATATGTCACTCGAAGAGGCACACGGCATGTCTAAACGCAAAGTAGAACACTTGAAAAAAGATTCAACTACAGAAACTGTTATGAATTTTGGTGGTCAAAAAAATGAATTGTGGTGCGAAGGAGGAGAAGCTCGTTTTATTGAACGAATGATCTTACAAAGTAAAAAATGGGAGAAGCAAATTTTTTGGTTTTCTACTTTAGTAGCTAAAGAAAATCATTTAAAAAGACCTTATGAATTACTCCAAAAATTAGAAGCAACTCAAGTAAAAACTATCACCATGAATCAAGGAAATAAAATCAGTAGAATTCTTGCATGGACGTTTTTTAACCAGGAGGAAGCTACTAAATGGGCAAAAGAAAAATGGTCCAATAAATTGAAGTAAATCACTATTTTTGCACTTAAATATTTAGTTAAATTATCCAATGAAATCTATCCACTTTACAATCTTTTTTACTATTTGTATTAGTTTATTTATAGTTGCTTGTGATCATTCCCATTATGTACTAGAACCTAAAAATAAAGATCATAATTTACTAGAAATTATAACCCCCACTAAAGAACATTGGGTAGCTTGTAAAGAACCTCAACCAGCAACCTATAAAAACCTGGATCATATTCATGGGGTAACGGATTCTGTATTAGTAAAATTTCTATGTGATTATAAGCCATTAGATAACGATAGTGTTATCGTTTATTTATATCAAGCGTTGCCTGGTGCGGCAGGTCGATTAATCTATGCACAAACTAATGCTCAAGGTATTGCCTCATTTAATAGAGTACAACTAGCTGGTTTTGATAAATCCAAAATAGATTATTTATTCTTTGATAATACAGGTAAAATTATTCGTAAACCTCTCAAGTAATGCTTTTGACGGCAATGCTGCTGGGGTTAGAGTGATAGATACTGAAAAGTATGCTTAAAAACTCGAGGGGATTATTCATTATTTTAGCAATTTCTTATTATTTTTACGAATGCTTTTAAAATCTAATTTCTATAGTTTTTCAGTAATTGAGCAAAAAGAAGCTGGATCGTTCTTTTTAAGATTGCATTTTAATAAGTTACATCCAATTTTTAATGGACATTTCCCTAACAATCCTGTGGTGCCCGGTGTTACAATAGTACAAATATTGAAAGAAGTTATAGAGTCCTTGATTGAAAAAAATATTAGACTCGAAAAGTTATCCTTAATTAAATTTTTAAAAGTAATCGACCCCACTAATCAATCTGATTTTAGCTTACAAGTGGTTCTTCAAATAGAAGATTCGCATATTAAATGTGAGGCGCAAATCAGTGATGATACTGCCACATACTTTAAAATGAAAAGTGCTTATAATATCTTATGAGCAATAGTTTAGAAAATAGATTTTTAGAGAAAAAAGTTTGTGTAATTCTACCAACATACAATAATGCTGGAACTATAGAACAGGTATTAAATGATTTATTATCATATACAAGTCAAATAATTGTTGTAAATGATGGTTCAACCGATCAAACAAAAACCTTATTAGCCAAGTATACTAATATTGCTGTTTTTCATTTTGATGTCAATAAAGGGAAAGGAACAGCCTTGCGTTATGCTTTTAAACAAGCCTTTCAAAAAGGATATGAATATGCGATAACAATCGATAGTGATGGACAACATTTTGCAAAAGATTTGGTGCATTTTTTAGATGCATTAGAATCAGAAAAAAATACAATTATTATCGGATCACGCAATATGACTCAAGTTAATGTACCTGGTACCAGTAGTTTTGGTAATAAGTTTTCTAACTTCTGGTTTAAATTAGAAACAGGTATTGATATACCTGATACTCAAAGTGGCTATAGATTATATCCTTTAAAATCAATTGATAAATTGTTTTTGTTTACTTGGCGATATGAATTTGAAGTAGAGGTAATCGTAAAAGCAGCATGGAATTTTGTACATGTAAAATGTATTCCTATTGAAGTATATTACCCTCCAGCAGAAGAGCGTATTACGCATTTTAGAAAAGGTCCAGATTTTACACGTATCAGTTTTCTAAATGCCTATCTAGTTATTATGGCTTTTCTATGGTATAAGCCGCGTAATTTCATATTGAATTTTAGAACTAATATTCAAAATTTTTGGACAAATCATATAATAGCATCTCATGAGACTAACAATATTAAAGCCTCATCTGTGGGTTTTGGATTGTTTATGGGCATTTTCCCATTGTGGGGTTTTCAAATGCTAGTTGCAGCATTTCTAGCACATAGAATGAAATTAAATAAAGTAATAGTGCTTGCTGCCTCAAATATTAGTATCCCCATTAATATCCCTTGGATTATATTTTGTAGCTTACTTTGTGGAAAGTTAGCGTTAGGAAATCCAATTACGGAATTTAAAATTGTCTCCGATATTAAAGAAACAGGTATTCAAATACTCTTTACCAAATATGGATTTGAATATTTTTTGGGCGCAACCATTTTTGCTTGTATCGCAGCTATTGTAGGATATGCATTTACTCGATTATTATTAACCCTTATTAGAAAATAGTCACGAATGAGTCAACCATTTATTTTTTTATATAGGTTTTTTCAAAAGAATAAATGGATGCTTATTGTATCAACTATACTTTTAACAGCAATAAGTGTATTCTTTACAAGTAAAATTAATTTTGTAGAAGATATTTCTAGAGTTATTCCTGCAGACGAAAAAAGTGATCAAATAAATCAAGTTTTTGAACAGTCGAAATTTCTCGAACGTATTGTTGTACATATTTATTCTGATAAAGAGATAGACGAAACACTGTTACAACAAAATTGTGATACCTTAGTTGCATTATTAAGTCAATCTGAAACAAAAAAATATTATGATAAGTTAGAATATCAAGTTCCTGAAGAAGCTATGATGCAGGTATATAAAGTAATGCAAAATAACTTGCCCTTATTTTTAGAAGAAAAGGATTATGCAGAAATAGATCAAAAAATTCAAGAATCGTCTATTAAAAATACGATGTTAGGAAATTACAAAATCTTGATATCTCCTTCTGGTTTTGCACTAAAATCATCTATTGTAGAAGACCCGCTTCATCTGGTGCCTATCGCTTTACAAAAATTAAAAAGCTTTCAATTAGATGAAAATTTTACAACGTCTAATGGGTATATCGTTTCTAAGGATAAAAAACATTTGCTTTTTTTCATACACCCAAAAGCAAAAAGTGGGAATACGGGATTAAATGAAAAATTAATAGAAGCTATAGATAAATCAATCGCACAAACCAAACAAATAAATAAATCTGCTGTTTCTATCGAATATTTTGGTGGCACTGCCGTAAGTGTTTCGAATGCTCGACAAATAAAAAAAGATATAATTTTCACAACTACTCTAGCTTTAATTTTATTATACTTATTTATAACATTTTATTTCCGCGATTTTAAAATATTTTTTTTACTGTTCATCCCTATAGCTTTTGGATCTGTATTTTCATTAGGATTATTATATTTTATTCTAGGAACAGTTTCTTCTATTGCACTTGGTGTTGGTTCTATACTCCTAGGTATAGCTATTAATTTATCCTTACACGTTTTTACTCACTTTAAAAAACATCGTGATGTGGAAGAGGTTATCAAAGATATTACAACCCCAAGTATAGTCACGGCATTAACTACATCTTGCGCATTCTTCTGTCTGCTCTTTTTAGAAAGCGATGCGATGAAAGATTTAGGTTTATTTGCAGGTATTAGTATTATGATTACCACCTTATCGTCTTTAATCATTACACCACATATTTTACAATGGCAAAAAAATATATCACAACAGAATACCATCATTGATAAGATTGCCTCATACGATTATCATAAAAATAAATGGTTAGTAAGCGCTCTTTTTATAGTATTTTTTGCCTCATGTTTTGTTATGAATCAAGTTCGTTTTGAGGATGATCTAAATCAAATGAGTTTTGTTCCTAAGTCACTTAGTGAGGCTGAAAATCATCTCGATCAATTAAGTAATTATAAACTGAAAAATGTGTTTTTGATTTCAAGTGCAACTACTTTAGACAAAGCTCTTGATTTGAATGAAAAAGCATTAAATAAGGTTGCTCAATTGCAACAACAAAAAACTATTAGTAAATACACTAATGTTTCTATCATATTAAATTCTAAAAAACATCAAGAAGAGAAAATGAAAAGATGGAATCAGTTTTGGTCTTCTCGAAAAAATAAAGTTATAGAATCCGTAAAAAAAGAGGGTCAAGCAGTTGGTTTTAATGCTTCAGCCTATACAGTATTTGAAGAAAATCTAAACAAAAATTACACCTATTTAAGCTCAGAAGATGAAAAGTTTTTACGCTCTATTTTTATTAATGACTATATAAGCGAGACTAATAAATTAACTACCGTGGTTACTTTAATGAAAGTGCCAGCTGCTAATAAAAGTAAAGTATATGAAGCATTTAATAATGATAAAGAACATATAGTAGTAGATAAACAATATATGGCAAAAAAATTTGTAGATATATTAGTTAGTAATTTTAATTTATTACTCTACATGTCATTTGCTATTGTGTTTATTATCATTTTAATATCTTTTGGTAGAGTAGAATTAACGATGTTATGTGTACTTCCTATGATGATGAGTTGGTGTATCACCTTAGGATTAATGGTGCTGTTTAATATCAAGTTTACTATTTTTAATATCATCATTTCCACTTTCATTTTCGGTATGGGGGATGATTTTTCTGTTTTTTTAGTAAGTGGATTACAACAAAAATTTACTGAAGGAAAAGATAATATCAACTCTTATAAAACTTCAATTTTATTAGCGACTATCACAACTTTAGTAGGTATTGGCGTATTGATATTTGCTAAACATCCAGCCATGCGTTCTATCGCAATGATTTCAATAATCGGGATATTCTCTGTTGTAATAGTTTCTTATACTATTCAACCATTAATTTTTAATGCATTTATTCAGCATAGAAAAGAAAAATCTAAAGTGCCTCTAACTTTTTTAGACGCATTAATGAGCATCTATGCATTTGGCTATTTTTTTATTGGTTGCATTGTATTAAGTATTTTAGGCCTTTTTACGGTAGTTCCTTTTGGTAAAATAAAGCAGGTCAAGTATTTTTATCATTGGTGTATTAGTAAATATTGTTGGACTCTTGTCTATACAGTTTTTACGATGAAAAAAGTGAAACTAAATGAATGGAAAGAAGATTTTAAAAAACCATGTGCAATCATCGCCAACCACTCTTCTTTCGTAGATATATTAGTTATTTTAGCACTAAACCCCAAAATTATCATGCTCACCAATGATTGGGTATACAATCGTTCTCCATTTGCTTTAGTAGTTCGTATGGCTGGTTTCTACCATGTAGAAGAAGGTCATGAAACCAGTGAAGCTAAATTGAAAAAAATGATAGATGATGGTTATAATGTAATGGCTTTCCCTGAAGGTACTCGCTCATTTGATCAAAATAAATTAGGACGCTTTCACAAAGGGATCTTTTATATTGCTGAAAAATTTAATTTAGATATACTCCCTGTTTTATTACATGGCATCGGTCACGCGAATCATAAAAGTGAATTTATTCAAAAACCAGGTCAATGTACAGTTAAAATATTACCTAGAATCACTTCAGATAATAAATTATACGGCGAAAATTATGCACAACGTACTCCACGTATTGCTAAGTACTTTAAAGAAGAATATGAAAAATTACGAAAAGAAATTGAAGTACCTTCTTATTTCGAAGATCGTATTCATAAAAATTATGTGATGAAATCACCTCCTTGGTTAGAATGGTATGTATATGTAAAAATGAAATTAGCAAATTCATATACCCAATTACTTTCCTATATACCAACTAATCAAACAGTATATGATTTTGGATGTGGTTATGGTTATGTTTCTTTATTGTTGCACCAACAAGATCCCAATAGAAATATTATTGGAGTAGATTACGATGAAGAAAAAATTACCATTGCAGATAATTTAATCACTAAAAATGAACATCTTGAATTTTATCAAGCAGATATTAGACATTTTCAAATAACTAAAAAGGCCTCATTTATTATTAGTGACGTGCTTCATTATCTTAGTAAAAAAGATCAATTCGAATTCCTTACTAGATGTGTCGAAAATCTTGATGATAATGGTATCATTATTATAAGAGAAGCAGATAATTCAAATAGTAAACATTCAAATGCTGAATGGACGGAAAGATTGAGTACATTTTTAGGTTTTAATAAAGCTACTTTTAGTGAAATGGAATTTATTTCAAAACAAGAACTAGAGCAGTTTTTTATCTCCAAAAATATGTCATTTACTCTTAGTGAATCTTCCATCAATACTTCTAATAATCTTTATATTGTAAAAAAATAATGGAAACGTATGACTTTATAATTATTGGTAGTGGTATAGGTGGACTTGTGTCTGCTCAAATACTTACTAAAAATGGATATAAAGTTATAGTTCTAGAAAAAAACGAACAGTTTGGTGGTGCCCTTCAAATTTTTAAAAGAGAAGGCGAGACTTTAGATACAGGAGTACATTATATTGGAGGACTGGCACCAGGACAAAATCTATATCAATATTTTAAATATCTAGGATTGATGGATAAATTAAGCCTTCAACAACTAGATCTAAATGGTTTTGATATCATTACTTTTGAAAATGATAAACAAGAATATCCAATTGCTCAAGGTTATGAAAATTTTGTCGAACAATTAGCTAAATATTTCCCAGCTGAAAAAAATAATCTAAAAATATATATTGATAAGATTAGAGAAATTTGTGACTCAGTTGAATTATATAATATCCAAAAACCAAAATTAGATAGTTTCTATACGCCTTATCATTTAATTGATACATATACCTATATACACTCTATTATAAAAGATAATAAACTAGCTAATATACTTGTGGGCAATAATCTTTTATATGCTGGTGAACGGAATAAAACACCACTATATGTCCATGCTCTCATTACGAATAGTTATATTCAAAGTGCTTGGAGATGTAAAGAAGGGGGCAGTCAAATAGCTAATATTTTAATTCGAAGTATTCGTGATGCTGGATCTAAAGTGTTACGAAATAAAGAAGTAGTAAAAATTGTAATTGAAGAGAATGTAGCGACTCAAGTTGTTTGTAAAGATGGTGATGTATATAAAGCAAAAAATATTATTTCTAATTGTACTCCTATTCATACCTATGATTTAATGAGTAAAGAAGTATTACGAAAAAATGTCAAAATTAAATATGCACAACAAGAGACTAGTATTGGTGCCTTTACATTTCATGCTATTTTAAAAGATAATGCGTTGCCTTATTTTAATTTTAATAGATATCATTTTAATGAGCACAATGTTTGGGTCAATCATGCAAATTCATCCAAAAATTGGCCTGAAAACATGATGCTTTTTACACCCTACAATAACAAAGAGAATCTATTAAGTGCTATGACCGTAATGGATTTTAAAGAAGTAGCATTATGGAAAGAGACTACGAATTTAATGTCGAATAGTGCAAGTAGAGGAATGGCATATGAAGAGTGGAAAAAAGAAAAAGAAGAGATACTATTATCTAAAATAAAACGATTATATCCCGAAATTGAGAATCAAATTATACATATAGAATCGTCTACTCCATTAAGCTATAGAGATTATTTACATACTATGCAAGGTAGTATGTATGGATATGTGAAAAACATAAAAGAGCCTTATAATGCTTATATACCCACTGTTTCAAAAGTGTCAAATGTGCATTTTACCGGTCAAGATATAAATTTACATGGTATCTTAGGAGTTACATTAAGCGCATTTTTAACTTGTATGCCTTTTGTAGAGATTGATAATGTATTGAATGAAGTTCGAAATGCCTAGTGTAATAAAATCCAAATGAAAAAAATATTCTTCTATTTTTTATTGTTTTTACCTACTATTTTAGCTTCACAAATTGTACAAAATATTCATGGGTATTGCACAGATAAAGTCTCAACGGGTCCTATTCAAGGCGCCGTTGTTCAAGTATTTAATGTCAATAATGAATTGATTTCATCAGCACTTTCAGATAGCAATGGCTTTTATGTACTTAATAAAATTCCCATCGGTAGAATAATTATTAAGGCTTCTTATATCTCCTATAATACTTTTATGGCTACTAATATTGAACTAAGTAGTGCAAAAGAACTGGTTTTAAATATAGATATGGAAGAGAAAAATAATACACTAACAACGATAGATATAACTTCCAAAAAATCAGTTAATGCATTAAAAGAATCTATGGTGAGCGTATCCGCACGTTCGTTTAATATTGAGGAAAGCAATCGTTATGCAGGTGGATTTGGCGATTTAACACGTATGGCACAAAGTTTTGCCGGTGTGGCGAGCAGTGATGGGGAGTCAAATGAAATTGTTATTCGAGGGAATAATCCACGTGGTTTATTATGGCGAATAGATGGAATAGAAATAAGTAATCCCAATCATTTTCCAAGAGGTGATGGAAGCGCAGGTGGTGGTATAAGCATTATTCAATCAAATGTAATTGATAACTCTACATTTATGACAGGTGCATTTCCTGCAAATGTAGGTAATGCAAGTGCAGGTGTTTTTGATGTGAATCTAAGAAAAGGGAATACTCAAAAATATGAACATACCATTCAACTTGGTGTCATTGGAATTGAAGCTATGAGTGAAGGCCCTATGAATAAAAAGAAACAAAGTTCTTATCTGATTAAATATAGATATTCAACGGTGGCTCTATTGCAAAAAATGGGTATTAAATTAGTCGATAATTCAGTAACTCCAAGCTATCAAGACTTAACTTTTAATTTTTATATACGCAGCAAAAAAGCGGGCAATTTTAATTTGTTTGGTATTGTTGGTCAAAGTAGCGCTGGAGAAAAAGCCATAAAAGATAGCACTACTTGGGAATATACATCCGATAAATTAAATGCTATGGAGAGTTATTGGACAGCCATTGTAGGATTGAAAAATGTATACTTATTAAAAGATAATCATACGAGTATTTCAAGTACCATTTTATATAATTATGAGTCCTCTCAAAATCATGCAGATACATTTACATTTAATTATCTTGAAAATAAATTATCTAAATCCTCTTTACAATATCATACCATTCGTGCTCAGTCTGTAATTAATTACAAATATTCAGCAGCTTGCAACTTCAGATTTGGAGCTATTTTAAGTGTGCCTCTTTTTATGCTTGAAAGTGGCAACTATAACCAAAATCAATATAGCAGCGTATTAAATAATAATGGAGCTACATGGATGATACAAGCTTTTGTTCAAAACACGTATAAGATTCAAGATAAATTAGAATTTAATTCTGGAGTGCATTTCTTATATCACTATATATCTAATTATTTTACTGTTGAACCACGATTTAGTCTAAAATATTTTATTCGTCCAAACCAGTCAATTGCACTAGGTATAGGTATTCATAGTAGGGTAGAACCACTATCAGTGTATTATACAAAAGTATTTAACAGTCAAAATACTTATGATACCTGGAATAAGAAAATTAAACCCGCACAAGCAGTACATGCGGTTTTATCGTATGATTATGCCATCAGATCTTCTTTGAAATTGAAAGCAGAAGTTTATTTTCAATATTTATATAAAGTAGCTGTAGCTAAAGATAGTAATAGTACTTTCTCCATGATTAATTATAGTGGTGAGTTATTAACCCAAGAACTTGTAAATAAAGGGAAAGGGATGAATTATGGACTAGAAATTAGTTTGGAAAAAACATATAGTCATAACTATTATTTTCTATTTACTGGTTCATTGTTTAATAGTAAATATTTTTCAAGAAATGGACATGAATATAATACTAAATACAATAGTAACTATATTGTCAATTTTACCATAGGTAAAGATTTTAATTTTGGTAAGCGTAAAAAAATGATTTTAGGTGCCAATACTAAATTAATTACAATGGGAGGAAATAGGTATACTCCACTAGATTTAGTAAATACCCAATTTAGTCAGCAGTTGATTTATCAAACTAGTTTAAATTATTCTAAACAATACCCCGCTTTTTTTAGATGGGATATTGGTATTTATTTTAAAATGAATAGAAGAAAATACAATTGGCGTTTATCTGTCGATTTTCAAAACGTATCGAACCAAAAGAATATTTTTAGTACCAGTTATAATTTTGAAAAACAAGAAGTAGAAAAAAAATACGGATTAGGTTTTATTCCAGTTATTAATTATAAAGTAGAGTTTTAATTTACTTACCCTTCAAAGTTAATAGTTATAGTAAATGCTCTAGAAAATATTTTATCAAGCACTCGTTGTTGTAGCAATGGTTCATTGGAGCCTTTTATGTCTAATAAACCATGACTCATTTTAAATTCGGGAGAGATGATGAAGTACGTGAAATAATATTGAAATCCAATTCCATACTCAAAACATAAATCATGTGGTTTTACTTTGATTTCACTAGCTTGACCTCTTTTTTTATTATTAGAATTTAAATCGAAATCGTATCTCAAACCTGTCATTACAAATAACCTGAAATCTTTAATAGGCTTTGATTTATATCGAAATTCTAAAGGCAAAGAAATATAGATATGTTGTACTTGCTTATTTATTTTTGTACCATCATTCATTTGATATTGAATTCTTCTATCGGTAAATACTAATGAAGGAATAAGGCGAATATCAAAATATTTATGTATTTGTAAATTTCCTATTATACCCAAGTTAAATCCAGGTTGCACAATAGTTTTAAAAGAGTATACACTATCTTTTCGAGCAATAGTAGGAGCAGGTATTAATTTATAATCACCACCTGTAAATCCCATGCTAATGCCGAAATACATCAGTTTGTTACTTAATTCAAAATAATTTACTTGAGCTTTTAAAGAGCTCAAACTAGTAATTAATATGAAATAAATAATTATTTTTCGCATGTATACATGGCACATATGCCAAAAGTTAATGGTTTCCAAACAGTATTTTTAAATCCTACGTTATTTAAAATTGTAACAAAATCATTGCCACTAGGAAATGCATTTACACTCTCATTTAAATACGTATATGCTCTTACATCTTTTGAAAATAATCTACCTACAAAAGGGCAGAAATAATTAAAATAGATATTGAAAATAAATTTCATGAATACATTCTTTGGAATGGATACTTCAAGTATTACTAATCTTCCTCCAAGCTTTAAAACCCGATACATTTCTGTTAAACCTTGTTCTAAATTTTGGTAGTTACGTACTCCAAATCCGACTGTCATAGCATCAAAATAAGCTGTAGGGAAATCTAATTTTTCACTATCCCCTTTCACAAATTCAATATTATTGTATGCTTTATTTTTGGCTTTGATTCTTCCATAATGCATCATTTCTTCACTGATGTCTATTCCAATGATTTTTGTAGGATTTAACCGAGCTGATTCTAAAGCAAAGTCGCCAGTTCCAGTAGCTAAATCAGCTATTATTTTAGGTTGAATTTGTCCTATATAATTTACTGCTTTTTTGCGCCATGTATGGTCAATTCCTGCAGATAATAAATGATTTAAAAAATCGTATCGATGAGCAATATTATCAAACATATGTTCTACCTCTTCTCTTTTGGTAGCATTTGTATGTCCGTATGGTCGTATAGTATCGTGTTTCAAAGCAATCATGTTTAGTTATAACGAAAACATCACAAAGTTAGTATATGTTTTCAAACACACATAATATAATTGAACTATATAGCCTACATGATGAGTTTAGTTATTAGGCGCTCCTGCATCAATCCAAGATTTAATTTGGTTGATCTTGCATTGATTTAGTTTACTGGCAGGTGGCATAGACACTGCTGAACCATTTTGTGCAACTGAAGCATATAATTTTGATGCTGTAACAGCAGATTTAACACCATTATATGTGGTTAAGTCATATCCACCAGATGTACCACCCGAACTGCTATGACAACCTATACAATTGGTATTAATAATGGGCTGTATGTCGGTTGCGAATGACATATTTGTCGTATCACAAGTAGCACTATTTTCACAAGTTTCATTTTTAGCACCTTGTGAAATCCATTTATCTATAAGGCTAATTTGATCAGCTGTTAATGCGGTACTTGGAGGTGGTGGCATTACATCACCTGGATCTGAAGTAGTTATTACTTTGTGTAATTTACTGCCTCCTACATTAGATGATTTAACAATTTGCATTACCCCATTGTATGTTGTAAGGTTTAATCCTTCTGCACGCGTAGTTGCATCATGACAGCCACTCTTCGCACAATTACTCTGTAAAATAGGGGATATATCTTGTTCGAAATAAACTTTATTTGGATCACAAGGCTCAGGTGGTGCTTGAGTTTTGTCTTTATTACAACTAATTACAATAGTAATTACTAGTAAAGATAAAAGAAGAAATAAACTTATTTTTTTCATTTTTTAGAATATTATTTGTAAAAAAAAATGATGTACCTATTATGATACATCATTTTGATTTGATTTTTAATTTACTTTAGGTGTGAAATCCGCATTTACAGTTACTTCTATTTCTTCAGCAATTTTTGTCATCACTATTTTAGGAATATCAATTTTGTGATCGACACACTTTACCATAAATTTCGAAGTGGCACTTATTTTACCTTCTTTTACAGTAATTGTAGCAGGGATGGTTCTATCCATTGCTACTCCATGAACCGTTAATTTACCTTTGATATTAACACTATAAGTACCATCTTTTGTCAAATCAGGTAAATTTTGAATCGTACCAGAAAATTCTGCACCTGGTATCTTATCACTTTCCATGTAGTTTTCATTAAAATGTTCTTGCATCAGTTTATCTGGAAAGACAAATGACTTAATGTTAGCTTTGAAAGCCACTAAACCTGTACTGGTGTTTAATAAAGCTACAGCGGTAGTAGTTTTAGCATCAATATTTTCCACAGGTGTTGTAGAAAAAAATCTGATACTTGCATTTTTTGCCACCCAAGTTTGAGCCATACCTATTTCACAAAGAGATAGTATGCTCAGGATAAAAAATAATTTTTTCATAATATACATTTTAATGGTTTAGCTATTGTTTTCAAATGTAATGCCAATAAAAGCTTTTTTGATTGTTTTATTCAGTTTTTTTTGATCCTTTAGGTTTACCCGTCCATGCATTTGTTCCTTTACTAAAATAAAAACCTCTAGATATCGTAAATCCTAATCTAAAACCACCTTGTGCCCAATTTTTGGTGTTAAAAGGTAAATAATCATTTTCTAATAAACCATCACTATTGGTTAAATTAATATGAAATACGTGTCCACCCGTTTCCAACTCATAGCCTATATGTAGTGAAGGATAATAAGAAGCATTTTTTTTGCCGGTAATCATAGGAAAATATTCTCTATAGTTTTGACCTTTTCCCATTAAAGGTAAATAATATTCAAAAATAATGGATGAACGTTTGGTTACTTTAGCTCTTGCACCAAATCCCATAAAAAACAAACCGTTATTATCATTATAATCCACTAAGTTTCTCCATAAAAATGTGGGAGTCAATTGAATAGACAACCATTTATTAAACTTACGAGCCACCATTGCTTCAACTAAATAAGACATTCTGTTTCCAAATTTAGGGAAACTTGAAATTAATAAAGGATCGCTTTGTTTTTTCATGCTACTAATTGTAGCATTCGCTAATAATGTAATCGTAAATGGTCTTTTATTGTCAGTAGTTTGTTTATATACACGGTATTTGAAAAGACCAGTATATAACTCACGTACTTTTCCTGCACCTTGTGTGCGACTAATACCTATGGTAATATCATCTGTAACACCATACTCAAACACAAATTGAATGTCGGAAGCATTATCAATTCCTAATAGAGTATGACCGCTTATCCCTTTCACCCCCATATCTCCAAATCGATGTGTGATTAAAAAGTCTAGAGCATGTTTTTTAGTCGTTTCTACTGTATGGCCATTGATAAGTCGAGTTCCTTTAAAAGTAGCCATTACATAATCTTTCTTTTTACCTTCATCCAGCATGCTATTTAATAAATCATCTTGTTGCGCTTTTAAAATAAAACTGCTACAAATGAGTATTAACGATACGATATATTTATTCATATTTTTTGGTGTTTAGGTTGGATTACAATGGGAAACCAGATTGTTTCCAACAATTGATATAATTTATTAGGGTGTCATTTAATTTTGTAGTAGGGGGCATTGGGCTACAACCAGATTGATAGTTGATTGCACAAAGTACGTTTTTAGTATTTAATGCATCTACACTACTATTGTAATTATCTAAAATTACTGTCGAAGATGCTGTTGCAGCATTATGGCAGCCTGCCGTAGCACAATTATTATCTAAAATAGATTTAATTCGCAGATTATAGGTGTTGTTACTCCCATCTAATCCATCACATGTCAGTTCAGTAGTAAGTTTAGTTTTGTCTTTATTGCAAGAACTTACTAAAACATAGCTGCATACAATAGCCAGGGTAATAATAAATATAACTATTTTTTTCATATAATATAAATAATAATTTAGATATTAAAATTCATAGCTTACTTGCATAGCATAGTTTCTAGGAGCTTCTAAAAATCCTGCACGTAGCATGTATTCATTATTCAACAAGTTTTTAGCTATAAAGGAAATTTTAGCTTTATCATTGATTGAATAAGCTAAACGCATATCAAATAAGAAAGAACCTTTATTATGTAATTTTCTATAATCTATTATACCTGGTGCAAAACCACTCGCACTTGCTGGTATTCGATTCGTATAGCTATTAAATACTAAACTTACACCTAAAGAGATACCTTTATAAGTAGCCTCAATATCAGATTTGAAACTGTGAATATTTCTATAATCTAAAATAGGAGCATCCATATTGGTTAAACTTCTATGTTCTTTAAATGCATTTTTAAGAGTATCTGATTGATAAGGTAAAGTAAAAGAATAACCTACTATAAAATTGAATGGGATACCAAATAATTTACCTTGTCCATAAGCAGACAGTTCTGTACCGAAAATGGTTGCTTTTGTTACATTTTGTGCTT
Source organism: Bacteroidota bacterium (assembly GCA_037130135.1). GTDB lineage: Bacteria > Bacteroidota > Bacteroidia > Chitinophagales > CAMDFR01 > CAMDFR01. The sequence goes on from JBAXTO010000005.1 coordinate 221,502, forward strand.
GTGCTCCATAAGCTGGAGTGGTTCCACCGGGAGGTATAAATGTCCCTAATTTATACTCAATCATATTTCTATATTTGGTATAATAACCAGCAATATCAAAATAAGCGAACCAATTTTTAATTTTTACAGCTTGTTTCACTCCAATTTCTGAACTCCATCCATCTTCAGGAGCTAAATTTGGGTTAGGAAATACTCGACCGCCAGCTCTACTGGTTAAAATGAATAATTCTGCTGCTGTTGGGAAACGATAAGCCATACCAAAAGAGGCTCTAATGAATGTTCCTCTACTAGCTTGATAATTTAACCCTAAACGAAATACTGGAACAATAGGGCTATTAATTACTTTTTTATCAGAGAAAGAAATATTTTTCTTTGCTATGATGGTATCCGTTTTTGAAAATTCGGCACGTACTCCTGCTGATAATGTTAATTTTTTAAAGAATTTTTTTTCTGCTTGTATATATACACCTGCATTAGCCGTAAAATGGTTCCCATTATAGGTAATACTTTTAATATTTGAATACGTTCCTGTTAAACCAGTAGTAACATTTACATCAATTTTATCAAATTGTCTTACATAAGAATACTCACCATAGGCTTGAGTAGAATTGGAGAATAATGCAGTACCTGTAGTTTCATATTTAGGAATGGCGAATGGATCTAAATTAGAATTTTTAACTTCTTGATCATAATGTTTACTATTAAAAATTCTGAATTTTAGTGCATGTCTATCTCCATGTTTATTATAATAAGTAATGTAGGGGTCAATATTGATATTTCTATCTAAAAATGGATCTTTAGCAAATGGAAAATAAATAAGTGAATCAACAAAATTGGTTACTTGATTCGTGCTTGGATCAACTGTTCTTTTGTAAGAAGACCAAGTAAAATATTGGTGACCACTTTCGTGTGAATAGGTAGTATTTATCCCAATCGTTAATCCTTCTAATTTGCCAGTAAATACTTTACGTAATTTAATATTGAAACGAAATTTTTTAGTGTCATTAAATTTTAAATAGCTTTGATCTTGTTGGTAATTCGCCCCAAAACTTAAATCAAACCATTTAAATTTTCTTCTGTGAACAATCGACATTCCGCCAAACATAGGCGTATGTTGATCGGTTTTCCACCACCTGCTATATCCTTTTATTTTAGGAGCTTGGTAACCACCAAAATTAGTAATGATTTTAGTATATGGTTTGTCACTTTTAGGATTTCCAGTACGTATATTAATAACCCCATTCATAGCGCTAGTACCATATAATGCAGAAGAAGCTCCTTTAATTACTTCCATCTGCTCCACACTTTCTAAAGGCAATGCATCCCATTTAATAGAACCATTATCAGATCCAACTAAAGGGAGATCATCTAATAACATCATGACACGAGTGTTTGCACCATCACTAAATCCTGCACCACCTCTAATACTTATATTATTGCCAATCATATTTACACCAGGCACCTTATTTAAGCTTTCGGTCATTTTACTATTCGAATTTTGAATAGTGCTTAATTTCATTACTTCCATACTCACCACTTGCTCACTGATATCTTTCTCGTACTTTGTACCAGTAATTACTACTAATCCTGTCTCTTGTGGAGTTTCATTTAATTTTACGTCTTTTACGATAGTTGTGCCCGCTTTGATTTCAATTTTTTCTTCTTTCTCTTCATAACCTACAAACTTATAGACCACTGAATATAAGCCAGGTTCCAATTCAAATTTATAGTTGCCATCAAAATCGGTTGCAATACCTTGTTTGGTTTCTTTGATAAATAAAGTGGCAGACATCATAGGTTCGCCAGTTTTATCATCCAATACAGTACCTTTTAAAATTCCTTTTTGTGCATTTACATAAAAGCAAGTTGCTAGAATAAATAAAATAGAGTAGATAAACTTCATGTAATAATTTTTATGTTAAATATCTTATCGTATGTAAAAGTAATGATATTGTTAAAATTTATTAAATTAATATACATTCATTTACTGTTTATATGTTCATAAAAAAAGGCTGTTTTTTATTTAATAAAAAACAGCCTCTCTTAATTTTTACTCGAATTTAATTATTCGTTTCAATTACCGATTTATCTTTTGGATATTTCAATGTATAGATAAGTTTTACTTTTTTAGTAGTATTCGCAGGTATAGTTAATTTCCAATTGAGTTTGCCTATTTCTTGATTATATAAAGCACCACTCATTTCATCAATTTCTACTTTGATGTCATCTGTTTTACTAATTGGAATTTGATCTAATACATCAATAGTGATATCACTTGATTTATTATTTTTGATACTGATTTCATAAGCAAAAGTTTCTGATTTTTTAGTATCAATCCATTTTGTTTTACAGAATTCAAGTAATTTAGTACGTTTCACGGTTATACCTTCATCTCTTCCTAATGATAATAACATGGTATCGCCCATCGTAAATGGATTGATAACAGATTGACCAATATAAGAACCTTCTAAGAATATATTCGCATCGCCGGGTATTAAATTGTATTTTCCATAATCAGTTACTTTAGCTAATAAAAAGGCTGCTTGATCTAATTTCGGGATTGTTTGATATTCATATATAGCCTGTAATGAATATGAATTCATATTTACCAAATGAAATTTTCCATCACTTTCGATTGTTTGTACTTGTTTTAATTTAAATTCTTCATTCAAAATATTTTCTGTAGTAGTCCCTTCTAGTGATTTAGTTTCTTCAAATTTCGCATCATCCTCTTTATCATACATAGCCATATTTACGCTACTAGGAGCTCCTGCATATGTTTTATAATCTAAAGATTTTGTTCTTAATTGAGTAATATCATAGGTAATAAAATTGATATAAATCGGATTTAAAATAGGTCTATTATTATTCAATGTAGGATTGCCAGTGCAAACCGTTAAATTTACATCCTCCCAACTATAACCTGTATTTTGATAAATATTTGCTTTGTAAATTAAATCAATTGGTTTACCCCAACCTTCACTACGTAAGTCATAGATAGGAGTCCAGCCAGCATTATTAACGATATAAGTGCATTTGATTGCTCCTGAGAGAGATGCATTAGTACTAACACTTAAAATAATTTGGCCACTTGATTGATTATTATTGGCATTCCATTCATTTAATTGTGCTTGCAGATTTTGAATGATCTCATTCATCTTTTTTTGTTGTTTTGCTATGGAGAAAGCTTTTTCGTGTAGTTCTAATTTTCTTGCTCTATACATATCAGCTAAGGCTTTTACATCAGCAGCTGTAAAATTTAGTTTTTCATTTGAAAGCGATTTATTTGCTTCTAAGATTGATTCTTCGTCGGTATATAAATTAAGCAATTGATTGTTCCATGCAACTTTATCGGATAAGATTTCTAATGAATCATAAACGATTTTTATTCGTGGAGGCATTTCATTTTTAGTTAGGTAATTGGTTTCATATCTTGCGGCGAGTAATGTAATATCGCCTTTTACTGCAACCTGAATACTATTTGGATTTATTTGTGTAGAAATATCTTTGAAGACAATTTCAGTAGTGCCTGCATTTAGGTTGACAGTAGCTTCATTGCTCACTTTAGCTTGTTGTCGATAAACGGTTACATCTTTAATTTTTGAGTCAACGATTTTGGTGTTATTATTCGCTTGTGTATTTACAAGAAGGCCAAACATAAAGGCCAAGAAGAGTGTTTTTTTCATATTTTATTTTTTTAATTACAGCAAGATGGTTTAGCAAATAGTATTCCACAAAAAAAGAAATATTAATAAATGCTAAAATTGAAAACTATTTTTTTGAATGATTAATAATAATATTCAAGGGTTAGTATTTATAAATCTAATGGACTCTTTGGACGAAGATCATCATGCCATTTAAAATTTTTCAAATATTTCTGTTCGGTAGTTAATTTACGAATAGGAGTAAATACTGCAGTAGGTTTATTAATAAACTTAACGATATCCACTTTTTTATTGCTAAAAAATATTTTCATAGCAGAGCAAGCAGCGTAATTCATCCCAATTAATTTGTTATTATCATTTTTTCCGTAATAGTTAGATTCAGCGCTCCCTTTCACATCCATATAACTAATTTCATTATTCACTAAATAGCCAATGATATAATTGCCTTTGATTTGATCATAATAATTTTTAATGGTTTGCATTACGATAAAGGCATTTTTATAATATTGAATTTGATCTGCTTTATTGTTTTTTGTTAGAATAAATATAGTATCGGCAGTACTTTGCATTTGATCACTCCACAAAATAGGATCGTAAAATAATTTGAAAGTAGAATCTTCGTAGGAATAGTAAAGAGAATCGGTTTTGGCTTGTAAATCTTTTTTAAATAAGCGCACATCTGAGTAGGCGGTAAAGAACCGTTTGTCTGAACTGTCTTTTGTAAATGAAATGAGCGTATCTGCTTTTAAATATAAGGTATCTGCATCGGAGTAATTCATGAGTAATGGACGTTCAATGGCAAGCAAATATTTATTTTCTTCTTTATAATTGGCGCGCGTACCTATGATAGTAACTTTATTGCTATCATCGATCATGGTATAATGCTTATAGGTTTTAGCGTATTCTAAATTTCTATCATAATAAATACTATCAGCATATAGTGTTTGATTGCCATTAATAATTTTAGTATTAGATCCAAAGTCGGCTAAACCTCTTTTAGTATCGTAATGACCAGTATAGCATTGTATAGTGCTACCATCGCCTTTAATAGTGGTATAGCTAAAGAAAGTAGCTTTATCTGTTTTTGAGTTGTATTGTAAAGTATCAGAAGTGAGTACAAATTTGGGGTTATTTACAGTAACATTATCTCTAAAAAAAATATCAGAGGTTTTGTTGTAGTATGTTCCTTTTTGACTAGTGATTACAGATTCTTCGCTTGTTACTTTGCCATCGCTATTGTATTGACCAATAGAAGTATTCATATCATATATAACTTCGGGTGCTTCGAGTTTCATTTTTCCATCGCTCAATGAAACATGACCTTTTAAATCGGCGGTTTTTCGCAAGCCAAAATAGTACCCTGTATCGCAGTAAATGTCTATATCTCCATTGTGATTGATGTACACACGACCGTAGGCATCTATTCGTTTAGAGGCTTTAAATACTAGTGCGCTATCGCATTCGAGGTAAGTATTTTCATGACGAATTTTCACATTCCCAATTAAAAATTGTACTTCATAATCTGTATTTCTATAGATAAAGTAATCGGAGTTGATGATTTCAATTTCTTTTTGATCTTTATCGGAAGCTTTGGTAGTTGTAGGATTTTGAGCAAAGGTATTCAAACAAAAAGCTATTAAAAAAATATGCTGAAACAAGTTCAGCATATTTTTAATAGTATTATTTTTAATTGAATAATAGTTCAATGAATTATTTTTTTTGATTTTTAGCTTTTTCAATATCTTGTTGAAGCTTCGGTGTTTTTACTGTGCGATCTATTTTAAGTAAAGACAAATGCACATATCGATTTGGATTAGCTTTGAAATCATCGAGTAAAAGATTTAAATTTTGAGAAGCATTTTGTAAATTATTGTATAAGGCTTCGTCTTTTACTAGTTTACCCATGGTACCTTTACCTGTATTGATTTGTGCTAGTAAAGTATTTAATTGAGCGATAGCTAATTCAGCATTGGCAATAGTTTGTTTTACTTGCATTTGATTTAGTGTATCACTAAATTGATCCAGATTAGTAAGTAGATGATTTATTTTTTTATTGTTTTGGTCTAAGTTGCCGGTAAATGAAGCAAGATTACCCAATGTTTTATTTAGGCTAGAATTTTTGTCATTCACTAAATTATTTACACCACCTGTTATAGCTGGTAAATCTTTGTTTAATTGAACAATCAAACCATTAATATTTGCGATCACCGCTTGTAAATTATCTTTGTTATCGTGAGCAACAATATCATTTAGGCCAACTACTAAAGAATCGAGATGTGCTAATAATGGAGTGATAGATCCACCAATTTTATCGATCATGCCCAATTCCATTCCATTGGCGATGGTATCTCCATCTTCATAGTAGTTTGAATTAGTGACAAAAGAAATTTTAACTGCTTTAGCACCTAATAAATCGGTTGCATAAATAAGGGCCACGCTACCACGAGGAATTTTAACTGTATTATGAATGCTATAGGTTACGAAAGCTTTATTAGAACCATCAGCCCCTTGAATAAGTCCGATGTCTTTAATGCGACCAACTTGGTATCCGCTTATATATACTGGGTTAGAAGGATTTAATCCATCTACATTATCATAAACGGCATAATAAGTAAGGTCTCTTTTGAAGACATTATTTCCTTTCAGAAATTTGAACCCTATAACAAATATGGCTATACCTACTATAGCTAATAAACCTACTTTTAATTCTTTTGACACGTTCTGTTATTTATAATGTTTTCACAAAAATATAAAAAAGGTTGATACTATTTCTAAATATTAGTTGTATCAACCTTTTTATATAGTTAGCAGAGGCTATTAGTTTTTAGAAAGATAATCAGCTATCCCTTCATGAGTAGCTTTTAGGCCTGTTTTACCGCTATTCCAGTTAGCAGGACAAGCTTCCCCATTTTCTTCATTAAAGATGAGAGCATCTAGAATACGGATTGCTTCATCTACATTTCTACCAAGAGGTAAATTGTTTACTAATTGATGTTGTACGATACCTGCTTTGTCGATTAAGAAAAGTCCTCTGTATGCGATTAATTCGCCAGAAGCTTGAAGCATACCATTTTCATCAGTGAAGAAATCACCCGCTAATACATCGTAGTTGTAAGAAATAGTTTTGTTTGTATCGGCAACAACTGGGTAAGTGATCCCTTGAATACCGCCATTTGATTTAGGCATTTGAAGCCAACCCCAGTGAGATTGTTCAGTATCGGTGCTACAAGCAACCACTGCACAATTTCTAGATTCGAATTCAGCTAATTTTTCTTGAAAAGCATGTAATTCAGTTGGACAAACGAACGTAAAATCTTTTGGATAAAAGAATAATACTACGTATTTGTTACCAAGATATTGATTTAAGCTAAAATCCGATACGATTTCAGTTCCGTTTAATACAGCACTAGATTTGAATTCAGGTGCTTTTTTACCTACTAATACGCCCATAATTTATATGTTTTTTTTAATTGATTAATTGGCGGCAAAATTAATAAGATTCTAGGGAAGAAAGTGGAATAAATAAAGAGACAAGTTATTAAATAATCATAAAATACTGCAATTATTAGCTAAGTAATTATGAATGAATGACGGAAGTTGAATAATAAAGAGAGGAAATTGAGGGATAAGAACTAAATTTGCATGGTCAACGTTTAGGAGATATATAGATAAAAGTTCATTGAATATATGGGGCCGCCCGGAATTGACGGGAAGGTAGTTTTATAGTTTGCATGTAGAGCGTTGTAGGTATGGCTCTTAAAAATCAACTTTCAAACTTTTTTATATGGCGAGTCTAACTACGCCTTGGCTGCTTAATTCAAGGAATTAAGTGCCTTTGCTTCCTGCTGTTCGAGCCTGTAGGGTGGTAGCTAAGCATAATCAAATCAGGATAGGAGATATAGAGCCTTGATATATTTCCGAGATAAAAAGGATAAGGTGTTATTTGGTATGATAATCCTCCTTGTAACACTCGAAAATTAAGTATTATCTAAACATGTAGTAGGCTATGATTCGCTTTGTCCGGACGTGGGTTCGACTCCCACCGGCTCCACCAAAGCGGACAAACCCGATTTTTCGTCGGATTGTCCGTTTTTTATTTTCTTGAAAGCATTGCTACCATTGAGTATTAGAAGAAGGACTTCATTCAATTTTTCCGTTCGACAATTTTTTCCATCAAAAAAGAGTTTTTCAGGGAATATCGAACTACATAATCTTGTCTTGTTTTCTAAACTTGCATTTTCATAAAGCTTATCAAGACTTGAAAGCATTGCCATACATTGCTTCAAGCCACTCGAGATTCCTTTATCTTCTGTTGATGCGTTGGTCATCTTTTGGGTCTTACTAGTTCTTTCTGCCTCAATTCTATTTTTCATAGAAATGAAATCTTCATGTGAAAGTTTAGCATCGAGATACATATCTTGAACCCTAATTAATCTTTCATTTAAGGCCAATATTTCCTTCTCAACTGCCACTTTATTTATCACTTTTTTTTCTATACGAACAGCAAGTACATCTTTCAAAATAGCCTCTTGAAATTTCTGCATTTTGGGATTCAAAGTGATGGTAGACAACAGTTCACTGAAAGCACTATTTACTTTATCAGCTTGAAATCTTTCATGCCCACATTTATTGCAATGATAATAAAAATGACGTCTTCCGGATGCACTTCTTGAAGCACTTCCAGTGAGGGTATGATTACATTGTGAACAGGCCAAACTACCCCTTAAAGGAAGTTCGACCTTCTTAATTATGCTTGGCGCTGGTTTTCTTAAGATTTTTCGTTCATTCAAAATATCTTGAACACGATTAAAAGTTTCTTCATCAACCAAAGGTTCATGTAAGCCAGTGATGTACGTTTCTACTTCCTCCTCGTGCTTGGGTAGATGAATTTTGCCTATATACAAGGGATTTCGGATAATTTCACACATTTGAGACTTACTGATTTTGACATCATGTAATCTAAGCTTTTTAATAACCTCAGATTGAGATCGGCCTTGTGAAATTTGTTTGAAAATAAACTTGATATGTTTGGCATCAGCAGAAGGAATGATAATCGGTTTATTATTCTCGTCTCTGAAATTCTTGTATCCCTTAGGTGCTGGTCTTGGCCATCGGCCTTGCTTCATAGCTTGTATGACTTTGAATTTTTATTGCTATATACTTATTTTAAACTTTAAGTTATTGCAGATAATCTATTGACATCAAATTATTTGAAACAACTATAGTAGACATTAATCTTTTAAAATAATAAAAGTTGAATGCACATACATTGCGTTTTGCTATCCTACTTTTGCATGAATCAATGACACAAATACTGAAAAACCCAAAAATATGATAGAACATTTAAAAAAATATACCCAAGAGGCGGACAATGATTTTTTAGTTGCACAGTTTAATAGTGCTGAGCAGAAGTATACTCAGGTAAAAGCATGGATGCAGAAGTCAGATTTAAGAGTGATGATTACTGAGGAAGGCATGGATAGAGTATTTCTCCCGCTCGCTGAAATTTTAGACAAACAAATCGCATTGGCGAAAAGTTTTGATGAGCTTGACGCACTTAAAAGCTGTTATATTAAGAACGGAAGTCAGCAATATATTAAACATCATTTACTTTCGAAAAGTACTTATATACGTGGCTTACAATGCCCTAAGGCCTTGTATTTAAATAAGTTTCATCCTAAATATAAAACACCTACCAGTGCTAAAACTCAACTACTTTTTGATGCAGGTAGGAGTTTTGAAGATCAATTCAGAAGTTCTTTTGTCAATGCCATTGATTTAAAGAAGATTTTTAAAAATCAATTTCATTTGTATAGTGCCTATACCGAAGCACTAATAGCCAAAGGGAAAGAGATTACTATTTTTGAAGCTGCTTTTGTGCATAATGAGGTGTTGGTTTTAACAGATGTATTACATCAAGAAAATGGAAATAAATTCACTATTTATGAGGTTAAAAACTCAACAACTTTAACGGAGGTAATTATGAATGATGCAGCAATACAATATTATGTCTGCAAATCAGTTCTCAAAAGCATCAAGGCTTTTAAGATTGTTTTGGCAACAAGAGATGGTGATTTTGAAATTATTGATGTTACTGCAAAACTGGAAGAAAAAATGACCAGTATCCCTAAAAATATTGAAAGGCTCAAACTAGTTTTAAAATCAAAAAATATTCCTTGTATAGCCATGGGTGCCCAATGCAATAAACCCTATACCTGCGAATTTATAGAATATTGTAGTAAAGAAGAGACTATAGGAGAACTACCTATAAGTAAACAAAGTCTATTGGATAGAATTTTAAGATTTATCTACTTAATATTTAAAAGTAATTGAAAAAATGTAACAACTTGAAAGCGAATACACAATTAGAAAAACTAAACAAAATTTATCAACAAAGCAAAAAAATCAAAATACTCAACTTACATTTAATCTATGAAAGAAATACTAATAAATAAAATTAATGAGCTCCTAAAACAAGAAGATTTAACAGAAAAAGAACTTTGTGCAGATTTGATTAAAGCAGTTAGAAATCATGAATACAAGTTATATGAATCAGTAAGTGCGCCTTCTATGTCAAGTATCTTTTCTGAAGCAGTAGAGAGGCTTAAAAATGGTCAACAAAATCATAATCATATCCAAACCAATCTCAAGAATATTGATAATATTATTAAGGGGCTAAGCTTTGGTGAATTAATTTTAGTTGGTGGTCGACCTGGTATAGGTAAATCCACCTTGATGATTCATATGTCATTAGAAATTTCACTACAAGTCCCTGTCTTATATGTCACTTTCGATACCAAGGCCAATTTGCTGATTAATCGCTTTGCTAGTGCATTGACTGGTGTGAATCATGCAAAAATTTCGTTTGGGGAACTATCAGCCGAAGAGGTTGCGGAGCTTGACCCTATAGTGGATAGAATGAATCAATATCCAATCTATATTAATGATGATTGTAGAAATAATATTAGTAATTTGAGAGCCTTGTGCATCAAACAAATTAAAGAACATGGTGTTAGATGTATTTTTATTGATTATATTCAAATACTCAGCGCCTATAGATTTAATCAAAACAGAGATGCTGAATTAAATTATTTAATAAAGGAAATTAAAGAAATTGCTCTCGAGTATAATGTCTGTATTATTGCTGGAAGTCAATTGAGTAGAGCCGTAGAAACACGTGGTGGGGTTAAACGCCCCATGTTATCAGATCTTCGAGAAAGTGGTGCACTAGAACAATATGCCGATAAAATATTCTTCATTTACAGGCATGAATATTATGATATATATCAAGACGAAGAGGGTAATGATACTAGAGGTATGATGGAAGTGATTGTCGCAAAAAATAATAATGGAAATTTAGGAACTGCGAAGCTTATACATAATCGATATTTTTCTCAATTGAAAGATTCTGACGCGGAAGAGGGTACATATGAAAGTAAATTCAATATATTAAAAAGTAGAATGGATGATTTTGATAGCCCTCCATTCTAAATACTAAAGGGCCGTTGCTTAAAAAAATTATGAGTCAAAACCGTGTAAATTCAAAATAAGGACTAGTGGTTGTGTTCCTGCAACCCATGTTGGAGTGTAATGGCTTGACGCAAGCTTTGTCTTATGTCTCCGCTGCGCTCCGCCATAAGACGGTATTAAAGTCAAAGATAATTAGCAACGGCTCCTTTTTTTTAAAACTATTAAATAATTATGGCAACAAGTAAAAATAAACTGATTCAATCTATGCCCTACTCGAAAGAACGGCTTTGGCGTGATTTTATAAGTTGTCCTAAATACTTTCGATATAACAAAGGAAAAAGAAGTTACTACGAACGCAATGCATACTTATTTGTAGGATTATCCAATGCAAAAGAACTTTCTTTACTTGTTAAGCGTAATTTTTATCAATTGGAAGATGCTATCAATAATCCTAATTATAGACATTATCAAATAGTAAAAAAGAAGAGCGGTTTTCGAGATATTTATGAGCCAAATAAACTATTAAAAGCCATACAAGGACGAATAAATTTTTATCTACAAGCTTATTATGCACTTATCAAACCTACTGAAGTCAATGGTTTTACGATTAATCCTAGAAAATATGGTAAAAAGTGTAATATTCTGTTAAATGCCGAGCAGCATGTCAACAAAAAAAGTTTACTAAATATTGATTTAAAAGATTTCTTTCCTAGTATCACTGCTCAAAGAGTAAGAACTGTTTTTAAATCTTCACTCTTCGAATTTAATGAAGAAATAGCAACTGCATTAGCATTATTAGTTACCTATCAAGGCAAGTTAACGACTGGCGCGCCATCATCGCCCATTGTGTCCAATTTTATCTGCTTTGAGCTCGATCAGCAGTTGAAATCTTATTGCGATGAGCGAGATATCACCTATTCTAGATATGCAGATGACCTATCATTTTCTTCAAATGAAACCATATCTGAGGATACTATTCTTGATATTGTTTCTATAATCAATAGAAATGATTTTAGAATCAATGAGAAAAAGTTAAGACTTCGTCCATGGTATCGCAGACAGGTAGTTACAGGCATTACCGTAAACGAAAAACCAAATGTAGATAGAAAATTGCTTAAGAAAATAAGAGCCATGTTACATGATTTAAAAATGAATGGTTTAGAAAGCGCCGTCTGCAAGCATTTTGGGGTATCAGCAAATGAAGTACCTGATGAGCTATATGATAGATTTTTGAATCGATTGTTTGGTTATATCAATTTTGTTGGACAAATTAGAGGGGTAGAAGATCCAATGCATGTTCGATTTTTAAAAGAGTTTAAGCATATTAAGTCCGTACAATCTATCAGTGGGAAAACTCAAATTAACAACATATCTGCCCAAATCGAAAGGATTAATGAAGAAAATTACCTAAAAGCCCTTACAGAAATAAGCAATAATGGTTTCACCAAAAAAAATTGGTTGATAAATAATTTTGAGCTTTATAAACAAACTTTAAATTGGCCAAAAAATTTACCACCGATTAATAGAAGTAATTTAATTAAAGGAACTTTAAGAGAAAGGTTTAATTCGACATACAAAGAACTACTTTCTGAATTTGAGTACGAACTAAATAATGAAAATCAAATGCTGAAAATTAAAAGACCTAAAAGCTAAATACTAGCTGTTTAAGATGTTAACGAAGTGCATCTCGAACTATAGACTATTTGACATTTGTAATATCATTAATTATTTACTACTTTTTATTTAGGTAGTATCGGTTTTAATTTATTTCATTTTTTTCAACAAAATAAAGCATAACTCTAATAGGCATCCTGGTACTTATGTAAATTTGTGCAAATGATTAATATATTTTATTAATTACTTATAAATAAATATAATAACTTTTTGCACGCATCCAGAAGTTTGAGATTAGGTGAACAAGATGTTTTAAGCAGCGAGAATTTAAGAAAAGTCGACTATTTTTCAATTAAGTACAATACCCAAAATTTTGGTGCGCGCTTTTATAGGTATTTTATTTAAACTCTTTTCATGGCAAACACAACTTTATATTTAAAAAAGAAAGTAAAATCATATCAATTTTCTAAAACAAAATTATAAGTTACTGCAAATAATTTTCTGTATTATCAATCAACTATCTTGATGTATATAGTCTAAATTATCACTAAATGTATTGACTTATTTTTTATATTTGCGAATGAGATTATTTGACCATTTTCTCAATCGTTTATATATTTAAATTAACAAATCGAGATAATAAATTAAATGGGCTTAAATATGTTAATCAAAGAAATTTTACGGTGGGAATTGTATCGGATTAAATTTAATATTATTATGTTTTTATCTGGGTTACTTTTACTATTTATTATATGTTTAATCAAGCCTTTAGAAATACATGGTATTATTCATGGAAAAGCAATCGAAAATTATTATTATCAAGCAATTTTTGGTTATGGTTTATTAGCTAACTTGGTATTTACAATAATATATATATATACAATTCTTCTGAAATACAAAATAAAAATGAATGACATAAAAGATGAAATTGACCCTATTGCAAAACGTTTTATTTTGAAAGTAGGATTAATCGCTAATTTATTCATCGGATTTTTAGAAATTATCTATCGATTTCAAATTGATTAATAATATTATTTGCTTGCATAATTGTATAAATAGATTAACAAAGCAAATATAAGCTAGGAGAACGGAAATAACTTACCTAAAAAGGTTCTCAGCTATACGCAGACAGGGGAAGGTCCATTTCAAAATGATATTGAGAAGACTACAACCAATTATGATGAGTTTTTGAACCAAGGGGAGTGTTGGAATTGTAGTGGTCAGTTTTGGAACGGAGTGAGTAGATTTGTTTCATTGCTTCAAGAGAAATATCCTAACAAAAAGATTAGCCTTGTCTGGAATAATCTTATAAAGATTGGGAAATACAATGAAAAAGGGTTCCCACCAGACTATATCTATGAAGCAGAAAGAAATAGTTTTAATGTTGCTAAAGAGGAAATAAAAATACTACAACCAAGTATCGTTTTGTTTTTAACTGGTCCAAATTATGATAGCGTGATTCACGATAATTTTGGGGCACTTCCTTTTAGTAAATTACCATCTAATTTCTCTGAAAGAGCTTTAGCTAAAGGTTTAATACTATTCATTCCTTTGGCATTTAGAACCTATCATACAAATTATTTTTGGCGCAGGGATATTAATTCGTATTTTGAAGCCATCATTGATAAGATAAATATGTACAACAAAGATAATATCAGTCTATGGACTATGGATGAATAAAAGCCGAGTTAGAACAACTTAAAGAACGAAAAAGCATTTTGGTACAAGAGCAAAAATTTGAATTGGCATCTCGACTGCGTGACTACGAAAAATCAATATTGGATGTGATGTAGTTTAAATCCTAAATTAGGTAAGCAATTTTCAAAATGGTCATATAATACTTTTCTATAGCTGAGCATTTAATAAATAATATTACTCAGCAACGTTTTGAGGCTTAGAGAAGTGGTGGTATAGAAGCACTAAACTGTTTGATAGCACTGAACTTGATATTAAGTACAAAGCTTCATTTAAACATTGAACCGACAGTTTTGCCAAACCCGTTTTACCAGTTCGTGCTTCTTTTTATGTCGTGTCTAATCACTTTGGTCAATCTTGTTGTGTTGGCTTGGTGGCTATTCTGTATTTTTTTATTAGGCTTTGTGTGTTGGAAAAAAATGCAAATGTTCTACCAAATGGTTTGCTGTTAGAATGGAAGGCCTTCTTCTTCTTTTTGTATTTTTTCTATTTCTTCTTGTGATAGCCATTTAATATATTCATTAATCAATTCGCCATTCTCAAATATTAAAAACATATCGCCTTCATGAACTGATGTGTATCCTCCATGAACATAACTAACCATTTCACCCATTCCTATCCTAATTTGTCCTGTAAACCATTTTGCAAAAACTATTTCTTCGTCAGGGAATAAATATTCCATTCCAACTTTTTGGTAATCAAGAATATAGCCTTCCCATGCAATTAAAAAAAGTTTCTTGTTGTCAATGGCCCATTTCGATGTATAGCCTCTCCAACAAGCAGTATGCGGTGCAACCAGTTTATGGGGTAATTCTGCCTTCTTAAGGTAGCCCTCTAAAGGTTCAGCAGCCATATATAACTCCTCTTTGTTATAAATTATAATATCTCCTGTTTGTGCTGTCATATTGCTTATATTTTAAAAGTTTGTGTTACTTCTTTACTGCAACATAAAATAGAATGATTAAAATTATTATTAGCCAACTTTCGTCGTAGTCTCCCGACTACGATATTGCGAAAATAAATCTTTAGATTTATATTGGCTTAAAAAATATAAGCCATAGACTTACTATCATCACAGCTTAGTCAGAGACTACGCCGAAATGGGAATTGAATGAGTTATTTTTTTAGATATAAATTTAAAAATTTATAACCACAGCATCATAGTCGTGAGAATAAGACTAAACTGCAACTTTAATAGGTTATTTTTTTTTGAATTATAAATTTTTAATTTAACCGGATACCAATAGTCGTGAGACTAAGACGATACAGGAGAGAAGACACGCGCAAGAAGCTCGCATCAGTTAGTGGAAACTTCCGAAATGCCCACAGTTGCCAAGCCGCTGTTAGCAAAAGTATTTAATGCACGATATACTTTGTTTTGTTTAGTTGTCCAGCACTTTTAAACAAGTTCAACTCAATTCCTTTTTTAAGATCTCGGCTAGCAGTAGCCGAAGCAATATTTTTAAATACACGCATGTAATCTTTGCGACTGAATTCCTTTAAACCCTGATTTAAAAAGTATTCCAGTCTGTCAGTGTCTTTTAATATTCTATTGTTGTAATTCAGCAACTGAGCCAATGATTTTTCAATGACTCCTAGCATATACTCGATAAATGGGGTTGATTTTCCTGACTTGTCGCTTCTTGAAAGCGATTTATAATATTCCTCCTGCGTTTCACTTATTAATGTTTCAAAAGGCAAGAATTCAAACACTGGATAATCTTTTAAAAGTATCACTGTCTGCCATAATCTCCCCATTCTGCCATTGCCATCAATGAATGGATGTATGAATTCCATTTCATAATGAAAGACACAGCTTTTTATTAAGGTTAGTTCGTCAGCATCTTTCAAATATCCAAACAAATCTTTCATTAAATAGGGTACATGCTGAAACGGTGGCGCAATATGTTCGATATTGCTACCTTTTACAATACCAACACTTTGATTTCTGTATTTTCCCTCATTTTTAATTAAACCTTTCATTAATGAGGTATGCGCTTTTAAAAAGTCTTTTTCAGCATATAGTTTATAATTATTTAGTTCATTGTATACTTTAATTGCATTTAGCACTTCAACAACATCTTTTTCGGGACCAACAACTCTTTTGTTTTCAATTAAGGCTGTAATCTGGTCTTCAGTTAGGGTATTTCCTTCGATTTGTAAGGAAGACTGAATGGTTTTAATTCTATTTTGTTTGCGAAGCTGCGGCGATTGTTTGCTGAGATAATTTGCATTTACTTCCCCAATTTTCTCTGAAATAGAACTTATCAGCTTTAGAATTTTCGGAGTAATGTCATATGGAGGTTTCATCGATAATATCATTTGATACTATCAAAGGTAGGTGGCTTTATTTGTATCTCCAAAAAAAATATGGTTTCTAACGGTGGGATTAGCGTTGTTTCTTAGTGTTCTCCAAGGAGTGATGCTGAGGGTGAATAAACAAAGCATGTTCAAAATGTCATTTTTTTTAATATTTATTATTAAAATTAATAACTTTGTTCGTAATATTAATAATTGACTGAAATAGACTGCTCTCGAATCTAAAGTAAGAAAATTGTTTCCATTGCTCATTCAAAAAAAAAAAATATGAAAAAGAAAAATTTACTTATTACCGTCATTGCAATCTTTGGCTTTGCCATCATTTCAATGGCTCAGACAGTACCTTCTTATGTACCAACATCCGGCCTTGTTGGTTGGTGGCCTTTTACAGGCAATGCGAATGATAGTAGTGGGAATGGTAATAATGGAACTGTGTATGGCCCCACTCTTACCACAGATAGATTTGGTGTCAGCAACAGTGCCTATAGTTTTTCTAGTTGTAATGAGATTCATGCTAATATTAATACGTCGTCTATTTCCATAGGCATGACTTTGTCATTTTGGTACTACAGAAATACAACAGGATGCATTGGTCCAAGGGTTATGGAGTTTTCAGTAGGTTCCGTTAGCCCTGGAGGTCTAATCATGGAGGAAAATTATCCAACAGGTATAAGGTTTTCGGAATATACTAGTGGGGGACCGAATCCTCTTGGTTGGCTCTATTTTGCTTCACTAAATGACCGTACGTGGTCCCATTATGTATATACAAACGATGGTATTCAACAGAAAACATATCAAGATGGCATTTTAATTAATACTTACACCTCACCAGGAAACTCAGTATTAGATGGAGATGTAGCTTTTGGTAGAATGAATCACCCAGCTTACGATGGAGTAAATGGCAATCTAGACGACATCGGCATTTGGAATCGTGCATTAGATTCATGCGAAGTAAGAGATTTGTATGCTGCAAGTCTTGGCAATTGCTGCCATATTTCAATAAGCACCCAACCGTTAAGTCAATCAGCTAGTATTTCCAATACTGCACAATTCACCATCGCCTCTTCAGATTCTTCAGCCACCTACCAATGGCAATCAGACCTTGGCGTAGGTTTTCAGAATATTAATAGTGTTGGGCAATATAGCGGAACGACCAATGATACACTTTCTGTTTCGAGTGTAACGATGGGCAATAACAACCAACCATTCCGTTGTATTATTCGCTCAGGATCTTGCTATGATACTTCAGCTATTGCGATGCTATCAGTTTGTGGTGCTGTTACAACCCCACCCGCCAACCAAAATGTGGTGATCAATAATACAGCACAATTCACTACGGCATCCACCGACCCAATGGCCACTTACCAATGGCAATCTGACCTTGGTGTTGGTTTTCGAAATTTAAATAGTGTGGGTCAATACAGTGGTACTAATAAAGATACTTTGCGTGTTTCGAATGTAACGATGGGCAATAATAATCAACCATTCCGTTGTATCGTTTCTTCTGGTGCTTGTTCAGATACTTCTAGCGCGGCTGTTTTAACAGTAATAAATGCGAATGGCATCAATGAAACAGCAACAAATAATTTATTTACTGTTTATCCTAATCCTGCCAAAAGTCAGATCAATGTAAAGGTTGATGCAACACTGATTGGCGCTAGCTATGCGATTTATGACAATATCGGTAAAATGACCTTATCAGGAAAAATTAATACAGAGAATACCGTGATTGAATTGGGTTCTTTATCTGGCGGTGTTTATTTGTTTAGCATCGGCGATAACTTGAAGCAGATGTTTACAGTGGTAAAGGAGTAAGGTCAGTTTTTTTTAAAACTTAAACAGCTTATCCTCAATTTCGAAAAAAATAAAAAATAAAATATGAAAAAGAAAAGTTTACTAATCACCGCCATTGCAATCTTTTGCTTTACAATCATTTCAATGGCTCAGACAGTACCTTCTTATGTACCGACCTCCGGCCTTGTTGGTTGGTGGCCTTTTACAGGCAACGCAAATGATTTAAGCGTTAATGCGAATAACGGAACTTTGGTAGGCGGTACCGTTTTGACCACTGACAGATTTGGAAGTTTGAATTCAGCTTATGCTTTTGATGGTAATGCTGATTATATTGATTGCGGCAATGCACCGTCTGTTAATATCACAGGATCACTTACTATAAGCGCCTGGATTTATGCTTCTGACTTAAGTACTACAAGAGGAATTGTAACTAAGTCGCCATTACCCCCGGTAGACGATGCCTACCAATTGGTAGTAGGAGCCTATGTGCTATCAGACCTAAATTTCTTAAATTCAGATTATGGATATTTAGTTCCAACATTAAGCTGGGTGCATGTTGCTTCAGTTTTTGATTCTGTTTCACAGACAATTAGTCTTTACACTAATGGTTTGTTGGACACAACTATAAATGTTGCATTTAGTTCTATTGGCACAAGTAGTGACAATCTATGTTTAGGAACACATCGTCCTGCATTTACAACAAATTGGTCTTGGAGCGGAAATCTTGATGATATTGGCATTTGGAACCGTGCATTAGATTCATGCGAAATTAAAGATTTATATTTTGCTAGGCCAGGCAGTTGTTGTTATATTTCTGTAAGTACCCAACCTGTGAGTCAATCAGCTAACATTTCCAATACAGCACAATTCACCATCGCCTCTTCTGATTCTTCGGCCACTTACCAATGGCAGTCAGATCTTGGCATAGGTTTTCAAAATATTAATAGTGTTGGGCAATATAGCGGAACGACCAATGATACACTTTCTGTTTCGAGTGTAACGATGGGCAATAACAACCAACCATTCCGTTGTATCGTTTCTTCAGGTGCTTGTTCAGATACATCTAGCGCGGCTGTTTTAACAGTAATAAATGCCAATGGCATCAATAAAACAGCAACAAATAATTTATTTACTGTTTATCCTAATCCTGCCAAAAGTCAAATCAATGTAAAGGTTGATGCAACGCTGATTGGCGCTAGCTATGCGATTTATGACAATATCGGTAAAATGACATTAACAGGAAAAATTAATGCAGAAAATACCGTGATTGAATTGGGTTCTTTATCTGGCGGCATTTATTTGTTTAGCATCGGCGATAACTTGAAGCAGATGTTTACAGTGGTAAAGGAGTAAAGTCAATTTTTTTTAAAATTTAAAACAGCTTATCCTCGATATAAAAAAAATTAA
This sequence comes from Bacteroidota bacterium, assembly GCA_037130135.1. Classification (GTDB taxonomy): domain Bacteria; phylum Bacteroidota; class Bacteroidia; order Chitinophagales; family CAMDFR01; genus CAMDFR01. The sequence goes on from JBAXTO010000005.1 coordinate 241,466, forward strand.
AAAATAAAATGGAAAATCAGACAGAAATCAAGTGGTATCAAAAACCGAATGGCGTAATTATTCTACTAATTTTTTTCTTCCCAGTAGGTCTTTATCAAATGTGGAAGAATAAATTATGGACTAAACAAACAAGAATGATTGTTACAGCGATTTTCGCTGTGTTAATTGTGGCTAATGCTGGTAAAAGTAAAGGAAGTGAAAATGCACTTGAAATAGGAACGCAATATAATTTTTATTCTGATGCTAAAGGAGATAATATTTGTGCTGAATGCGATCCATGCTGGTGCATTAAATTTAAAGATGAAACTAGTGCAGAACTATGGTCTAGACCATGCAGTGGATCAACAATACTTAAATCATGTAGCTCTGATGTTTTATATTCATTTGATAAAAAGACAAATACTTTAACAATTTTAAATATTAACAACAGCAACGTATCTTCTGGCTGTAAAAATCGATTTAAGGGAGATTGGAAATGGGGTGAAGGAAAGTATGGTAAAAGATTTTATTCAGTTAGTAATCCGGAAAATAGTTTTTATTGATTGGTAGAATTAGTAAACTCATTGAAGAGCACAAAGATCAACAAGCAATAACCTAACTTCGTCGTAGTCTCACGACTACAACGAAGCGATAGTAAGTCTCTGACTTACCTTCAAACCATTGTATATTCAAACAAGTATTTTGTATCTGCCAGTTTTTGTGTGATGTAAATGGAATATAGTTTTGAAAAATGGCAAATGGAAAGCGAATAAGAAATCAAGAAAGTAAGTGCTTTCGACCTTTTCAAATTGTAGATGTAGTAGCATGTTGTTTCATACATTGCTTTTAAAATGTAGCGGATAAGGTGGAAGATGAAAAGTGATTTGAATGAGTTAACTTTTTTTTAGAAATAAATTTGAAAATTTATGACCACGGCATCGTAGTCGTGAGACTACGACGATACTGAGAATAAGTTGTAATAGTTGATTAAATACCGGCTGTCCGGTAAAAAAAGTATCTTTACGCATGTTAATTTATTGAAGTAGTGTTCAACGAAATTAACAAAAGGGAGATTAAAACAATCTCCCTTATTTTTTTAACCGGACAACAATAGTCGTGAGACTACGACGAAACGGAGAGAATAACTCTAAAAATAGATCTTAAATGATATTATAAATTATAATCAAATAATAAAAAAAATCAAATATTAATGTTTCACTTTTCATTATATCAAAAAATCATGCTTTACCATAATATAGCTATATTACAATATCTTTACAATAGTTATTTTATCCTTATAAATGGATGAAAATCGTCTTTATAATCAAATACAATCTTTTATTTTTAATTAACTAATATGAATCTATTTTTCCCCAAAAAAGTCTTCCTTTTTTTCTTATTTGTTTTTATAACTTTCATCAAGCTAAATGCACAATGTACTGCCTCCTTTGATGCTGATACTATTGTTTGTATAGGAGAAAGGGATTCTTTTATCAATACCTCTATTGGTTCAATTGATAGTTCGATTTGGATTTGGAGTCCCGGGGTACAAAGCGTAACCATTGGTACTCGTGGAATTTCTCATGTCTTCGCCAGTGCAGGAACCTACAATGTGATGCTAATTGTTAGGGGAGACTCTTCTTGTTACGACTCTTTTACTTTAAGAATAACGGTTAGAATCAATCCTACTGCACCAGCCTTTACCGTAAGCCCGTCGAGTAGTGTTTGTGCGGGTACTCCAATAAGTTTTTCAGTGACGAGTCCTGTGGTTGGACAAACATACAGTTGGCGATTTGGGGATGGGTCTGGCTCTTCATCAACAAGCACAACACATACCTATGTCGGTTATGGATCGAGTGCTGTAACCTATTTTGATACCTTAACAACGACCTTAAGTGGATGCAGCACCACCACTACCTCTTCAGTTTCTGTTTTAAGGAAGCCAGATGCCATATTAGGGGCTGGTTCAGGCGTTTTTACCACTGTATATGAAGGGCTATCTACTTTTTATAAATGCGCGGTATCTGGATCTATGAGCACACGCTTTAGTTTTACAAATCTCTCAACGATTACCTCAGGTGTTACTTCCACCATTTCTTGGGGCGATGGTAGTGCTGATACCACTATCACAGCACCCTTCTCTTCCATTTCTCATACTTACGCCAGAGGTTATTATTTTCTTACCTTTATTACTAGAAACGCTTTAGGTTGTAGTGATACAGCATTATACAGGGTATTTTATGGAAGTAATCCATCAGGTGGTATTCTAGGGCCAGGTAGCACAGATATCTGTGGACCATATTCATTGACCTTCTATATTAGTAGATTTTCGACAAATACGCCTGGAACGATGTATACCATTACCTTTAATGATGGTAGTGCCCCGCTTGTTTTTAGCCATCCGCCCCCAGATTCAATTACGCATCTTTTCACACGTTCTTCTTGTGGAACTAACAGTTCAGATGGTAGCTATACATACTACAATGCATTCTCGGCAAACATAGTGATAAGAAATCCATGTGGTGTCACTAGTGGATCTGTTGTTCCTATTAGTGTATCCTTGCCTCCAGTTGCTAATTTTAGTATTGCTCCTACAGATACAATTTGTTTGGGTACTACCTTATTGGTCAATAATACTTCTGTACCAGGCTCCATGTCATCTCCTGTTTCATGCGATACATCTGTAGCAATACTTTGGAGCATATTACCTTCTACAGGATGGAGTGTGAGTAGCGGATCACTTGGAAGTGATGATGGTTTTCCTGGTGATCCCACAAGTTGGATTAGTGGTTCTACAAATATTAATTTCAATTTTAGTATCGCAGGAAGCTATCAGATTAAAATGGTCATAGGTAACAGCTGTGGTAGTGATACTATAACAAAGTATATATGTGTGGTTGCTCCACCAAATGCTGCCTTTACATTGCCATTTCGTTCAGGTTGCTCACCTCTTAGAGTACCCGTTACAAACACTTCTGTATTAGTTCCTAGTTGTAGCGTAATTAGATATAATTGGCTAGTTACAAAAATAAGAAGCACTTGTTCAACCGATTCCATTAGTGATTATACTTATTATTCAGGTACTAGCTCCACCTCATTTGCCCCATCTATACAGTTTAATAATGAAGGTACATATACAATTCGCCTGCAAGCTATAAACGTATGCGGAACTATACTTTCAAGGATAGATACTATAATTGTTAAACGTAAACCGGAGGCTACTATCATTGTACCAGATAGCATTTGTTTTGGACAAACAATTACTCCGACTATTTTAGGTTTAAAATCTTGTGGTGACAGTATTACTTCTTATTCTTGGTTTTTCAGTGGTGGAGTACCTGCTAGTTCTTCCTTAGCAACACCTGGCAGTGTTTCTTTTTCTACCACTGGTCCAAAAATAATTACACTTACAATAGTAAATTCATGTGGCACTTTGACAAAAACAAAAACGATTTATGTCATTGCCCCACCTATTGCTAACGCAGGAAGAGATAGTTTCTTTTGCTCGGGAGGATCTTATCAATTGGGTGTACCAGCTGTAGCAGGATACACATATTCGTGGAGCCCTACTACTGGTTTAAGTAGTGCTTCTATCTCAAACCCAATAGTATCATTAACAAATACGGATACAATATCTCGTAATTATACTTATGTACTTACAGTTTCTAATTCTCTTCGTTGCGTAAGTTATGATACAGTAGTTATTACCGTAAATCCCATACCTAGAATAGTTGTGAGTCCTTCACCAGCAGTAATTTGTGCTGGATTATCTGTTACACTAACCGCATCAGGAGCAAATACCTATACCTGGTCTCCTTCAACAGGCCTAAGTGCTTCAACAGGAGCTGTTGTAACTGCAAATCCTATGACCACCACGGTATATACTATTATTGGTAGAATAACCTCTACCGGTTGTATTGGAAGTACCATTGATTCAGTCATAGTAAATCCTATACCAATTGTTACTCCTGCTGCTACACAAATAATTTGTTCTGGCACTAGTTCATCTAGTATTATTCATAGCTCATCTATTGCAGGATCAAGCTATACTTGGACATCTGTTTCCACAGGAGTTACAGGTGCTGGGGTTTCAGGCACAGGTACAATTCCAGCTTATGTTTTAACTAATACAGGATCAATAAGAGGAAGTGTTATCTTTACGGTCAGAGCTACTGCCAATGGATGTTTAAGTCTACCAATCTATGATACGATTTATGTGAATCCAACACCAATGGCCTCTATCGCATTACCTAATCAAGCGTTATGTTCAGGAGACACTACCGCATTAGTTCGATTTACATCTAGTGTCATAGGTA
>JBAXTO010000006.1:0-183520 GCA_037130135.1 Bacteroidota bacterium
TGTGTTATTCATATAAGTTGGTTTATGTGTCAACTTATTTTAGGATGCTTCATAATGATTAAATAAAAAAGGTCGCCATTTGGCGACCTTTTTTATTTATATATCAAAACTCCAGTTTTCTGTACTACTTAGATCCCCTTTGTTGATTTTTTGTACTTCTCTTTCAATGATTAAATCTGCAATTACTTCTGCGGCTTGTTGATCATACTTTTCCTCTAATGCCTTATTCAAGGTTTTTTCATTTACATCGATTCGATAAAGAATCCAAAGTAGTTTTTCATATTGATGTTTCAATAAATGATCAACTAACTCTATTAATTTCTTTCTAAAAGCTTCAAAAGTATTTGATCCTTCCTCTAATTCCATTTGAGAAGAAACATTTTTAATTAATATGAGCTCTTTGTTTTCCATTTTATTTATATACAATATTACTTTTTATAAATGAATTCTTTTTAAGAATAAATAAATTGAATTAAAGGTACATTTGTGTAAATAAAATTTGGAAGATGAATCTGGTTCAAAAATATGGCAAAACCGCTTTAATTGCAGGTGCTTCAGAAGGTATTGGTGCAGCCTTTGCACACTATTTAGCAGCAGCAGGAATGGATTTAATTTTAATAGCTAGAAGATTAGAACCTCTTGAAGCATTTGCTAAAACACTCAAAGAAAAATATAAAATTGATACAAGCTGTATATCCTGTGATTTAGCAAATACAAATGCATACGATATTATCAAAGAAAAAACAGCTAACCTCGATATAAATCTTTTTGTATATAATGCTGCTCTTTCTTTTATTGGTCCTTTCGAAAAAAACGAGATCGATTATCAAACGCAAATAGCACAAGCAAACATGATTACTCCCATGCATTTGTCTCATTATTTTGGTGCTAAAATGTTAGAAAAAAAGAAAGGTGCAATTATTCTTATGGCTTCATTAGCAGGTTTTCAAGGAAGCGCCTATCTATCTGTATATGGCGCAACAAAAGCATTTAATAGAGTGTTTGCAGAAGGCTTATGGTATGAATGGAAAAATAAAGGAGTGGATGTAATTGCTTGTTGTGCAGGTGCTACTGCTACACCTAATTTTTTAAATACCAAACCCGAAAAAGCTTCACTCTTTGCTCCCAAGGTACAAGATCCAGCGGAAGTTGTAAATGAAACATTTGAGAAACTTGGATCTAAAGCTTCTTTTGTGAGTGGTACAGGAAATAAAATAGCTTCATTTTTTATGCAAAAATTAATGCCTCGAAATATGGCTATAACCATTATGGGAGATACCACTAAACAGATGTATCGACTTTAGTAGATAAAAGGAATAATTTTATATTTTACTTTCGCAGTATACTGATTCCAAAGCGAACCATACTTTTCTTCGCATCGTTTATCATCATCCATTTGACGAGGAAATAACAAGACAACATAATAAATAGGATAGAACCAAGGGGCTAAATGGGTAGGATAACCAACACAAAGAATGATACCTGTTGCCATTAATATTTCACCTAAATAATTTACATGTCTGCTTACACCCCAGAATCCATTTACTAATAAGGTTTTATTTCCATCACTGATTGTTTCAGGTTTTATACCTAAGAAAGATTGATTCGGATTTTTCTTGAAGAAATACTTTTGCATATTAGCTCCACGTGCTAAACTCCATCCAGTAAAAAATATAATTACATATATGGCTAGTAACCAACTAGGAGTATTGGGGTTTGGTAAATTGGCTGTAGACCAAATACCAATTGAATAGAAATAAGGATAAAAAGTAATACAACCCCAGCCTAATTTGAATCCTACTCGCTCTGCAAATAAATCGTAGGTATATAAATGTACTTCTTCAAAAGTTAGATAATCGATAATAAAATAGGTAATTAACACAGCAGACATAATAATTCCCATATTGATATTACCTTCAAATGTTTTGATATGAAAATAGGTAAAACTTAATACATTCAATTCAAGTAAAATGGCTCCAATTAAATACAACCACATCTTAGCATCTATTCGTCCGCCCCATAATTGTGGGTTTTCCAATCGACCTAAATAAAAATCAGCAAAGAAAGATTTTTTTACAGGAGCATATGGAATAACTAACGCAAATGAAAAAATCAATCCGAATGTACAAGCCCCTGCTAATCCATACCAACGTGTTTCATAAAGCCATTCGTAAGCTACAATATTATAATATCCCAATAAAAACCAAATAGCAATTGATATAAATAAAACATAAATACCATTTAATCTATAACGAAGTTTTTCGTCTGTACCTGTTTTTGTAACATAGCCAGTCACCCATCTGCCGGGCACAATAGCATTCAAAACAAATATGATTAAATAGATTATAGTGGGTGTAAGAAAAGCGAGGACTTCATGCATAAAATTTAATTTATGTATAAAAGTATGAAAAATTACTTGTTAATTAAATGCGAAAACATTTATGTTTAAGTAATTATATAGAAAAAGAGTAGTTAATAAGTCAATTATACCGCTTTCACCTCAGCAACTAATTTCTGAAGTGTAGCTTTAGCATCTCCAAATAGCATTCGTGTTTTTGGTTCATAGAATAATTCGTTTTCAATACCAGCATATCCTTTAGCCATACCTCTTTTTAATACGATAGTAGTAGTTGCATTTTCTACATCTAATACTGGCATACCATATATAGGACTCGAAGTATCGCGTTTTGCAGCTGGATTTACTACGTCATTGGCACCAATTACTAATACAACATCAGTAGATCCAAATTCCGGATTGATTTCTTCCATCTCTACTAATTTATCATAAGGTACATCTGCTTCTGCTAATAATACGTTCATATGACCTGGCATACGACCAGCTACTGGATGAATAGCATATTTTACATCCACCCCTTTTTCTTCTAAAGTTTTTTCCAATTCATGACAAACATGTTGTGCTTGAGCAACTGCTAAACCATAACCCGGCACAATAATTACTTTTTTAGAATAGCTTAATAATACCGCAGTATCATTCATTGAAATTTCTTTTACATCACCTCCGCCTTCTTTGGCAGGACCTCCAGTTCCACCACCAAATGAACCAATGATAACGTTTAGTAAAGAACGATTCATCGCTTTACACATTAAAATCGTTAAGATGGTTCCGGCACTACCTACTAAAATACCACCCGTCAACATTACACTATTGTGGTATAAAAATCCACCACAAGCTGCTGCAACACCTGTAAAAGAATTCAATAAAGAAATTACTACTGGCATATCAGCCCCTCCAATGGGCAATACAAATAATACCCCATAAATAATTGCTACCCCAATAATTCCATATAAGTAAAGTTGTGCATTTGGAATGTCTGAAAACATTAATAAAGCTCCTAATATTAATAAGCAAACCATTAATGCCATATTGATGATATGTTGCATAGGGAATGCAAAATCTTTCACTTTGCCATTTAATTTACCCCAAGCAATCATACTACCTGTAAAAGATACTGTACCAATAATAAGACCCAATACCATCGTTAATATATCTCCTCTTAATAATGGGTAGGTAGGTCCTAAGATTTCTGTTTGATTGTGATGATAAAAGAAACGTTGTAATTCTACTATTGAAATTATGGCCGCACAAGCCCCTCCCATTCCATTAAATAAAGAAACCATTTCAGGCATGGCTGTCATCTGAACTTTTTTAGCAGCATAAAAACCAGCTACTGTCCCAACTAATAAACCACCAAAAATCCAGATATAATTTCCTAGTTTATTATGATCAGCACCTTCATATAAAAATATGGTTCCAAAAATGGCTAATATCATACCTGCTGCAGCCACTAAATTTCCTTTACGAGCACTATCAGGATGACTAAGCATTTTTAATCCTAGGATAAACGTGATAGAACCTATCAAATATATTATTTCTAGTATGTGAGTTTGCATTATATATTTCTAAATTTTGAGTTTTTAATTTTTTAAATTCTTTGGAAACAAAGAGGAATTATTTTTTTTTCTTTTTAAACATTTCAAGCATTCTGTCGGTCACCACAAAGCCCCCAACAACATTCAATGTTCCTAATATTACTGCTAGAAATCCTAAAATTAAGGCTACATAATTATCTGCTTCGGCCTCACCCATAACGATAATAGCACCGATAATAACAACCCCATGTATGGCATTAGCGCCCGACATTAAAGGGGTATGTAATACTGAAGGCACACTACCAATCACTTCTATCCCTAAAAAAATAGATAGAATTACAATGGTAATTAATTCTTTGTTGTCATATATAAATTGAAGTATTTGTTCCATTTTTTATACTTTTTTAAATTAGTTATTTAATTAATCCTTTCACTCGTTCGTTGGTAATATTCCCATCGTGAGTTACACAAGTTCCAGCAACAATATCGTCTTCAAAATTTAAATGTAGTTGACCTTCTTTAATAATAAGCTTCATAAAGTTCATTAGGTTTTTACCATACATTTTACTAGCATCAGAAGGTATGGTTGAAGCATAGAATGAATTACCAATTACTTTAACGCCTTCATGAATAATAGTTTCATTGTTTTTAGTGCTTTCGCAATTACCTCCAGAACTTGCAGCTAAATCAATAACTACACTACCTTTTTTCATTTCTTTTAAGGAAGAATTTAATAATAATAATGGAGCTTTTCTACCAGGAATTTGAGCAGTACAGATTACTACATCAGATTTAATTGCGGCATTATGAATAGCTTCTCTTTGTTTTTGTTGAAACTCTTCAGATTGTTCTACGGCATATCCACCAGCAGCTTTATCGTCTTTTGCACCTTCTACTTCTACAAATTTTGCCCCTAGCGATTGTACTTCTTCTTTTACTGCACTTCTAACATCAAAAGCTTCTACTACAGCACCTAATCGTCTTGCAGTAGAGATTGCTTGTAATCCAGCAACACCTGCACCAAGGATTAATAGTTTAGCTGGGGTAATAGTACCCGCAGCCGTCATAAACATAGGGAAAAATCTAGGTAACTCAGTGGCTGCTGTTAAAACCGCTTTATATCCTGCTACTGTAGCCATACTACTTAATACATCCATGCTTTGAGCACGAGTAGTTCGAGGAACTATATCCATACTAAAGGTAGTAATGCCTTTTTGTTGAAGATATTTAATTAACTCTATATTATCATAGGGTGCAAAAACACCAAATAATACAGCCTTGTTTTTTAGCTTATCTATCTCAGCATTGTCTAGTTTGTTGATACAAAACACCACATCTGATTGAGATAAAATCTCTTCTCTACTTTTAAGTTGAGCACCAGCTTTTTCATATTCTTCATTAGATGCAAAAGCCGATAACCCGGCATCCTGTTGAATAGAGACTTGAATATTCTGTTTAACTAAATTGCCTATTTCGGCAGGAAGTAAAGCTACACGTTGTTCGTGAGCAGGTTCTTTTAATACACCAATTATCATAAATAAGGAAATTGATTTAGATTGTAAATATACTATATAAAATTTATTTTGAAATATAAAAAAAAGACGTATATTTGACTAACGAACGTTAGTTATTTTATGGCAGAAATCATAATAGACCGCAAACAGCAAATTCAATTAGTAGCACAAAATCTCTTTCGAACAAAAGGATATGGTGCTAGTAGTATGCGTGATATTGCTAAAGAAGTAGGGATAGAAGCAGCTTCGTTATACAATCATTTTTCTTCTAAAGAAGATTTATTAAAGGAAATTTGCTTTGGTATGGCAAATCATTTCTTCACTTCTATTGAACCCATTGAAAAGAAAAAGTTTTCTGCAAAGCAAAAACTAGAAAAAATGATAGAATGCCATGTGGCAGTAATTGTTTCGAACATTGATGCTTCATCTGTTTTTTTTCATGAATGGAAACATCTCAAAGAGCCCTTTTTAGGTGAGTTTAAAAGCCAAAGAAATAAATATGAAAAAAAATTTATTCAAATCATAAATGAAGGATTTGAGCAAAAACTTTTTAGAAAAGTAGATGTTAAAATAGTTTCATTTACTATTTTTTCAGCTTTAAATGCCACTTATGATTTATATAAACCCAATGGAAAATTGAGCGCTAAAGACATTTCAAAAAATATTTCAGATATCATTATTAACGGATTAAAACCAACAAATTAAACTATGTACGGAAATACTTCAGTAACAGCGGAAGAAGCAAAGGTTTTAAATAACCTACAAGACGATCCAATTAAATTAGCAGCATTTGAAGCACGTATAGATGCAGGTGAAAAAATTGAACCAGGCGATTGGATGCCAGAAGGATATAGAAAACAATTGATTCGAATGATTGAACAACATGCTCATTCAGAAATAGTAGGCGCATTACCAGAAGGTACTTGGATTACTCGAGCACCTGGTTTTAAAAGAAAATTAGCCTTAATTGCCAAGGTGCAAGACGAAATTGGACATGGTCAACTTTTATATAGTGCAGCAGAAACTTTAGGAAAAACTAGAGAAGAAATGCTAAACGACTTATTAAGTGGTAAAAGCAAATACAGCAATGTATTTAATTATCCTGCTAAAAGTTGGGCAGATATCGCAGTTATCGGATTTTTAGTAGATGGTGCAGCTATTGTAAATCAAACTATCAATGCGAAAGGCTCTTATGGTCCTTATTGTAGAGCATTAGATAGAATTTGCTTTGAAGAATCGTTTCATTTAAAACAAGGTCATGATAATTTCGTATATCTTGCAACAGGCACAAGCATGCAAAGAGAAATGTTGCAAGAAGCATTAAATAGATGGTATAGACCTTTATTACATTTTTTCGGTCCTTCAGATAAAACATCTGTACACTCCGATAAATTAATGCGTTGGAAAATTAAATTGGCAAGTAATGATGATATGCGTAATCAATTTTTAGATATGTATGTTCCTAAAATTTTAGAACTAGGATTAACGCTACCAGACCCGAATTTAAAGAAAAATCCAGAAACAAATAAATGGGAATTTTCTGACCCAGATTGGGATGAATTCTACAAAGTAGTAAGCGGCGACGGTCCATGTAACAAAGAAAGACTTGAAGTTCGCAGATATGCTGAAGAGCAAGGAAGATGGGTAAGACAGGCATTAATGAAACCTAACGAAAGCTATGTAATGCCATTGGCTTAATAAATTAAACGCTAATATTTTAATTAAATAGAAACTTAATTATGAAAGATAAATCACTAGATCCACGAATTAATCGATTGGATATGCAACATGTAGAAAATGGAGTATTACCTACTAATTCACATTGGGTAACATATGAAGTATTTCATCAAGATAAAAGAGGTAAACAACCTATTCATGTGGGGATTGTTCATGCAGCTAGTCCTGAATTAGCTTTGATGTTTGCCAAAGAACAATATGCTAGAAGAAAAGCTACAGCAAATCTTTGGGTGGTGAAAAGTAGCGACGTATATACCTACTCTCCAGCAGATGAAGATATTTTTGAAACGACACCTGAAAAAACATTTAGAGAACCTGGCTTTTATAAAGTACGTGATAGAATAGAAGCTTATAAAAACAAAATATAATTGAAATGGAAAATAATATTGCAATTAAAGAATTGATTTTAAAAATGGCTGATGATGCATTAATCATTGGACATAGAAATAGTGAATGGACAGGAATTGGTCCAGTATTAGAAGAAGATATAGCCTTTTCTTCTATGAGTCAAGATAAAATAGGACACGCATGGGCTTTGTATATGATATTACAAGAACAATTTGGTGAAATTGATGCAGACACCAAAGCATTCAACAGAACAGAAAAAGAATTTACTTGTTGCCATTTAGTAGAATATCCAATTGGCGAATATGATTTTAGTATTATGCGTCATTTCCTAATGGACAAAGCAGAATATCATCGTTATGATATGTTAACTCAATCTTCTTTTATACCCTTACAACATCTTGCAAAAAAAGTAAAAGGAGAAATTAAATATCATGTGATGCATGCTGAGACATGGGTTGAACAATTAGCAAAAGGCAATGAAGAAAGTAAAGCAAGAATTCAAAGTGCATTAGATTATGCTTACCCAATTGCATTATCTCTATTTGAAAAAAGCGAAAATGAAGAATTTCTAAAGAATGAAAATATATTTGGAGGAGAAGAAGCATTGTTTAATTTATGGCATGAAGACGTTAAAAAACATATTGAGCATTACGGATTGAAAATGCCAGCTGTAAATGATGTAACGCTGCATTATGGAGGTAGAAAAGGTTTTCATACTGAACATTTAGCGCCACTATTAAAAGAAATGACAGAAGTTTTTGCATTGGATCCTAAAGCAGAATGGTAATGCTGTTTAACAAATGCATTAAATGTTTTTATAGCAATTTGAATTATTCATATTAAATCTTACTAAATTGGTAGAAACAAATAACATATCGATAGAGCAAATTTGGACTTTATTAGAAGCAGTTAAAGACCCTGAAATTCCTGTATTGTCTTTAGTAGATTTAGGAATGATAACGGGCGTATCTTTTGTAGAAGAGCATGTAGAAATAAAAATGGCTCCTACATTTACAGGTTGTCCAGCATTAGCTTATATGCAGAAACAAATCAAAACACAAATTGAGAAAAATACAGGTATTACCACACAAGTGCTTATTGATAAAGAAACACAATGGACATCAGATAATATTAGTGTAGCAGGAAAAGAGAAGTTAAAGAAATTCGGAATTGCACCACCCATGAAAAAAGCTTGTGGAATTAGTATGCAATCGCTCAAATACGTACCCTGTCCGTTTTGTAATAGTGCAGATACGGTGTTGCGATCTACTTTTGGCTCTACATTATGTAGAGCTATGCATTATTGTAATAGCTGTAAACAGAGTTTTGAGCAGTTTAAACCCATTTAAATATTTTGTTAAAAATCTGAAATGAAACATACAGGTTATGTTTCTAGTGACTATATTTGTTCTAACTAAATTAATAAAGTATTATGAAAAAATTATTCTTAATCTTTTTATCAGTTTCTACATTAACTTTTGCAACGAATGCACAGAGTTCTTCAAACTGCAAACAAACTTGTGAAGTTACTAAAATAGTTGAAGAAGGTCCATTTTTAGGCGTACAAGTTCAGAATGGTCCATGTAATCATAGTGCTCAAATTATTAAAGTATTTGCAGCTACAGCAGCTGAAAAAACAGGATTTCAATTAGGAGACGTTATTGTTCAAGTCGATGAAACAACCGTAACAAACAATTATCATTTAGTATCTATTATAGGCACACATAAACCAGGTGATAAAGTATTGATTACCTATGTTCGTGATGGTGTTACAGCTACGGCTAAAGTAAGAATAGGTGCTAAAACAACAAAATTCGTAACAGAAAAAATATGTTGTGATGAGGTTAAAAACAATTTAGTATCAACAGACGGATTATTATTATTTCCAAACCCTACAACAGATAAAGTTTCTATTAAAACTAAAGAAGCTATTGAAGGAGATGTAAGTATTTCTATTTATAATTTAGAAGGGAAAGAAGTTTATTTTGATACGAAAGTAAATACAGGTCAATTAAACACAACTATTGATTTAACATCCTTTACAGCAGGAGAATATGTAGTTCGTATCTCAGGAATGAATACTAATTATACCGATAAATTATTTGTATCTAAATAATAATTGTAAGAAACATATAAAAAGCTCATCTTTTCTCAAGATGGGCTTTTTTGTTTTAAACCTTGGCATAGCGTTTGCGTCCTAGGGGTATTCGTAAACTAAAAAAAATATCATATGAAATCTATCAGCAAAATAGTATTAATTTTAATAATATCTTTTTCTTTCGTAGCTAATAGCTTTGCTCAAGAAAAATCAATGGAATCTAAACTTGAAGAGTACAAAATCAAATTAAGTTTGTCTGCTTCACAATATGAAAACATAAAAAAAATACTAGAAGAGTCTAAAACAACTAAAAAAGCAAATGAAACAAAATATGCTTCAGATAAAAAAGCATTAATGGAAGCAAATAAAACATTACGTAAATCAACGGAAGGGAAAATTGAGGCACAATTAACAGATAAACAAAAAGCTATCTATCAGCAATTAAAAGAGGAAAAACATGCTGAAAATGAACCTAAAACCATAAATGAAAGAATTCAACATAAAACGGATGAGATGACAACTCAATTGGGTTTATCAGTAGAACAATCATCAAAAGTAAAAGCGATTTTTACGGAGTACATGCCAAAAATACAAGCTATTAAAGATCAGTATAAAACGGATGAAGAAACAGCAAAAGCGAAAATTCAGCCAATTAGAAAAGAAATGAACTCAAAAATTGCTGCTGTTCTTACAGATGCACAGAAAGCAAAATTAAAAGAAATGAAACAAGAGGATAAACACTAGAAAGCTGTTTTAAATCGATATATTAGTTTAAAAAAGTTCATAAAACTGTTCAGGATTTGTCATAAGGTATGTTTGAAAACCAAGATCCTGAGCAGTTTTTATATTTTCTATACGATCGTCGATAAATAATGTAGAAGAGACATTAATGTTTTCTAAAAAAATGACTTTTTCAAAAATAGCTATATCGGGTTTTCTTGCATGTAAATCATGCGAATAATAGGCATGATGAAAATAGTTTTCTAAGCAATCAGTTGCACCATTTCTTGTTTTAATTTCGTTGTTTATATGTCTTATATGAATACTATTCGTATTACTTAATGCAAATACTTTATATGTTGCTTTAAGTTTTTTTAAAATATCAAGTTTTTGTTGGGGAGTATTACCCAACATGGCATTCCATGCTTTATCAATTGCCTCATCACTAGCAGTATTATTATCAGCAACTTTACGTAATTGATTCCTAAAATCCGACTCAAGAATTAGGCCTTTTTCAAGCTGATTAAATAAGTTAATTTGATGATGAAATGAAAAGATAGTAGAAGTATCAATTTGAAATAATGAGGAAAAAGCAGCTGCAGTTTTTTGTGTATTAACGTCTACAATAACTTCACCTAAGTCAAAAATGAGCGTATCAATATTTTGTAACAAAATATTTTATATTTTAATCAAATCTACGTTTAATAAACCAACGATCGTTAAATACAATTCCTAAACTGAATCTATAATAGCTCTCTCTGTATAAATTAGAAGAAGTAGTGCCTCTAGTGCCATATTCAAAACCAAGATTAGCCATAGAATATTGAACACCTTTGCTTCTTACAGGAATGCCAAGACCAATAGTAACTCCAGCCTCACTCAGTTGAACCCCCTTTACAACCAATTCAGAGGTGCCACCATATCCACCTATTCTATAACTTATATATTTGAAAAATTTTCTATTGGCATCTTTATCTGGTGAATATTCAAGTCCTACAGAACAGCGTAAATTGTTATTCATAGAGAAATTATCTAAAGTACTCTTGTAGTTTTTCCATAAGGTATATTTTATATCTGCACTAATCAACCATTTCTCACCATTTTGGATGGTAGCACCAACTGCGAAATTTGCAGGTATAGTTATGTATCCTTTTTCTTTAATATAAGAACTGATAGTATCTACAGGAACGATACCATTTGAGGTGATATCAAATCTTTCCCAATGTTTAGTGGATTTAATTATAGGTTTAGTAGACGATGATCCATAAGCGCCTAGAGTTAATAAATAATTACTTTTTTTATCTTTTGCTTTAGGATATAATTTGACTTTATACATTAACCCTAAATTATAAGTAATACCTCTTATTGAATTTGAGTTTGCAAAACGTGTATTTAGTGCTTTCGTATCATCTGTAAAAATGATGTTTTTAGCATAATCTATTTTGCCAAATACAAAACCGATATTTGCTCCAATATATAAGTTTTTAAAACGCACTCCATTCCCTAAAGAAAAATTATAAAGCTTACCACTTCCGGTATAAAATTCATTGTAATTACCAAGGTTCGTATCAATAATTTTTCTATCAAAAGCATAATTTACACTACTATAAGGTTTGAAAGTAAGTGCTGCTCCCCATTTCCCTAGTTTTACAGGAAAACCTAATGAAATATGACTTAATGAAGAAGTGCCTGATTTATATAAACTGTCTTTACTTTGTATAGAAACATGTTCGCCATCTGCACCGATTTCAAATGTAGTTAAAAACAAATCAGCATGTGAAGCTGGATTTTGACTATTGATATTAAACATATTTGAATAAGCTGCACTCACTCCTCCCAGACTTCTATTTGAAGTAGTAGCCTGATTATTTAGTGAACCTAAACCATACCTATTGTATGGAGAAGAAGCTTGAGCCATCACATTATAGGATGCTAAAACCATGCAAAATGTGATTACTATTTTATTCATATTATTTATTGACATGCTGTTGCAATATAGTATTGAGTCCAAATAAAACTAAATTTGGATGTGCAAATATCTTGTTTTTAAGACTATATGCCAAAAAAGACCAGTCTCCACCAGTTAAAACTACAGTTAAATTATCATAATTGTCTAAATACTTGTCAATTATACCATCAATTTCAGATGTGGCACCAATTAATACACCACTAATTATAGAGTTTTCGGTTGTAGTACCAATCAATGAAACTTCATCAAATGATTTTTCTAATTTAACTAAAGGAAGATTACCTGTATAGTCATGTAATGATTTAAATCGCATTTGAATTCCAGCAGAGATAGCACCACCCATAAATTCATTCGCGCTATTTAGAAAGTTATAAGTAATACATGTCCCAATACTTATTACTAACAAAGGGTTTGATGGATAATAATTTCTTGCACCAACACATATTGCCAAACGATCAAATCCTAAAGTGTTTTTACTTAAATATTCGTTTTTAATAGGTAATGTTGTGTTGCGAGTTGTAAAAAGGCAATTATACTTTTCACTTAAAAAAGATTCGTATGGTTTTACTTCTTTATATCGAACATCACTTACAATAACATTTTTTATAAAATATCCTTTTGTGGTGAGGTGAAATAATTTTTCATCCCATTCGTCTGCTACTTGCATCAAAATAAATTCGTCACCTTTAAAAACAGCTATTTTAACTAGTGTGTTTCCTATATCAATAATTGCATTATACATTGAATACCCAGTCTACTTTTTTACCATTCACAAAAGGAATAATTTTAACGTTTCTAATCCCTTTACTTCTCAATAATAACAATATATCTTTTGCATCCGTAAACTTTGTTTTTTCACCAATATAATAGGCCCATGCACCATTTTCAGGAATGGTCTTATATCCCTCTAAATAATTATACATATTAGTGTTTATTTCTACTCTAGTTTTTAATTCGTAAAAACGTACTTTATAAATGATGGTGCCTAAGCTTCTAAATTTTTTTTCAAATTCATCTACATCACCTTCTGTATATATTTTTTCATCTATTTTAGCTGTTGGAGTTAGTACATTATTTACTTTGGTATATGTCTTTTGTGTTTTGCTACTTTTAATTAAAGCGGTGTCTACAACATTTAATTGTTCTGTATCTTCTTCCATTTGATTTAAAGACATTAAAAAATTATCAACTGCCTTATTTTCTTTATTGTATTTATCGCTATTTACAGGGCCACCAGTTAATATAATAGTTTCTTGTACATCATTTATAATATCATCGTCAATCGGATATCTAGTTTCAATATTACCAAAACCAGTAAGCATGCTTCTGGTATCTCTACCACTTAATAAACAACGTTCTCTTTCAAGATTTGGCATTGGTACAGTAATGTTATTCGTTTCTATTTCAGAAACGGGAACTACTTTATGTACTTTTTTACCAGAGCCATCATCTTTTATAACATAGGTCGGAATAAAACCATAATCTGATAATTTTACTTCATTCGTTTTTTTATCTTTACATAAGTTCACCTCTAAAATAGCTGCACCATCACCAAATCTTCTATCATAGTCTGTGATAAAGTTGCCAAGTGAAAAAGCAACAAACCCTTTTTTTAACTTATTACCCGAATAAAATTGAATTTCTTCTACACGTTGAACTACATGTGGATGAGTGCCTATAATCATATTAGCACCTAAATCAATACAATATTTGGCTAACTCTCTTTGATCTGAATCAGGATAAAATTGATATTCACGACCCCAGTTGAAATAAATAACCGTAAAATCAGGTGCAAACTTTTTAGTATAAGCTAAATCTTCTTTTATTTTTTCCTTATCTATTTCATTGATTAATGCACTGTCTTTGATATTATATCTAGTATATGAGGTATAATTTAAAAAGGCAATTAAAAAACCGTAACGATTTATTAATAACGGATTTCTGTTACTTCTATCAGCAAAGGTATTAAACGTACCAGTGTGTGCTATTCCTACAGAATCTAAAATATGATTAGTACGTCTTATACCATCTATGTCTTTATCAGCACAATGGTCATTAGCAGTCATTAAACAATTGAATCCAGCTTTACGTAAGGAAGTTGCAAATTCATCAGGAGCAGAGTAATTGGGATATCCACTGTATGGTCTACCAGCAAAATTGGTAAGCAAATTTCCAACAACAATATCTCCTAAACCTAAAATCGGTTGAATATATCTAAAGGTTCCTGCATAATCATAAGATTTACCATCAGTACTTTCTGCACTTAATATTTGACTATTCCCTTGCATTATATCACCCACAAACATCATTTTTAAAGAATCGTAATTGACATCAGGTATAAAGGCTTTACCTTGTGCATGAGAATTTGAATATATAAGTAGCAAGCAACATGCAATTCCTAGAATTAATAACTTTTTACTAAAGGAAAAAAAACTTTGAAAAGGGAAATACTTACATAACATGCTGCAAAATTACAATGAATTTAATGAAGCCAGATAGATTTCTTTAGTTTTTATTATTAGTAGCAATATAATAATTAGCTATTTCTAGTATTTTATCAGATTCAATCACATGAAATCCTTTTTTGTTTTTCAAAGATTGTATGATCATTGCTTTAGCAACGTCTTTAGCTTGTATTGCTTTATATTTCTTTAACCATCCAACAAACATAAAATCTAAACTTGTCATTAAGATTTGTCCGATTTTTTCACCTACTCTATTTTCTTTTCTATTCCCTAAGAGCATTGATGGCCTATATACTACAAATGTTTCTAATGTTAGTTTTTGAATGGCTTCTTCTATATTTCCTTTTACTTTATTATAAAAGATATTTGAACTACTTGAAGCTCCCATGGCAGTGACTAAATGAAATTGTGAAATGTTTTGTTGAGCACAAATAGATGCAATTTGAAGAGGATAAGTATAATCTACTTGTATAAAGGCGTCTTTACTTCCTGCTTTATTAATAGTAGTTCCTAAGGTACAAAAAACCATATCTCCATTAAATTCATGAGCATAGTTGTGTAGCTGATTAAAGTCTATTTCTATTTGTTCTAATTTAGGATGTTCTAGCAGAATTTTATGTCTAACAAAAACTTTAACATGAGAAAAGGAAACATGTTCTAAAATTAAATGTAGTAACTCATTACCAACTAATCCCGTTGCTCCAACAATTATTGCTTTCATTTGTGTTTTATTCATAATTAACTTTAAAGGTAACAAAAGTTACATAGTATGGTAGATTAATATCGTAACTTTGCAATGAAAAAATTACAGAAAATATTATGCAAGACATTCCAAAAAAACATTCCCATTTATATAGCATAATTACTTGTAAATGCCCTCGTTGTAAAGAAACTAATCTATTTGTTAACCAAAACATGTACTATTTGCCAGATTTGTTTAAGATGCCTGAAAGATGTAGTGTTTGTAATTTAAAATACGAAATGGAAATTGGGTTTTGGTGGGGAGCTATGTACGTAGCTTATGCAGTAAGTTGTGCCTTGGTTTTAAGTATTTTTCTCCCTCTTTATTTAATATTGAAACTTAGTGTAGATATGTCTTTACTAATAGATATGTCTTTAACTACATTATTATTTCCAATAACCTTTAGATTGTCTAGATCTCTTTGGATACATATGTTTGCTCATCAATCAAAAGTGTAAATAGTTGTTTTTTACTAATAAAAAAGCAACAAGTGTGTAGTTTTTACGTTATGATGCTATATTTTTGAACTATGATCAAACGCATCTACTCCATATTTTTTTTACTTTTGATATGCACTACTATTTTATTTTCACAAAATAAAAGCATAGGCACTTGGCAATTATATCTGCCTTTAAATACTTCTAATAGTATTGCTCAATCAAATAATTATATATATTCTTCAACAGGCCAATCAATCATTAAATATGAAAAAAGCACTCATGCTATTGAGATACTAGATAAAACAAACGGACTTAGTGAACTTTCAATAAATAAAATAGCATATGATCCCTCTACTTCATCTTTAGTTGTATTATATACATCTAGTGCAATTGACATAATAAACGAAAATAATAATACAATCTATACTATAAATGATATTAAAAATAAAACTATTTCTGGAGACAAATCTTTACGGAATATTTTTTTTGATGAGGGCTTAGCTTATATCTCAACAGGTTTTAGCATTCAAGTAATTGATTTAACCAAAAAAGAATTTAAAGAAGCCTATTATATTGGTAATACAGGAGGAAATGTAGTTTGTAATGATATATGTATATATAATGGTAAAATTTATGTAGCAACAAAAGAAGGATTAAAATTCATTTCCAAAAATAACCCAGGTATCTTAAATTATAATAATTGGCAAAACATTCATTCAACAGGTGTTATACCCAATCAAATACCAGATTTTATAGAGGTTTTTGATAATAATCTATATCTTATACAAAACGATAGTCTCTATTCTTTTAACGGAAGCACTTGGTCAAACTTAGGCTCAAACAAATATTGGGAAACAAAAGACTTATCTGTAGCAAATGATGAATTGGTTTTAACACAGTGGAAAGATTCTGCTTCAATCATTTTATCTAATAGAATTTTAAAACTTTCAAAAACATTAAATTTTACAAGTATAATATCTAATGATTTATATAGACCAACACAGTGTATTTCAGGTGCTTCAAATCAATATTATATTGCCGATAATTGGAGAGGTTTAATTTATTTCGATAATATACAATTTGAAATAATCAGTGCAAATAGTCCGAAGTATAATAGTGCCTTCGCTTTAACAATAGATGATAGTAAAGTATATGTAGCAGGAGGAAGCTATAATGGTTCATTCAATTATACCTTTAATGCTAGTGGTTTTTCATTGTATAAGGATAAATGGTGGAATAATTTTGATTTAACTAATACTCCTATCCTTTCAAATGTATATGACATTATTTCTATTACTCCAGATTCTAAATCAGATAAAGTTTATTATTCATCACTTTTAAATGGATTAATTATAAGTGATGCCGGTGAATTCAAGTTATATAATAGTAGTAATAGTATTTTAGAACAAGCCCTAGGCGATCCTAGAACTAGAGTAAGTGATGTTAAAATTGATTTAGATGGAAATGTAATTATATTAAATAATAGTGCGCCTAATCCAATTAAAGCCATAGATAAAAAGGGTGATTGGTATACAATTAATGGTACCCCCGGAGTATTAGGATTAAAGCGAATGATAATAGACCAAAATAATCAAATGTGGATTTCTGTGAAAGGAAGCGTGTCTATGATGGTAGTTGATAAAGGAGATATTACTACTACAACAGATGATAAATCTATCACTTTAGGTACATCAATCGGTTCAGGTGCTTTACCTAATGAAACAGTATTTGCAATGGCTGAAGATTTAGATGGTGATATTTGGGTAGGAACTGGAGCTGGAATTGGTGTGTTTTATTGTGCCTCTAGTATTTTAAATGAAGGTAATTATTGTGATGCTCAAAAAATATTAGTTCAAAGAGATGGATATAACGAATACTTATTTGAAAAACAAGCTGTAAAAGCATTGGCAGTAGATGGAGCAAATAGAAAATGGATTGGTACAGCTAATGGAGTATGGTTAATTAGTGCAGATGGCAAAGACGAATTACTAAATTTTAATATTACAAATAGCCCACTACCATCTAATGATATTTATGATATAGCGATTGATCATAAAACAGGAGAAGTATACATTGCTACAGCATCAGGCTTAGTAAGTTACCAAGGCGATGCTACTTTAGGAGGTGAAAAACATGAAGAAGTTATAGTCTATCCAAATCCCGTTCGCCCAGATTATACAGGCCCTATTGCAGTGAAAGGATTGGCAAATGATGCCTATATTAAAATCACAGATATTGCTGGTGGACTTATTTGGGATGGTAAATCGAATGGAGGTCAAGCCATTTGGGATGGTAAAAACTATAATGGCGAAAAAGCTAAAACAGGTATTTATTTAGTATATAGTTTAAGCAATGACGGTAAAGATCACTATTGTGCTAAAATCGCATTTATCAAATAAAATCTTATCTAAGTTTATTAATTACTATAGTGTATCTTCTATATTTCTGACAAAAATTCTTTAACTAAGCATATTGACATGTACGAATGTCAGTTACTGTCTGAATTGTCAGCTCATATAATTTTCTTTAAAATAAGCTCAAAATTTAAAAAGTCAATGTTTTATTGGCTTGTAGCGTTTTTATTATATAAAGTAAAAAATTTAGCATAGCAGTTGATAAGACTACTTCGTAGAATTGAATTAATTAAAAATTAAAAAATAATAACAATGGAAGATTTATTTAAAAAATTATTGTACGCAGGAGCTGGTTTAGCTGTAACAGCAAAAGAAAACCTAGAAAAATCAATTGATGAGTTAGTTGAAAAAGGTAAAATTTCTGATAATGAAGGTAAAAAAATCGTAGATGATTTTTTTGAAAAAACAGAAAACAGAAAAAAAGAATTTGAAGAAAAATTGACTAAGATCACTGAAGAGATTGCTAACAAAATGAATTACGTTAAAAAAACAGACGTAGACGCTTTGGTAAAAAGAGTTGAGGAACTAGAAGCAAAGGTTGCGAAATCTAAAAAAGCAGACGCTACAGCTTAGTCTACTAATATAAATAATTTGTTTGGTTTGTAAGCCGTATTTTCGAAAGAGATACGGCTTCTTTTATTGATTTATAGTTCGTCCTTATCACCTATTAAAATATCCCATGTATGATCGGCTAATAGTTTTACAGTTGCAGTAAAAGTTCCAATTGGTTCACTTCTTCCCCATTCTTTAGGACCGATCATAGAAAGTACATATACTCCAGACACTTCTCTTTTATATAAATGATATATATGTGAAATTAATGGTTGAAAATTTATTTCAGCATCATAAATTCTATTTGAAATAGCGACTCTATCTTGCAATTTATTTGCTTGTTCGGCTAATAATTGCATTTGCTCATATAGTTGACTCATTTGTGATTCAACTTGCTGATTCATAGCCGCCAAAGCCCTACCTTTTACTTTGCCTTTATCAACTGGCTTAATTACAGGAGCACCTATCGTATGGGCATAGGGTAGTATAGATGGTGTTTCGGTAATATGTTTTTTATCTATTGGATTCTCATTCATATCTTGCTACAACAACAGATTTGATTATTTGTTTTTATTGGCTAATTGACCACAAGCGGCATCGATATCTTTACCTCTACTTTTTCTAATTTTTGCATCGATTCCATTTTGTTCTAGAATCATAGTAAATCTATTTAATCTATCTTCACTTGCTTTTGTATACGTAACTCCTTCCACTTGGTTGTATTCAATAATGTTTACAAAAGAAGGTACCTTCTTACAAAGCTTTATCAAGTTTTTAGCATCTTCATCAGTATCATTAAAATCATTAAATAGAATATATTCATAAGTTATCTTATTTCCTGTTTTTTGATAAAAATAGGATAAGGCACTTATAACAGTATCTAAAGGATTACTGGTATTAATATCCATTATTTGATTTCTTTTTTCATCGGTTGCTGCATGAAGAGATAATGCTAAGTTAAATTTCTTTCCTTCATCTGCCATTCTAGTAATACCACGAGCAACTCCACTAGTTGAAACGGTAATTCTCTTTGATGACATTCCTAATCCTTCTTCCCCTGTGATAAGTTGTATGCTACGCATTACTTGATCGTAATTTAATAAAGGCTCGCCCATACCCATATATACAATATTACTTAAAGGTTTGTCATAATGTGCTATTGACTGTTTGTTAAGCATAACTACTTGGTCATAAATTTCACCAGCGTCTAAATTTCGTTCTCTTTTTAAAAACCCAGTGGCACAAAATTTACAACTTAATGAACATCCTACTTGACTAGAAACACAAGCAGTCATTCGGTTATCAGCAGGAATTAATACACCTTCAATCATTCGATTGTCATTGCATTTAAACCCCATTTTAATGGTGCCGTCTTCACTTTTTTGTGTAATATTTTCTTCAATATGATTTATAAAAAATGATTCTTGTAGTGAAATCCTTAGATCTTTAGATAAACTACTCATCTGTTCAAAATCGATACAGCTTTTATTCCATAACCATTCATATATTTGCTTCGCTCTGAATTTAGGTTGATTCATTGCATCTAACGCTTGTATAATATCTTCAAGAGATAATTTTCTAATATCTTTTTTCACTTTGTAAAGTTAAGGAAGTACGAACAGATAATATCATTATTCCAATAAAAAAACCATCGTGTTATCGATGGTTTCTTATATATAATAATTTTATATAATTAAGGTTTAGGAGCATTAACAGTACCTGTAATTGTAAGTACTTTTGGACCTGTTGGATCATTTGTTTGAACGGTAACATTTTTAGTAAATGCACCTGTACGATTAGTATCATAATGTACTTTAATACTACTAGATTTACCCGGCAAAATTGCTTCTTTAGGACAAGTTGGAACTGTACAACCGCAAGAACCAGCGCAACCACTAATAATTAAAGGCTCTTTTCCAGTGTTTTTAAAAGTAAATTCACGAGTACCTTCTGATGCATTTTCAATAGTGCCATAGTCTAATGTCATTGAATTGAATGTGATTTGAGGTCCAGTTGCTTTAACTTTAGTTTCTTTAGCAGGTTTAGTGTTTTTAGCTGCTTTTTTATCTGTTCCTTGAGCATTTACAGATGAAATGCTAAATAATAACACGGCAAATAGAATTGTAAAATATTTCATAATGTATTTTTTTATTTTTTTAATGATGCAAAAATAACCAATTATTATGCCAATGTACTATGAATATGGAATTAAATAGCCGTTGCTATGGTAACTACAGATAGTGCACATTCAATTTTGCTTAGAATAGCATTGGCACATGCTTCAATAGTAGCACCGGTAGTCACTACATCGTCTACCAATAATATATGTTTACCTTCCAATTCTTTAGGGTTTTTTAGGTCGAAAATTTCATTAACATTATCCCAACGTTCGATACGATTCTTGCCTGTTTGAGTGTTGGTATATACTTGACGCTGCACCAATGTGTCGCTCCAAGGGATTTCCATTGATTGAGATAATCCTTTGGCGAAAAAGTCACTTTGATTATAACCCCTTTTTCGCAATTTTTTATAATGTAGTGGGATTGGAACGATAATATCGGCTTTATTTAATATGGTGTTACTTTCTTTCAATGTATCGCCATATAATTGACCTATAAATTCGCCAACTTCCGTTCTGCCTTTATATTTTAATTCATGTAAAAGATGTTGTACACGACCATTTTTTTGAAAATAATAATAAGAAGCTGCTTGCAATACGGGTATTCTACCCCAAAATTTTTTAGTCATCGAATTAGCAGGATCTAAATGAAAGTTAGTTTGCGGCATATGTACCATACAGGAAATACAAATGAGTTTAACTCCGCTTGGAAGTGAATCACCACAAGCACAACAGAGGTTTGGATAGAATAAATGTAATAAGTCGTTTGTTACAATTCGGAGCAAATTCATGATTTGCTAATATACATAAACCGTATCTTGTTGATAGATATTTCCCACTAATTGATACGAAAAATAATACATGCCCGTATCTGATGGATAATAGGTATAATTCTCTTCAAAAACGGGAGCAGTCCCAGAACATTGGCAACCTTCATCAACAATCATTGGAGTAATAGGTGCATAATGATAATAGATAGCATCGTAAGCATATATTGGTTGAAAGCCATTGAATATAGTACAAGAGCTATAGCCATTAATTTTTAAGTTGCCAATAATTGTATCACCAAGTGCTACCGTATCTGGAAATACAGCAGGCTCAGTCAGATAGCCAATACCTTTGCGAGTACAAGTAGGTTCTTTAATTGGAGTACATGAATTACAAAGGATTAAAGAGTTACAAATTACAATTGCTAATACTATTATTTTATTCATTATCTTTTTTTCTTTATAAACGAGAGTAGTTGGATGATGGTTGCTTTATTCGTAAGTATAAAATCCTTTTTTAGTTTTAATACCATGATGACCAGCATCTACTTTTTGCTTTTGAATTCTGCTAGGCCTGAATTTGGCATCTTGATGAAATGAATCAAACATAGAAGAAGTAACTGAAAAGTTTGTATCAACACCAATTAAATCCATCAACTTAAAAGGCCCCATTTTAAAACCTAATGATTCCATTTGATTGTCTATAGTGTCGAATGAAGCTACCTGTTCTTCAAGGGTTTTAAGCGCTTCGACATAATAGTGTCGAGCAACACGATTAACAATAAAGCCTGGAGCATCTTTAGCATGAACAGGAGTTTTCATTATTTTTTGGGCTAATTGAAAAATACAATTGGCAGTATCTGGATGTGTATTTGCTCCGCTAATTACTTCTACTAACTTCATTATATGTGCAGGGTTAAAAAAATGCATGCCAATAACCCTATCTTCATTCGGTATCCCTCGAGCTATTTGAGTGATAGGAATAGAAGATGTATTGCTTGCTAAAATAGCATCGGTATCATTTTGGGCGGCTAAATCATGAAATAGTTTTTGTTTTATATCTAACTTTTCAATAATTGCTTCAAGGATTAAATCTGCTTTTAGTTTTGTAAAATCTGTCGTAAATTCTATTTGCGATAAAGTTGTGTTTTTATTTTCTTCAGTAATTCTCTTGCTTTCAACAGCTTTTGTCAAATTTTTAGTTATACTTATTTTTGCCTTATCTAAGATGGATTGGTTTAAATCAAATAAGATAACTTTAAAGCCAGATTGACCAAATACTTGAGCAATTCCCAGCCCCATTGTGCCAGCCCCAATAACAGCTATAATATCAATGTCTTTGATGTTTTTCATATATGTTTTGATTAATAATAAAGAGAAACTGTTTACTTTTATAATTGCAAAAGTACGAGAATGAAGAAACTTAATTTAATATTAATCTTATTAATTTGTATGCAAGTTTTGTTTGCACAACAAAAAACATCTAAAGAATTAAATTTTTTAGTAGATCACTATATGAGTGGTAGTTTTAGCAATGATGTGCAATCGAAAAGCGACACCAATTTTTTTCATATTAGTTTACGTATGAAACCAATATGGAAAGAAAAAACAGATGCGAGGTATATATACGTAGAGCAAGCTATTTATGATAATCAGCAGAAACCCTATCGTCAACGTATATATAAGGTTACTCAATTGACAGATACAAGCTTTTTAAGTGAAATATATTCATTAAAAAACCCATTACAATATGCAGGTGAATGGAAAAAGAAAGAAGCTTTTACAAGTTTTAATACAGATTCTATGTATACAAGAATAGGATGTGGAGTTACGATTATTAAACGAGCAGATAATTATATAGGTAGTACAGAAGGGAATAAATGTACCAGCGAATTACGAGGAGCTACCTATGCAACTACTGAAGTAACTTTAATGCCAAATATGCTTATAAGCTGGGATAGAGGCTATGACAACAATGGTAAACAAGTATGGGGCTCGGAACATGGAGGTTATCGATTTGAAAAGAAAGGGAAATTAAAATAGCATTTAAGTATAAACTAAGGCTTATACTTACTCTTTGCCAAAATAGTTTTAGGGTCCGTTTGTATCAATTCGTCTAAAGTAGGTTTGTTATTACTTTGTTCCATATAAGCCGAGACAATTCTATAGCCAATCCATGCACCAACATTTCCCGGACTTTCAATTGGCATACCATGTGTGTTAGCTTGTTCGCCAATAAAGTGACGAATTTCTGCTTCACTTTCATTATAGAATAAATCATTATCTGCCATAAATTTCCATATTAGTTTTTCATTGTTTTCACACCATTTTAATTGTTTATAGCTATATCCAAAACGATATTCTTCTGCGATATGTGGCAATACTTTTTCTAAATAATATTGTTGTTTGCCTACTTGAATGATACAATTAATTAAGGCTCCAGTAGCTATATACGGATCGTTATACTGATTATTGTATAAAGCCTTCATAACATTCTGACACATCATTTCCTTACGAAGTTTTGCTGCTATATAATTAGGAAAAACTTGATTATATAAGGTATCATTATTTAAATACATATCTAAACCAATTCCCACAAAATCTGTATCCACAGTAAATGCTCCTACGTTTAAACCGCTCATACAATACACAATTTTATTAGGCATTTTCATACGAGGTAAATAGATTTTAGAATAGGCATATGCTTTACGAATTTCTTCATCATTCACTTCTGTAGTTGGATATGCTTTTTGAACCAAATTATATAATTGATTCATGTCTTTAAATTCAAAAAACGAATTGATATTAGCATATACTCTATCTGTAGTGTCATATGCATTAGCAAATCGCATCAAATCATATACATACACATCATAGAAAGCATTGTATTTCGCACTAAGCGCTAACATTCTATTTTTTGTGTTTTTAGTACCTTCTTGTTGAAATTCCTTATCGAAGCGATAAAATTGTAAGTCTACTTTTGAACTATCAATTTTTGGGGCATTGTTTTTTTTGTTTCCACAGGTACATTGAGTGAGTGTAATTGAAAAAACAAATAGAACAAGGAAGAACTTTTGAATATTAATTTTCATTGTATGAATAAGATTTTTGGCAGCTCAGTGAAGAATACATTAATTTTATAAAATATTATTTTCTATTTTAAAGGAGCTAAATTACACAATATGAAAAAATACATAAGCATTCTTTTATTACTTAGCACTGTTATTTTTACCTATGCAAACAAATATCAAGCAAATCAAGGTGATGGAGCCACAGGTTTATTGGGAGAAAAGACACGATTAGGTATTAATTTTAATCCATTACTTTCATGGTCGCGAACACCCGGCATTGAAGCAGACAACAAAGGAGTTCGTATGGGCTTTCAATTTGGTTTGCAGCTTGATTATTATTTTGCCAAAAATTATGGACTTACCACGGGACTTTATTTTGATTATTTAGGAACGAATATAAATTATACATTAACACAATACGATACTTCTAAACCATTACCCGTTTTATATGAAACAAAAACAACAAATTATCTTCATAAGTACACCTCACAATATATCGAATTGCCTATAGGTATAAAGCTTCGTACCAATGAATTTAAACGAATCACCGTGTATGGCGAATTGGGGGCATCAATGATGGTTTTAGTATCAGCAAGAGGTACACTGATTAATGATTTTGATGGCGTAAAAAAAGATCAAGTTAAAGTGTATAATACACGTGTAAATGTTTTTGATATGGCAGCCTCAGGCGGTGCAGGTATTGAATATAATATTGCAGGAAAAACTTCTATTGTTGCAGGATTGGTATATAAATATGCATTTTTAAACCATATTAAAGATGATAAATTTAAGAATAGTATTCCAGCTACATTGAGTACCGCCTCAGATCCAATTTATTTAAATTATTTAGCTTTGCGTGTAGGCGTTTTATTTTAGTTTTAAACAGAATATTTATGAAAATTGCTTTAGCGCAACTCAATTACCATATTGGAAATTTTGAATTCAATACCCAAAAAATTATTCAAGCAATACAGGAAGCAAAAGCCAAACAAGCGGAGATAGTTTTGTTTGGAGAATTGGCAGTATGTGGTTATCCTGCCAGAGATTTTTTAGAGTTTGATGATTTTATAGAACGCTGTCAACAAAGTCTACAAGAGATAAAGGAACATACCAGTGATATAGCAATTGTAATAGGATGCCCGACAAAAAACAACAAAAAAGAAGGGAAGGATTTATATAATTCAGCCTATTTTATTGCGGATAAAAAAGTGATTCATATTACACATAAAACGCTTTTGCCAACCTATGATGTCTTTGATGAATACAGGTATTTTCAGCCTAATGATATATTTGAATGTGTCTATTATAAAGGAAAAAAAATTGCGGTTACCATTTGTGAAGATATTTGGAATGTGGGCAATGAAAACCCCATGTACCCTATCTGTCCGATGGATTATTTGATTCAGCAATCTCCAGATTTTATTTTAAATTTATCCGCATCACCATTTAATTATACTCATCCAAGTCTACGAAATCATACAATTAAATCCAATGTGGAAGCTTATAATATTCCATTATTTTATTGCAATAATGTAGGCGCACAAACAGAATTGATTTTTGATGGAGGCTCTATGGTATATGATGCTCAAGGAAATTGTTGTGGACTCTTACCTCATTTTACGGAAGCCATTGAAGTGTTTGACTCGGCACATTTAGTAGTACAAAAACTACCTGATTATACGAATAAAAAATATGAATTAATACATGATGCATTAGTATTGGGAATTAAAGATTATTTTCAAAAAATGGGATTTAAAAAAGCTATATTAGGCTTAAGTGGAGGTGTTGATTCAGCACTAACATTATGTTTAGCCGTTGAGGCATTAGGTAGTGAAAATGTAATGAGTGTTTTATTACCTTCTCAATATTCGAGTGATCACTCAGTTGCTGATTCCATTGCATTAGTCAAAAATTTACAGTCACCTCATGAAATTATTCCTATAAAAGAGGCCTATGATAGTTTTGAAAAAACCTTATCGCATTTATTTGAAGGCTTATCCCCTAATGTAACAGAAGAAAATATTCAAGCACGTTGTAGGGCCGTTATTTTAATGGCGATGAGTAATAAATTTGGCTATATATTGTTGAATACGACTAATAAAAGTGAGGCAGCGGTAGGTTATGGAACCTTATATGGCGATATGTGTGGGGGGATTGCCGTATTAGGAGATGTGTATAAAACAGAAGTATATGAAATATGCAATTATATTAATCGAAACAAAGAAATAATTCCTACTAATATATTAACTAAAGCTCCTAGTGCCGAATTAAGGCCAGGTCAAAAAGATTCCGATTCATTACCTGCATATGATTTATTAGATAGCTTGTTGTATCAATACATAGAAAAACGACAAGGGCCAAATGAATTAATAGCACAAGGGTTTGATAAAACATTAATAGAGCGAGTTTTAAAAATGGTAAACAGCAATGAATGGAAAAGATATCAAACACCACCTATTCTTCGTGTTTCACCATGTGCTTTTGGTATGGGTAGAAGAATGCCTATTGTAGGTAAATATTTATCCTAATAGATGAAACATAAAAAAAAGCACATACGTTATCTTATGTGCTTTTTTTTATGTTTTTAGACTATTATCTAAACGTTAAAGTTCTTGTTCTTCCAGCTGCCGAAATAGTGAATGTATTATCACAAGCGCCAGTGCCAAAATAGATGGTTCGATCAATCCCTCCAATTTTATTAAAGATAATACTTCCTGCAGTAATTTTATGCGTACAACTTAAATCAATAGTTAATGCATCACTAATGGTTGCAGTAAAAGCATCACCATCAGCAGTGGTTCCAGAAGCGCTACCAGTTATAGAATATTTGTCATCACTTCGAGTTGGTGTAGCATAACCAGCGATCCATGTTCTAACTCTGGAGCTAGTCCAGGAGATAGTGCCACTTCCATCAGCTTTGATAATACTTCCAATGATAGAGATATTATAATAGTAGTTGCCACTAGTATTCATACCCATATTCGTTACTGTTTTTGTTCCTTCCACTTTATTGTCATTTACATAGTAATTATCAAACGTAATAGTATGCACAGAACCAGCTTCTTTATATCTACCAGTGTAGTTAATCACAATTTTACCTCTTCTATTTTTACCATCCGCACACATGCAATTACTTGCTCCAAAATCAATCGTAATTAAACGCGCTATGGTATCTACGGTAACAGTGGAGCAAGAGGATAAGACATCAGAGGCTTCACCTGTCTTATATGAATTTAAAGAACCATTAATTGCTTCGTCATTTATTTGATTTACATCATTAAATGTTTGTTCGGCTAAGCCATTGTCATTGCCTAATGTTTCACTAATATCTGTGGAAGCCTTTCTACAAGAGTTGAGCATAAAAAGAAACAGGATTGTGCCTACAAGTAAGCTGCTAAAAATTATTTTTTTCATTGTATTTTTTTTAATTATTTGAAAGAATTCTAGGTAGACGAACAGGTTTCTAAAAGGTTTAATTGGGTCACATTTTTTTTTAAATAATAACATGCAATCTAGCAAAAAGCTTTATTAGTCAACAAATCGAGGGTCTGCTTCCATCACATGACCACATTTTTTGCAAGTTCTGTAGTCAATATTTCCATAAAATTCTCTGAATCTTGGAATAAAATCTTTTTCGATATTGGTTAATTGAAAATAGTATTCGTGTAATTTATTATTACATTTTTCACAATACCATTGCAATCCATCTTTTAAGTTTTCACGTTTTACTTCAATAACTAAGCCTACGGTATTGGGTCCTCTGCGTGGTTGATGAGGAACATTGCCCGGTAGTAAAAACATTTCACCTTCTTTGATAGGAATGGTTACTGCTTTTCCGTCTTCTTGAATACCTACTTCAATATCGCCTTCTAATTGATAAAACAATTCTTCTGTTTCATTGAAATGATAGTCTTTACGGGCATTGGGGCCACCAACAATCATTACTATATAATCACCAGATTCTACATATAAGTTTTTATTGCCTACAGGCGGCTTTAGAAGTTCACGATTAGTAGTGATCCATTCTCTTAAGTTAAAAGGTCTTCTTACTGACATAAATTATTAATTTTTATTGGGTGAAATAAACCTACATAAAAGTAGCTTTTTTCAGTCGAATAAATACTATAATAAATACTAAAAAGTAGCAGATTTTTGATAATACATAGAATTTTAATGCTATAAACATACACTATTAGAGAATATATTTACTTTTACAAGATGAATATACAATTAAGTAATAAAAATGCCCTAGTATGTGGTAGTTCTGCTGGAATAGGGAAAGCAAGTGCCATATTATTAGCACAATCAGGAGCAAATGTTACATTATTTGCTCGAAATGAAGATAAATTAAAAGATGTATTAGCCCAACTAGATACTACTAAAGGTCAGAAACATGATTATATAGTAGCAGATTTTTTTAATGCTGCAAGTGTAGAAAATGCCATTCAAGATTCCTTACAAAAAACAGCAAAAGCCTATCATATTTTAATTAATAATACGGGTGGACCAGCAGCTGGTTTAGCCATTGATGCAAAGGAAGCAGATTTTATACAAGCATTTAACAATCACTTGATTTGTAATCATATTTTAGTAAAAGCATTGGTACCTGGAATGAAACAAAACCAATATGGTAGAATCATCAATATTATTTCAACTTCTGTAAAAGCCCCTTTACATGGATTAGGAGTAAGCAATACCATTCGTGGAGCAGTTGCTAGTTGGGCAAAAACATTAGCCAATGAATTAGGACAGTTTAATATTACAGTTAACAACGTATTGCCTGGAGCTACAGCTACTGAAAGGCTCGAAGCTATTATCAATAATAAAAGTACTAAAGCTAATAAATCAGTAGATGAAATTTCAACAGAAATGATTAATGAAGTTCCGATGAAAAGATTTGCTGAAGCCAATGAAATAGCTCAGGCAGTTTGTTTTTTAGCAAGTGATATGGCGTCTTATATCAATGGAATTAATTTGCCTGTGGATGGGGGTAGAACAGCAAGCTTATAATAATGAAGTTTTTTGAAAATCAAAAATCGGCTTTTCAAGTATTAGCTTTTAAAGATTATCGCTATTTTACGATAGGGAGATTCTTTATAATATTTGCTATTAGTATCCAGTCGGTAGTAGTAGGATGGCAAGTATATGAAGCTACCAAAAGCGAACTACAACTGGGATTGATTGGTTTAGCAGAAGCGATACCTTTTATATTGACTAGTTTGTTTGGTGGCCATGTCGCGGATATTATTAGCCGAAAAAAAATTGTAGTTAGTTCAAATGCCATATATTTTATCTGTACAATTCTATTGGTTTTTATCAGTTATTTTTTCAAAAGTATTTTTCCTTTATACGGATTGATGCCCATTTTTTCAGTTATTTTTTTAACTGGAATTGCTCGTGGATTTTTGGCTCCAGCGCAATCAGCTTTTTTAGCACAGATGGTTCCGAGAGAAAAACTTATGTATGCAGCCACTGTTGGCAGTATGAATTTCTATGGTGCTAATATTTTGGGAACAGCTATAGGAGGCTTATTGTGTGGTTATTTGGGTACCTATATTTCTTATAGTATTGTTTCGGGATTTACTTTGTTTGGATTATTGATAATGATTTTTATGGTACAAGATTTTCATTATGAACGAAAACAAACGAGCACTTCTATTTTTAAAAACATATATGAAGGAATAGATTATGTATTTAAAAGCGAGTATTTACTCACAGCACTTTCCTTAGATATGTTTGCGGTATTGTTTGGTGGAGCAGTTGCTATATTACCCGCCTTTGCCGATAAAATATTACATGTAGGTCCTAAAGAATTTGGCTTATTACGTGCAGCACCTTCAGTAGGTATTGTGATTGTACTTTTATTATTAGCCTATTTCCCTCCTAAAAAAGAAGCCGGAAAAAAATTATTGTATTGTGTAGCAGGATTTGGTTTAGCAACCATCGCTTTTGGTTTTTCTAGAAATATTTATTTATGTTTTTTCTTTTTGATGTTAACGGGCATTTTTGATGGAGTAAGTGTGGTGATTCGCGGAAGTATTGTACCGATGTTTTCTCCCGATCATATGCGTGGAAGAATAGAAGCTGTAAATAAAATATTTATTGGAAGCAGTAATGAAATTGGCAGTTTTGAAAGTGGATTTGCAGCAAAATTATTAGGACTCGTACCATCCATAATATTTGGAGGAGGCATGACGATGCTAGTTGTAGCTATAACATGGTGGCGAGCAAAAGGATTACGAAAATTGGATTTGGAATAATATCTAAAATAACACCCTCGTTCTAATCGTACCAATAATAGATGCTAATTCCTCTTGTATTTTTTCAGTTTCTATCAAGTCGCTTTTTATATCTAATACCACATAACCTATTTCTGGGTTTGTTGCTAAATACTGCCCTACTATATTGATATTATTTTTAGCCATAGATGTATTTATTGCAGATAATATTCCAGGTATATTTTGGTGGATATGTAAAATTCGTTTAGTTCCTTCTTGAGTTGGTAAATTAATTTCTGGTAAAGAATGTGAACCCATGGTATTTCCAGTATCCATAAAAGAAATTAATTTATTGCTTACATCTGCACCAATATGGGTTTGCGCTTCTTCAGTACTACCCCCAATATGAGGAGTAAGTATTACGTTTTCGATGTTTTGCAACGGAGTTGCAAAAGTATCTCCCTTGCTTTTTGGTTCCACTGGAAACACATCTATTGCAGCACCTAAGATTCGCTTTTCACTAAGTGCTATTTTTAATGCTTCTAAATCAACTACAGATCCTCTTGCATAATTTATTAAAATAGCGGTTGGTTTCATCAAAGAAATCCTATCTGCATTAATTAATAATTCAGTGCTATTATTTTCGGGTACATGTAAAGTAATAATATCACTCAATTGAATTAACTCCTCAATGCTTTTTACAGGTTTTGCATTGCCTAGAGGTAACTTAGTAAACACATCATAGTAAATTACGTCTAGTCCCATGCTTTCAGCCAATACACTCACTTGTGAGCCTATATGTCCATAGCCAATAATCCCTAACACCTTACCTCTAAGTTCAAAACAATTTTTACTTTCTTTCAACCATACACCTGCATGTGCTTGTTTGTTTTTTTCAGGAATTTGTCTAATCAGCTGAATCATGTTACTAATCACTAATTCAGCAACAGAACGGGTATTAGAATAAGGGGCATTAAATACAGCAATGCCTTTTCGTTGCGCTTCTTTTAAATCTACCTGATTCGTGCCAATACAATAACAACCAATAACCATAAGCTTTTCAGCTTTAGTTAATGCGATAGCATCAAGTTGTGTTTTTGAACGAATCCCAATGATATGTACCTCTTTAATAGCCTCATATAATTCCTCATTGTTCAAAGCTCCTTTCATACATGTAATTTGCGCATAGCCTTTTTCTTGTAATACTTCAATTGCTGAGTCGTTAATACCTTCTAGTAATAATATCTTGATTTTGTTTTTTGGATAAGAAGTCATTATCATTTTTATTTATTATGTATAATAATTCAAGCTATAACTATATGTCGATTCGCATGAAATGAAGACTAGTAAACATTCAAAGATACTACTATTTATTTGTTGTGATTATATCAAACAATAATTTGTTAAGTAATAGCAAGCATTCTAAAAGATATAAAAATCTATTTCTAAGTTTCTAACTCAATTATTTTACTTTTGTAAAGATTTAAAATTAAAACAAACAGATATGTTACATTCAATGACAGGTTACGGTAAGGCGACTTCAACACTAGAAGGAAGAACAATAACTGTTGAAATGAGGTCATTAAATAGTAAAGGCATAGAGATTAATATGAAAATACCTAGCAATTATCGTCATCATGAATTTGCTTGGAGAAATATTATTAGTGCTACATTAGAAAGAGGGAAAGTGGATGTTATTATACAAGTGGAAGAAACACAAAACAATCTAAATAACATTATCAATCAAGACTTACTTAAATCGTATATAATACAATTACAAAAAATATGTATTGAAACAAACGCTTCTAAAGAAGGTTTGATGGATACAGTATTAAAGTTACCTGGCGTCATTCAAACAAATAATGACTTAAGTGCTGATACAAATGATAAATTAATCGAAGAGGTTCTTCAACATGCATTGAAAGATATGCAAACGTTTAGAAATGATGAAGGTCTAAAGCTAGAAGAAGAATTAATCAAACGAATAGAAGCGATAAAAAACAGTTTGAATCAAGTAAAAATAATTGAACCAGATCGAACAAAACATATCAAAGATCAATTACGAAATAATTTATCATTAGTTATTAGTAACGAAAATATTGATGCCAATAGATTGGAACAAGAAATTATATATTATATCGAAAAGCTTGATATTACTGAAGAAATGGTTCGTTTAGAAACACACTGTATTTATTTTTTAGAAGTTATGACAGATGCATTGTCGGCTAAAGGAAGAAAATTAGGGTTTATTGCACAAGAGCTAGGAAGAGAAATCAATACGATTGGATCTAAAGCAAACAACAAAGATTTGCAAGTACTAGTTGTACAAATGAAAGATGAATTAGAAAAAATTAAAGAACAACTGAACAATATTTTATAGGACTGCTAATACATTCAGATGAACAAACATCAAAAACTAATTATCATTACAGCGCCAAGCGGCGCTGGTAAAACAAGTATTGTTAAACGTTTAATGCAAACAAATTTACCATTGGGGTTTTCAATATCGGCTTGTACACGAGCTAGAAGAGAGGGAGAAGTTGATGGTAAAGATTATTATTTTATTAGTTCTGAAAGTTTCAAACAGAAAATATTACTAAAGGAGTTTGCAGAGTATGAAGAAGTTTATGAAGGTTCTTTTTATGGCACCTTAAATAGTGAAATAGAGCGTATATGGAATAATGATGAAGCTGTGCTTTTCGATATAGATGTACAAGGTGCTCTACATTTAAAAGAAACATTTAAAGAAAAAGCGCTTACTATTTTTATTAAACCACCATCACTCGATATTTTAATTGAACGTTTAACGAATAGAAATACTGAAAGTGAAGAAAGTTTGAAAAAAAGAATAGGAAAGGCTTCTATAGAACTTCAATATGAAGCTAAGTTTGATCAAGTAGTTGAGAATATAGAATTAGAAAAAGCATTTTTAGAAACAAAAACATTAATAAATAATTTTTTATTTGATGCAACTACATAAAAAAATAAGCACTATACAGCTAGTATATGCATATGTTTTTTTGTATTTCAGTATTTTATTATTTTTTTCATTTAGTTTGAACGGTACAGGAGATGATGGAGATAGTATCGTACATTATTTTTATTCTAAGTATGCTTATATTCATCCATCATTTTTTTTAAATCATTGGGCAAAACCTTTCTTTGTATTACTATCAGCACCCTTTGCACAATTTGGTTTTATTGGTATTAAAGTTTTTAATATAGTAAATTCAACTTTTGCTTTGTATTTTACTTATAAAACAGTAGCTCATTTAAAAGTTAAAAACGCTCATCTAGTATTAGTTTTTTTTACATTTATTCCGCTTCATTTTCTACTTACCTTAAGTGGATTAACAGAGCCCCTTTGTTCGTTGATGCTTAGTGTTGCGATATATTTGATAGTTAAAAATAAATTATTTATTGCAGTTTTAATTTTTTCATTTCTTCCTTTTGTTCGCTCCGAAGGTTTAGTTCTTTGTGGCGTTTTGTTTGTATGGTTATGCTGGACAAAACAATGGAAATATATCCCCTATTTATTGGTAGGACATGTGTTATATAGTTTAATAGGTTATTTGTTTTTTAGTAAATCATTATGGTGGATTTTTACAGAAATTCCTTATGCCAAACTCAGTTCTCATTATGGTCACGGAACCTGGTATCATTATTTTAAAAAAATGCCCGAATACTTAGGATATCCTTTCACTATATTATTAATTCTTTCACTTTTCACTTTTATAAAATTTATATATAAAAACACTAAAGCAATATTATACAATCCTGCGACTCATTTGATTTATTCTTTAGTATATCCTTTGTTTTATTCATTTCTTTTTTTTCATGTGATTGCTTGGGCATTAGGATTATTTGGTTCGTTTGGTTTATTGAGAGTGTTTGTGGCAGTAAGTCCAATAGTTGCCATAATGCTCTTACAAGCCTTTAATTATATTACAGACATAAAATTATTTAGTACTAAAATTATTTCATATTGCATCTTATTAATCCTTGTTTTGTGCACCCTATTTATTTATAATTTCGGTATGTTTAGAAAAGAACTTTATACATTAAATGTGCATCAGTTATTAATAAATAGTATAGTTACAGAGATTAAAAAAGAATATCCTGACTATCATGAAAGAAAGATTGTTTCAAGCGCTGCTCAAACCTATTTAGTATTAAATAGAGATAGTTTGAATCCAATACTTGCCTCCAATTTTTATGATTTAAATATAGATGCTGAAAAAGTAAAGACCTTATTTATTTGGGATGAATGGTATGCTGCATCAGAAGATGGAATGAGTTATGAACTATTGGCAAACAACCCACATTTAAAGCTCATTCATTATTACGAAAAGAAAGATATGCAAAATAATTTGCGAAGAGTTGCTTTGTTTGAAAAAATTAACTGATATATTTACATTTATATCATGAATGCTAAAATTACTACAGGTGTTAAAGTAAGTGTTACCTCTAATTTTTTAGAAAAAATAGTTGATGGCAGTATTGAATTTCAAGTTTTTGTTTATACTATTACTATAGAAAATTATAATGATTATCCAATAAAATTATTACGAAGACATTGGTATATTTTTGACTCATTAGCAGGGAAATCAGAGGTTGAAGGACCAGGAGTAGTTGGTGAATATCCTGTTTTGCTGACAAAGGGGACAGTTCAATATACGAGTGCATGTCAATTATATAGCGACTTAGGTACAATGCATGGGTATTATGTTTTTGAAAATTTGAATACTAATGAAACGTTCAAAGTAGATATTCCTAAGTTTGAATTGTCTAATCTTAGCAAAAAAAATTAATTAAGAGCTTAGTATATGATAAAATATACTTTTTATATATTTATCTTATATAATATTTACTGTTTATTATTAATGGGAATAGATAAATATTTCGCTATACATAATATAAGAAGAATACCTGAAAAAGTTCTACTATTACACGCTGTTTTCTTTGGAAGTGTTGGTGTTTTATTAGGAATATTTTCCCCATTAAAACACAAACGGAATAAAGCTTTGTTTGCTCTTGGTGTTCCAGTAATACTGGTGCTTCAAATCATAACTATTGTTGGAATCTTCTATTGGCTCATTCAAAAAGGAATAGCATTTCTTACTTAAAGAATGTAATTAGTTCTTTAGATAAATAATTATAATCTAATTTTTCAAATGGATGATCCATGTTTTTATGTAAAACAAATGTGGCATTATTTAAATCGTTAGCCACTTGTTGTGTTTCTCCTATATGCACCATTTTATCTATATCTCCTACACTAATGATACATGTATGTTGTATTTGTTTGAATATTGTATTGTCTAGAATGGGATGTTTTCCTAAAGATAACATGAGCTCAGCCGTTTTATTGCAGTTTTCT
This sequence comes from Bacteroidota bacterium, assembly GCA_037130135.1. Classification (GTDB taxonomy): domain Bacteria; phylum Bacteroidota; class Bacteroidia; order Chitinophagales; family CAMDFR01; genus CAMDFR01. The sequence continues at coordinate 36,446 of JBAXTO010000006.1, forward strand.
TTCCAATGAGTAGCTCCATGTCTCTGAGCTAACATGTTTGCAAATTTTGGTACTTTTTGTTCGATTAGAACAGGATTCAAAAATTCACTTTCTTTTCTAGCACTATGTTCATTCCAATCAAATTTAGTAGCTAATGTATATATTTTATCAATTTTACTAGGCCATAATGAGGCCATATACAATGCAACATATCCTCCCATACTATATCCAAAAATGGATATAGGTTCGGTAATATCTTTTTCTTCTATAAAACGTAAAACATCATTTGCAAATAAATCAATTGAGAATGTTGAGGTATTTATATTATTGCCGTGTCCAGAAAAATCTAATGTATAAACTTTATATTCATTTGATAACAAAATAGCAAGGGGCTTCATTTGTGAAGCACTACCTAATGCACCATGAAGTATAAGAATGGGTTTCATATAAGAAAAAAACTACTTGATATCTTTAATCAATAATTGTAAATATAATTTATCCTTCCATAGATTTTCATCGATAATATAGCACATATCGAAAGGACCTTTAGTAACGATATCTAAATAAGAAGCCATTCCAAATCCAATCCCTTTTATTTTATCTTGTCCTTTTTTACTAACATGTAACTGTAAATGATCGGTGCCTCCTATTTTGCTATTGCCTGTATCCATTACTTCACAGGTCCTAAAAACAGGACGCATATTATTAGGACCAAAAGGAGCAAATTGTTTTAATATATTATAAAACTTATCATTGATTTCAGATAATTCAATATCAGCATCAATAATTATTTCAGGAGTTAATAATTCATCTAATAAATTCTCTTGCACATAAGCTTCAAATTTCTCAGCAAATTTCTCAAAATTTTCTGGCAACATAGTTAAGCCCGCGGCATAGGTATGACCACCAAATTTGTCTAAATACTCACTGCAAGCTTCTATAGCATTATATACATCAAATCCCGAAATAGATCTAGCAGAGCCTGTGAGTAATCCATTAGATTCAGTTAATATTACGGTAGGTCTATAATATGAATCAATAAGTCTGCTTGCTACTATCCCAACTACTCCCTTATGCCATTCAGGATTAAATAATACAGTTGATTTTCGATTGATATGTTTTTCGTCTCGTTCAATCATTTCTAATGCTTCTCGAGTCATTACCATATCTACCTGTTTACGATCTATATTGTTTTTATTCAGTTTCTCCGCTTGAGCAAAAGCAGATTCACCTACTAATAATTTTACAGCATTTTTACCATCTTCCATTCGCCCGGCAGCATTAATACGTGGCGCTAATTTGAAAACGATATCATCAATTGCAATATATCCTTTTACATTCGCACTTTCAATAAGTTGCTTTAAACCAGGGGAAGGATTTTGATTTAAAATCTGTAATCCATAATAGGCTAATACTCTATTTTCGCCTGTAATAGGTACAATATCTGCAGCAATACTAACAGCTACTATGTCTAACATAGAATATAAGCGTTCTGATTCATCAAAATATTTTTGACAATAAGCTTGTAGCAATTTAAATCCAACACCACAACCACTTAATTCTTTATAGGGATAATTACAGTCTTCACGTTTAGGATCTAAGATGGCATGTGCATTTGGTAATTCAGCCCCAGGACGGTGATGATCACATATTACAAAATCAATACCTTTTTCATTAGCATAATCTATTTGTTCTAATGCTTTTATGCCGCAGTCTAAAGAAATAATAAGAGAAAATCCATGTTGTTTTGCAAAATCAATTCCTTGAAAAGAAATCCCATAACCCTCAATATATCTATCTGGTATATAATAATCTATATCAGGATACATCGGTTTGAAAAAGGAATATATTAAAGCAACAGATGTAGTACCATCAACATCATAATCGCCATAAACCATAATTTTCTCTTTGTTAGTTAAAGCTTTTGCAATTCGTGAAACAGCTTTATCCATGTCTTTCATCAAGAAAGGATCATGTAAATAACTCAATTGTGGCCTAAAAAATCTCTTAGCATCTTCATACGTTTCAATACCACGCTTTACTAACAACTCACAGAAGATAGGATGTATCTTTAATTGTTGTTGTAGTAAGTTTACCTTAGCTATATCTATAGTAGTTTTAACCCAGCGTTTTGCCATTAATATTTTACAATCTTATAAGAGTTAATAGTCGACTCTTGATTCTTAAAAGTTAGTAAATATATGCCATTTGAAAGACTTGAGAGGTCTATTTTATATAATGTATTATTGTTATTGAGTTCTAACCTATTATTTGTTATCACCTCCCTACCACTTATATCATAGATTTCATAATAAATCGATGTTGCATTTGAAGCAGATATAGAACATGAAATAAAATTATCGGAGATCGTATTTACTAATTCTATATGAAATATATTATTGTTTATTTCAATACCAGTATGATTTTCGACAACAACGTTTTGTGTAATAATACAACCATTTTGGTCTTTGATATATACGGTATAACTTCCAGCAATTAAGCCTAGAAACAAGTTTGTATTGTAAAAATTAGTTCCATCAATACTGTATGAATAAGGTGCAGTAGCTCCTGCTCCACGCACATATATACTTCCACTTGTTAAATCGTTTACTGCAGTTATTTTTAACGAATCGAAATTCAATTCAGAAGGCTCATGTATATTAATTGTTTTGATTCGCTGACAACCGATACTATCAGTAATAGTTACTCTATAATTTCCAGCTACTAAATTTTCGTTGAGCGCTGTATTGGCCCCGTTACTCCAATTATAGGTCAGGCTAGCATTACTCGGTTGAATAATTATATGAATAGATCCAGTACTATCGCTATTACATAAAACATCTTGAGCCATATAGCTAATATTGCCATTGCAATCAGTGCAATCAAATTGATTGTTAAACTCTATTAATGATTGATATAAATTAAGTCGACCACCGGTTACTGTTTTTCCTGTTAAATCAGGCACTGCAACTGTTCCGTCGAGTATATACTTTTTTAGTAATAACATCGCACTATCAGGAAAACTTGCATACAAGTCTAAAAATTTAGGGCAAGTATAAGACATCAAATAGGCTACAGCTCCAGCAATTTGAGGTGAAGCATACGAAGTTCCATTGCCTCCAGCATAAGCATCTGAACCAATACATGAAAAGATATTTATTCCAGGTGCAGCTAAATCGATAGAGCTACTACCATAGGCAGCAGACGTACTCAATGTATTAGTACCAGTAATATTCGTAGTACTAATCATAAAATTACTCAAACAGGTAGTAGGTATATCGCCCACAATATCTACATCTTGGTATCGATTAGCTGTTGCAGCAGCACTTAAAATTCCGTATTTGCCCATACTATCATACATGGCACACCAAATTGGAAAATCTATAGCAAAGGCATTATCAATTCCGAATGACGTATTGCTAGATACAATATAAGCTCCTTTGGTACCTCCCGTTTGATCATAAAGTTTACGCATATCTACAATATAGGCATAGGCTTCGATGGCTTGTGATTCGATTGCCTGTGTATATATAGGTAATATTTTAACTCCATTACATATCCCTGCAATCCCTTTATTGTCGTGTTTTGCACCAACTATTCCAGCTAATTGTGTAGCATGACCACTCGTGCTTAAATTTACATCGTCATTGTTTAATAAGGCATTCCAACCATTATAATCATCTATATAACCATTTGCATCATCATCAATTCCATTTAAAGGGATTTCATCATAGTTTTTAAAGTAATTAATATCTCTATGATTTAAATCAAATTTTACATCAGCAATAGCAACAACTAATGTGTCGCCATATTTGGTGATGTTGGTGGTGCTACTATCCCAAGCCAATTGCGCATCTATATCTACACCAGCAGTATAGCCATATTGACCAGTATTATTTAAATACCATTGATTAGTATAATAAGAATCAACAGGCGTATAACTTCTATAATCAAATTGATGATTATATTGTATAGCAATTATTCGCTTATCGTTTTTATATTTAGCAAGTAATTCCTGAGCTCTGTTTGATGAAGCACATCGAAGAAGAAATACATTCATGCTTTTTGAAACCTCTTCTACTTGTACATCGTTTAAATAAAACTCATTAATAGGAAAGTTCTTTTCAGGTAATACTAATAATTCTGTAGGGATGGTATATCTATTTGTCTGAGCATTACCAAAAGTGTAAAAGAGACTTAACAATAATATATATACTAGTGATTGTTTTGTTTTCATCAAGCCAATATTGTCTATAATTCAGACGAAAATTACAACAAATAAGTTGTTTTATAGCAAAAATCAATAAAAGAATGGTTTGAGTTGATTTAGTGTCATTATAAAAAAACAAGCCCACAATTTCTTGTGAGCTTTGTCTATATATTATCTGCTAATTAGCTAATTGATTATTACCAATATCCAATCACTGCATTACCACTGCTGCCTCCTGTGATAGCCCATTCTAGTTTAAATCCATAAGCACAACCACTAGTGATTTGTGTTCCAGTATTATTAGTTCCAAATGTAGCAGTTATGGAGAAATTAGAGGTTACAGATTTGTATATCCCTTGTGTAGGTCTCCACCAACCACAAGACGTATTTGATTTCCACGCTTGAATCATTTCAGTAGTAAATGTTTGACCATATCTATTCACTCCCCAAGAGTCTAATAGTTTTCCATCAATAGTAGTATCGCCATTTACCGTTGTATAAATTTGACTTAATGTAGGATTATAACCCCATTCGCTGGTGCGTGCAGAAAGCCATTGAGAAGTTTGACCGTTTTCAAAAGTAACCGTCATATCATTGCAACGTTCTTTTAATAAAATCGTTTTGGTGCCAAGTAATACGCCAATCCAATCGATACCATTAACATCAGTTAAATATTTTACACCATTGAAAGTAATATAATGATTACTTAAATCAACAAAAGTCACTTTGAAATTGGTATATGTTAAACGTAATTGAGCTCCAATATCACTCCAATGAGTACCACTTACTAATTCTACTTTCACTTGTCCACTTCTTTTTCTATTAGGATTTGGGCAAATAGTAGTACCGTCAAAATTGATATATACGGTAGGAATAACATCATGTAAATGTGTTGTATCATAAGATGCTCCACAAATATCAGTAGCTAAAGTATTGTTGTTTTTACCAAAAGTTGGAATACCTGATAAATAACTATTTATCTCATTATTAGAAGCATCACTTTCACTCTTTACATTAGAAACATCTTCATTGTGTTGTTTGGCATTTGGATCAACAGTACTTGAATTGTTATCTTTTTTACAAGAGTGTAGCATAAAGGCTACTGAAAGACTACATAAGAAAATAAACTTTTTCATTTTTTATAATATTTTTGATTTTGTTTAAAACGAAGGCTCGTGTAAAATTAGTATAATTCTACAATAATTTAAAAACACAAAAAGTAAAATTAATGAATAAATGATTTCCATCGAGCAATACGCTCTGGTTCATTGGCCTGAATCCATATATCACTAGCTAATAAGTCATATGTTTTTTGAAAATATTCTTTTGCTAAATCATTCTCCTGTTGTAACAAATAATTTTCGGCAAATTCCTCATAGATATAGCCATCTTCATCACCATCAACGATTTCATCTAAAATAAATAAAGCTTCTTCAATTCTGTGCAACATGCGATAACATTTAGCAATGCTATATTTGGCTATACGAATCGCTACTGTACGTTCTTTTAAGGTATTCCAAGCTAGGCATTTTTCGAAAAGAGAAACTGCTTTATCATATTCTTTCATGTCGAAACAAGTCCAAGCGGTATTGTTATATAAAGAACCCAACCAATTTTTTGCTCGTGTATCTTCAGCATTTTCGGCTGCTTCTATAGCTTTTTCATTCCATTGTAGAGATTCGTTTCCTTTATATGCAATTCCCAACATATGTAAAGCGTCTACATAATAATTGTCTAATTTATTAATGCTGGCAATTTCGCTCGCTCTTTTAAAAGATTGAATGGCTTCTTCCTCTTGTTTGTTAGAATTATACAATCGTCCTTTTTCCAGATAATATCTTGTCGATACAATTGCATTTTGACTGATTAAATCTCCATCTATTTCTGCAAGTAAAGCATGTCCTTCTTCAAATTTTCTTTGTAGACCAAGTGTTCTAGCGATTTGTGTTTTTAATTCTGCAGTATAGAATTCGTCTTCATCTGGGGAATTGGCTAAAACACTTCTAAATTTTTCTTCAGTAGATGCAGGATCTGCATAATTCCAAAAAGCATCGAAATCTCTCATTTAAAAATATTTTAAAGTAATATCAATCATTCTCTTTGCGAAATTAGTATAAGGAGGATATAATAGTTGTAATGCTCCTTTTCGCAGATGCTGTTTGAGCATTGCTCTTTCATTACTAAATTCTTTAAAGCCAAAAACGCCATGACTTTTTCCTATACCACTGTTATTGATGCCACCAAAAGGCAGATTAGGATGGGCTTGATGAACCAGGGTGTCATTTATACAGGTACCACCTGCACTAGTATTATTGATAATATATTCAGTATTTTTATTCTTATTGCTGAAAATATATAATGCTAAGGGCTTTTCGTTTATATTGATATAATTTAAAGCTTCATCAATAGTATTGTATGATAGAATTGGAAGAATAGGACCAAAGATTTCTTCTTCTAATATTCTGGCATTTAAAGGCACATTGCTTAGAATTGTAGGTGAAATATAATTTTCAGCTTCATTTACACTTCCACCAAACTCTACTTTTGCACCTTTTTGAATAGCATCATCGAGTAAAGATTTGAGGCGATTGAAATGTTTGTTGTTTACAATGCGACCCATATCTTTATTATGCTCAATGTCTTTACTGTAAAGGACTTCAACATTTGCTTTTAGTTTTTCAATCAGCTCATTCTTTTTTGATTCCTGTACAAATACATAGTCAGGTGCGATACACGTTTGACCTACATTGATACATTTTCCCCAGGCAACTTTATTCGCAGCTTCCTCTAAATTGGCACTTTCATCTATAATAGCTGGACTTTTACCTCCTAATTCCAAGGTTACAGATGTTAAAAATTTAGAAGCTTCACGCATCACAATTTTACCAACTGCCGGACTACCGGTAAAATGAATATGATCAAATTTTAATTGAAATAAATCTTGTGATACAGCGGCATCACCCGTAATAACAGCTACTTCATTTTCGTCAAATATTGATTTTAAAAAACGTTGTATAATTAGAGTTGTATTAGGCGTGTATTCTGATGGTTTTATCATACAGGTATTTCCAGTAGCAATACACATGAGTACAGGAGAAATGGCTAATTGAAAAGGATAATTCCAAGGAGAAATTATTAAACAATTACCTTTAGGTTCTCTAACAATAGAGGCAGTAGATCCCAGCATGCTCAATGGAGTTGCTACTTCTTCAGGTTCCATCCAACTATCGAGATGTTCACAAATATGTTTGATTTCAGACACTAAAGGGAATAATTCAGTTAAATCAACTTCTTCTGCAGGCTTTTTAAAATCAGCATAAATTGCTTGTTGAATTTCTACGCGCATAGAAAAAATAGCATTTTTTACCTTTTTAAGTTTTGCAATACGTATACTAGCATCTGTATTTTTGAGCGTTTGTTTATTAGCTTTTTGTAAGTTATAAATACGCTCAATTTCTTCTTTAGTAGAATTAGGACTTGTTGGGACGTTTATCATAATTGAAAATAATGAGTTTAAAAGTAGTGAAAAAATCAGTTTTATTATTAAAAGAAACTATTTAACTTAATTTGAGAAGGCTTAAAAACCTCTGTAAATCATATAAATAGGGCGTTAGTAAATAAATATAACAAAATATGAAAAAAGTACTATATTTTTGCACTCCTTTAGGAAACTAAGTGTTAGGTATTTACGTTATTAAAACTAATATAAAAACATAAAGAAAGATATATGCGTCAGCTCAAAATTACTAAATCGATTACTAACAGAGAATCTCAATCTGTAGAAAAATATTTACAAGATATTGCCAAAGTAGATTTAATTACAGCTGAAGAAGAAGTAGTACTTGCACAAAAAATTCGTGATGGCGACCAAGTGGCTTTAGAAAAGTTAGTAAAATCAAATTTACGTTTCGTTGTTTCAGTTGCTAAACAATATCAAAATCAAGGATTATCCTTAAATGATTTGATTAATGAGGGAAACGTTGGCTTAGTTAAAGCAGCACAAAAATTTGATGAAACGAGAGGTTTTAAATTTATCTCTTATGCAGTGTGGTGGATTAGACAATCGATTATGCAGGCGTTAGCTGAACAAGCAAGATTAATTCGTTTGCCTTTAAATAAAGTGGGTTCATTAAGTAAAATACGTAAAGCTTTAGCACACTTAGAGCAAGAGTTTGATAGAGAACCTACACCAGAAGAATTAGCGAAGTATTTAGAAATAGATGTGAAAGAAGTAGAAACAACCTTGAAATTATCAAGTAGACATACTTCACTTGATGCTCCATTGATTGAAGGGGAGAATAATTCATTGTCAGATGTATTAGAAAACGATAATGCTGATGGTGCAGATACACATTTAGATTATGCTGATTCATTACATAGAGAAACTTTACGTTCTTTAAGTACACTTACTGAAAGACAAAGACAAGTTATTCAGTTGTATTACGGAATTGGAGTTGATCACCCTATGTCATTAGAAGATATTGGAGAAAATTTAGGTTTGACAAGAGAAAGAGTTCGTCAGATTAAAGATAAAGCAATTAATAATCTTCGATCTACTTCAAGAAGTAAATTATTAAAAAATTATTTGGGTTAATCATATTCAATTAAATATAAAAGAAAAAGCCTTTCATTATTGAAAGGCTTTTTTGTTTTCATGGAGGCTTTTATTTTTTGGCAAGAACATTCGTGCTTTTGACCATATCAATAAATTCTTTGCGATAACCTTGATTATCATTTCCTTTAGAAGCTTCAGCTAAAGCTAAAACATCGAGATAAGAAGATTTTTGGATATAGGAGCTTTCTCTTAATAGCATACCATACCAAGCCACACTTGAAGCAAACTTAATGTTGTCTGAGGGATTTATATTCTCTACTACGGTTGATTTGTCTAAATGACTTACCATTAAACGACTAGTTGAATCATCAGGGTTCTTATAGCGCATTTTTAAAATTAAATAATCATCTTGTTTAAAATTTATTTCTTCTTGAGCAAGTTGTTTAGTCAAATCCTTATTTAAATTTACAGATGTAGTAGCATTGTCTTTTAGTACTACTTCATATAATGCAGTAACGGTATGTCCTGCGCCAAGTTCACCAGCATCTTTTTTATCATTGTCGAAATCTTCTTTAGCCAACATTCTATTTTCATATCCAATTAATCGATAAGAAGCTATTTGATTAGGATTGAAATAAAGCTGCAATTTTACATCTTTAGCAATAGTAAACAAAGTAGCTTTCATATCAGTTTTAAATACTTTTGTAGCTTCATTTACATTGTCAATGTAAAAATAATTGCCATTACCATTATCGGCAATAGTTTCCATTTTATCATCTTTATAATTGCCCATTCCGAAACCACACATGGTGATATAAATTTTTTTATTTCTCTCTTCTTCTATTAGTTTTTTCATTTCTTCATTACTACTAACTCCAACATTAAAGTCGCCGTCAGTGCATATTACAACTCGATTGTTTCCACCAGATATCATATTGTCTTCAGCAATTTTATAAGCTAATTTTATTCCTGCACCACCAGCAGTGCTTCCTCCTGCAGATAAATTATCTATTGCATTGTATATTACTTCTTTATTTTTTACAGCTGTTGAAGGCAATACTAACCCTGCATTTCCTGCATAAACTACCAGTGCTATTTTATCATTTGCTTGTAAATTATCTACTAATATTTTTAAACTTTGTTTTACTAACGGTAATTTATTAGCTTCAGACATAGAGCCCGATACATCAACTAAAAACACTAGATTAGAAGGATTGATTTGAGCATAATTAAGTTGTTTTCCTTGCATACCAATTAATAATATTTTACTTTTTGTATTCCAAGGACACGACATGACTTCTGTATTAACGGCAAAAGGATCATTACCTGAAGGTTTTGAATAGTCATATTTAAAATAATTAATCATTTCTTCAATACGTACCGCGTTTTTTGGAGGCATTTGATTATAACTTATCATTCTTCTAATGTTAGAATAGGAGGCATTATCTACATCAATAGAGAATGTAGATGTAGCGTTCTCATTTGAATTGATAAATTTATTTTCGATTATTTCATCGTAAGCTTCAGTATTATTTATATTATCGCTTTTACGAATATCTTTTTCCATGTCTGCAATATCATATTGATCATAAACCGTTTTGTTTCCAGTTACAACAGGTATTTTATAACTATCTCTAGAGGATGTTTTAGTATTAGTGGTAGTAGGCGTTGACCAGTTATAGGATATACTTTCATCGGCACTAATAGCATCTACTACTGATATACCGTATGCTATTTCTGTATTTACCTTTTTTTCAGAGATTACTTTAACTTCTTCTAAATTTTTAAGTGTCTCTACCATTTGAACATTTATTGTAGTTAAACTAGTAGAAGCTACTTGAATATTGTTTCTATTTAATGCTTCAAATCCAATAAATCTAAATTTAAGATCATACATTCCAGTTGGAATATCTGAAAAGCTGTATTGACCAGTTTGATTACTTGCCGTACTTTTTATTTTGGTACTTTTTTGATATAATTCGATGATTACATAAGGCATTGGAGTGCCATTTTTTTCCGTTACTACACCTTTTATGTTTATCATGGAGGCTTGGCAAAATAGAAAGGAAGTTAGTAAAACACATACTAATAAGTTTTTCATAGTTAGAGATTTTTGTGAAGAATTTCCCTATGATGTAACTAGTATATAAATTCCATATTTAATTTGATAGTTGTATCCAGATTGTATGAACGTAATCAAAAAAAAGTTTACTTAAATCTATATGAAAAAGTTTGTAAGGAATTAAAATTACAGCAGTCCAAAAAAAACAAGAGAGCAAAAGATATTGAATTATTTTTTGATGGTTTTTAGTCATAGTAAGCAATATAGCCGTGCCTAATGGAAGTGTGATTAATATTGGCGATAAAAAAGCAACTCCTTTCAGTCCTAATTTTTTTCTAAAAAAAATAATTAACTTGTTTCTTTTTGTAACTATTCTGTATGTGCCTTTTTCTTTTTGTCGTTTAATATACCAATCACGAAGGTGTTCACCTAAATAGGTATATACATATACTCCCAAACAACCACCAATGAAATTAAAAAGAAATGCTGGGATAAGTCCCCATTCTGTTTCAGCGGCAAAAACCGTTAGCCAAGAGTATTTAAAAGCTGAGCCAATAATAATGAGTACTACTTGGGTTATTTTAGTCAACATATCTAATCATATATACAGAAAATCAACTATAAAGGTATTGTTATAGTTCATAGAGAAACATTAAAGTTTCTTAAAATATCTTTATTTGCTTGAAATGGTGGGAGGGATTTCGTTTCTAAAATGCCCATTCATTTTAATTCTATTGATTAATTCAACGTTTTCTTTTATGGTAGGAAGTGTTTTTTCTAAATGTTGATATATCATGTTTTGTCGAGCTTTTTCGTCAGCAATAGTTAATAAATGATATTTATCTTCGATACTAAATCCAACATAATGAGCTATATCAAAAGAGTTGATATTATTAAAGTCTTTAAAAATTGGCTTTTCAATTCCTAAAGTATCTTTAAGTTTTTCTAATAATTTTGCCAATAGAGCATTAATTTTATTTAATTCGGGATTTAGCTGTTCTACTTCTTGAACAATAGCGCCATGATAAGGTTTGCCTTCGATTGTTTCCATAAAATGTAGAATACGTACAACACCAGTTCCTTTTGTTTTGACATCTAATTTACCATCATCATATTTTTTTTCAATAGAAAGAAGTTCTACTTCTGTGGCATATTCAGCTAAATTGTTTTTAAGATATAAAGGAATGGCGAATTTCTTTTTGCTCTCATGTAATTCGTTAATTAGTTGTATATAGCGTTTTTCGAAAATGTGAAGGTTTAAGTTTTCTCCAGGAAAAACCACGATACCTAATGGAAAAAGAGGCATAAATTTTTGCATCGGCAAATGTCATTAATTTGTAATAAACTTCAAAAAAATAATAATAGTTTATGCATTATACAGTTTTATATATCTAATGTATATTATTATTCAAATTTAAAAATTATATATAATGAAAAATTTAATCCTCTTAGTATTTATTAGTTTATATTCTTTTGTTTCATATGCAGGTGAAGTTACAGGTATTGTAAAAGATGCAAGCACCAATAAAAATGTCGAGTTTGGCACAGTAACCATATTCAACTCAGGCTATAAGCATTCATCGCAAATTCAGATGAATGGTGATTATTCATTTAGTGGTTTAAGTGCTGGGAAATATACTTTGACAGCTATTTCAGATGGATTGATTGATACCATTATTGAAGTTGTTGTAAATGCTGAAGGAGTAACCAATGTAGATATTTTATTAAAGACTCCGATATATTATATAGAAACAGTACAAATCAATGGCGGTAAAACAACTTACGGTAATAAGTTAATAGATCCATTTGAAGTACATCCTGAATTAATTACGACAGAAAAAGAGATTGCTCATATGGGTCATATTGATGTAGCGCAAATAGTTTCTGTAAATTCATCGGTACAGGTTAATGAAGACAATGAAATTAGTATAAGAGGAAGTAGACCAACAGCGACAAGAATTATGATAGATGGAGTTTATAGTGAAGCAACAGTTCCAACAACGGCTATTCGTTATGTAAAGGTTTATGCTGGCGGGATACCAGCAAAATATGGGGATACTTCTGGTGGAGTTATAGTTATTGAAACTAAAAGTTATTATGATAATTAGGTTAAATTAGTAGAAGTAAAACAAAAAAGGCTTAGAATTTTCTAAGCCTTTTTTTATTAGTAGTTTTTTAATTTTAGTAGTTATCGCTACCTCCACCATAACCTCCACCACCTCTGTTACCACCACCTCTGTTACCACCACCATAACCGCCGCCACCTCTGTTACCACCACCGTAACCTCCACCACCTCTGTTACCACCGCCGCCACCGCCGAATGATTTTCTTGGTGGTCTTTCGCCTTCTGGTCTTGGTTGAGATTCGTTAACGATTAAATTTCTTTCCATAAATTCGATACCGTTTAATGTTTCGATAGCTTTACGAGCTTCGTCATCATTAGGCATTTCAACAAAACCATAACCTTTGCTTCTGTTACGAAATTTGTCTACAATAATTTTTGCTGAAGAAACTTCTCCGATTTTTGAAAACTCTGCAATTAAGTCTTCGTCTGTTGCTTTGAAACTAAGGTTTCCTACGTAAATGTTCATTTGTTTTTTAAAAAATTTAAGTGACCGCCATACCTATTGAAAACTTTGTAGAAACCTATTAAGCCGAAATTAAAGTGTACTTTACAAAAACATTTCCTAGATAGAACGAAAAAATAATATCATCACAAAATTATATGAAAAAAAATTGAAAAAGCAAATTATTATTTATACAAAATTTTAACACTCAGCTACATTCACAGAAATGTTTGTTGCTAATCCACCTTCACTGGTTTCTTTATATTTCATATTCATATCTTTTGCCGTTTCCCACATGCTTTTTATAACATCATCTAAACTTACCAATGCAGCAGCTGGATCACCTTCTTGTGCTAGGTTTGAGGCTGTAATAGCTTTTATTGCACCCATAGAATTTCTTTCAATACATGGTATCTGAACTAGTCCGCCAATTGGATCGCAGGTTAGTCCAAGATGGTGTTCCATAGCAATTTCAGCAGCCATTAAAACTTGTTCGGGACTAGCACCTGTGCATTCTGTTAAAGCACCTGCAGCCATAGCACTACTCACACCAATTTCAGCTTGACAGCCACCCATAGCTGCAGAAATGGTAGCATTTTTTTTGAATATTGTACCAATTTCACCAGCTGTTAGTAAAAAACGTATAGCTTTTTCATCATCAAAATTTTCAGTAAAACAATGTGCATACATCATAACTGCTGGTATTACACCTGCTGAGCCATTTGTGGGTGCCGTAACAATTCTACCAAAAGAAGCATTTTCTTCATTTACAGCAAGAGCAAAACAACTAATCCATTTATTTACTTTATTAAAATTATGTTCGCTATTCTTAATGCACTGTATCCATTCTTCAATAGTATTATAGTTGTATCCATTCAATAATAATTTATTTAATTCTCCAGCTCTTCGTTTTACGTTAAGACCGCCAGGTAAAATCCCTTCTTTATGTGCCCCTCGATATATACATTCTTTTATTTCACGCCATATATTTAATGCTTCTTTTTTGATTTGTTCATTACTTCGCCAAGCCTCTTCATTTTTATAAATTAAATCAGAAATACTAATGCCTAATTTTTTACAATTACTAACAAGTGATTCAGCTTGATGGCATGGATATGGAGTTGTAATTGCATTTTTAATTATGGTATTTACACCATCTGTAGTAACAAATCCTCCCCCAACAGAATAGTAATTATGTTCTAAAGAACTTTCATCATTAAAGTGAGCTTTAAATACCATCCCATTTGGATGAAAATCTAGAGATTCTTTCATATGAAAAACTAAATGTTTATCATAGTCAAAATCTATTGTATGAGTAGCACCAAGTTCTAGCTGTTTGTCCACTTTAATTTTATCAATTATAGATGGAATTATAGAAGTGTCAATTTGGGTATAATCAAAAGCACTTAATCCCATTAAAACAGCAATATCAGTTCCATGACCTTTACCTGTTTTAGCTAATGATCCATAAAGGTGAATTTCAACTTCGGTTATTTGATGGATAGTTTTATTTTGCTTCGTAATATATTGCAAGAACATTTCGGCAGCCTTCCAAGGTCCCATAGTATGAGAACTGCTAGGTCCAATACCTATTTTAATAATTTCAAAAATGCTAATAGATTCCATAAAGAGATTTAAAAAGTAAAATTATTTTAAAGTACTATATACACAAACAAAAAATTAGATAAAACGTTCTCTTGATACTCCCAGCCATTCGAGTGCTGTAGATTCGAGTAATTGTTTTTTTATTTGATAATCAAGATTCATAGACTTAACTAGTTCACCAGCATTATCTTCTCCTAGAGGGAATGGATAATCACTACCGACAGCAATTCTATTTGCACCAAACATATCAATTAAATATTGTAGCACTTTTGGGTCATGTACGAGCGTGTCTAAATAAAATTTACCTAGATAATCTTTTGGGTTTTTATTGTTATCGATAGCACATAAATCTGGACGAACTAAAAACCCGTGTTCAATTCTACCAATTGTCATTGGAAAAGACCCACCACCATGCGCAAAAGCCACTTTTAATTTTGGAAATTTTTCGAATACACCACCAAAAATCATAGAACAGATGGCTCTACTTGATTCAGCAGGCATACCCACTAACCAAGGTAGCCAGTATCTACTTATGTTTTTTTCGCCCATCATATTCCATGGATGAACAAAGATACACGCACCTAAGGCTTCAGCAGCTTCATAAATAGGAAAAAATTCGGGTTCATTTAAATTTAAGTCATTGATATTAGAACCAATTTCGATACCTGCTAATCCTAATTCTGTAACACAACGTTCGAGTTCTTTTACAGCTAAATGGCTAGCATGCATAGGAATAGTACCAAGACCAATATATTTTTTTGGATATCGTTCAACTACTGATGCAATATGGTCATTTAAAAATCGAGAGATATCATAACAATGCTCAGGTTTTGCCCAATATGAAAATAAAACAGGTATGGTTGAGAGTACTTGTACATCAACACCTTGTTTATTCATGTCGTGAATTCGAGCTTCTCCACTCCAACAATTTTCTTGTACTTCTCTAAAAAAAACATCATCTCGCATCATTCTTGCACAACCCGCTTTGTGATGATCTAAATGAATAAACCCACTATAACCATAAATTTTAGACCACTTTGGTAGATTCTCGGGCATAATGTGAGTATGAATATCTATTGTAAGAGCATTTTCTACATCGCTATTGCCTTGGATATTTTGAATTGAATCTGATAAATGAATAGAGCTACACACTATAATTTAGTAACATTTATTAATAATAACACAAAGCTAATATAATCCTAGATATTTTCGCACTATCCATTCAATAGATAACAAGAATAATATTAAAAAGAATAATATTTTAATATTTATAATTGAATCAATTTTATACGAATCAAATAGTACAGGTTTGATATCTTTTTGAGATTTTAAAATTTGTTCTAACTGTAAAATATTATTTGCACTAACCATTTGTCCTCCCTTTTTCTTAGCTAAATTATAAAGTAATTCATTATTAGCTTTGGTTTCTAAAGCTTCTAACTGAAGACCTTTTACAATAAATTTACCTTCGTCTTTATAAATTTTATTATTCATCTTCGTATTAGCAGTATAACTATAAACACCATTTTTAAGTTTCCCTAAATCAAGTTCGTAAGCATTAGTGTTTTTAGAGAATGTATATGAAAACGTATGACCCATTTCATCATAAACAGTTAAAAAAACATCACTCGTATTGATCAATTGATAATTGTCATTATATACTTGTGCAGTTAAAAAAACATTTTCGTTTTCATTATATATGTTTTTACTAAGATGCGTTACAAACTTTCTTTTATCTCCTTTAATAGATAAATATTGAATAGTCTTTTGAATTAGATCGTCTACTGCTTCATGGTTTTGAAGCAGAACGTAGTTATACATTCTCCATTTCCAAATACCTTCTCCCATCAATACGGCTTGTTTTTGTTGCAATCCTTCACCAACAGTTAGTAAAGGATAATTAGTAGGAATACTTCCAATTTTTTGATTTAAGACTATATTAGAAGGTGTGCTTTTAAAATCTCCAAATGGAACTGTAAGTGGAGGAAGTTTTTCTAGCAGTTTTAAATAATTTTTATCTATTGAAAAAAAAGAAAACTCATCATTTGCTATAGCATGTACATCATTATAGCTGTATTTAATTTTTGAAACCTCAACAATATTTTGAATTTTAGAAAAGTCTTGTAAATCAGAATTGCTACCAAGAATATACCAGGTGGAGATATTCTTAAGTTTTAATTCAGTTAATAGAGAACTGGCATGATTACTTGTACTTGGAATTTGATATAGAATAACTACATTATAGTCATCAAGTTTTGGAATGTCATCTTGAATATAATTTATATCGATAGTGTAATTTTTATTTTTTTCAATAGCTTGTTTTAGTGCGCTAATGTCGGGATGTGGAGCATCAGCAAGGAGTAAAATTTTATCTTTACCATCAAGTACTTGTACGTAAATATCTTTATAATTGTTTTCATAAGTAAATTCGCCTTTAATAGAACTATGAATAACTCGAAAGTGATTTATACCAGAAACAATAGCATTTATTTTAAATGAAATAGTTTGTAATTCAGAGGAGTTTTTATAGTTAATAGATGTGCTAGCCAAAACTGATTTACTTCCTTTATCTCCAATGCGCTCAATAGAAATAGATGCATTATTAGGTTCACAATGGAAAGAAGCAACTTCTACTTTTATTTCAAATTGATCACCTAAGTATACGATATCATTATTTAATGTTTTTTGAATTCTAGCATCTTTTCTATAGTTCGTATCACCGAGCAGAACAGTATAAATAGGATATAGATTACTAACTTCTGAATAGATTGGATTTACTCCTCTATTATATATTCCGTCGCTAGCAAGGATAATGGCACCTACATTTCGATTATAATAAATGTCATTAATATCATCTAATGTCTTAGATAAATTAGTGGTTTGGCCAGTGAGTTTTTTGGAGAATGAATTGTGTAGTTCATCATCAAAAGTATAGGCAACTACTTCAAAAGAGTTTGCTAAAGATTTTTCTAGAGAGGCTAAATCATTATAGTATTTATTACTATCCAGTTTGTCGAAGCAATACTTTATAGAGTTTGAAGCATCTTGTGCTATGATAATTATTGGTTTTTCAGTTTTTACAAAGTGTCTTTTTACAAAAGGGGAGAGTAATAAAAAAGCAATACAAAAAGAACTAATTAAGCGTACTATACTTAAAATAATTATTGTTTTTTTTTGAATAATTGCTGCTTGTTTTTGATTGAAATATAGTAGCAGAGTATATAAAACAGCCAGTATAAAACATAGAGAAGTAAACCACCAGGGATAAGAAAGAAAAATCTGCATTTACAAAACTAATAAGTTTTTAATGAAAAGAGAGCATCCTTAGTATAGCATAATGACTAGTGTAATTTATTCATTTATAAAAGTTAAAAGAATAAATATATCTATTCTGTTTATCTATTCAGTGCACCACACACACTTAATACTTGTCCCGATACATAAGTACTTAAGTCGCTCGCTAAGAATAAAGCGACATTAGCAACTTCTTCAGGGCTTCCAAATCGCGACATTGGAATTTGTTTAAAATAAGTTTGTTTGGTTTCTTCAGGAAGAGCATCTGTCATATCTGTACTAATAAATCCAGGGGCAATGGCATTACAGCGAATGTTTCTGCTACCTAATTCATCTGCTACAGACTTGGTAAATCCGATAATACCAGCTTTAGAGGCTGCATAATTGGTTTGACCCGCTTGCCCTTTCATACCAACAATAGAGGTTAGATTAATTATTGAGCCACTTTTTTGTTTTAAAAAAACTTTGGCGGTGTTTTTTGTTAAGTTAAAGACAGATTTTAAATTGTTTTCAATTACTTCATCCCATTGACTTTCACTCATACGTAGTAATAAATTATCTCGAGTAATTCCAGCATTATTGATAAGAATATCAATAGTGCTAAATTCTTTTATAACATCTTCCACTAATTGAGCACTTTCAGTAAATGAACCTGCATTACTTTTATATGCTTTAGCTTTTATGCCTATACTATTTAATTTATTTTCTAAATCAAGAGCTTTTTCTTGGCTGCTCATGTAAGTAAAAGCAATATTTGCTCCTTCAGAAGCAAATTTCTCAGCCATAGCCAATCCAATACCTCTTGTTGCTCCTGTAATTAAAGCTGTTTTACCAGATAATAGTTTCATAAATATTTGTTTGTATTTGAGTATATTTTTTAAATTCTTATCAAAAAGAATTAATTCCTATTGTAAAACTATTAAAAATCACGATATTTTATAGAAGAGGATATTCAAATTTGTTTTTTAATACTGAATAACGCATAATTTTATATGCATCTAATAGTTAGTATCTAAATTCGTATCATCAAATATATATTTTTTTTTATAAAAACAACTTTTTTATACTAAAACAGCTATTAGTCTACTAATAAATCAAGAAAATTATATATATATTATTTAAAATTAGGTCTTTATTCTTGATATTAATTAGATGTCTAATTTACAGATAAAATATATCTTGATAACTTGTTAAAAACGCATAATATTATTACATTTGTTTTTTATAAACCCTAAAAATCAACATAGTATATAAATACAATAGTATTTTATCCTGTATTCATTATATGCCTAATAATCAGAAATCAACTAATTATGACAAATAAATTACATTCAATTAAATTTTGGATTAGTATTGTTATGATGTTATCTATTAACATCATGGTTGCTCATGCACAGAATTCCAATACTAGTGTAGCTAATAAGCAAAATGAGATTGATCAAATTCTAAAACAACATAATAAATCTTTACATCTAATTGAGAACAAAGGACAATGGGATGATAGAGATTTATATAGAGCTACTAAAGAAAATTCAACTATTCAAATTAGAAAAAATGGCTTTATGTTGTCTATGTTAGATAATGATGCATTGTCAAAATATCATGAATATAGTGAATTATATGAGAAAGCAATTGCTGATAATAAGCCGATAGAAGATAAAAAATTTACCGTTAATCAGCAAGCATGGATGATAGAATTTGTTGGTATGAATTCGAATGCTAAAATTCAAACAAGTAAAGCAGATCCATCATATTATAATTATTTATATGGTAATGACCAATCAAAATGGGCTACTGATGTAAAAAGTTACGCAGAAGTTATATATAAAGAAGCATATTTAAATACAGATATTCGTTTATACGCCTCTAAAGAAGCTGATTTAGAATATGACATTATCCTAAAACCAGGTGCTAATCCTTCAGACATCATCTTTAATTATAAAGGCTTAGACGGATTGAGTGTAAATAATAAAGGGGAGTTGGTTAATAAAACAATGTTTGGCGATTTAAAATATACTAAACCTTATGCATATCAGGTAATTAATGGTAAAGAAATAGAGGTGCCTTGTAAATATAAAGTGGATCAAAATAATAATTTAACTTTTGAATTAGGTACATACGATAAAAACATTGCTTTAATTATTGACCCTGTAGCATTAAGATGGGCTGCTTATTTAAATACAAACTCAGATGCTTCATCAGGTACAGGAACACATAATCACGGTATTGAAGTAGATATTTCTGAAAATATATATGTTGCAGGTAGAACAGATGCAACAAATTTTCCATCTACAGCTGGAAGATTTCAACCCACCATTTCAGCAGGTACAACAGATGGATTTGTTTCTAAATTAGTAGGAGGAGCCACTGTTAACGGAGTTGGTTCTATGACATGGACAACTTACTTAGGGGGTAATGGTAATGATAATATTTATGCAATCAAAATAGATGCGTCAAATAATATTTATTTAACAGGACAAACCGGATCTACAAATTTTCCAGGTACTTCAACCTCCTCAATTCAATCAACAAAAGGTGGAGGAGGAGGATCTACACAAAGTTTCGTTACTAAAATGAACACTAATGGAACTGCTTTAATATATTCAACCTACATAGGTAATGCAGCTACAGATATACAATCTAAATTTTTATATGTTAATGCAGCTAATGAAGTTTTTCTTGTAGGACAAACAAATGCTGGTCTTACAACAACTGGAACACCTTTTCAAGCTAGCTATGGTGGAGGTACCTATGATGGATTCTTATTAAAAATAAATGCAGCTGGTACAGCTATTACTTATTCAACCTTTTATGGAGGTACAGGTGTTGACGAGTTAACATGTGTGCGATCTTCAGGAACTAGTGATATAGTATTAGTAGGAACAACAACCTCAACAGCAGGTATAGCATCTACAGGTGCTTTTCAAACAGTAAAAGCAGGTACTTCTACTGTAGGATTTGTAACTAAGTTTAATGCTCCAGGTGCGGTAACTAGACAATGGGGAACATATATTAATTCCTCTGGAGGAACGAATACATTAAATTTAACCTCTACACAAGTTGATCTATCAGGGAATATATTTTTAGGAGGATTTACTACGGGTGCAGCAACAGCATGTATAACAACAGGATCTTTTCAGACAACTTATAGAGGAAATACGGATTTATATGTAGGAAAATTAGCAAGTGACGGAGCTTCATTGTTGGCAGGTACATATGTAGGAGGTACAGGCACAGAGGTAAATATGATGGGTATAAACGTTTCTGATTTAGGAGATGTATATGCTTTAGGTTATACCAACTCAACAGATATGGATACTACATTTGATGCAGTACAACCTACAAATTTTGGAGGAAATGATGCCGTTTTCTTTAAAATATCTGCCGATTTAACTACTATGAAATATTTGACTTATTGGGGAGGAACAAATGAAGAATATGATCCAGTTGGTTATGATGGTATTAAATTCAGTACTTGTAAAATATATACTGCTTTAACAGTTGCTTCACGAAACGCACCAATGACTAGAAATAGTTTTCGTGCACAAAAAACAAGTGCAACCAATGTATTTGAGGCTGCAGTTGCAGTATGGGGAAATCCACCAATTGTTTTTAACGATAGTATTTCAGGAAATAGTTTCTCATGCAATAATGTTCCACCTACAACAGGTATAGATGGTGTACCTTCTACGTATGCTTTATCAGATATAAGTAGAAATTTAGTGATTACATCCCATACAAATGTTGGAGCTATAACTTATGTTTGGCAAAAAAGCACAGACTTACTTACATGGACATTACTACCTGGTATTACTACACAAAGTTTATCAGTTGCTCAGATTGGTTCATTAACAAATACAACTTATTTTAGAAGATTAATAAGTAATGATTATTGCCCTTCAGGATCTACATTATTTGTTACTAAAACAGTATCTACTTTAGTGACCGATTCAATTAGTATAAATCCAACATTATTTACTTGGTGTTCAGGATCAGGAGATAGTGCAGTATTAAATACTGTAAATAGAGGAGGTACACCACCTTATAGCTATTCATGGACTTCAAGTCCAGCTGGTGCGAACTTATTGTCAACCAATATAGCTAACCCAGTTGCAAAACCTAATGTAGGTGGCACATATACCTATTTTGTTACAATCACAGATTCTATGGGTTGTACAGCTACGGATAGTGTAACTTTAACAGTCATAGGAGGACCATCATTAACACCTAGAGTGGTTGGAGGAGGAGCATATTGTAGTGGAGATACAGGTGTATCAATAGGCTTGAATACTAGTCAAGTAGGAATTAGATATCAGTTAATCATTAATGGAGCTTTAATAGCATTACCAATAATCGAAGGAACAGGAGGAGCTATCTCATTTGGAAATCAATTAACAGCTGGAACCTATAAAATTTTAGGTATAGATACGGTTACTAATTGTTCGCAAGTGATGACAGATTCTGCAGTAATAATAGTTAGAGCAAATCCCACAGCAAGTGCAGGAACAACACTCACAATATTCTATTGTCCTGCTGATTCAGTTCGTTTAGGTGGAACACCTACAGCTTCAGGAGGTACTGCACCATACACATATAGCTGGAGCCCTTCAAGCGGAATTAATCCATTAGTAGATACTACAGCATCAAATCCATATGTAAAAGGAATTACTTCAAATACTATATATACTGTTACTGTTCGTGATATCAACACATGTACAGCCTCTTCACAGGTTACAGTAAACGTTGTCAATTCAACTTTAAGAGATTCTATAAGTGCTAGTGGAGGTACTACATGGTGCTCTGGATCTGGAGAAAGTGTAATATTAACAGCATTAGTTTCTGGAGGAACAGCTCCATTAACCTATTCTTGGTCAGGAACTTCAGTTTCGCCAACTAATACAACAGAAGTTACAGCTAATCCATCAGCACCAGGAACCTATACATATGTATTAACTGTTAGTGATTCAAAAGGATGTTCATTTTCAAGCAATATAAGTGTAAGCGTAAATACAAAACCTGATAGTACTTATACCGTTACAGGTGGAGGCTCATACTGTGCAGGAGGTACAGGCTTAGCTATAGGACTAAGCAATACACAAGTAGGAGTAAATTATCAATTAATATTAAATGGTATTACCAATGTTGGTACTCCAATTGCTGGTTCGGGAAGTGCTATTTCATTTGGATTAAAAACGGCAGCAGGAACCTATACAATAAGAGCTACAAATAGCATCACTGGTTGTACGGTATTAATGACAGGCTCAAAAATCATTACAATTCTCCCAAATCCAATAGCAAATGCAGGATTTGATACTACATTGGTAGCTTGTTCTTCAGATTCAGTAAGAATAGGAGGTTCTCCTTCTGCTTCAGAAGGAACCGCACCGTATACATATAGATGGAACCCTTTTGCAGGATTATCATCTATATCAGATACTATAGCTCCAAATCCATATGTAAAAGGAATTGGTTCAACAATCTTATATACACTGATTGTTACTGACTCAAATGGTTGTAGAGCTACAGATACAGTAGAAGTTACAATAATAGCACCCAACTTAAGTGTTTCTCTAAGTATTTCAGATTCATCTTGGTGTACTGGAACGCTGGGAAGAGGAGATACAATTACAGCAAATATTACAGGAGGAACTTCTCCATATAGTTATACTTGGTCTGGAACAGCTTTATTATCAAGTTATACAGGTCAAAAAGTAAATGCATTAGATAATATACCAGGTACTTATACTGCAATTGTAAACGTAATAGATGCTACAGGATGTTTGGCATCTAACAGTATTGGATTAGAAATTTATAATTTGCCAACAAGCTATTCAATAATTGGCGGTGGATCATATTGTGCAGGAGGTCCAGGGAAAACGATTTCCTTAAATAGTAGTGATACAGGCGTATCCTATCAACTAATATTAAATGATACTACATTTGTTGGTTCACCGGTAGCAGGTACTGGAAGTATCTTATCATTTGGATTACAAGCAGCAGCAGGGGTATATAAAATACAAGCAATAAGTAGTAGAACAGCTTGTACTTCAACCATGATAGGTACAGCTATTATTGTTATTAATCCTAGCCCTGTTGCAAATGCGGGAAATGACACCTCTATTTTAAATTGTCCTTTAGATTCAGTTAGAATTGGAGCAACTTTATCTTCAACTGCATCTGGAGGATTAGCTCCATATACTTATAATTGGACACCAACAGCAGGATTAGTTTCTACGAATATATCTAATCCAATTGTTACAGATATATCTTTAAACACAACATATAAAGTAGTAGTAACAGATGCTAATGGTTGTGTTGATTCTAACGAAATATTAGTTTCTGTTGCAAATTCAACATTAGCGACATCTATATTAGCAGGAGGTAGCACTTCATGGTGTGCACTTAGCGGTAGCAGTGTAGCATTAACATCAGTTACTACAGGCGGTGTAACTCCATATTCATATTCTTGGATTGGAAGTTCAATAGCACCTACAAATACAGTTGTAGTTTTTGCTAATCCACAATTAAGAGGTACATATAATGATACAGTATTAGTAGTTGATAGAGTGGGGTGTTCTGCAAAAGCACCAATTACCATTACTGTATATAATACTGCAACCTTGTATACTGTAGGTGGTGGTGGATCATTTTGTTCAGGAGGAACAGGAGTTCCTGTAACATTATCGGGTAGTGAAATAGGAGTATCATATACACTAGTGAGAGATGGTATATTAACAACAACGGTATTATCTGGTACAGGAGCTGCATTAACTTTCCCAAATCAAACTATAGCAGGAAACTATACAGTTCAAGCAAGAATAAGCTTTAGTAGCTGTATCACCAATATGACAGGTTTTGCAATAGTTTCAATAAGACCATTACCAACAGTAAATGCAGGACCAAACCAAATTATTTATACATGTCCGAATGATTCAATTACAATTGGATCATTACCAACAGCAATTGGTTTAAATCCACCATTTACTTATACTTGGACACCATCTACGGGTTTAAATTCTACAAGTGTTTCAAATCCTGTAGTAAAAGGAATCTTATCTAATGTTACATATACCATAGTAGTATCAGATCTATTTGGTTGTATTGCAGCAGATTCAGTTCAAGTTACCACTCAAGAATCAAGCTTACGAGCTACTATTGTGCCTTTTGGACCAACTTCTTGGTGTGCTTATTCAACAGGATCAACTTTATTATTTGCTAGTCCTTCAGGAGGAACTCCACCATATACATATTTATGGTCTGGTTCAAGTTTATCTTCAACGGTATCACCTACAACAACACCCCATCCAAATACACCAGGATCATATACTTATAGATTGACAATTACTGATAGTAAAGGATGTATCGATACTGCATCATTGACAATAACAGTAAATAATATACCGGATACAACCATTAGAGTTTTAGGTGGAGGTACATACTGTGCAGGCTCTTTAGGAGTTCCCGTATCATTATCCTCTAGTGAATTAGGAGTTTCTTATCAATTATTCTTAAATGGAGGATTTTTAGGGTTGCCAATCAGTGGAACTGGTGCACCAATATCATTTGGATTACAAACATTAACTGGTATATATTCAGTTAGAGCAACGAGTTCAGTTCCTTGTGATGTGTTTTTAAATAATACTGTAACTATAGCTACTAATCCAATACCAAGAGCAGATGCAGGACCTGATCAAGTATTAGTTTCATGTAATGCAGACAGCATAAGGTTAGGAGGATCACCTTCGGCATCAGGTACAACAGGGTCTTACACGTATTATTGGACACCTAATGCAGGTATGCACCCAGGTTATGATAGTAGTGCAAATCCTTATATAAGTAGAATAGGTTCTAGAATAGAATATAATTTATTGGTTACAGATACTAATGGTTGTAGTAATTCTGATTCAGTATTAGTAGAAGTTGTACCACCAACTTTAGCAGTGTCTATTACAACAAGTAGAACTACTGCTTGGTGTGAAAGCAATAACGATTCAATACAATATACTGCAAATATAACTGGAGGGACAGCTCCATATACATATCAATGGTCAGGGGTGAATATAATACCTAATAATACACAAGTAATTAATGCTTCTCCTGATACTGCTGGTTCATATTCATATCCAATAGTAGTTACAGATGCTAATGGTTGTCAAGTTGCAGCAATTGCAAGCGTTATTGTTTATCCTTTACCTGACACATCATTTGTTGTTTTAGGTGGAGGTACATACTGTTTAGGCGGAGTTGGACCAAATATTACTTTATCTAATTCAGAGGTAGGAGTTTCTTATCAATTAGTACTTAACTCTGGTATTAATATCGGAGCTCCAATAGTTTCAATTGGTGGTGCAATATCTTTTGGTAGTCAATCAGCAGCAGGTACATATACAGTTATAGCTACTACAGCAAATTCTTGTTCCGCAACAATGTCAGGTAGCGCGATAGTTGTAATTAGAAGTAATCCAATAGCAGATGCAGGAGGAGATCATACAATGTTTGATTGTCCAAGTGACAGTGTTAGAGTTGGAGGTACGCCATCAGCAAGTGGAGGGAGATCTCCCTATACTTATTCTTGGACACCTTCAACCGGTATAGTTTCATCGACCACGATAGCAAATCCATATATTAGAGATATAGATACAACAACACTATATACATTAACGGTAACAGATTCAAATGGCTGTTTCGCATCAGATAATGTATTAATAAATGTAGTTCCATCAAACTTATCATTAACAATCTCTCCTAGTGGGGCAACTAGATGGTGTGAATATAGTGGAGGAAATGTAACATTAACAGGTATAGTAAGCGGAGGTAGAGCACCTTATAGCTATACATGGTCTGGAGCTATACCTACATTAAATCCTGCGCAAGCTATAGTAAGTCCTCAAACTAGAGGTACTTATACATACAGTATAAATGTAACTGATGCAGCTGGTTGTACATACACTACGTCTTTCAATGTAATAGTTGATCCAGCACCTGATAGTTTTAATGTAACGGGTGGTGGCGCATATTGTCAAGGAGGAACTGGAGTTCAAATTTCTTTAGATAGTAGTTTGGTAGGAACTAGTTATCAATTAGTATATAACTTTGGTACAAACGTAGGCGCTCCAGTAGCAGGAACTGGTAATGCAATATCTTTTGGTTTACAAACAACAGCAGGAGTTTACACAGTTAATGCAACAACAGCAAATGGTTGTGTTATAAGAATGCATGGATCAGCCACTATAATAATTAATCCTCGTCCAAATGCAGATGCAGGAATTGATAGAACTATGGTTTCATGCTCTTCAGATTCTATACAAGTAGGAGGATTTCCTGCAGGATCAGGAGGAACACCACCATACACATATCAATGGTCACCACCAACAGCATTTAGATCACCTACAACTGTTGCAAATCCATATATAGGAAATTTAGGATCAGATACATATTATAACCTAGTAGTAACAGATCAAAATGGCTGTACAGCAAGTGACACTATGTTGATGAGAATAGCGCCTTCTACTCTTAGTGTAAACATTTCACCAACAAATGTTTCATGGTGTGAGGGAACAGGTTCTAGTTCAATTCTAACTGCTTTAGCGGTTGGAGGAACAGCACCATTTAGTTATTTATGGTCGGGTACAAGTATCTCACCTATAAACACTCAAATTACCACCATTAATCCAAATACTGAAGGAACGTATTATTATACGATCATCGTTACTGATGCACTTGGTTGTCAAGCTAGTAAAATGGACTCAGTTAAAGTTAATTCTAAAACTAAAGCAAGCATTACCAGTATAGATACTATACATTGTACAACAGACCCTCCTTATCCTTTAACTGCAGTTCCTAGTGGAGGAACATTCTCAGGTATTGGAGTTGTTTCAAATATATTTTATCCATCATTGTCAGGAGCAGGTACACGTATAATTAATTATAGATATACAAATGGAAATGGATGTATTTCAGATACTACAATAACATTTACTATAATTACTACCAATCCTTCAATCATAACAGGTGCACCAGCAGCAATTTGTTCTAACGCTCCAGCTATTACATTAATAGGTTCACCAGCAGGAGGAACATTCAGCGGTACAGGTATTTCAGGAGATATATTTAGTCCAACAATAGCAGGAGTTGGTGTTCATACGATAACATATACACCACCAGCTAGTAGCTTGTGTTATAGTAATTCAACAGTGAATATTACTGTTAATCCATCACCTTCACTTACGATAACTGCAGCTGACGATTCTATATGTAGAGGCTCTTCAGTGGTATTAACACCAAACATTAGTTTTGATGTGTTCAATGTAACATGGAATAATTTAGGAGGTTCATTCATTAGAAATGATTTGAATCCAATTACAGTTAGTCCAACAGGTGTAGATAATGGATATGAAGCAATAGCAATTAATACTCCATATTTATGTAGATTGAGAGATACATTTTTTATTCATGTGAATCAAAGACCAGTAGCATTAGATGATACATCAAGTATATGTGATGGAATTGCAATAACAAATATAAATGTATCCATCAACGATTCAGATCCAGAAAATGATGCAAATACATATGCTATCATTAGAGCTCCAAGAGGAGGAGTAGCTGTTAATAATTTAAATGGAACATTTAACTATACTCCTAACACTAATTTCTTTGGTATGGATACAGTAATTTATACCATTTGTAATGTGCAGTGTCCAAATGATTGTGATACTGCTACTTGGACAATTAGTATTTGCTCAATAAATGATAAGCCAAGAGTGCCAGATACATTAATTAGCATTCCACAAGATTCAGTAATAACTGTTTGTATTCCAATTGCAGATCTTGATTCAATTGACTTGCACAACGTTTCAATTTGTGGTGGACCAATTCATGGTACATTAATAAGTGGTCCAATAGTAAGTAATGTTAGCCATCCACATACTATTTGTTTAACATATAGGCCAACTGCAACTTACCTTGGTACAGATTCAATATGCTTAATTACTTGTGATAATGGTTCCCCAACATTATGTGATACATCAATAGTTAGAATTATTATTACTCCAGTAAACTCTCCACCGGTAGCAACACCATTAGCAGTGATAGTAAACAGAGGAAGTAGTACGGGCGTGAATATATCACCTGCAGCAACAGATCCAAATGGCGACCCATTAACATTTACTTATATTCTTAGTCCATCAAACGGAACATGGACACCAACAGGAAATGGAACTGGTGTATACACAAGTAATACAGGTTCACCATTAGGCCTAGTAGATTCATTTCAATACGTAGTTTGTGATAGATCTGTATATCCTGTGAATGTATTATGTGATACGTCATGGGTTTATGTAACAGTAATTGATACTTCAGTGGTAGAACTAAATCATCCACCATATGCAGGAAATGATTTTGCAACAACAACACCATTAGTGAGTGCATGGTTTAATACTTTGGCAAATGATGGAGATGCAGATTCAGATCCAGTAATAGTGAGTTTAATAAGTAGTACGAGTGCACATGGAACATGGGTATTAAATCCAGGAGGAAGTACAACGTATACACCAATACCAGGAAGTATGAGTATGCCAGGTATTTACTATGATACATTATACTATAGTATCTGTGACGTAACAACGTTATTACCAAACCCATTATGTGATACAGCAATGCAAATCGTTACCATAACAGATACAATGATGAATAGAGCTCCAGTTGCAGGAGATGATTTTAGAACTACAAATCAAAATTCACCAGTAACAGTAGATGTTAGAGTTAATGATGTTGACCCAGATGGAGATTCAATAACAACACCAAGTATATTGACAACACCATCTAATGGTACTGTTATAGTAAATCCAGATGGAACAGTAACTTATTTACCAGATTCTGGATATGTAGGAAGAGATTCATTTAGATATGCAATTTGTGATGTGCCAAGAAGAACACCTGGACCATTATGTGATACAGCATGGGTGTTTATTACAGTAACTGTTAATTTAAATGCAGTTGATGATTCATTATTAACGGGTGTAAATAATTCAATTTGTTACGATGTTAGAGTAAATGATACTGGTTATGGCCCTATCCATATCTGTGGAATACCTTCGCCAGCAGCTGCTAGTGGATCTGTTTCGTATACAGATACATCCATTTGTTATTCACCAAACATCGGATTTATTGGAATAGATTCGTTTAGATATGTATTATGTGATTCATTTGGTAATACAGATACTGCTACGGTTTATGTGAATGTAATAGCATGTTCTCCTCCATTAGCAATAGTAGATGGATATTTATTACATGTTGGAGATAGCTCCATATTGAACGTGTTAGCTAACGATTCATTATTTGGTAATCCATTAACAAGTTTTGCATTAGTAACAGCTCCATTACATGGAACAGCAGTTCTAGTTGGAAACACCATTAAATATGTTTCAACGGATACTATTTGTGGAAGAGACTTCTTTGTATATGCTGTTAAAACACTATGTGGATTTGATACAGGAATAGTTTATGTAGATATATATGGTTGTTGCCCAGCTCCAATTGCAGTAAACGATTCAATCAGAGCTAATGGGTTTATATGTGGAACTACATTTAATCCTGTTACAAATGATACGATTAGTGGACCAGTAACTCTTACAGTTATTAGACATGGTATATGGGGTACTGATACCGTAATAGGCAATGTAATAACTTATACACCTATTGGAGTGGCTGCTAGAAATCAAATTGATACACTTTACTACGAAATTAGCAGTTTATGTGGATTTGATACAGGAATCATAGTTATTTC
This sequence comes from Bacteroidota bacterium, assembly GCA_037130135.1. GTDB lineage: Bacteria > Bacteroidota > Bacteroidia > Chitinophagales > CAMDFR01 > CAMDFR01. The sequence continues at coordinate 67,503 of JBAXTO010000006.1, forward strand.
AATGCCAAATTACGCGTGCAATGATCATCACCCGAATGTAGTGGCAGACAACTTAACTACATGTAAGGATAGCTGTTCAACTATAAATGTATTATTAAATGATTATGATTTAGACTTAGATTCAATACGAATAAATTTTGTAATAAGTGGTAATCATGGAACTGCTACTCAAGTTGGAGATAGTTTTATAACTTATTGTCCTGATTTAGGATTTGTGGGAACAGATACAATCTTCTATCAAATTATTGATAATGGAACACCAAACTTAGTAAATATAGGATCGTTTGGTATAGTATATATTACAGTAGATTCTTGTAATAATCATCCACCTATTATAGAGAATGGTGTAGATACATTATTCTATGTAGTTTATGATACAGCAATATTAGATACTTGTATAGAAGTTTTTGACGCAGATTCTAATTCCGTTTCAGGTACTATCTTAGTATATCCTGTAGGAGATACGATGTATTTCACATCTGATTCATGTTTCAGATATATACCAAGTGTTCCGGGAACATATGTGGCTGTAGTAGTTATGTGTGATGGATTTGGAGGTTGTGATACTGTTTATATGATAATTATAGTATTGCCAACGTATGGAACAAACGTGGTCGCAGTTGATGATTATAGTACAGTCGGTATAAATAATCCTACAATGATTGATATCCTATTTAATGATACCATACCAAGCGGAGGAATTGATACATCAGTTACCATCATTACGAATACGGTTAATGGTACAACTATAGTCAATAGTGATGGAACGGTTACATATACACCAAATCAAGATTATCTAGGACCAGATTCATTTGAATATATACTGTGTGTAACCTATACAGATACTACTTTATGTGATACCGCATGGGTGCATATAAATGTAATCTTTGATTCACTTTATATTCCAAATGGATTCTCACCAGATGGAGATGGAACTAATGATTATTTTGAAATCCCAGGAATTGCAAATTATCCTAATGCAACAGCTAAATTCTTTAATAGATGGGGCGATGAAGTATGGGATAGTAAACAACCATATTTCTCAAGACTTTGGGATGGTGCTAATGATTTTGGAAAACCTTTACCAGACGGTACATATTATATGTTACTAGACTTGAAAGATGGTTCAGCGCCAAGAGCTCAATTTGTAGCAATACATAGAGGTTCAAACTAAATTTTTTGATGAAACGGTACAACTGTACCGTTTCATTTTATATTTTAAATTAACAATAAAAATATTAATAAACGTAATAAGCAATAAAATGAAAAAACTCATAATATTCAGTTTTATCATATGTGTAAGTATAATTAAATTATCTGCACAACAAGATGCCGAATACAGTATGTATATGTTTAATGGTATGTACGTAAATCCAGCATATACAGGCAGTCAAGAATGTGTAAGTATAACAGCATTATACAGACATCAATGGGTAGGAATAAAAGGAGCACCTAGATCAGGTACAATAGCAGTAAATGCACCATTAAAAAAAGATCAATATGCATTAGGAGGTATGCTTAATTTTGATATGCTAGGTTTAGATAAGACAGTATCTGGTTATATTGATTATGCTTATAGACTTAGATTTAAAAATGGGACTAAATTGTCTTTAGGTATTCAAGCAGGTGGTATGTATTATCATTCAAGTTTAACAGATGCTAAACTTCCAATAGACCCTAATGATATTTCGTTTTCGGCTGACAGAAATTTATTTTTACCAAATGTTGGATTTGGTGCATACTTATATAGTAAGAAATATTATGTAGGAGTATCTGTACCCCATATTTTAAATATGAGTTTATCTAAAAATTGGAGTACAGTAACAGATAGAGCAACATTATCAAAATTATATAATCATTATATCTTCACAGCAGGAGGAGTTATTGGTAAAGAAGATGCAAAAGTAAAATTCAAGCCATCAACTTTAGTTAAAGTAACTAAAAATGCTCCAGTAAGTATTGATGTAACAGGGTCATTTTTATTTATCAATAGAATATGGTTAGGTGCTAGTTACAGATTTGGTGTTGGGAAAAAAGATTTAGGTAATAGCAACTTAAGAGGAAATAGAATAGTGGCTTTAACTGAATTTAAATTAACACCACAATTAAGAATTGGTTATGCATACGATTATGAGTTTGATAATTTACATGGTTATCAAAAAGGCTCACATGAAGTGATGTTAGGATATAATTTTGGATCAGATAGAACCAGATTTGTAACTCCAAGATATGTAACTTATTTCTAAAACATTAAATACTCATTAAATCATATACAATATGAGATATATAAACTATCTTTTTAAAATTCTTCTGTTACTTGTTATTACTTCAAATATAGCCTTTTCACAAAGTAATGCAACTAAAAGTGCAGATAAATTATTTGAAAGTTTTGATTTTACTAATGCTGCAAAAGCATATGAAAAATTAATTAAGAAAAATCCTAATGACTTATATACGAAACAAAAAATAGCAGATAGTTATAGACTATTAAACAATTCACAATTGGCAGAATTCTGGTATGGACAATTAATTACTATAGAAGGAGCTGATCCAATTAATAAATTTTATTATGCTCAGGCATTACGTAATAATGCTAAATATGATGAAGCAAAGGCTTTTTATCAAGAATATGCTATATTTGCTCCGAAAGATAAAAGATCTACAGAAATTTTGAAAGGTATAGAGTTAATAACAGTATTAGGTAGAGATAATCCAATGTATGATGTAACTATTTGTCCTTTCAATACAAAATATTCTGATTACAGTCCTTACATCTACAAAAATGAAGTATTATTTGTTTCAAATGGAATTAGCACAGGAAATATAGATCCATGGACACAAAGACCATTTACACAAGTATACACAGTTAATAAAGATAGTATAAATACATCTAATTTTTCAAAGCCTGAATTATTTTTAGGTAATACCATAAATGGTAAATATCATGAAGGACCTTTAACTATTGATAGAGAATTAAATGATTTGTATTTAACTAGAAGTAATTACACAAATAAATTTGTACGTGCAACAGATAAATCTGTAAAACTTAAAATTTTCAGATTAAGTTATGTGTCAGCAGAAAATAAATTTGGAGATAAATTAATTCAAGATTTTCCTTACAATAACGACCAATATTCTTGTGCTCATCCTGCAATAAGTAGAGATGGCCAAGAAATGTATTTTACTAGCGATATGCCAGGTGGTTTGGGAGGTAGCGATATTTATGTATCTAAAAAAGAAGGATATACTTGGGGCACACCTCAAAATTTAAAAGAAATTAATACTGCAGGAAATGAATCATTTCCGTTTTTTGCTGCTGATAATACATTGTATTTTGCATCTGACGGACACTTTGGTTTAGGTGGGTTAGATGTATATTATATTCGTAAAGATTCAGATAATAAATGGAGTAAAATTGTCAATTTAGGAGCACCAGTTAATTCATCTGCAGATGATTTTGGTTATGTTCAAAATGAGTCTGGTTCAGAAGGATATTTTACATCAAATAGAGCGGGTGGAATTGGTGATGATGATATCTATAGTTTTACAAAAGCTGGATTAACTATATGTGGAGATGTAATTGACGCAGAAACTTCTGCTAAATTACCTGGATCAAATGTAAAACTGTATGATGGAACTAGAATGGTTAAAGAATTAACTGCAGATGAAAAAGGAAGTTTTTGCTTTGAAGTTGAACCATATAAAAAATATAGAATTTTAGCATCTAACATAGATTATGTTTCAAAAGACATGATATTAGATATGAAAAATGAAAGTCAAAACATTCAAATTCCATTAAAGAAAAAAGCAGGAATATTATTGGATGTTTATGTAATTGATTCTAAATTAAAAACGCCAATTTCTGCTGCAGACGTTAAATTAATTTCTTTAAAAACGAACCAAGAAGCACCTAAAGTTACCAATGCCAATGGACATGTATTCTATGATTTAGAAACAGAAACAGAATACAAAGTAGTAGCAGAAAAAACAATAAATGAATCAGAAAAATATCTAGCCAATTCTACAACATTTAATACAAAAGGAGTTAAAGCTCCAGCCGATTTAAATATCACTATAGAATTGAGAAGGGAAATGATTAATACATCTATTGAATTAAAAGATATCTTATATGATTTAGATAAATTCTACATTCGTCCTGATGCCGCTTTAATATTAGACAAATTAGTGAAATTATTAAAAGATAATCCAACAATGGAAATTGAACTTGGTTCGCATACAGATTGTAGATCATCTAAAACATATAATATGTGGTTATCTGCAAAACGTGCTGAAGCAGCTGTAAATTATTTAATTAAAAATGGTATTAATCCATTTAGATTAATAGCAGCAGGTTACGGTGAAAGTAGAATTAAAAATGGTTGTAATTGTGAACCTGGCAATAACTCTCCTTGTACAGAAGAACAACATCAGGAGAATAGAAGAACTGAATTTAAAATCTATAAATTTTAATTAAATAATAAAATACTTTAAATAATATTAGAAAATTAATGATGAAAAAAAATAGTAAAAGTTTTGTACTAGTCATGATAGCAAGTTTCTTTATACTGCTATTTATGAACAATAATGTGTTTTCACAAACCTGTCCATTTGCTAAGGCAGATTTAGATTCAACTTATTCAGGTGTGCCGGTTATGGTTTGGATTGGTCAAAATGATTCGGTTGGTGCATCTACACCTGCACCATCTTTAACTATAACAACTGGCCCTAGCCATGGTTCAGTTACTATAATTAATGGGGATAGTATAGTATACACGCCTAATGTTGGATATGTGGGTAATGATTTTTTCTTTTATACTGTATGTGATACTCCAAGTGGATGTGGTTGTGCATCATCTCAGGTAGTAATACTTGTAAGAAGACCACCATGTATTGCCGTTAATAGTATTGATGACAATAGTATTATAGGCTTGAATACTTCTAGCTTTTTAAATTTTTTACAAAATGATACAACAGCTTTAGGTCAAGGATTTACTAGTTCTACTATTTTATCTGGTCCATTTCATGGTACATCATCTTTAGTTGGTTTAGATTCACTAACCTATACCCCAGATTCATTTTATGTAGGTATGGATACAATTTTATATAGAGCTTGTAATAGTTGTGGTAAATGTGATACAGCATATGTTTACTATACTGTTTTATCTCCATGTGCAGCACCAACAGCTACTAATGATTCTTTAACACAAGAATCAGGTTTAACAAGTACATTAGATCTTACCACAAACGATATTAGTGATAGTACGATTACTTCAATAAGTATTATTATTAATCCTTTACATGCTATAGCTTCATTAAGTGGATCTGTATTAACATATGTTTCTGATTCTACTTATTCTGGAACTGATATGTTAATGTATGAAATATGCTCAACTTGTGGATGTGATACAGCTATCGTATATATTAATGTTTTAGAGAGATGTATTCCACCTTCATCATTAGATGATATAGGAGCAACAGGATATTCTTCATTATGTAACCGAATATTTAATGTAAGTGTAAACGATATAGGGAATTACTTAACAACTACAATTATTTCAGGTCCAAATCATGGTACAGCTAGTGTAGTAGGAAATAGTATAAGTTATGCTAGTGATAGTACATTATTTGGAGCTTATGATACAATCGTATATGTAAATACAAATACTTGTGGAACAGACACTGCATCGTTATATGTATTTGTAAACTCTACCTATCCTTGTAATGGTTTCGCACCACAAATATTAAATGATACTATAAATAGCTGTAGAAATGACGACTCAATAGTTGTTAATGTAAGAACAAATGACTTCGATGCTGACGGTAATATTATAACTATTACTAGTCTTATAGCACCATCTAATGGATTTGCTAGAATTTTAAATGATAGTCAAATTATTTATATATCTAATCCAGGATTTTTTGGAGTAGATTTATTTTCATATACTGCATGTGATAATGGATTACCAAGTTTATGTAATTCAGCTTTTGTATATGTAAATGTTGGCGAATGTAGAAATCCACCTCATATTACAGATCCTACAGGAGCTGATATTGATACTATGATTGTTAATTTACCTGAGGATACAGATAGTACTTTATGTGTTCCATTATATGATATCGATGGAGATAATGTTACTACAAGTATTGTAGGTATATGGGAAAATGGTGTATTTACTAATTTAACCGATACATGTATTTTGATTCATCCAAATACAAATCAGTATGGTAGTGATACAGTATTGTTGATAGCATGTGATGATAGAGACACATTATGCGATACAGTTGTTTTAATTATAAATGTATATCCAGTAAATGATCCTCCAGTAGGAAATGTAGATATAGCAATATATACTGAAAGTACAATTATTGTAAGTCCACTTAATAATGATACAGACCCGGATATGGGAGATACTTTATCCATTAGTTTTGCTATAGGTTTAAATCCAAATGCAGGTACAACTGTGTTAAATCCTGATGGAACGGTATCATTTACTGCAGATTCGGCATTTGCGGGAATAGATACCATAGCATATATAGTTTGTGATAATAATGGTTTATGTGATACTACTGCTATATTAGTTTTTGTAGGACCAAAAGCCAATGAAGATTATGCTACTACACCATTAAATACAGCAACAACAATTAATTTATTGGCTAATGATGTTTATTCTGGCAATAGTATTATTTCATTATGTTCAAATCCAACAAATGGTTCAGTAACTATAAATAACGGTACTGTCACTTATACTCCAAATAATGGATATAGTGGTAATGACGAATTCTGCTATACACTTTGTGATACAGCTACTGGTTTATGTGATACATCTTTAGTTCATATTATTATACAAAACAAAACATTATTTATTCCTCAAGGATTCTCTCCTAATGGTGATGGTATCAATGACTTCTGGAATATAGAAGGTATTGATAATTTTCCAAATGCAGAAGTAACAGTATTCAGTAGATGGGGAGATGAAGTTTGGACTAATGGAGTAACTGGTTATAAAAACAATACAACTGATGGATTCATAGGAAACAATAGACAAAATGGTGCATTACCAGATGGTACCTACTATTACTTAGTTAAGTTTAATGTAGACGGAATTAAAAATCAGGCAGGATTTTTACAAATTAACAGATAAAAAATAGATCAAAAACATAATAATTATTTATAAATAATGAAAAGAATATATTTAATATTAATATCAGTAGTCTGCGCAATTTCGCTTCATGCACAACAGGATGCACATTATACATTTTATATGTTTAATGGTTTGTATTTAAATCCAGCATATGCAGGAAGTCATGATGTAGTTAACGTAATGGCAATAGGCAGAAAACAATGGACAAATATAGATGGTGCTCCTACATCTGCTTCAATAAGTATTCACTCTCCATTAGCTAAATCTAATAGCGCAATGGGTTTAATTTATACTTTTGATAAATTAGGATCCGTACAATCTAACGGATTTCAATTATCATATGCATATAGATTGCCTTTAGGTAAAAAGAAAACGACAAGATTATCTTTCGGTTTACAAGTTGGTATTACTAATTATCAAAATAGATTAGCAGACTTAACTACAAATCCAGGAATGACAGGAGTAGATCCAACATTTGCAAATAATCATAATTTATGGTTACCAAATGTAGGGGCTGGTTTATACTTATATGGTAAAAAATACTACATAGGTGCTTCTGTGCCTCATCTATTAAATTTCAGTTTAAATGACAAAGTAAAATATGCTGGTGATAAAGCGGATTATGCTAGATTATACAGACATTATTTGTTAACGGCAGGATATGTATTTAATCTAGGTAAAAAAGTAAAATTCAGACCTTCATTTTTAATGAAATATGTACATAATGCCCCATTAGATTTTGATATCACAGCATCATTTTTATTTATAGATAGAATTTGGTTAGGTGCATCATACCGTGTAGGTGATTCGTACGACTTTTTTGGAGATTTTTATGTTGCTCCTCAATTCCATATTGGATATGCATATGATTTAACTGTTTCTGGTTTGACCAAATATGCAGGAGGAACACATGAAGTAATGTTAGGGTATGATTTTGCATATGATAAATCAAGAATCGTAAATCCTAGATATGTGAAATATTTCTAATCAAGAAAAATATATTAAAAAATTTAGAAGAAATTATAAAATCAAAAATGAAATATAAAATTAATTTATTAGTAGCCTTTTTTATTGTTATTAGCAGTGTTTCTTATGCTCAATCAGGGGCAATGAATGCAGGGAATAGAGCTTTTTCAAAGTTTAATTTTCAAAGAGCCATAGATATTTATACTAGAATTATTACAAAAAATCCATCCAATAATGCTGCGATGGAAAAATTGGCTGATTCATACAGATTGATAAATAATACGGTAGAAGCCGAAAAATGGTATGGTACTTTAGCTGCATTACCAAACGCAAAAGCAGCTAATATTTTGCAATATGCACAAGCTTTAAAAGCAAATGGAAAATATGAAGAAGCTGCAAAGTATTTTACTAGTTACTCTAGTATCATGCCTAGTGATATGAGAGGTACGGATAATAAATCTATTGCTACAGAATCTAAATCTTTATTAGAACCTAATAAATCATATTCAGTTAGCCCAATCAATATCAATACTAAAACTTTTGAATACAGTCCTGTCTACTTTAAAGACGGAATTGTTTTTGTATCTAATAGAGGTAAAGATGGAGCTACAAAGAGAACAGATTTATGGACTTATAGTAATTTTCAGGATTTATATTTTGCAAAGAAAAATTCTAATACGGTTTTAGAATCTCCAGTTAGAATAAAAGGTAATCAGCCAAATAGAAAGTATCATGAAGGATCTGCAACTTTTTCAAAAGATTTTAATGAGGTATACTTTACAAGAAATAATTACATTAAGTGTAAAGCAACTAAAGGCAGTGATAATTTAGTAAAATTGATTATTGTTAAAGCATCTTATAATGAAACAGATCATAAATGGGTAGAATTATCAGCTTTATCTTTTTGTAATAAAGAGTATAATGTAGCACATCCTAGTTTAAGCAAAGATGGTCAAAAATTATATTTCATTTCAGATATGCCAGGTGGTGAGGGTGAAACGGATATTTATGTATCTACAAAACAAGGTAATACATGGGGTGCTCCAGTAAATTTAGGTAAAAACATAAATACTCCAGGTAAAGAAATGTTTCCTTATATACATGATGATGGTACACTATATTTTTCTTCAGATAGTAGAAATGGTTTAGGAGGGTTAGATATTTTTGTTGCATCTCCTCAAGGTAATGGTTTTGATAAACCGGTAAATTTAGGAGCTCCAATAAATAGTAATAAAGATGATTTTGGTTATGTAATGGCCGAAGATGGTAAATCAGGCTATTTTACATCTAATAGAGATGGTGGAATGGGAGAAGATGATATTTATGCTTTTGATAGAGAACCAATTCAAAGTATTGACGGTATCGTATATGACGCTAAAACAAACCAACTTATTGAAGGTGCTAAAGTTGAAATTATCAATTTACCTATTGCAACTACTTCTACTTTAGGTGGCTTTAAATTCAGTCCAGTTAGAGGTGGTATGAAATACTTGCTTACGGTTACAAAAGATGGATATAGAAAAAACTCTATGGAAGTTACAACTTCAATGAGCGGTAATACAAAAGTGGAAATCCCATTAAAAAAATCTGAAAATATTGACTTAGTAGTTAGTGTTACTGATAAAGATGGTACCATAATGAATGGCGCTCAAATAACATTAAATGATAAAAAAACGGGTAGATCTTTCCCTTGTACAGCAGGAAATGAAGGTAGATGTACTTATGGTCTTCAACCAAATTCAAATTATGAATTAATAATAACGGCTGTATCACCTAAAGAAGGATGCTCTTATGGAAAAGAAGTTAGAGAAATTTCAACTGTAGGAAAATCAGCACCATCTACTATTTATGAAAATGTTTCACTTGAATTATTATGTGAAGGAGAAGTAATCGAAATTCCAAATATTTATTATGATTTAGATAAATTCAATATCAGACCAGACGCAGCTAAACAACTAGATTTATATGTGCTACCTGCCATGATAAAATATCCAAATATGAAGATAGAATTAGGCAGCCATACAGATTGCAGAAGTAGTGCAGATTATAACTTAAAGCTTTCTCAAAAAAGAGCTAATGCCGTAGTGAAATATTTAGTTTCAAAAGGAATAGATGCCTCTAGAATGACAGCAAAAGGATATGGAGAATCTATGTTAAAAGTAAATTGTCCTTGTGAAGGAAATATTAAATCAACATGTACAGATGAACAGCATCAACAAAATAGAAGAACTGAATTTAGAATTCTTCAATTAAGATAAGAAAATATATAAATATATTTATAAAAGCTATCCTTTTAATCTAGAGGATAGCTTTTTTTATTTGATGTAGTTTTTGAATTGTTAATTAAATCAATTAATTTTAGGCCACTTAGTTAGCCTATATGAAAAAAATATTTACACTTGTAATTTGTATTTTTATATCTATATACACATTTGCAGTTAATTTTAGTTATGCTCCTGCAAATAATATTACTCTATCTTCTAATCTAATTAATTTTAAATGGAATGATATCTCAAGAACACCTAGATATAAATTAAACATCTCATTATCTCCCTCTCTTAGTCCACTTATTATATCAGATTCTTTAATCGTAAGTTCTTCCTCTAATGCCACATTAACACCCAATACTTATTACTGGCAAGTATTTGCAGATACAGGATTAGGATTTAATCTAAATTCTTCTATTTATAAATTTACAATTGTTTCACCAACATTATATGATAGCTTAGCCTTTTGGGTAAAAGCAGAAGATATAATTCCAGGATTAGGAGATACGGTATCTGTATGGCCCGATAATAGTCCGAATAACTTTACTGCAACACAAACTCTTAGTACACGAAAACCAACACTTAAATATAATGCGCTCAATGGTTATCCAACGGTTAGTTTTGATGGTAGTGATTTAATGGCAAGTGGAAATGTAAATCTTAATATTAATGGCCAATATAGCTCTTTTGTTATTGCTAAAACTAGTGATATGACTGCAGTGTTAAACCGTACGTTATTTAGTAAAGGGAATACTTCTTCACAAGGTAATGTAATGTTATACGTAAGCACAACCAATAAAATAGCCTCCAATATCGATCTCGAAACACGAACAGGTACCACCACAATCTCGAATACTAAATATTATTTATATAGTACTAATACAAATTTAGATTCATCTAATTTGTATATCAACAAAACACTGGAATTGAAATATATTCCAACTGTAGATTTAGTTGGAACAACTACTAGTCCTTTTCAAATAGGAGGATCGATAGGTACTGCATTATGGAAAGGAAATATCAGTGAAGTATTATTATATAAAAGAAGATTGACAAATATAGAACAGTCAAATATAGAAAATTATTTAATGGATAAATATGCTCCACCAATTAACTTAGGCAAAGATCTTACGGTTTGTGGTAGTCAATTACTTACAGCAAAAAACAATGATTCCTATGCATCGTATTTATGGAATACGGGCTCTACTGATTCTGCGATTGTAGTTACAACTAGTGGTGTTTATAGTATAAGAGTGACAGATGTATTTAATAGAATTTCATATGATACGATCAATGTATTGGTAGATAATATCGCCTATACAGGATTAAGACTTAATGATACTGTTTTATGCATAGGCTCTGTATTAAATATTAATGCTGGTCCAGCTTATTATAGCTATTTATGGTCAGATGGGGACACATCAAATATTAAAACGTTTAGCACAAGTGGCACCTTTTGGGTTAGATTGACTGACTGTCCTGGAAATATTATAAGAGATACTTTTACTATTACACTTCAAAATTTAAGTTTCAATTTAGGAAATGATACTACTATTATCCCAGGTCAATCAGTATACCTTCAAGCATTAATTAGATCAGGAGTTTCTTATTTGTGGAATACTGGCGCTACATCATCCTCTATAAATGCTACTACAAGCGGTGTTTATTGGTGTAGTGTTTTCGATCCTATAAGTGGGTGTACATATATAGATACGATTAATATTACGGTTTTGGGTGTAGGGTTTAATTTTATCTATGCACCAGCTAATAATAGTACACTTGCTACCAATACGATTACTTTTTTATGGAATCATATTCCTAGTAAATTAAAATACAAAATACTTATAGCAACCAACCCTTCATTAAGTCCTATATTAATTTCAGATTCAACCATCACTGGAAATTCATTTCTACAAACGCTAAGTCCTAATAGCTACTATTGGCAAGTAATTGCTGATACAGGAACAGGCTTTAATATTTATTCATCCATATTTAAATTTTCAACTATAGATATAAATAATATAGATAGTTTATCCTTATGGTTAAAAGCAGACAATATCATTCCAGGTACTGCTGATAGTGTATTGTTATGGGAAGATAATTCATTAAATAATTATGATGCATCACAAACAATAACTTCTAGTGTACCATTTTTAGAAAGAAATTCTTTAAATCATTTACCAAGTGTGAAGTTTGATGGAGTTGATGATTTATTATCTTGTGGCAATGTGAATTTGAATATCAATTTGCAATACTCCTTTTTTATTCTTTCTAAAACAGAAGATTTTTTAATCAGTCGAAGTATGTTTTCAAAAGGGGTGAATGGCACTCCAGGTAATGTATCAATGCGAACTTCAACTTTAGCTAAATCAAATACAATTATTGATGGGGAACAAAAGTTTGGTTTACTAACTTTAACACCAAATAGATATTACTTATATGATTGTACCGCAGGAACAGATAGCGTTATACTAAGTATTAATAACAATTCTGATATTAAATACGCTCCAGCTGTTGATTTGATAGGATCTTCAGCATTAGCATTTCAAGTAGGAGCTGCAAATTCTAATAATTATTGGAAAGGGAATATTGCTGAACTATTAATATTTAAAAGGAAAGTAAGTGCTACAGAAAAAACATCTATTCAAAATTATTTAATGGATAAGTATGCACCTCCCGTAAATTTAGGTCCTGATATTACTACTTGCCAAGGAACGAATGTATTACTTAGTGCTAAAAATGATGGTTCATACGTATCTTATTTATGGAATACAGGTTCGACAGATTCTGCCATAAATACAACAAGTAGCGGAGTATATAGCGTTAGAGTTGTAGATATATTCAATAGATTTTCATATGATACCGTATTGGTAAAATTTGATAATACGAATTATACTTCTTTTGTGATGAGAGATACAGCGGTATGTTTAGGAACTAGTATAACGCTGAGCGCTGGTCAACCTCATCTACATTATTTATGGTCAACAGGAGATACTACTTCTGAAGTTAATTTTACTGCTGGAGGAACCTATTGGGTTAATTTTACAGATTGTCAAAGTAATGTTTTTAGAGATACTTTTAATTTATTAGAAGTTGATATTCGATTTAATTTAGGTAATGATACCTTATTATGCTTAGGAAATTCAATTGTATTAAATCCTTCTGCTACTCGACCTGTAAGCTATCTATGGAATACAGGAGCTACAACTCCTACACTAAATGCTAATACCGATGAACTATATTGGTGTCGACTTAGAGATAATGCATTAGGTTGTTTTTCATCTGATAGTATTAATATAGATATAGATAGTTTTAATGTTAAAGTAGGATTTGGACTAGATACTTCTATGTGCAATGGCAACTCGATTACAGTTGCAACGGGTGCCGATTTAATTCAATCTATTCTTTGGAATACACTCGATACAACAATACTTACATTAGCTACAACAACGGGTGATTATAGCTTTTTAGCATTCGATTCTGTTGGATGCTCGAAAAGAGATACCATAAATATTAGAATTAGAGGCAATGCACCGTTTGTAGATTTTTTAGTTTCCAATATTTGTGCAGGAGATACGCTTAAGCCTATTAATTTATCTAGTACATTAGCACCTGATGTGTTAAGTAGTTTTAGTTGGAATTTTGGTGATGGCCAAACAGATACAGTCTTCTCACCCATTCATTATTTCGATTCAACAGGTATTTATACGGTGCAATTAATAGCTACCTCCGATTCTGGTTGTAGTAATTTTAGTAATCATATTGTTTCGTATTCCGAAAAACCCATTGCAAGAATTAATTCATTAATTGCTTGTGCGAATTCAAATGTAATTTTATCAGACGCCAGTATTATTCCTGTTGGATATACTATTAGCTCATGGAATTGGAATGTAAATGGAACTACTTCTACAGCTCCTAGTATCATCTATAATTTTCCATCTGCTGGTAAATATCCTTTAAGCTTAACGGTCATTACTAGTGGAGCTTGCTCAGACACTTATTCAGATAGTTTTGAAGTATTCCCTGCAATGAATATTAATTTTGATGCTAGTGGTCTTTGTTATGGAGATACCACCAAAATAAATGATGTTACTGGTTCCTTTTCAATTATTCAACGTGAATGGATTTTTGGTGCTGGATTAGGTTATGCATTTAATACAACTAATCCTAGATTTATATTCCCCTCACCAGGTAGTTATATGGTTTCTTTTAAAGCTAAAAATGCCATTGGTTGTGTAGATAGTATTGCTCGTTATATTCGTATCTATAACGCCCCTACTGCTTATTTTACGGATAGTATCGCTTGCTTAAATAGTATTAAAACATTTACTGATCGAAGTACTTTTATTGATGATACAATCAATCATTGGAATTGGACGATTGATACAAATCATTATAGTACCCCAAATGTGAATCATATAAGCAATTCAGCTTTAAATTATACAGCTAATTTAGAAGTAGAAACAGTTCATGGTTGTAAAGATTCGTATAATCGTATGATTACGATAAGTACCCCTCCAATTGCAGATTATACCTATACGCCTAATTATGGTGTAGCTCCATTACCCGTATTTTTTACTAATACTAGTTCCGGTGCTAGCTCCTATATATGGTATTTCAATGATAGTACTTCTGCCACATCTACAAGCAACTCACCTAGTTTTACATTCTTATCTAATAATGATTATTGGGTTACGTTAGAAGCTACTAGCAATGATGGTTGTGTGGATTCTATGACTAAAATAATCAGTATCAAACCTAGTGATTTAGATATACAAGTGGATGATTTGAAGTTGTATGAAACACTAACTCCTTCAGGATTTATTGAAACTAAAATAGGTGTTCGATTAAGCAATGTAGGTTCAAGAATAATTAACAATGCAAAATTACTTGCTCGAATCGAAAACGGAAATATTATCAGCGAAGATTGGACAGGAACTTTATTGCCAGGTCAACGACAAACCTATTTATTCAACGCAGCTTTCTTGATTCAAAATACGGATATCAATAGATATATTTGTGTAGAGGCGTATGAGGTGAATGATAATAGCGAAACCATATTGTCAAACAATAAAGATTGTGTCAATAATCATTCACAAGGGGTATGCAGTGAAATCTATCCAAACCCAGCTAATACACAAGCTAATTTTGATGTAGTATTGGTTCAGGCTACGCCTATATCATATACTATTAATAATGAATTTGGACAAGTGATAAGCGCCACTCAAACGATAGATGGTTTAGAAGGATTAAATCATTTTGTGATCAATACGAACAACTTAAGCAGTGGACATTATTATGTTCAAATAAAGTACTTTACTTCAGAAGAGAAAAGGAAGTTTCAAATTAGTAGATAAATGTTTTAGTATTTTCTACTTCGTAATACATTATATAGAAGAATCAACCCTAATAAGCAATCAAATAGAAATATAGAGGTGCTTAAAAGAGAAATACCCAAAAACTTCTGCCCTAAAAATCCTTGACTAAACTCAACGGTCATTGCAGATACTATTAATAATGTGATAATGATAAGCGTAAGTATGAGCCTATTAATACTGCGATTGAAAGAATCGATTAACTTGCCATAACCTGTATGTTCAATTTTTAGATTTAATCTGCCTCGTTTAACTTGGCGAATAATATTTTTTAAATCCGAAGGAATACCTTGTAAAAAAGTACTTAGTTCGTTCGCGCTAGCATATAAATCTTCGGCAACTAATTTCGGAGAGAATTGTTCTTTGAGTATTTTTAATCCAAATGGTTTGATAAAATCATCTGATCTAAAATGTGGATGAATCGTTTTACCAATCCCTTCTAAAATGGCTAAAACTCTAAACAATAGATATACCCCACCAGGTACTCGCAATTTATAGTCGTACATCAATTGACTCATACGATTATTCATGTCCACAATGCTACTTTCACCAACATCTAAGTTTGAAAAATCATCGATGATAGAAGCGATATCATATTCAAATTGTCGTAAATCATTGATCTCGTCATCAATGGCAAGCTTACGTAGATTGATGGCTGTAGCCTTTGCATCTTTATTGGCCATGGCAATAAAAATACCGGCAAACGCATATTTATCTTGACGCATTAATTTTCCCACCATTCCAAAATCAATCAAACAAATCGTACCATCTTGCTTAATTAAAATATTTCCCGGATGTGGATCGGCATGAAAATAACCATACTCAAACATTTGCATCAAGTATAAGTTCATGCCTCGCTCTGCAATCCTACGTGGGTCTATTCCCCAGGACTTCATCTGTTTAATATCGGTTATTTTACAACCATTAATGTATTCAATAACCAATACTTTTTCTGTAGTATATTCTTTGAATGCTTTAGGTATATAAAAGTCTTTATAGTTTTTATAAAAATTCCTGAATGCTTCAATATTTCTAGCTTCATTTTTATAGTCTAACTCTTTTTGCATAGAGTTTTCAAAAGCATTTACAATATCAATGGCATTTATAATTCCATTTTCTTTTAGGTAGTTTTCTCCACGTGTAACTAAATGTTTGATGATGGATAAATCTGTTTCTATTAAACGACGTACATTAGGTCTTTGTACTTTAACAACTACATCAGTACCATCAATTAATTTGGCTTTGTGCACCTGTCCTATAGAAGCTGAACCAATAGGCTTTTCATTAAACTCTCTAAAAAGTTCTTCAATATCTTTTCCTGTTTCGCTTTTGATAATGCTTTTTACATACTTAAATTCAAAAGGAGGGACAGCACTTTGTAATTTTTCGAGTTCATGTATTAAATCTTCTTCTATTAAATCAGGTCTATTACTAAGTAATTGAGCCAATTTAATAAAAGTAGGTCCCAACTCCTCCGTCGCCATTCTAATGCGCTCAGCACGATTGTATTCGTTAATAGGACTACCTTCACGCGTCCACTTCAATTGGGTGCTATTAGGCAAATAATTGAATAGCGGCGTGTTTACCACAAAGTCTTCAAAACCATACTTAATAAGTATAGCGATGATTTGACGAACTCGTGAAAGATTTTTAAATGATAAACCGAAAAGCATATACAAAAATATACTTATTATAGGATATTCTTTGGATAAAATAAGTTGATTTTAATATTTTAACTTATAATACATCCACTTCACATACTCATTATTTAAAGCGATTAAGCCGTATTCGCTATTCCACCATTCTAGCTCTTTGAAGTTGCTGCTACTGGCACCTATCACCGTAAAGCTTGTATAGGCTTCCATCTTATCTAATATCAATTGAATCCTTCTGGTGTGGAATTTAGAACTAACTATAATGGCTCTGTCTATATAATGTTCATGACAATACTTATCTATGGCTTTTAGTTCTTCGTAACTGCTCGTTCCTTTTTCAATAAGACTAATACAAGAATCGGGCACTTGGTTTTTTACTAAATATTCTTTCTGTAAAGCACATTCTTTTTTATTGATACCAAAGGCTTTCAAATCATTTGATAGGTTTTCGCCACTACAATAAAAATGCATAACCTTATTTGACTTATATAATTCAATGGCTTTATTTCCTCTATCAAAGGCATTGCCCGATAATATATAGCATGCTTGAGAGCTGCTGGGAATTTTATCTTCTTGAATTAAAAAACCAGCTGCAGATTTAAAAATAGAAATTCGAAAAAGGTAGAGCGATATTACAATACATAATAGAGTTGAAAAAAGCCAAATATATTTATGAGCTTTTATAGATTGTACAAGTGCTTTAATCACTACTTTATACTTTTTTATCTAACCAATCGCCTATCATTTGCAATACTTTTTCTTTGCCTATATCATTATGGGTCTCGTGATACATACCTTCTAGTAATACCAATTCTACATTAGAGTTTGCATTTTTTGCTAATGCTTCAGATCCTTTATAGGAAGTCAATCGGTCGGCAGTACCGTGAAATAATAAACTAGGTACTTTAATTTCTTTCGCATGTTCAATGGCATATAAACCCGCCTCATACACTCCAAAGAAAAAAGCAGGTGTAATTTTATTAAATACCATCGGATCGTTTTTATATTTTTCTACTTCTATCGGATCTCTCGAAATACCTGCCTGATCTACTTTAGCAGTATCTTGAAAAGAAGGATAAATGTTGATCATCACTTTAGCCAACCACAATTGAAAGGTGGGAGGTGCTTCAGCTAATTGATACCAAGGCGAGGAGAGAATAGCTCCTTGAATAGCAGGCTGTCTTTTTATTAAAAAATTAGTCAATACATTTCCTCCCATACTATGGCCATATAAGAACGTTTCCAGATTCGATTGACTTTTTATTTCGTTTAAAAAGGATTGTACACTATCTAATAATAATTCATATGAATCTACATGTCCTTTTTTGCCATCACTTTTGCCATGGCCAATATGGTCCATCGCAAAAACATTATAGCCTCTGCTATTCAAGTATAAGGCTACATGCGTATATCTGCCGCCATATTCCCACATGCCATGAATGATTCCTACATTGGCTTTTGCATTTTCTATGATCCATGATTGGGTATAGATTTTATGTGCACCACTTTGAATATATTTTTCTGAATGAATCATTTTACTATATTTGTTTGAAATAAAAGTACAAAATATAATTGATTTAAAATATGAACGAACTACCTACAGCAGAAAATAACGAAAAAAAAGAACTCCTACCCACCAAAGTATTTCCTCGTCCCAATGGACCTTTGATCATTAGCGGAACAGATATAGAATTAGTAGATGCAGAGGGGAATTTAGTGCAGGTGGCTAATCGTTTTTCTATTTGTAGATGCGGACATACAGGCAAACAGCCTTTCTGTGACGGTAGTCATAATCGAATGAACTTTAAAGATTAAATCCAAACACCATTACTTAGTCGGTGTTTAGTGCGTCCTCTGCAATCTTTTTTTACATTACAGCTTTGAGTAAGTATCAATACTACACTCAATAACACTACAAGTAAACTTATTTTAGATTTGTGGTTCATATAACTCAAACGTATAAGGCAAAACAATTATTATTATAATTCTAAATTACTGTCTTTCTCATACGACTTAAACATAAAATTTACGGCCTCATTTTCAATTACAAATAAACACATGTGTTTTTCAGGTTCTTTGTATACCATTTTAAAATTCTCTACCATGGCTTCATTGATGATGTTTTTATTGACAAACTCCTCTAAATGCGACACATTAATATTCCAATTGTTTTCATTTTCACTTCTGAAAATTAATGGTTTACCTAAGTCTAAATGTTCTTCTCTATGTGCTACAAAGATTGGATAATTACTCACCTCTTCTTCTATAATTACCATCGCAATATTTTTAATCATCAATTTATGAAGGGCCAAATCTTCATTCAATTCTTTAATTTGTTTCTTAATGATTAAATCATCTTTTGGATCCATAATGTACGTATACTATTTTCTTAGTGTTAATAATGCTATGTTCTCAATATGTTTTGTATGCGGAAACATATCAACCGCTTGCATTTTGCTTACTTCATATTTTTCATTCAATAGTTGGATATCTCTAGCTTGAGTAGCTGGATTACAACTCACGTAAACGATTCTATTCGCTTCAATGTTTAATAATTCTTTTACCACGTCCTCATGCATACCTGCTCTTGGAGGATCGGTAATAATCACATCGGGCTTTCCATGTTTTTGATACAAATCGCTATTGATTATTTTTCGAACATCTCCCGTATAAAAATAACAATTATCTGATTGGTTTAATACTGCATTTTCTTTAGCATCCTCAATAGCTGGAGCCACTTCTTCAATACCGATTACTTGTTTGCAATCGTCAGATACATATAACGCGATACTTCCAACGCCGGTATATAAATCGTAGACTGTTTCATGTGGCTGAACATTGGCAAAGGCTTTCGTGATATCGTATAAGGTTTTTCCTTGCACTGGATTCGTTTGAAAAAATGATTTGGCACCTATTTTATATTTTTTGCTACCAAGCGTTTCAATGATATAATCATTACCATTTACTAGCACAGGTTCTAAGTCGAAAATGCTATCATTCTTTTTTAAATTAATAGCATATTGTAAAGAATTGATGCTAGGAAATTGTTGCATCAATGCTTGCGTTAAATCTTTTATCTCTTTCTGATTGTTTTCGCCAAACACTATAAATACTAATGTTTCGCCAGCAGTACTGGTTTTAATAATCAAGGTTCTTAAAAAACCTACATGTTCGCGGATATCATAAAAGCTCAACTGATTTTGTAAAGCATAATTTTTAATAAAATTTCTAATTTCATTAGAGAGACCACCTTGCAAATAACAATGCTCAATGTCGATAATTTTATCAAACAATCTAGGGATATGAAATCCTAAAGCATCCCTATTGATAGCGGTATCTTCACTTTGAATTTGCTCCAAAGTCAGCCATTTTTTATTACTGAAAGTAAATTCTAATTTGTTTCTATAATATTGTGTTTGGCTGCTTCCAGCAATGGGCAATACTTCTTTGATAGCCACTTTAGCGAGTCGTTCAAAGGCGCTTTTTACAATTTCTTCTTTGTATGATAATTGTGCTTCGTAGGAGGCATATTGCCATTTACAACCACCACAAACCCCAAAATGCGCACAAAAAGGAGCGATACGGTCTTTAGATGGAGTTAATAGTTCAATAATTTTACCTTGCTCAAATGCTTTTTTTGCTTGTACAATTTTTACAGATACTTCATCACCGGGAATAGCCGCTTCTACAAAAACTACTTTTCCTTCTGGTTTTGCAATACCCAAACCCTCGCTAGATATAGCCTCTATATGTAAAGACGGGTATTCAATTTGTTTTTTAATTTTCAATTTCGTTTATTTTCGCTTCAAACTTAAGAATTAACTTCGGTTATAGCCCATTTTTTTTGCTTGATTTATTAATATATTTTCTCGTTAAAAATTCATAATTTTGGCAACCTTAATATAGAAGGGTTTAATTTTGATTTTATAATCTAATTCGCACAATTGTAACATTATGAAGAAATTTTTAATAGCTGTTTTTGGAAGCAGTATCATTTTTACACAACTATTTGCACAAACAAAAGACACAAGAACATTATTTACCATTGCAGGAGAGCCCGTAAGTGTAGAAGATTTTACCAATGTATATGGTAAAAACAATATCAATAATCAAGCTGACTACAGCGAAAAATCGTTGAGAGAGTATTTAGACTTATATACGAAGTTTAAATTAAAAGTAAAACAAGCAGAAGACTTAAAGCTTGATACCATAGAATCATTAAAAGCAGAATTGGGTACTTATAGAAAACAATTAGCAAAATCATACTTGAATGATAAAGAGATTTACAACAATTTAGAAATTGAAGCATATGACAGAATGCAAACAGAGATTAATGTAAGTCATATTTTGATTAGAGTAGCAAATGATGCCAGCCCAGCAGATACCTTGGCAGCATACAATAAATTAAACGGAATTAGAAAAAGTATTCTTAAAGGTGAAAGCTTTGAATCAGCAGCGGCAAAATATTCTGAAGATCCATCTGCAAAATCAAATAATGGTCGACTAGGTTATTTAACGGTTTTTCAAACGGTATATCCATTCGAAAATCAAATGTATAATACTGCTCCAGGACAAGTATCAGGCATTTTTAGAACTAAATTTGGCTATCATATTTTAAAAGTAAATGATAAACGACCAGCCAGAGGCTCTGTAAATATTGCACATATAGTAATTACGGTACCTGATAAATTTGTAGGCAATGGCGATAGTGTAACCCAATTTAAAATCAATAAAATTTATAATGATATTAAAAGTGGTGCTATTTCATTTGAAGATGCAGTAACACAATATTCAGAAGATCGTAAATCAAAAATGAATAAAGGAGAAATTGGATTTTTCTCCACAGGTAAAATGACTGAGTCGTTTGAAAATGCAGCCTTTGCTTTGAAAAATATTGGAGATATTTCAGCACCAGTAAAGACATCTTATGGTTACCATATTTTAAAACTGATTGACAAAAAACCAGTTCCGCCAATGATGGATATCAAATCAGAATTGAAACAAAAAATAGAGCGTGATAGTAGATCTGATTTATCTAGAACAGCCTTAATGCAAAAAATTAAATCGAAATATGGATTTACTGAAAATACTTTAGCTAAAAATGAAATTTTAAAAATGATCGATTCAACTATTCTTGATGGAAGATGGAGACCTTTAGATATAAGTGGTTATACAAAAATGTTATTTAAAGTAGGTTCAGAAGAAACTACTCAAGATCAGTTTTTAAATTTCATACTTAAAAATCAAAAAAATAAAAGAGTTTCTAATTCTATCTCATTTGTATATGAAAACTTATATGAAGATTATGTAGAACAAAGATGTATGGATTTTGAAGAAAAACAATTAGATGCTGAATATCCTGATTTCAAAAGCTTAATGAAAGAATATAGAGATGGTATTTTGTTATTCGATTTAACGGATAAAATGGTTTGGACAAAAGCCACTAAAGACACTGCAGGATTAAAAGCTTTTTATGAAACAGATAAAGACAAATACAAATGGGGTAATAGAGTAGAAGTAGATATTTATAATTGTTCCGATTCTGCTTTAGCTAAAATGACAAGAAAATTATTGCTAAAAGGTAAAACACCTGATGAAATCACTAAACAAGTTAATATCCCAAATGCGAAAAGTAAAGTATCTATCATTCATGGAAAATATGAAAAAGGACAATATGAATTAATTGATAATACAGATAGAAAAGTGGGCTTGAAAGAAAATATTTATAATAAAGATGGTAGTGTTACTATTATCAATATTTTACGTGAAGTAGGTCCGGAGCCAAAATTATTAAACGAAGCGAAAGGATATATTGTTAGCGATTATCAAGAATATTTAGAAAAACAATGGATCAGTGATTTAAGAGCTAAATATGCGGTAGTAGTTAACGATGCAGTATTCCGTTCATTAATCAAAAAATAATGAAGTGTATAAAATAGTTAAATCTTTTAGTGTATTTGTCTTTTTACTTGTATTAATTTCTTGTTGCCAATATTTTAAAAACAAGACAAAGGAACTAAAAGAAGAACCTATTGCACGTGTGAATGATTTATATTTATATCCTTCTGATATTAATGGACTTTCACAAAATGCCGATAAAAACGATAGTGCTAAATTGGTACAGATGTTTGTTACCGATTGGATCAAACGAAATTTGTTATTAGAAAAAGCAAAAGAAAGCTTACCTAATAGCATGAAAGAAATTGACGAAAAAGTAGAAAATTATAGACAATCATTAATTCTTTATAATTACGAAAGCGAGCTACTTTCTGAAATGCAAGACACAAGTATAGAGAATTCACTAAAGCAGAAATATTATCAAGATTTTCAAAACAACTTTGTACTAGAGGAAGATGTATTCCAGTTTCAATATATCGCACTTCCTCTAAATACAGCACAATTAGAAGATTGGATAGAAGTGTTTTCATCTACAAAACCAGAAGACAAGGTAACACTTAATTCAAAAGTAAAAATAGGTGCCATGAAAGCTGAACTTTCATCTTCTAAATGGTTTACAAGAGATGAATTAAACAAGCAAATTGAATTGCCAATAGATTTCTTTGCCAAATTAAAAGTGAATAGCAATATACTTAAACTAGATAATTCTACTCAGGTAATACTGTATAAATTAAATGCGGTAAAGCCTATTGGGGAAGTAGCACCATTTGATAGAGTAGAGAAATCTATTAATCAAATCTTATTGAATAAAAAAAGAACTGAACTATTAAATAAAATGTATCAAGAAATCTATCAAAAAGGTATTCAAACAAAAACCGCTGAAGATTTCACGATTAGCAAATCAAAAAAATGAAGAAATTAATTTATATTTTTTTAGTATTATGTACTAGTCTATCTGTTTTTGCACAACAAAAAACAGTGGATAAAGTAATAGGTGTAGTAGGTGATAATATAATCTTGTTGAGCGATGTAGAAGCTCAGTTACAACAAGCAAAAGCCCAAGGAGAAATAGTAAACGATCGTTTACGTTGTACAATCTTTGATCAGTTATTATTAGACAAGTTTTTTTTAGCACAAGCACAACTCGATTCAGTATATGTATCTGAAGATGAGGTAGAAGCTGAACTAGATAAACGTATACGTTATTTTATTACTAACTCTTTTGGCAGTCAACAAAAATTAGAAGAATATTATGGAAAAAGTACTGAAGACTTAAAAGATGATTTTAGAAAAGATATTCGTAATCAAATGTTAGCTGAAAAAATGCAATCAAAGATTTATGGAAGTATAAAAACAACACCATCAGATGTAAAATTATTTTTTGATGATATTCCTAAAGATAGTCTTCCGTATTTTAATGCAGAAATAGAATTAAGTCAAATAGTAATAAAACCTAAAGCTAGTGACGAAGCTAGAGAATATGCTTTATACAAAGCCAATCAAATTAGAAAAGAAATTTTGAATGGGGGTGATTTTTCTATCAAAGCGACTCTAAATTCTGACGACCCAGGTTCTAAAAAAGATGGAGGTGATTTAGGTTTTATCTCTAGAGGCGAAATGGTACAAGAATTTGAAGCAGGTGCATTCAAACTGAAAGAAGGCGAAATTAGTGAAGTTATTGAAACACAATTTGGGTATCATATAATTCAATGTTTAGAGCGTAAAGGAGAGCGAATTCATGTTCGTCATATTTTAATATCTCCCCCTATTACAAGTATTGATGAGCAAATTGCAGTTACTACACTTGATAGCATAGCTGGCTTAATTAAATCTGGAATTATGACTTTTGAACAAGCAGTTAAGGAATTTTCAGAAGACGATCAAAGTAAAAGTAATAATGGCTCTATTATCAACCAACAAAATGGTACATCCTATTTTGAAATGAATGAGATTGATGGTAGTTTATTGTTTAGTATGTCAGATTTGAAAAAAGGGCAAGTTTCTCAAGTTTCACCCTATGAAGCAGCCGATGGTAATAAAGCATTCCGAATTATTATGATTAAAAGCGAAAGTGAACCTCACGTAGCTAATCTTAAAGAAGATTATTCTAAAATTCAAGGAGCATGTAAACAAGCTAAACAGCAAGAAGCATTAGTAAAATGGATTCAAGAGAAACGTGGAGATGCTTATATTATGATAGATGATGAGTTTCAAAGCTGTGATAATGCTGCTAAATGGCTCAATACAAACAAGAAAAATAATTAAAATTATTTTATAATTTTATTCCATGGAAAATTACAAAAATGATGTTGAAGCACTTGAAGCTTTTGCCAAAGTCAATAAAGAATTAGAAGTAGCTATTGCTCAAATCATAGTAGGTCAACAAGAAGTAGTTCGTCAAGTATTAATATCTATTTTTTGTGATGGACATAGTTTGTTAGTTGGTGTTCCGGGCTTAGCAAAAACCTTAATGGTGAATACCATTGCGCAAGTGTTAGATTTGTCGTTTAATAGAATTCAATTCACTCCTGATTTAATGCCTAGTGATATTTTAGGGGCTGAAATATTAAATGAAAACAGACAATTTAAATTTAATCGTGGACCAATATTTTCTAATATCATATTAGCTGATGAGATTAATCGTACGCCACCTAAAACACAAAGTGCATTGTTAGAGGCTATGCAAGAAAGAAGTGTTACTGTAGGAGGTGTTAAGCATAAATTAGATTTACCATTTTTCGTGTTGGCTACTCAAAATCCTATCGAGCAGGAAGGAACCTATCCGTTACCTGAGGCTCAATTAGATAGGTTTATGTTTAATATTATTTTAGATTATCCAAGTTTTAAAGAAGAAGTAGAAGTAGTGAAAAATACAACGAGTACTAAAAATACTCAGTTAGAAAAAGTCATTTCAGCCCAACAAATATTATACTTTCAACAATTGATTCGAAAAATTCCAATAGCTGATAATGTATTAGAATATGCTGTAAAATTGGCTAGTAAAACTAGACCAAACACCAAAGAATCTAGTGAATTTGTGAATCAATATATTACTTGGGGGGCGGGTCCTAGAGCGTCTCAATATTTAGTATTAGGTGCAAAATGCCATGCTGCTATTCATGGAAAATACAGTCCAGATATTGAAGACGTAAGAGCAGTAGCATTGCCCGTATTGCGTCATAGAATATTTAAAAATTACAAAGCAGAAGCAGAAGGTTTAAGCTTAGAAACTATTATTGAAAAAATATTATAAGCTCATTCATAAAAAATTACTGCCAAATTACGTACATCAACCATGAAGAAAAATAGACTTAGAGTATTAAAATGGGTGGTGTTTGTATTCGTATTAATCATTTGTATTGCAGGGTTTGTTTTGTTAAAACCAATTGATAAAAGTGCCTATTATGAAAACAAATATTTTTATAAAACCACGGAGAGCATAAATAATAATCCAGCATTTGGACGAGAAAACAATAAGGATACAGTTAGAGGTTCTTGGTCAAAAGTTTCTTTGATTCCCCCTTTTGCAACACCTATTGCCATAAACGCAAATCGTAATGGTAAAATGTTTGAAGGAATACATGATAGTTTATTTGTAAGAAGTTTTGTATTTCAGCAAGGAGCTTATAAAGTAGCTTATGTTTCGGCTGATTTATTGATTATTCCACCTATAGTAACTACTATATTGGATACTTTATTAATCAAAGAAGGATATACCCTTTCAAACATCTATTTATCCGCTACACACACACATACAGGCATTGGTGCTTGGCATAATAGTTTTGTAGGTGAAATGTTTGCAGGAAAATATGACCCTAGAGTTCCGCTGTTTATAGCACAGCAAATTAAAAATTCAATCATAGCGGCACAAAAAAATCTAGAACCAATTAAGGTTGGTTATACAACCATTGATACAAGAAAATTAGTGTATAACAGATTATTAGAAAATGGCGGAGAGGTTGATTCGATTATTCGATTAGTGAAGTTTGAGAAAAAAGGAGGAGAAACGGCAGCATTAATTACGTTTACCGCTCATGCTACTTGCTTACACGATAGAGTAATGGAATTGAGTAATGATTGGCCAGGTATTTTGATGAGTAAAATGGATAGTAGTAAAAAAATAGATTTATGTGTTTTTAGTGCTGGATGTGTAGGAAGTCATGGTCCTTATAAGTGTAAAAAAGATAAATGGGATGAACTGAATTATATAGGTAATTTAGCCACAAATTATGTATACAAACATATAGATAATATACCGATGGAATATGTCTATAAATTAAATATGGTACATCAACCTATCTTGATGCGAGAGCCCAATTATAAAATAATGTTTAATCTGGTATTACGCCAAAGATGGTTTTATAAATTTTTTGGAAAGGAGAATATCTATATCAATATGTTAAGTTTAAATGATTTGGTATTTGCTGGAATGCCTTGTGATTTTAGTGGAGAGATGAGTGATGAATTAGATGCTGCTGCCGAAGCACAAAATAAAAAATTATTGGTAACCAGTTTTAATGGTTGTTTTATTGGTTATATCACCGACGATAGACGATATGACATGAATACATACGAGACTAAAACGATGAATTGGTATGGTCCGGGGAATGGCTCTTACTTAACAGAAATTGTGATGCGTATGATGAATAAGATGTAAGTTATTAGGTTGCATTGGTCACATTCACTATTTAATTTTTTCTTCAAATACCCCTGTCTGCTTATTTTTAAATACATTAGTTGCATCAAAATATTTTCCATTCATAGCTACATACACCCCTTTAGGTAATGATTGTACAAATGCTAAGGCACTTCCTAAATTAAATAATCCATCCGAACTACCAAATTTATAGGGAATCATGGCACCAGTTAATACGATTGTTTTATCTATATTTTTGCTGGCAATCAATGCAGCAGTTTCACACATCGTATCTGTACCATGGGTAATAACAATTTTTTCTTCTGTTGATTGAATAATATTATTGACTATAATTTCTCTATCAGCTTCAGTCATTTCTAAGCTATCTATCATCATCAAGGTTCGTACTTGAATATCTAATTTGCTTCTACCTAATAATAATATTTCTTGTACATGCGTATCTTTAAAAAACAGCTTACCTGTTAATTCATCGTACTCTTTATCAAAAGTACCACCGGTTACAAATAATTTTATGCTCATAATTTTTTACATATTGATTAAAAAAATGGCGGGTCGTTTATGTATATCTGGAGTTTGTTCTTTCCATTCTTTCATACTTTTGGTTTGAATAAACTCCGTGTCTAATGTAATATCACAGGCAATACATAGCTTGGTATCAGGCATGCATGAGGATAGAATATTTTCAATTATTTTGTTATTTCTATAGGGTGTTTCTATAAAAATTTGTGTGGTACCAAATCGTGCTGATTGGGTTTCCAACTCTTTTATTTTTTTTATTTGTGCAGGTGTTTCTATCGGCAAATACCCATGAAAGCAAAAACTTTGTCCATTTAATCCACTTGCCACTAAAGCTAATAAAATAGACGAAGGTCCAACTAATGGTTGTACTTTAAAGAATAAACTATGCGCCAACTTCACCACTTGTGTACCTGGGTCTGCAATACCAGGAAGTCCGGCTTCTGATAATATACCCGCCGATTCTCCTTTCTTTTTTATTTGTTGTAAATGTTGTTTGATGTTTTTACCTTCTTGTTGCTTATCTAATAAGATTAAGGTGACATCGTCAAAATTTTTGGTATATCCAATACTTCGCAAATATCTACGAGCACTTCGTTCGTTTTCTACAAAGAAAATGTTCAGTTCATAAATGATGGTTTTGGCATATTGTGGAATAGGATCGATACTCGATTCACCCAAATTACATGGAATTAAATAGATGCTGCTTGTTGTATTCATGCTTGTAAAGATATTTACAATCCATCAAAAAAATCAAAAGTTCTTTGAATATAGGATTTGCTTTGCTGTTCAAGTACTGCTTGGTCTTCAAGTTGAACGGTATGAAAATGTTGTGGTTTATTCGTTATTAAGTCGTAAATATATACCCCTTTGTCTGTAAGTAAACCATATCCATTGTTTTTAACAAATGGTGCAAATTGAGGACAAAAGGGGTTCATCGCATCTTTACTAAATTCAAATCCCGTGTAATTTATTTTTAATTGGGCTAAAATAGTTGCACTTAAATCTGTTTGTGATATGATTTTGTCATTTTTATATCCTTTAAATTGGTCTTGAATAACATTTCCATATAAAATAAATGGAATTCGATGTGATTCGATATCCCACTGTTTATAGGTAGGCGTTCCATGGCCATGATCTGCAATAAAAACAAATAAAGTCGAGTCATACCAGGATTGTTTTTTACACGCATTCATAAAATCACCAATGCATTTATCTGTATAATATACTGAATTGATATATTGATTTTCTACTCCACCATTCGTAAATACAGTTTTCATGGGCATATCGTAAGGAGGGTGTGAACTTAAGGTATAAATAAACGAACAAAAAGGAGTTTTCATTTTATTTAAGTCAGCAATTGCTTCTTTAAATAAGGCTTCATCATGTACTCCAAGTTTTCCATTGGGTTGGTCAATATTCATATCTGCACCTTCTTTAATTAAATCAAATTGATTCCAATAAATATAACTTTTCAAATTCGCATAGCGCAATTGTCCTCCATATAAGAAACTCGTTGTATACTTATTTTTCTTTAAGGTTTGAGTAAAAGACGATAAGCCATGATATTTAGAAACTTGAGGGGTGATGGCCCTATACGGTTCGCAGGAAACACTGCTTAATATACTGGCCATTCCTAAATCTGAGCGCCAACCAGGCGCATAACATTGTGTAAATGAAACACCTTCTTTACTTAATTTATCAAGGTTTGGAGTGCAATTATTATGACCATTATAACTCCACATGACATCGGCACTAAAACTTTCTAATAGTACAATAACAATATTTGGTTTTGTTGATTTTAAAATAGAAGTTGTAGAATCTTTAGGATAACTATACATATCTGCAACTGTTTTTTTTGCCTCGTATGCAGTATAAAATTGGAATGGTTTGTTTTTAAGTACAGCATAGTTTTCATAAAAACTTTGAGCAACATACCAAATGGTATTTGTGGCTGCATCATTCATCGCTTGATTTTTTGAAAAATAAGTATCACTTGTATTGATTGGAATAGGTTTTATACCTCCTCTATAAGCTAATATGCTTAATCCAATACTAAGTACAAAAAATAAAAATCTATAGAGCGGACTTTTATTATGAATGGTAATATTCTTATGAAACCACTTTTGAAAAAAATAGTATAAAAAACAAAACTGAACAAATAGCAATAAAAAAAATGAAATATAATGATGAGTGGAAGCCGTCTCTATAATTTCAGAAGGGTTTGATAAATAGGAAAATGCTTTATAGTTTAATTTGCATTGCCAATCTTCATATAATACAATATCGATAGATTGTAAAATGATAAGTAAAAAAGCAGTTCCAGCTAATACCGTTCTAAAAATTTTATAAAAGGGATTGAAAGTGGTATAAAAACCAACTAATAGAATCAATAAAGGCAAAATAAATAAAAAAGAACAAGCAGAAAGATCTAATAAAAAAGCAATTTTATAACAGTCGAAAAAAGTGCTATATGATTCTTGATGGACTAATGAAAAATGATGAAAAATAAAAAGTGCACGACCTACAATGAACAATAGAATAAAAAACAAATAAGCTTTGCAAGCAATTTGAGCTGGGCTATATGATTTGTTTTTGAATATATGTATGCTTTTATTAAAAATCATATTTTAATGAACGTCACTTGACAAGCTCTCGATTGAAATTCTTGTTTGATATTACATTGTAAATCGATTCGATTCAAGTTTTCATTATACTCGCCTTCACCACTTACTTCCAACACCCCATTCGTATCATTGATACTTATATGTGTGCCTTTTCCAGTAGTAGAACTAGTAGATATAAATGCTCGAATAGTAACTCCAGTATTAGAAAAATTACTTATCCAAATTTCATTACTTGTAGCACCATACTGAATGGGTGTAGTATAAAATGGGGATGGGGTCACACCTGTATAAGCATATTCATTCACATCATAATTGCCAATAAAACGATCAATACTGTTGATTTCACAATTTTCACCTTCTAACCCATTTTGACAAACGCAATTTCCATTATAACATGTTTTGTTGCTTGGGCAAATTACATTTTTACAATTATCAGGTTCGCAAGCATTCATTACCCAAATACATAAACAAGCAGAAATTAAAATACTGAAAATATAAAGGCTTTTATTTTTCATTTGATGGATATTTTATCTTAACAAAAATACTAAATTTATAAGAGCTTTTTAGTAATAAAACCTATTATTTTGTAGCTTTGAAAAAACAATTCAATGCCATTAAATAAAGAAGCTTTTATACGTTATCGAATATTAGACCAGTGCTTAACCAATAAGAAAAAACCGTATCCTACTATATTTGATTTTATGCGTGCCTATGAAGAAGTTTTAGGTAAAACGTTTTCTCAGCGAACTATTAATTTAGATATACAAACCATGCGTGATGATACAGCCGTTGGTTTTTTAGCTCCCATTAAGTATAGTAGACAATACAATGGCTATTATTATGAAGATGAAAATTATAGCATTTCGGCCATTCAATTAAGTGATAACGAATTAGAGTCTATTGGATTTGCCACAAAAGTTCTTCAACAATATAAGGGTATTGGTTTGTTCAGTCAATTTGATGAAGCTGTAGATAAAATCATGAATGCTATTTCGATCAAAAACATTTTAACAGATAAAGAAGAAAAAGAAATTATTCAATTAGAAAAAATTCAAAGTTTTAAAGGCTCTGAATGGCTTAACATCATTTTAAATGCAATTAAAAATCATGAAGTCATCAAAATTAATTATCAAAAATTTAGTAGCGATGAAAGTAAAGAATTAGTCATTCATCCTTATTTATTGCGCGAGTATCGTAATAGATGGTATGTAATCGCAATGACAGACCGTAAAAAATTAGTCTCTACTTATGGATTAGACCGAATTTCAAATATTGAATTATGTCCAAAAGAAAAATTTGTTTTTTCACATGACTTTGATGCCTCACACTATTTTAAACATGCCTATGGAATTACTACTTTTGAGGGAAAGGCCTACAAGATTAGATTGCAATTTGAAGTGCATTTTGGTAAATATATACTCACTCAACCAATTCACGAAACTCAAAAAATTATTAAACAAACCAAAGAAGAACTCATTATTGAAATTGAGGTAGGAATTACTCCAGAACTCATCACCGATATTTTGAGTTATGGCCCACTCGTAAAGGTTCTTAGCCCTAGTATTTTAATTGAGCGAATAAAAAAAGAATTATCAGCTTCTCTTGCTAATTATTCCTAATCTTTAATGTCAAAAACAGACATGACATGAACTTTACTTTTCTATGACAATTAATTCTCTTAAAAATTTGTAAAAGAGAATAGTTTGGTTTAAATTCACGAAGTATTAATTATTGTTCTTCATAACCAAAACGTATTAGTATGAAAAAATATATACTATTCATAGCAATTCCTATACTATTTATTAGTCTAGCCTCACTCACTTCTACTATCGAAGAATTGAAAATACCGATACAACAATCAAAAGGAACCTACTCAACGGGTACTATCAATAATATTCAAGCAACTACTAAGGACGCCTGTAATGGCTGTCATGGAGGTGGTGTGATTAATGGAGGTACAGGAGGATATGTTATAATCATTTATGAAGATGGTAAAACAACCACTGATTTTGACGTATTTAAGGGAGATACTAGATTAATATTGATGAATAGTTCTCAGAATACTTTGACTCCAATACGTCAATCTTTATATAATCAAAAATTAATGCTTCAAATATCAAGTAATATAGACGCTTCTAAATTTGTAAAAATACATGGAATAGCCAGCGAATCTGTTTTATCTCATATGACAGTTATTGATATTACTAGTGAAGAAAATAAAAGTGTTGAGTTAAACAAATCATATATTGCTGAAGACTTTCAGGCTTCCTTTAACAATACCCAAATGCAATTAGATATTAATGCGATTGCCAATTCTACAATCCAAGTGTCTCTTTATGATATGTCGGGTAAATCATACTTAACTCAATCTTCAAGTGTAGTAGCAGCAGGAGATAATCAATTACAATTCGAAACCAAAGAAGCTTTGTTAAAAGGAATCTATATTGTTAAAATTGTAGATGCAGCTGGAATAACCATTACTAAAAAAGTATTTGTTTTTTAATCTTTAGTATCCTTTACTTTATTTATTATAACTACTCCTACAAGTATCAGGGATAATCCTAAAAGATGATACCAAGCAATACGTTCGTGGTCAACAAAACCAATAAAGACAGCTACTATAGGCATTAAATAAGTAACACTAGCGGCAAACATGATTTGTGTTCGTTGAATTAAAATATTAAATAAACTCATAGCTACAGCAGTTCCAAATACCCCTAACAATACCCCATAAGGTAATGCATGTAATGCTTTTTCATCATGCGTAATTTTAGTATAAATACCAATCTTATAAAGATAAATGCTAGCAGGAATCAATAGCATAAAATACATTAAACTAGTTAAGGGTAAACTGGGTAATCCTTGTAGATGTTTTTTCAATACATTAGAACTATATCCATACATGATTGGAACACTTAAAGCCACTAAGAAAAATAATAGATCGCCAGCAAAGCTTACATTCGGACTAAATACAATCAAACATACTGCTCCTACTAAACCAAGCAATACACCTACTAATTTTAGGTAATTGTTTTTTAAACGATAAAATAAAATACCAATTAGAAATGTAAATAAGGGGGTTAAAGAATTGATAATACCTGTAACACTGCTGCTGATATGTGTTTCGGCCAATGGATATAAATAAATTGGAATACCACTACCCACAATGGAGCAGACAAATACCCAAAAATATTTTTCTTTAGGAATTTTCTTAAAGGCCTGGTATAAAAAAGGTAATAATACGATGCCACCTGAAAACATTCTTATACCAGCCACTTCCATCGGTTCAAAACCGACTAAGGCATGTTTAATTAAGAAATAGGAAAATCCCCAAATGACTGCACAGCTAATTAATAAAACCCAATTTAATAATGAATGTGTGTCGTCTTTTTTAATTGTAGCAGTTGGATTGCTTGACTCTATACTCATTTAAATTAGGCATTCATTTTTTTCCAAAGTAAATCTTTCAACTTGTCAATATTAAAATTAGTGATGGCAGAAATAAATAAGGTATCAATTTTTTTAGGTAATGATTTCTTTAGTAATTGAATCAATTCTTCATCAATTATATCTGCTTTTGTAATGGCTAATACCCGCTCTTTATTCAACAATTCGGGATTATACATCTTGAGTTCGTTCAATAAAATATCATATTCTTTTTTGATATCATCACAATCAGCAGCAATCATAAAAAGCAAAATAGAATTACGTTCTATATGTCTTAAGAATCGATGACCTAAACCTTTACCTAAATGCGCTCCTTCAATAATTCCAGGGATATCTGCCATAACAAACGACTTACTATCACGATAAGAAACAATTCCTAAATTAGGTTTAATGGTAGTGAATGGATAAGCACCAATTTCAGGTTTGGCAGCACTTACACAAGAAAGCAAGGTAGATTTACCGGCATTCGGAAACCCTACTAAACCCACATCTGCGAGTACTTTAAGCTCTAAGGTACGAATCGCTTCTATGCCTGGCATCCCTGGCTGTGCATGAGTTGGGGCTTGATTAGTAGCGGTTTTGAAATTTTCGTTTCCTAAACCTCCCATACCACCATGTAATAAAATACGCTCTTCACCATCATGTGTAATTTCAAAAATGGTTTCACCAGTTTCAGCATCTTTGGCTACAGTACCCAAAGGCACTTCTAATATTTCATCTTTGCCACTTCGTCCAGTTCTTCTTCCGCCTTCCCCATTTCTGCCATCCTCAGCATTCACATGTTTTTTATATTTGAGGTGAAGTAAGGTCCATAATTGCTTATTGCCTTTTAATATAATATGTCCACCTCTACCACCATCACCGCCATCTGGACCACCTTTAGGCACATATTTTTCTCTTCTAAAATGGCAACAACCAGGACCACCATTTCCAGACTTGCAATATATTTTTACGTAATCGACAAAATTTTGATTTTCAGACATTTTCTAGTACCTAGTATCTAGATAATTGACACTAGACATTTTTTTATTCGTTAAATGATTATACCTAACTCAATGAGTCAAGCTTACTACAAATCAACTGATTGATTGTAGCTACATCGCCCACTCCATTTATGTTGCTAAGTTTTCCTTTGCTTTCATAGTATGTAGCTACAGCTGTAGTTTTATTTTTATATTCTTGAATTCTATTTTCAATGATGCTCACATCCTGATCGTCTGGTCTACCGCTTTCTTTACCACGTAATAACAATCGTTGTTTCAATTCTTCTTCGTCTACAACAATTGAAATAAGCGCAGAAATAGGAGCATTCATACTGGCTAATAAACTATCTAGTGCTTCTGCTTGCTTTACTGTACGAGGAAAACCATCGAATATTACTCCTTTTGCTTGTTTATTAGCATCTAGTTTAGATTGAATCATACCCACAACTACCGCATCTGGCACAAGCTCTCCTTTATCCATTAACTTTTTGGCTTCTAATCCTAAGGAGGTACCATTGGCAATCTCTTCGCGAAGCAAATCTCCTGTTGAAATATGCAGTAACTGATATTTCTCTTTCAATAGAGCTGCTTGTGTACCTTTACCACTACCCGGAGGTCCAAATAATATAATGTTCAACATAGATTATATATTCAAATATATGAGATTACAAAAGTAATGGATTATTATAAGAATTATTTAAAAAACACACTTATTTCCATGTTTTTTCAACCAGTTCTCTGCAAGCATATATTCAGGCATTACAGAAGCTACATGAGCCCAATAGGCATCTGAATGATTCATATGTATCAAATGGGTTAGTTCATGGATGATCACATAATCAATAACATATTCAGGGGCAAATAATAAGCGTACAGATAAATTAATATTATGACGAATAGAGCAACTTCCCCAATTAGTTGAATTATTTTTAAGTACTACATTTTTGACGATTTGTTTAAAATACAAATCGTTTAATTCATGAACTCTTTTGGTCAGTTTTTCCTTAAAATAAAGCGCCATAATACGCGCTACCATTTTGCTAGCCAATTTGTTTTTACGTTCTTCTTTAGCATTTTCAGGAAAACTTAAAATGAGTTCACCCGATCTTATTTTTATCGTGGCCTCTTTATTTGTAGTGCTTATACATTTGATTTGAAAATTCTCCCCATAAAGTTTTAATACACTCCCTTCTTGGTAGCTGCGCTGATTTTGATATTGGTCAATAAGTTCAGGGTGTTTGATAATTTTTTTCTTGGCCCAATCTAAAAATGTTTCAATTTGCTTTTCCTTCGCATCCGCTTTTAAATAATGCGAAAGCACTATAGATAGGCCAGTTTTGGTGAATGATATTCGGCTTGTTCGTCGCTTTTCTATTCGAATAGTGACCAAAATGCTACGTTCAGCAATAATTATGCTTCGTTCTTGAACGAAATCGATTTCATTTTTGTTATCCATCAAATAAATAAACCCAGTTTTAGGAATGCAATACTAATTCAAAGCATTCATTTTTTTGACAATAAAAAAAAACAATGTAGGTTTGTTGAACGAAATAACAGAATAATAAATTATACGAACTTTTAATATAAAAAAATATGAATTATATATCAGATTTTAAAATGAGCGAAGTACCTACTCCTGATGAATTAGCAGAGAAAATGATGCAAGGAAATAAGTTTGAACAAAAACTTATAGAGCAAAGAAAAGTATTTTTATGGGGAGCAGTTACTGATGAATCTGCAAAAAAAGTAGTTGATAGAATTTTATACTTAGAGGCTATTGACCCAGGTAAAGAAATTAATTTTTATATCAATAGCCCAGGTGGTGTAGTAACTAGTGGTATGGTGGTTTATGATGCCATTAAATTAATTACGTCTCCGGTAAATACGATATGTATGGGATTAGCGGCTTCTATGGGTTCTATTTTATTGAGTGTTGGTGCTAAAGGCAAAAGACAAATATGGCCAAATGGCCGTGTAATGATACATCAACCAAGTATTGGTGGTGCCTACGGACAAGCCACAGATTTAGAAATCACGGCCAATGAAATTCAAAAAACCAAAGAAATGGGAGGTAGAATTTTAAGTGAAAATTGTGGTCAACCCTATGACAGAGTGATGAAAGATTTAGAAAGAGATTTTTGGATGAGTGCTGAAGAAGCCGTTCAATATGGTATCGTAGATAGTATTTCTACTACTTTTTAATCTACAGCTATGTTAGATAATAATGTTGAAATAGCGAAACTTCAAAACGAAGTAATCAAATATTTAGGATTAGATCCCAATCATATTGTATATCACTTTTCTGAAAAAGAAGGGATTACTAAATTAGCATTGGTAACGATTAATCCAAAACACGAACAAAGCTTTTTATACCATACTACCAAAGGAATTGACAAAGTAGATGCATTAAAAAAAATGCTGGACTATGTATTGCAACATCGTAAAAATGAAAATTCCTATACCTTACAATGGATTAAAGATGGTGACGATGAACTTCATACTTCTTACTTTAGAGGAAATAATTTATATGAAATACTAGATAAGTTTTACTACGGAAGAGATATTGCTTCTTGTAAAGTATTTAGTGTTTATTTAAATCCAGTTTCTTAAATCATATAAAACAAACGCAAGCTTAAGACATTGCTTCGTTGTTGACCACTAGATAAGTTTCCATCAGGGAAAGATACTTTGCCTAAACCCACTAATGAATAAGCAAATCGAGCTTGTACCCCAATAACCTTTTTAATTAAGAAGGTAGCATGTCCTACTACTTGAAAATCGTAGGGACGATAATTAGCATTATATGAATCGAGTGTTACGGTTTGATTATCTCCATTTACATCTTTATAGTTTAAGTAAGGTTGTTTATAGCCTTGCGCATCATAAATTACTTGGTTTTTACGAATCAGTCCTCCCACGGAAAAACCAGCACCGAAGATGGCAATTTTTTTATCGTGAAAATTAAACATCACCGGAATATCAAGATAGTCGAGTGAAATAGAACGAGAATTATATTTGGCATTGTTTAATTGACTTTTAGCACCTTTCATATTGTATAATAATTCCATGCTTAAAGAGAATTTTTTCTTAATCATGGCAAAGACACCAACCCCTCCGTTAAATCCGAATTTATAATAACCAGCCATACGATCGCCATCTATTTGACTCATATTAAAACCAGCAATCACCATCCCTCTAAAACGTCTATTAGAAGCTTTGTCGTCAGTAGTAGTTAAAGTTTTTTTAGTAGTATTGGTTTGTGCAATAGAAGGAATGCTAATACAGAGCATTAAAAAAAGTATAAGCGATTGAGATTTCATATAAAACCAGCTTTTAATCACTCAAATATACAATAATAGCTGTCATAATAATGTAAAAAATATACCTGCATGAAGTATTTGTATGTGTTTAAAAACACTTATAATGAGTATCAAACGAATATAAATGTTTATATAAGTAAATAGGGTATAAAATCTATAGAAATGTAGATAAATCTTGATTATTTGATAGACTTATTATAGTATATTTGACAGTGCATTTAATAGCAGATTTATTATGGTAAAATATACAAATACGACACTTACTAAAATTCAAGAATTGGTGAAAGAAGCGGGCTATGTGTTACGTTATGAAAAAGGTAGTTTTAAAAGTGGCTACTGTATTTTACAAGATAAAAAAGTGATTATTATCAATAAATATTTTGAGACAGAAGCTCGAATCAATAGCTTATTTGAAATATTACCTAGTTTACAAATGAAGATGGAAGATTTGAGTGAAAATTCGAGAAAATTTTTAGAAAAAATCAATCAAAAAGAAATTGCTTTTGATTCAAACCCTTCTTAAAATTGTATACCTCCAATTCAAATAAATTACTCTTTTTAGGCACTGGCACCTCCACGGGTATTCCTTTGTTGGGATGCACTTGCGAAGTATGTCAATCAACCGATACAAAAGATAAACGATTAAGAAGCTCCGTGATTCTTCAATTAAATGGGAAACATATTTTAATTGATGTGGGTCCCGATTTCAGGCAACAAATGTTTCGTGCAGCACAAACACGTATTGATGCTTGTTTACTCACGCATGCCCATAAAGACCATGTAGGAGGCATAGATGAAGTACGCGCCTTAAATGTACTGACCCAAAAACCATTCGATATCTATTTAGATAGCATCGCAGCTAAAACGGTTATAAAACAATATGATTATATTTTTGAGGGAAAGGATTATCCGGGCATACCAAAAATTAATCTACATGAAATACATGAAAATGCTTTTCAATTACTTGGAATCGATATACAACCCATTCGGGTGATGCATTATAATCTGCCTGTTTTAGGCTATAGATTTGGGGATCTAACCTATATCACCGATGCAAATTTTATTAACGAAGAAGAAAAAGAAAAAATTAAAGGCAGTAAAATTTTAATATTAAATGCCTTGCGAAAAGAAGCTCATGTTTCGCATTATAATTTAGAGCAAGCACTTCAACTGATAGAAGAAGTAAAACCAGAAAAAACATATCTCACACATATCAGTCATCATATGGGCCTACATGCGATGGTTGAAAAAGAACTACCTACAAATGTGCATCTAGCTTACGATGAGCTAGAATTAGAATTTTAAAATAACATTCAAATGAGAGAATGGATTAAAGCATTTATGTTGATTAAAGCAACAGAAAGAAGAGCTATTATGATACTATCTGTACTAGTATTAATCAGCTCATTGGTTTATTTCTTGTTACCTTCCTTCGTTCAACCAGAAAAATCGAAGTTGATTATCGCCCCACAACTTGAGAAACAATTGCAAGAAACAAATACAGATAATAATACTAAACAGACTTATTCCTCTAAAAAAAGCATTTATCACTTGCATGCTTTTGACCCTAATACCATTAGTAAAGAAGAATTAATCGAAATGGGTATTGCTCCAAAATTAGCTAGCACCTGGACCAATTATACTTCTAAAGGAGGGAAATTTTATAGCAAAGAATCACTTAAAAAATTGTATGGCATGCACGAAGATTTATACAATCAATTAGTACCCTTTATTGAAATAGCACCTAAACAAATAATCGGTTCAAGTGCTCCAATACCCATAAAACAGCCGATAGTTAAAGCCAGTGTGCTCATCGATATCAATACAGCTGATACTAATGACTTAAAAAAACTACCGATGATTGGCAGTAAAAGAGCTCAAATGATTGTTAAATATAGAACAAGCTTAGGAGGTTTTATCGCTTTGACCCAACTGAAAGAAGTCTATTCGATCAATGATACCGTTTATCAGCTATTAAAAGATAATATTTATATCGATAAAAATTTTAAACCTATTTCACGTTCCATCAATTTAAATACGGAGTCTATTTTAGTCAAACATCCGTACATCAGACCCGTTGCTAAAATTATTGCGGCCTATAAAGCAGCACATGGGCCTATACAAAATATAGATGAATTGCGCAAAGTATATGGTATTGATTCACAAACATTAAACAAAATAGAGCCCTATATAAATTTTGATTTAGAATAATAAAAAGTTTGTCAAATTGTACACTCAAATTTGTATCTTTGCCAACCAAAATTTTTTCATATCATGAACTTCGAACAAACAGATAGCGCTAAAGCAGTAGCACAAATGGCAAAAGACTTTGCTGAAAAAGAAATTAAACCATATTTAATGGAGTGGGATGAAAGTCAAGAGTTACCTCTTGCTACATTAAAAAAAATGGGTGAATTGGGTTTAATGGGGATGTTAGTTCCTGAAGAATATGGTGGAGCGGGAATGGGTTATTTCGAATATGTAAATGGGATTGTAGAAATATCTAAAGTATGTGGCTCAGTAGGATTATCAATGGCAGCGCATAATTCATTATGTACGAATCATATTTTGAGTTTTGGGAATGAAGCACAAAAGAAAAAATATTTACCTAAGTTAGCTACATGTGAATTTTTAGGTGCTTGGGCACTAACAGAGCCAAACACAGGGAGTGATGCGATGCGTATGAAATGTACAGCCAAAAAAGAAGGAAATAATTGGATTATTAATGGTACTAAATGTTGGATTACGCATGGTAAAAGTAGCGATGTAGTAGTGGCAATTGTTCGTACAGGAGAATTGTTAGACAGCAAAGGAATGACTGCATTTGTAATAGAAAGAACTAATCCAGGTATTAAAGCAGGTAAGAAAGAAAATAAATTAGGCATGCGTGCTTCTGAAACTGCTGAAGTTATTTTTGATAATTGTATAGTAGGTGAAGATGCGGTTTTAGGCAATTTAGGGGAAGGCTTTCAACAAGCAATGAAAATATTAGATGGAGGTAGAATTTCGATCGCTTCTTTAGGTTTAGGTATTGCTAAAGGTGCTTATGAAGCGTCTGTAAAATATGCAAAAGAAAGAGAACAATTTGGACAAGCGATTGCTAATTTCCAAGCGATAGGATTTAAGTTAGCAGATATGGCTACTCAAATTGAAGCAGGTGAATTATTGACGCTTCAAGCGGCAGATATGAAAAATAAAGGCATGAAAGTGACTAAACAAGGCGCTTATGCTAAATATTATACCTCTGAAATCGCGGTAAGTATTTCGAATGATGCCGTTCAAATTTTTGGAGGTTATGGATATACCAAAGATTTTCCAGTGGAAAAATTCTATAGAGATAGTAAATTATGTACTATCGGTGAAGGTACCAGTGAAATTCAAAAACTAGTGATCTCGAGAGAAATTTTAAAAGGGAATTAATCGTTATTCACGAATAGATATTATTAAAAAAGCAAGCATTTATAATGCTTGCTTTTTTATTTGTTTAAGTAGGTATAAAATATTTTATTCTTTTATACGGATATCTACCCTTCTATTTTGTAATCTTCCAGCAGTTGTGTTGTTTGGTGCAATAGGTCTAGTATCTCCATAACCAGTACTGGTTAATCCCACTGTTCGACATGTTCCGCATAGCCTGCCCCCACTGTCTTTAGTCTATAGAGTAGGCTATATCGAGGCGACTACAGACTACTTGAAACGTAAACAAATTTAAACAATATGTAATTGTAATTATTATTAAAATATTTACTTCAAAATAATATGAATTGGGCTGTAGTTACAACACCTAATGCCAAGCCTCAGACAACGGATAAATTGGAGAGTATCTATTATAGAATATTATTTTTCAACAGAATACTTACCTTCTGCTGATTTTATTATTTTACCAGAAAATTGTTTATGACTAATTTTGAATGGTTCACCCGATGCATCATCAATGTCTAAAAACATAAAGTTTTTCTGGATTTCAGCTTCAGGTTCAAAATCAAAACAAATAGTCCAATATGCTTTTAAACTGTTTTTTGCCTTATCATAATCCACAGTTAGATATCCACTATCTTTAACTCGATTAAGGTTTTCTAACTGATCTTCTATACTATGATAACCAGCACTAAGTTTTTTTTCTTTATTATAATTCCAACCTATTAATTTCATAGTTTTAATACCAATTTCTATTATTTCTTTTTCTGTATGTTTCATAAGAATTATTTATAGATTAACAATAAATTTTAACCCTTCAATTTCCGGAATAAATAAATATGGAAAATTTTTACCTTTTTGATTTGTTTCATAAATCAGTTTGTTAACATAATTGTAAGAATCTAGTAACTCAGCATTTGTCCAACGTGATTTGTTTCTATAAATAGCATCAAACACAAGTTTTTCCTCGTCTATAATATGCATTTTATTTAATTTATTATACCATATTTCCATATGAACTTTTTCATGAAAAATTGTTAATTCTGATGCATTATTTGAAAGTAAAAACATCGTAGGTGGTGGACCAGCATTAAAACTTCCCACAACTCCCCTTTTATCCCAATCAACTAATTTTTTTGTTAAAGAATAATCTTTATCAACAAATTTAACTAATACACCATACTTTTCTTTTAATTGAATCTTCAACAAACCAGCTGTTCGACATGTTCCGAAGGGCATGTCGAACTACAGATAAAAGGCATTTTTAATGCCTATATATTCAATTTGAAAATAAAAAAATTATTTCTTCTTGATAAATATCAAAGATATTATTTCATTTGAACATCACAAATGTTCATCGTTAAAAAGCCGCGAGGTCTCCTACGGAAGACCACGCGAGAACTTGAAAACTTATAGCTTTATTTGTTTTTTTAAGATAGTATCTACGGACAGATTAGGGAGTTCTGAATTCTTGAAACTATATTGTTAAGAACGTTTAATAATTCTAACCCTAATTCTGTTTTAATATTATTTAAAAGTATAGCATTAAATCGCTCATTTTGTTCTAAATATTTTTTTAACTTTTTTTCATCAGAATTAATTAAACTAAATTCTATATTAGCAATTCTATCAGCTATTTTAATAATAATTGAGTCCTGATTATGAATGAGTTTCTCGTACATTTTTTCCTTTTTTTGAAAATAATCTCCATTTACACCGTCTGTAAGACCCCAAACAATATTAAATAATTCTATTCCGAAAATTTCAATAAAATCTTCTTTTGATATATTAGTGTCTTCCAACACATCATGGAGCCAAGCACCAGCAAATAAATTAAAATTATTTTCATTTGGACATAAATATCTTGCTAAAACATTTACTACATTAAACAAATGAAATTCGTAAGGAAAAATCCCATATTTTTGATTGCCATGTAAAGAAATAGCTTTTTGTTTAATTGAAGTTAGATTCATATTTTATAATCCCTTTTCTTTTTTTATCTTTTTTACATAATCATTAAATGCTTTTTCAGTTAAATCTTCTCGATCACCAGATATGTCAAACCTAATTTTTGAATAATAAGTCATATCTTGTTTAAATACTCCTGTATCCCATTGAAACGCATAAAAAGTGGATTTTCCCTTTTCTATTTCTTCTCTAATGGGCCTTAAGCCGTATTTATAATATTTTTTTTCCATATTGTAGTAATAATTTATTTATTAATAATAGTTTTCCAAGCATTTTCATAAAGAATATACTGTTCTTCTTCAAGTTTTATTATTTTAGATGTTTCATCTCTGGTAAGACTTCTTGTTTTTGATAACCCTCGCTGTTTGACATGTTAGCTTGCGCATGTCGAACCACAGATATTTTTGAATTTTATAAATTCAAGTATCAAAATCGAAATTACTATACTTAAAAATGTTATAAATGTTTTTTTATCTGGACTTCGACATGCCCTGCGGCACATGTCGAAGAGCTGGATATAAATGATAATTGATTTTAAGATAGTACCTTCGTCAAAAGTAGAATCTATCCATTTGAATGCTTTTCTCTAATTTTTTCCACTTCATCAAGATATGCTTTTTTTTCGTCTTCAGTCATCAATTCCCATTCTATTTCTTTAATCTCTTTTTGTAACCGATTTAATTTTTTCAACTCGGTTTCATTTTTT
Organism: Bacteroidota bacterium; assembly: GCA_037130135.1. GTDB lineage: Bacteria > Bacteroidota > Bacteroidia > Chitinophagales > CAMDFR01 > CAMDFR01. The sequence goes on from JBAXTO010000006.1 coordinate 112,447, forward strand.
TTTATATACTCTTTACCTTCTTTTTCATTTTTAAAATGTTTATCAAAATGCTTTTTAGATAATTCTTTAAATTGAGATTTGAGTGATTCTAGTTTTTCATTTTTATTTTGCATACTTTTCTATTAATAAAACTTCTTTTATAAGGTTCCCCTTCTGTCTTTAGTCTTTAGAGTTGGCTTGAGCGAGGCGACTACAGACTAGTTGAATCGTAAACAAATTTAAACAATAAGTAATTGTTATTATTATTAAAATATTTACTTCAAAATAATATTTATTAGTCCATTGTCGCCTACAAATAATACAGGCTTCAGATTATGGACAGATTTAGAAATTTTAAAAGGGAATTAATCGTTATTCACGAATAGATATTATTAAAAAAGCAAGCATTTATAATGCTTGCTTTTTTATTTGTTTAAGTAGGTATAAAATATTTTATTCTTTTATACGGATATCTACCCTTCTATTTTGTAATCTTCCAGCAGTTGTGTTGTTTGGTGCAATAGGTCTAGTATCTCCATAACCTGTACTGGTTAATCTAGATGGACTAATTCCTTTACCAATAAAATAATTCATCACTGCACGTGCTCTATAAGCTGATAAATTAATGTTTTTAGCAGGATTACCGACATTATCTGTATGTCCTTCAATCGATATGTTTACGAATGAGTAGGTACTTAATAAACTTACTACCTCATCTAAAACTTTATATGAACTAGGTTTTAGTATATCGCTACCTGTTTCAAATTGGATGGATTTAGCAGCGAAATCTATTTGTTGTTTTAAATCATTATTATTTAATTTAGGGCAACCAGCATTATCTATGCTACCCATTTCAGTAGGGCATTTATCTTCATTATCGGTAACGCCATCTCCATCCGTATCTATACAGCCATTCAATGCTAATGTGCCTTTTACATCAGGGCATTTATCATCTTTATCAGCAACTCCATCATTATCTTTATCCGGACAACCATGCATTTCTCTGGTCCCAGCATCTCTTGGACATTCGTCTACTTCATCAACAATCCCATCTCCATCTGTATCTGGGCAACCTTCAAAGGCAATGATGCCAGCTATAGTAGGACAAGCATCTACTTTATCTGGAATGCCATCTCCATCTGTATCTGGGCAACCACTATATTGTGCTAAGCCATATACATCGATACATTCATCTTGAATATCGGCAATGCCATCTTTGTCTTGATCTCTTCCTTTGCCTAATCTTATTACTATTCCAATGGCATGATGCATATAACTAGGGGTTCGATTTTTTCCTACTACTTTGTTGTATGAGGTTTCAATATTAAAACCGAATTTTGGTGTCACCCAAATATTCGTTCCAGCACCTAATCCAAAACTGGCATTCGTTTGTGCCTCAAAACGAGTCAATCCAATACTCCCAATAACATAAGGATCAAACCAACACTTCGTATGTAAGATATAACCATTGGCAAATTTGTATTTTAAGTTCATATCCCAATCTAAGAAAAAAGTATTTTTATTTGTTTCGGTAGGTCTTCTATCAGCTACACCTAATGAGATTTGAGTGCCTAATGCAAATGAATTACCAATAGATTTATCAATCCAAAATTTACCTAAACCAGGAAATAAATTCCAGTTTTTAACTTTTACATATTCTTTAAAAAAAGATTGATCATTTATGGTCATTTGTGGTCCATTCGTTCCAAAACCAAAAAGCCAAGGGTAATCTTTATTTTGTGCATGCAAATAAGAATTACATAACAATATACTTACTAAGAAAAAGAATATACTTTTTTTCATAATATTAGGTTTAAGTGTACGTAAATATAACCAATTAAGTACAAATTAATACTTAATTGGTTATACAGGTATTGGTAATTTATTTTGTAGAAAAAATACTTAATTTATTAGATACTGAATTTAATTAGCCATTCATTGTGGCTAAAAATTCTTCGTTATCTCTAGTGTTTTTCATATGTTGCAACAAGAAGGTCATTGATTCTTCAGCGTTCATATCAGCAAGGTGATTACGCAAAATCCATAAGCGAGCTAAGGTTTCTTTATCGAGTAATAAATCATCTCTACGCGTACCACTGCTGATTACATCAATAGCTGGGTAGATACGTTTATTAGAAAGTTTTCTATCTAATTGAACTTCCATATTACCAGTTCCTTTAAACTCTTCAAAAATAACTTCGTCCATTTTTGAACCTGTTTCGATAAGTGCTGTAGCTAAGATAGTTAATGAACCGCCATTTTCAATTTTACGTGCGGCACCAAAAAACTGTTTTGGTTTTTGCATTGCATTGGCTTCCACCCCACCACTCAATACCTTACCACTACTAGGCGCTACAGTATTGTGTGCACGAGCCAAACGAGTCAATGAATCTAATAAGATCACTACATCATGACCACTTTCTACTAATCTTTTTGCTTTTTGTAAAGCGATGGAAGAAACTTTTACGTGACGCTCAGCAGGCTCATCAAATGTAGAAGCAATTACTTCGGCGTTTACGCTACGTTGCATATCAGTTACCTCTTCCGGTCTTTCATCAATCAACAAAACAATTAAATAGATTTCAGGATGATTTTCGGCAATAGCATTGGCAATGTCTTTTAAGATAGTGGTTTTACCTACTTTCGGTTGAGCCACAATCATTCCTCTTTGTCCTTTTCCCAATGGAGTAAATAAATCCATTAATCTAGTAGTATAGTTCGAACCTTTTCTACTTAAATTAATTTTTTCATTCGGAAATAATGGAGTTAAATAATCGAATGAAACTCGATCTCTTAAATCTTGAGGATCTCTACCATTCATTTTATCTACTTTCAATAAGGCAAAATATTTTTCACCTTCTTTAGGTGGTCTGATAGGTCCATTAACGGTATCACCCGTTTTTAATCCAAATAATTTTATTTGAGAAGGAGATACATAAACATCATCAGGAGAAGATAAATAATTATAATCGGCACTTCTTAAAAACCCGTAACCATCTGGCATCATCTCTAATACCCCTTCTCCAAATACTAAACCATCTAATTCAGAAATATTAGATTCTTTTTTTCGTTGAATGGGTGGCTCGTTTCTATGAATAGGTCTTGATTCTTGATTTGATTCTTGATTTGGTTCTTGATTTGGTTCTTGTGGAGCTTGAGGTGCTTGTTCATTGGTTTGAAAGGCTTCTTCGTTAGTTGAATGAGCGGTTGTAGGTGGTGCATGTTGATCATTGATAATTCCATTTTGATTATCGCTATTATCTACAACAGCTTTTTTATGGATGGGTGCTTTAGGTTTGATTTTTTCTTTGGCAATAAACGCTGCTTGGTTTGAAGGGGCTGATTTTACAGGGGGTTCAATACTAGTAGCTACTTGATTAATAGGAGCAGTAGTAAGAGATTCTGCTTCTTCCTTTTCTTCTTTTTTAGTATCAAACAAATTAGTTTCTGAAGGATTTATAGTAGCTTCAACTTCATTTGTTTTTGGTTTTCTAGGGCGTAAAATGCGCTCTTTTTTAGGAGGAGTTTCGTCTTTAATTTTTGAACTATTAATGGCTTGCGCATCTAATATAGCTAGTACTAAAGCTTGTTTTTCGAGTTTTTTAGCATTTTTAATTTGGAACGAGTTTGCTATCTCAAGTAATTCTGCAGGGATCATATCATTTAACTGCAATACGTCGTAGTTGGACATTTAATTTGATGATTTTATTGAAAAAATAATAAATAATTATAAGTATTGAACAATTTGTATTTTTCTGGGTAAAACGGAGATTTTTTTTTCTCGTAGAATGAGATTATTCTCTGATTTGATATTACAAATATAGGCTTTTTTTATTACAACAGGCAAATTTTTATAACAGCAATTTATTATTATAATGTTAGAATCAACTAACTATCTTTGTATACTGAAATTGGAAATCGCAAATACACAAATTTTATGATAGAAATAGCATATTTAAGAGCACAACCAGAAGAGATTAAAGAACGATTGAAAGTAAAGCATTTTAAGGATATTCATTTAGTGGATGAAATTGTTTTTATTGATGCTGAGAGAAGAAGTATTCAAAAAAAATTAGATGATATACTTGCCAAAAGCAATGAGCTGTCTGCTCGTATTGGAATTTTATATAAAGACGGGAAAAAAGAAGAAGCGGATGTTTTAAAAAAAGAAACCACATCCTATAAAGAAGAAACAACACTTTTAAAAAGCCAATTAGAAACTCTTGAAAAAGATCAAGAGAAAATAGCTGTTCAATTACCTAATCTTCCACACAGCTCAGTTCCTTTGGGTAAAACACCTGAAGAAAATGTTGTAAGTAAAGAGTTTGGTGTTATTCCAACTTTATATGCAGGTGCGAAACCTCATTGGGAATTAGCTATTGAAAAAGAGTTGTTTGATTTAGAATTAGGTGTTAAAATTACGGGTGCTGGTTTTCCTGTATATAAAGGGAAAGGTGCTAGATTACAGCGAGCCTTAATTAATTTCTTTTTAGATGAAGCGGCAAACGCAGGATTTACAGAGTATGTACCTCCATTTATGGTGAATGAAGATAGTGCTTATGCAACCGGACAATTACCCGATAAAGAAGGCCAAATGTACTTTATGCCCGAAGATCAATTCTATATGATTCCAACAGCTGAGGTGCCTGTTACTAATATTTATAGAGATGTTATTGTAAAAGAAGCTGATTTACCTATTCAAATGACAGCCTATTCTCCCTGCTTTAGAAGAGAAGCAGGTTCTTATGGAAAAGATGTTAGAGGGTTGAACCGAGTACATCAATTCGAAAAAATCGAAATTGTATGTATTGAACATCCAGATAAATCTTACGAACGATTAGAAAAAATGTGCGCCTATGTGGAGACGCTTTTACAAAAGCTAGAGCTTCCTTATCGAATATTAAAATTATGTGGTGGTGATATGAGTTTTGCTTCAGCACTAACATATGATTTTGAAGTATATTCTACCGCTCAACAAAGATGGTTGGAAGTAAGTAGTGTTTCAAATTTTGAAACCTATCAAAGTAATAGACTAAAACTACGATTCAAAGACGAACAAACAGGAAAAACACGACTAGCTCATACGTTGAATGGTAGTGCATTGGCTTTGCCTCGTATTTATGCGTCTATATTAGAAAATCATCAAAGTGAAGAAGGAATTAATATTCCTAAAGCACTTCAAGTATATACCTCGTTTAACATTATTTAATCATTTCTGTTTATTTTACTGTAACATTTCTACGTTTTCTACGTTTAAATGTTAGTATAATAATTATTATACTAATAATATATAATTAATATTTGTATAGAAAACAAAAAACAAACAAAATGAAAACAAGCACCATCTTAAATGAAAAAAATATTAATGCAACATTAATTGCATTCTGTATAATTTTGGCATCTTTCATGCTTATGAGCTCAAAGTTTTATCATCATTATCAAATAAAACAAGCTAATACTGAAGCGGTTGTTGTAGCTAAGTAATAGTATTATTAAGTAAATAAAACAGGTAAATACCACGGGTATTTACCTGTTTTTTATTATAAGAAAACGATACAATAAATAGAATCAACTATATTGTTTTAATAGTCCATTTGGGACTTAAAAAAAAACAAACTTAATTACCAGCTCTTACAACTGTTTTATAATACATCATCAAAGCATCTGCGGATCCATTATAAAGGGTAATAATTTCTTTAGTTTGTTCTTCAGATAAAGATGATTTCCATAGATCAAACTCTTCTTCCAATATTATTGGATCTATTCCACCTTTAATAAATTGAAGATTTTTTAAGGTAAATTTTTTAAGATTTTTCATTTTTTTATATTGAGTTTAATTAAGTTATTTCATTATATGTACTTTAAAGGTGCTTCCTTTTCCTAATTCAGATTCTATAATAATATAGCCATTCATATCTGATATTATTTTTTTAGCTATAGCCAATCCTATTCCTGTTCCTGGATATTTAGTATGGTCGTGTAATCGTTCAAAAATATCAAATATTTTACCATAGAACGCTCTATCTATTCCTATCCCATTATCAGATACTGCAAACACATGATGTGTTTCATTGTTTGAATAAGAAACTTTAACTTGCTTATCTTCACAATCGTTAAACATAAATGCATTCTTAAGGAGCTGATAAAAAAGTTGATTAAACTGTGATTTATTGCCATGTATGTATTCTGGCATGTTCTCTAACTGAATATCTAAATTATAATTTTTGTATTTTTTATGAATATGATTTAAAATATCTTTAAATTCTACAGTTAATATGATATCTTCAATAATATTATTTTGCTTTTCTATGTTCGTATATTTTTGAAGCTCATTCACTAAATGGTATAAATTATCAGAAGTGTTCTTAATGAAATTTATTAAATATTCTTGAGAAGCATCTTTAGCTTGTAAACTTTTTTCTAACTTATCTAAATGAACACGAATTAATCTAGCAGGTTCTTTCAAATCATGCGATGTTATATGTGCAAATTGCTGTAACTCATAATTTGAGTTTTTTAATTTGGTGATATACCCTTGTATTTCTAGATTTTTTTCATATAAAATTTTTGCTTCATCAATTTGTTTTTCATATTCATGTTTATACTTCAATTCAATAAGTGCCTTAGATTTATAATTGGCTGCAATTTGTTCTTTTAAAGTTACTTTTTGTTGCAAACATTGATAAGCCATTTCATATTCATGCATTTTTTCATATACAAAAGCTTTCTCCGTTAGTATCAGCGTATGTTCAAATAATAAGTGATGCTTTGAAGCAATTTCAATTGCTTCCTTATAGTTTTCAAGGGCTTGATTATATTCTCCTTTCGTTTTATATAAATTACCAATCTGTATAAATAGTAAACATTTAGAATAACTATTTGTCTCCTTTTCTTTTATTTCTTTAGATTTTAATAAATAGAATTCGGCTTTGTCTATTTTATTATATTTTAAGTAAAGCGTCGATAGATTGCCATAATTTATAGCTAATCCAGCAAAATCTTTTTCAATCAATTTAAGTTCTACACTTTTAAATTGATATTTTAAAGCCATACCATATTTATGTAAACTATTATAATAATTGGATATACCATTATAAATAATTGATAATCCCTTATTAGATTTAATTTTATAAAATATAGATTCTGCTGCTCTTAAGTACTCTAAACGTTTTTTTGAATCGTAATAATTTTGATCTAAATCGGTTCGATATAGTAATGAAATATTATGATACGTTAAACCTTGTTCATATAATTGATCATTGGTTTTATCGCTCATCTTATCCAGCAACTTGATGCTTTCTATATATGATTCCATAGCTGCTGACATATTACCTAAATGGTAATAGGCTACACCTAAAGTTCTATATACTTTACTTAATGAATAAACGGTGATATTTGATAAAGATCTGAGTTTGTCTGCTTGAAATATAGCTTCTGTATAATTATTTTCTACAGACATTAAGAATTTTAAATATTGCAGTTCAAACTCAATACTGCTATCTAAGTCTTCCGAACTTCTAATACTTTCTTGATTTTGATTATAAAAACTTTTGTAACTTTTTATATCCTTGTCAAGAATTAATTTTCCTGTATTTATAATGTCATTAATTCTCATAATAATAGTCGCCTATTATTATATACGCATCTGATATAATTAAGTTACAATTCTAGGTGTCTTTTTTTATCAAGACACCTAGAATTGTATATTATTGCTTAATGAGTTTTGTTTTGATGATGCTTGAGTCACTTTTTGCAATCAAGTAGTATATTCCCTTTGATAATGCAGGTACCATGATTTTATAGTTATTTGCATCTATTTTAATAGACTTAATATCAATTACTTCACCAATTGCATTTATTAATTCGAATGATTGTGCTTTAGCATTGTTTCTTAACTGTACATTGATTTCATTCATAAAAGGATTTGGATATACGATCATACCTTCTTGTACAATTATGTTTTCAATTCCTTGCGCATCTTGCACTCTTGCACTATCTAAGCTTTTACAACCATTTCCATCTACTATTGTATCATAATAAATTCCTGGAGCTAATCCGCTTAATGAAGTACCTGTGGTACCATTACTCCAATGATGAGTAATCGGTGCAGCACCCGTTGCGCTTAATACATTGATTGTTCCATTGCTTCCAGAAAAAGCATTAGTTACGGTATAACTAGATGTAGGTAGATCATTAACAGTAACAAATATAGTAGTTGAGTCAGCACCATATGAATTATATCCTCTTAATACTACTTGATAAGATCCTACATTATTTAAAGTAGCCATAATTGTAGTAGCGGTATCAATTAAAGATAAACCAGGGCCATTTACAGTCCATCTTCTATTATTACTATGGTCTTCAGTTGCGCTAAATGTAATTGATCCTCCTTTACAAATAGAAACAGCAGAGGCATTAATATTCATATTCGGTAATATATAGTTACAGAAATTAATAGTAGTATTATTGGTAAAACTTGCATTATTCATAATAGTATCTGCTCCATTAGTCATTAGAAAATACCCATTACCAAACCCACAACAAATTCCGTCACTACCTGAATCATAAATTTTGAAACGATAACAAACATCACTCATACATAATGTATACAGGTAAGCGGTACGATTTGCATTTAAATCTCCAGCGTTAATTCGTAATAACGTATCTCCTGTTGTTGGATTGTAAATAGCTAAAGAAGTTTCTAACGGATAATCATCAGTCATTATTTTAAATGTTACGGGTCCTCCTTTACGTGCTTTAAATGTATTACGTAAGGTATCGTTCGTATTATCTTGATCGGCTCTTGTATTAGGTGCTGAACTGGCAACACTAAAGGTATGTGATCCACTGGTTGTATTAATCATAGGTAAAGTTACATAGGTGTTTGCACCAGCCGCCAAAGTACCCGTCCAGTTTTGATTACTCCAAGTTCCTGCATCCATTCTATATTTTAAAGAAAAGGAATAGACGGTATTTGTTCCTTGATTGCTTACTTTTATTATAGGGATATACGATGTATCATTACAATACGCTCCAATTGGTTCGCTGATACTATCTACTTGTAAATCTAAGCTATCTGATGTAGGAACTGTTCCAAAATAATGTCCATCAGTAGTCATTGTACCTGTAGCGCCTGGATCTAACCAATCAGATAAACGAGCAGCTGAAGAGGTTGATCCATTTCCAGTCCAAGACATAGAAAATTTGCCATAATCATCGTTTTTATTTGCTAAAGTAGCTGTACAAGAAGAAGGTCCTCCATGTAATTGACCCACTAATCTTCTATTTTGATCAAACATAGGTGAACCAGAAGAACCCGGTTCAGTAATTCCACTATCTGCTTGCCATTTTACATTCCAATGAGAATTCGCAGCAGCACCAGTCCATCCTCCAGAAACACTTGTAAATGCAGTTACTGAAGTAGATATTTTTTTAATATCTCCACTAGGATGATGGATACCTGCCCCACCTGTTGGTGTTGCACCACTTCTATCCCATCCTGCATAAAATACATTATAACCTGCAGGAGGAGTACTATTTAATTGAAGTAGAGTAAAATCAGAAGCTACATTGGTTGCACGTAAGGTAGAACCTGTTGTACTTTGCGCAGTTGAAGGAGCAGTAGTTGGGTTTGGACAACCACTTGCTTGCCAATTCCATCTAAAAACCCAGGTACTTACACCAGTAGTACCACAATGATTAGCAGTTAAAAAATACGGAGTATTACTATGCGGCACATCATCTACCATAGCTCCTGTACAAGCACCACTACCTCCAACTACAATAATGGCAACAGCATCTCGTTGTCTATCCCAACCAATACCTATAGGGCTACAATTTACATTATAATTACAAGAACCAGCACTACCAAAAGCTTTCGCCCAAGCAAATAAATCTTTATATCCATGAGTTACTCTATTAATGGATAATTGCCCATGAAACGATACTGAAGCAGGTTCATAATATTCAACAATAGTTTTAGAACCAGGTACAATATCTACCCCTAAGTCTTGTGTTTCTTGATTGTTATCGCTGGTTAATGCCCCGATAATATAATTCTTATCTTCATTATACACATATAATTTAGCCCCTTTAGGTAAAACATATTTATCAAAGGCTAAATTGATGGAGAAAGCTTTCGGACATTCAATAGCTAGCCTCCAAAGACGATCGCCATTCGCTAATGTTTCCCATAAACCATTATTGTCAGTTGTAATATTTGTAGTATGATTATATCCAAAAATCCATGGACCTGATCCTTTTCGACTTTCTTCAGCATCAAATGCAATTAAGCTATCTGCATTGATTTCAGGCATTTTGATGGTAGGTATTTTTGCACTGATATTTTTTCCATGAAAGCTATAAGGTGTTCCACCTTGACTTACTTGTGCTTGAATGCTATAAAAAATAGTGCTTAGGAATAAGAACGTAAATATTTTTCTCATTTGTTTGGTTTGTAATTAGTTAAATATTATAATGCTAAATTATAACAATTAAACGACAAAACAACAATAAGCACTCGACTCTTTATTTATCTGTTTTATAGAGATCGTCTTCTTTCTTTATGGTAAGGATGTCCCCATCTTTAAGGGTTTTTGAGATCGCTTTGAAAGGAGCAAATATAACTTCTTCATTTCCAGTTAAACCACTAACAATTTCAATATTAGTATCATCTTGTAAACCTGTTTTTACTTTTACAGCTTTAGCTTTTTTGTTTTCAACTATAAATACAATTTCTTCTAATACTTTTTTATCTTGACTATCATCCGTGCTTTTACTATCTAAAATAGATTTTTTAGGATCACGAATAGTTACAGATTGTATGGGTACTGACCATACATTATCTTTTTTGTTTGTTTGTATTTCAGCCGTTGCCGACATCCCTGGTCTAAATGGAAAACGATGACCTAATTCGGGTTGAATTAAATCCGTATATGAATCTTTTAATAATTTAATTTTTACTGTAAAATTAGTTACTTGATCGGTGGTGATTGAAAAATCACTTTTTGATGCATAGGCGATTTCACTCACAATTCCTTTGAATTTGCGATTCATATAGGCGTCTACCTCTACTTCTGCAGTATCTCCTAAGCTAATACGCAATACATCATTTTCATTGATATCCACGCGAGTTTCCATATTGTTCAAGTCAGAGATACGCATTAATTCTGTTCCTGCCATTTGGGCTGTTCCTAATACACGCTCTCCTTTCTCTACATTTAATTTAGAAACGATGCCGCTGATAGGGCTATATATAAGTGTTTTATTTAAGTTTTGTTTGGCTTGTGTGGAGGAAGCTACCGCACTTTTTATACTAAAACCACTAGCATTGATGGTTTGAATAGCTGCTTCATAATTAGCAGAGGCTGTTTTATAGGCAGTAAAAGCTTGATCATATTCTGCTTGAGAAATTACTTTTTTATTGTATAAATCTTTACTTCTATCATAACTAGATTTTGCTTGATCAAATTGAGCTTGTACTTGAGCTAAGTTAGCTTTAGAATTCGACTCATTGGCTTTCATCTGATTCACATACGCTTCGCTACGTATTACTTCACTCTCATAAATGCTAGGATTGATTTTAATTAATAACTGACCTTTTGTTACCGAGTCACCTTCTTTTACATATAATTCAACAACTTCACCGCTCACTTCAGCACTAATTTTCACTTCTGTTTGCGAATAAATTTTGCCATTTGCAGGTACAGTCTCAATAATCGTTTTTTTACTAACTTTCTGAACAGCAACTGCAGTGCCTGTTTCATTATTAATCCAACCCATTTTTTTGCCTACCACTAAAAAAATGATGAGTACTGCAACTACTGCTACTAGTATATATATTATTTTATTTGTTTTCATTTGAATAAGGCTTTTCTTAGTTAAGTTGAAGGTTTTTTCCTTGGTAAAATTCTAATATTTTTATCTTAAACAAATAGTCATATTTACTTCTTGCAAGTTCTGAATTGGCTACCGCTAGATTATTTTGAATTACACTCAAATCTATTTGAGATAATGCACCTACATTAAATCGTTCTCTTGAAAATTCATAGGTTTTTTGTAAGGAGTATACATTTTTTTGATTGGCTTCATAGGTTTTTTTAGCCGATTCGTAGTTGGAAAATGCTTGATAAATATCTTGTCGTAATTGATTACGTGTACTTTCCAGTCGTAACTCTGCATTTGAAACTTGTAATTTCGCATTATTTAGATTGGTAACTCTATTCCATCTATTAAAAATAGGTACGTTTAAACTTAAACCAAGTCCCTCGGATAAATTCTGTTTCAATTGAGTTGCATAAGGCGTTTTAGTGGTGATAATCTCAGGACTAGGCTGTATTACACGTTCTAAAGATGTTTCAGTGTATCCAATCGTATTAAAGTTTAAGTTATTGGTGGTTGTATATGTTTTTTGCTGATTAAAATAATTCGTTCGTAAAGAGGCATAGGCTGAAATAGTTGGAGAGAAAGCCCCTTTACTCATAAATAAACTTCTTTCAGTACTTTTCAAACTCCATTCAGCACTTTTTACTGTAGGTTGTTGAGTTACGGCATAACTAAAAATTCGATCAGCGGTAAGTGATTCGTCAAAACTAAAATCATTTGCCAAAGTTGGTATTTCAATTTCGAAACTTTGTTCAGGATTTAATTGTAAGATCAATTTTAGTAATAACTTACTATTATCTAATGCATTTTGAGCGTTCACAATTCGTAGTTCATCTGTTGCAATTTGCGCCTCACTTTGATAGCGATTGCCAGCTGGAACAGCACCACTACTGATTTGAATTTCAGTTTTTTCTTTTTGTTGTTTAGATTGATCTAATTGCTTTTTAGCGACATCTAAAAGTTCATAGTTCTGTAATATTTGTAAATAATATTGCGAAATGGTTAGTGCGATATTATTCTGTGTACTTCTTAAATTTTCTTCAGCAGCTTTTGTATTAAATTGATTTTGTTTAATGCTGTTTTGTTGCTGAAGACCACTAAATAAAGTCATATTCGCATTCAAATTATAAGAGCTTGAGTTGGTTGCATTTTGAATAAATTCATAGGTAGTGGGGTTCACAGAGTTACCAAAATTATAATTAAGAGATGCATCGCCGGATAAACTTGGAAGTAGATTTAATTTCGATTGCTGAAAATTATTTTGTGCAATCATTTTACTAATGTCAGCTTGTTTAATAGAGATATTATTTTCGAAAGCATATTCGATACACTTTTGCAAGTTCCAAGTGGTTTGGCTAAAACTAAAGGTATAAAATAGGCTTATAAAAAGCAGGGTAAGTATTTTTTTCATTATAACAAAGTTATATCACAAAGCTATGAAATAATAATAGAATATCTACTAGTCTTTTCAGATTAAAAATTCGTTAAAATAGGATAGGAAGAATGACTAGTACAATTTATTATCCGTATACTATCGTTTTCTTCCGACAATGACTAGGCTAGTTCCGTAATTAATAGTTTTGCCCCTTTGAATACTATTCAGTTCACGTTGCATGAACCATTGCAAAATATGATTGCTCATACCTTGTCGGTTGGTATGTTCTTTTTTAAGCTTATTTAAATCGGATACAGCTCGTTTGATTCCTAATTTACTTGGTAAAGAGCGGAATAAAAATAAGGGCAGATATAAAAAAGAAAAGAAATAGGAACAATAATCGATTTCAAAGCCTGTTTCTTTTAGTAGTTTTTGTAAAGTTTCTTTGGTATATCTTCGATAATGACCAGCTTCGATGTCTTCATCGCTCCATAAAAAAGGTATAGCAGGAACAGTAATATAGATACGAGCATTTGGTTTTAAATAGTTATGGATACTGCGCATAAATCCATAATCATCTTCAATATGTTCAACTACATCAAACATTCCAGCCGAATCTAAAACGTTTTCTTTAAATTGCGCATCAATAGTAGTTGAAGCAATCATATGTTGTATGCCATATTTTTGAGCTTGTAAATATCCATCTGCTTGCGGCTCAACTAATACTACTTCTCCAATTTTTTCTTGCACCATTTTACTTACAAAGCCAGTCCCCCCTCCGATATCAAAAAAAGGTGTTTGAGGAGCGAACTTCAACATTACTTCATGTAAAAAACGATTACGATGTTGAAACCAAAAACTATTTTGTTGTAGAATATTCAAAGTATGGTTGCCATCTTCAGGATAGGATATCGGACTAGTATTGTTCGAATACCAGATACCATCTGATGCTTGATAAATATTGCTAGCAATATCTTGTAAATTTATATTCATATTATACTATATAAGTAGTTTACATTCTTTCTGGAGCATCTATACCCAATATGTTTAAACTAAATTTAATGGCATTGGCAACCGCTTTCGAAAGGTTTATTCGATTTTGAATAGTGTTTTCGTCTTCCGCATTTAATATTTTATAAGCACTATAATACTTACTATATGTTTTAGCTATTTCATATATATTGTTTGCAACTATTGCAGGATCCATAGCATCTGCAGCTGCTTTTATAGTATGAGGCAAATGATATAATAAACGGAGTATTTCATTTTCTAATTCATTATATTGATAGCTATTGTTATCAATCGACGTTGCACCTTTTTTACGTAGAATAGAACAGATACGTGCATGTGTATACTGTATAAATGGTCCAGTATTTCCTTGGAAGTCTATAGATTCTTCAGGATTAAATACAATACGTTTTACTGCTGCAACTTTTAATATAAAATATTTTAAAGCCCCTAATCCAATGGTTCTATAAAGGTTTTGCAACTCAGTTGCAGACAAACTATCTACTTTCCCTTGTTCTTTAGTTCTTTCTGCAGCAATCTCTAAAACGCCTTGAATTAAGTCATCTGCATCCACTATATTGCCTTCGCGTGATTTCAATCTACCACTAGGTAATTCAACCAAGCCATATGAAATATGTTCCACCCCATCTGCATAAGGTTCACCTAATTTTTGTAAGCATAATTTCAAAACTTTGAAATGATAATCTTGTTCATTTCCTACTACATATAGTGATCTGTCTGGATGATAATCTTCATATCGCTGATGAGCTACTCCAATATCTTGAGTTAAGTAGATAGATGTACCATCTGGTCGTAACAATACTTTTTCATCTAAGCCATCCGCTGTTAAATCAACACAAACAGCACCATCTGTACGTTTATAATAGACGCCTTTGGCTAGCCCATCTAATACCATTTGTTTACCTAATAAATAATTTTCCGACTCATAGTATACTTTATCGAAAGAAATCCCAATACTATCAAATGTTACTTGATGAGCATCGTAAACCCATTTATTCATTTCTTTCCATAAGCGAATTAAATCTTCATTGCCAGCTTCCCAATCCAAAAGCATTTTTTTGCAGGCTTTAGCAATATCGGTATCTTCGGGTTTAATCCCCTTCGTCTCACTTTCCTCTTTTTCTAATTTAGAATATAATGCATAATACTTACCAACAAAATGATCTCCTTTTTCATTTGCAGTTTGAGGAGTTAGTCCATCCGCCTGTGTTTGCCATGCATACATCGATTTGCAAATAGCAATGCCTCTATCGTTATAAATATTTAAGCGAGTAACTTCATTTCCTGCAGCACTTAATAAATTTGATAAAGAATAACCCAATAACATATTACGCACATGGCCTAAGTGTAGTGGTTTATTAGAGTTAGGTCCGGTATATTCTAAAATGATTTTTTTACCTGTACTGGCAAGTTGTCCATGATTTTCATTGGTAACAATAGATGATAAAAAATTGGCCCAAAAAGCGTTTTGTAATTTTAAATTTAAAAAGCCTTTGATAATATTATAACTTTCAATTGCTTCAACATGCTTTAACAAATAGACTCCAATATCTTCAGCCGTTTGTTCAGGTGATTTTTTAGACACTTTTACCAAAGGGAATATCATCAAAGTGAAATCCCCTTCAAACTCTTTTCGAGTAGCAGAAATATTGATTTGTGAAGCCTGTATATCACCTTGATATAATACTTTTACGGCATCAATGGTATGTGTAACTAGTATTGGTTCTATCGTATTCATCTATTCGTTCTACTTTGAGGGTTCTTGTTTTTCTTGCATTTCTTGTACAGCCGTATTATACATATTTCCATAATAATTTGCCTTATTCATATCGCCTGTGCTTTTAAATATATTCGCTAGTAAATTATAGGCTTGTATGGCAGCATCTGGTTTATTAGTAATTAAAGTATTCAAGGTGTTTTCAGCATCTTGAATTTTACCACTAGTAGCTTGAGCAATAGATAAATTGAAAAATCCATTCATGCCACTAGGCGCAATTTCTACGGCTCTTTGATAACATTCGATAGCTTTATCATATTGTCTGTTGCCTTCATACGCTTTGCCATACGCATTCCATATTTCATCATCATAAGGATTGTAAACAACCGCTTTTTGAAAATAAGGCAATGCTCCTTGAAAATGATTGTGAATGAGAGAATCAATAGCAATTAAATCGTTTTTAGCAGGATCTCTTTTGATCACAATTCCGATAGGAGCGCCATTTGCTTCAATGATATGCACCGTTCCTTTTGGTGGCCAAAAATTATTATTACGTAGTTGATCTCCTTCTAAAAAGGCGGCATAATAAATTCCATAATCCCAATTAATCGCTTCTTGATCGTTATTTTTATCTTGAAAATATTTTTGATAAAATTTAGTTGCTCGATATTTGATTTTACCTTTTGCCAGATCTTCTTTTAAATAGGGCTCTAAACAAAATTGCATATTCGAACTTATAATCAAAGTGTCTTTTCCATTTTCTTTATCCAGTACATTTTCTTTTAACCATCGTCCACCTTCAGTTACACCTAAGGCCCAGTAATCTTGTTCGTAATTACCAAATGCGCCTTTATTACCACCAACAATTTCATTGAAATAACAATACAAATGTCCAGTATTATTTACCGTCCACATAAGAGGTGAAACAAAGCCTAATGAAATCAACCCTATAGCAATATATTTATACATAGGTTTGCTAAGCGTTTCCATTAATTGTGAAATACCCCATGATACAAAGGCCATCAATGGTAAATATGTAAATAGAATATGTCTCCAACCAGTATATACATTTGATTTTTGATAGATGATAATCGCTACAGGAATAACTGCTGTACAAATCACTAAAAATACTAACCAAGCATTATCTGCCGTTTTTCTATTTTTAATAAAGAGAACAACACTAACTACTAATAGCAATAAAATGATTATAGGAGTAGTTACATAAGCGAACTTCACTAAATAGTAGGAAGGAAATTCGTTACTCATCATCATTTTTCCTTCAAAAAGTTGACGAATATTTACTGGGAAACTAGAGGCAGAAGAAAGCGCTTCGCTGATACCGCTACCCATATGATCTAATCCATAAGGCCAAAAAGGGAAGATACCTACAAAAGAAATCGCACCAATAATTAATGAATGTTTGAGGAGTTTTGAAAAATCAAATGCATACGTTTTACCAAAAAAGTTGCTGCGTAAAAATATAATTCCTAGTGTGCCAATATACATGGCTACTAATACAGCAGCACCTGCAGTTCCTCTGGTACCTAATGCAAAGACTATCGATAGCGCGAAATAGAGTAAGGTTTTTAGATTATAATTTGGATAAGCTTCTAAAAAACATACGAGATAATAAATACCCATTGCATAAAACGCAGCATAAGGAATATCTCGCCCATTGACGAGTGTATGTCCAAAAAAGTGAGGAGATAAAAACAACAGTAATACAGCAACGATCCCGTAATACCAATTTTTAGTGAGTTTTTGAGCGATGAGACCGGTGAATATCATTCCAATCAAACCGAAGATGGCTAAAGAAAGATGACGTATAAAATAAAATCCTGCTGTTGTTTCATCGCTATTGCCTGTCAGTTTCGCTAAGGTAAAGGTTAGAACTTCGGGTAAAATTACCGCCTTCGCATAGATTTCGTTTAGTGAACCTTTAAAAATCTGCGTATAAGAAGTATCTTTTCCCATACTGCTATAAAATTTAAAAAAGGTTTTTGCATGAGGCACATAGAAGCGTTCATCGGCACCTATTCCTGTTTTACCACTTAGAAAAATTTGTATAATAAATACAATTAGTATCACTCCGATGAAATGATATACGGGTTTATTTTTAAGATCAGCCACAGAAAATTTATCGCTCATATCTATAATATAGTTGATTTAATACTCAAAGATAAGATAAAAATAGCATGTAATTAAGATGCTTGTATCTTTGTAGACAAATCTTGAAAAAATGAAAACAAACAAAGAAGGAGCCTTAGGAAAACAGCATCCATTCGTTCATTTTTTATTAGCCTTATTGCTTGCAGGAATAGGCTTACTTTTTTCAACCATCCTATCGTTTATTATTCTATATATGAGTAGTGGAAGTATAGAGGGAGTAAGAAGTGGAGTTTCACCAGAAAATATACATACAATGGTGTTTGTGCAATTGATTTCGCAGTTGATAGTTTTCATTATTCCCGCCTTTATTTTTAGTTATTTAATACAGCAAAATGCATTTAGTTTTTATAAAACACAAAATGTTATAAATTATAAAAGTTATTTGTTAGCAATCGTTTGCGTAGTAAGTGCAGCATTATTTATACAATGTATGGTGATTGACAAAAACACATTTATATTCCCCAAATCATTACAGTTTTTTGAAAATTTAGCCAAGAGTACACAAGTAGAATATGATCATTTTATTGAAGCCTTATTAACTATTACCAATCCGTTGATGATGGTCTTGGTGTTTTTGATGGTAGCTGTAATGCCTGCTATTGGTGAGGAATTATTATTTAGAGGCATGATACAACAAAGTTTAGAAAAAGGATTTAATAACAGATGGATAGCGATTTTAATTTCAGGTGTTTTATTTGGTTTAATACACTTTGAATTTTATAATTTTTTTGCCTTATGTTTTATGGGTTTTGTATTAGGGTATGTGTATTCGGTTACTAGAAATATGTATATTAATATGCTGATGCATTTTATCAATAATGGAACAGCGATTATCACAATGTATTTATATAAAAAGCAATTGATACAGATGAATCCAGATGAAAGTGCACCGATATATATAGTAGCATTAGCAGGATTAATAATGAGTATATGTTTAGTTGTATATTGGAAGTATTTTAAAGTAGAACCCATTGAAATTTCTACAGCAGAAGACACTGATTAAACATCAATTTACAATAATAACATACAACATTCAATTATAAGTTGTATCTTTGCCATGTCTTTGTGCAATACAGAGATAATAACGGTAAACATATTAGCACGTTATTTATCAGAAAACTGAAAGGCAGTTTATGGAACTCTAAAGAGTATCGGCAATCAACCAAACCCCGCGGTTGATCACTTCTACCACAAGTAAAGTTTTTGCAGGCCATTTCGCAAATAAACATATAATGATATTTAAAGAACTACAGGTAGTAGCTCCAATTTTGGACGCACTACATGATGAAGGCTATACAACGCCTACCCCTATTCAATCACAAGCCATCCCATTAATACTAGATAAAAAAGATGTATTGGGTTGCGCACAAACAGGAACTGGTAAAACAGCTGCCTTTGCCATTCCTATTTTACAATTATTAAGTGCTGATACAAATGTATCTGAACGTAAAAACATTCGTACATTAATCTTAACTCCAACACGTGAATTAGCTATTCAAATAGGTGAGAGTTTTGCTACTTATGGCAAAAACTTAAACATCAAACATACAGTTGTTTTTGGTGGTGTAAACCAATTCAATCAAGTGAATGCTATTCGTAAAGGAGTAGATATATTAATCGCTACACCAGGTAGATTATTAGACTTAGTAAATCAACGAGTAATACAATTACAACATGTTGAAATATTTGTATTAGATGAAGCAGATCGTATGTTAGATATGGGATTTATCGTGGATGTAAAAAAAATAATTCAACGTATACCCGCTCAACGACAAACCTTATTTTTCTCAGCAACTATGCCAAGAGAAATTCAAGGATTAGCAGATTCTATTTTAAATCAACCAAAGAAAATTTCCGTTACACCGGTTTCTTCAACAGTTGAAATTATCAATCAATCGATTTATCATGTTGGTAAAAAAGAGAAAAAACAATTATTGCAAGCGATACTTGAAGATGCTAGTATTGAGCGATTATTAGTGTTTACTCAAATGAAACATATGGCGAATAGAATTTGTCAAGACTTGAGTAAAGCGGGTATTAAAGCAGAAGCTATACACGGAAATAAATCGCAGAATGCTCGTCAACAAGCATTACAAAATTTCAAATCGGCAAGTACTAGAGTATTAGTAGCAACAGATATTGCAGCAAGAGGAATTGATATTGATAATTTGAGTCATGTCATTAATTATGATTTGCCTACTTCACCAGAAACCTACGTACACCGTATTGGTAGAACTGGTAGAGCAGGAGCAAGTGGTATAGCTATATCTTTTTGCGATCCTGATGAGGTAGATATGTTGTTTGCTATTGAACGTACTATTGGTAAAAATATTCCAATTGATTCTACTATCAAATTGAGCGATTTGAAACCAGATTTAACGCCATCAGCACCAGATAGAGCACCAAGAAGATTTGGAAACAATTCTAGAACGGGAAATAATTCTTCTTCAAACACTAGAAGAAATGACGGAAATAGAAATGCATCTGCACCTAGAGGTTACAGTAATAGTAATGGCTCTAGATCAAGTGCAGCACCTCGTAAAAGAGATTATTCGAATCATAACGAGAACTAAAATATTTTTCAAAAGACTTTATTTAATAGTTGTTTTGAACATATTCAAACTAAAAAAAGCCAAAGAGTTTTAATTCTTTGGCTTTTCGCAATTTTACTCAAATGATCTATTTGAGAAGAACAATTGATAAATTAAATACTATCTATATCTTTTTGTGTAGCAGTATTTGGAGCTACTCCCTCTTTGTGATCGCAATGTTGTTCATATTCATAATGATGGCGACAACTGTGACGATGAAGATTGTTCTCAAATGTTTTTGGACCTAAACTCGCCATTAATGTTCCAAAGGTTAATACACCTGTTGCTAATACTATAAAAAATCTGGTTCCTCTTTTCATAATTTATTTTTCTTGTTTTGTTGAATAATTTGAATGATGACAACCATGCATATGATAGTCATTCATTTTAGATTGATAGTTTTTATACTCTTCTTCGCTCATATTTCTGATTTTATCTGCATAAGCAAATTGATATACATGAAAGCGATTGTTCATATACATTCGTCGGCGAGCAAACATACCAAAGATCATAGAGCAGATGATAAGTCCGAACATCATTTTAGGTATAAAAAAGAAACCTGTACCGATTAACAATCCAAAGAGTATGGATTTAAAAATTGTTTTTGTCATAAGTAAATATTTTGTTTAAAATGTTTTATACTCTGTATGACGAATAAGAATACATTTTACTTTAAAATTTTTTTATAAAAAAAAAGACCGCAATTTGCGGCCTCTATTTTTTTAATCTTTCTGACATCTGTTTTTCCATGCAGCTTTAAAGTTGGCTCGTTCTTCTTCATTCATTTGCATAAATTTCTCACTACCCATTCGATTATTGAATGGACGATGTTTATTGAATCGAGAACCCATTCGAAATCCACCAAATAAAATTTTACTTAATACAAAAATGCCCATGGCTTGCCAGTAATTAATTTTAGATACTGGAAGAATGTCGGGTAATATGGCATTCCATAGCAACATTACGATGCCTGATATTGCAAATAGCATTATTGGAATAAATATAAACCAACAGCCTTTTCTTTTTCTCCAGGTAAACTCTTTTTTTAATTCCATAATTAGGTATTTAACTCTTGGTATAGATTTAATAATTTATGTCGTAAGTATTTAGTAGCATATCCTTTTCTACTAATAATAGTTTTAAGATTTTCTCCGGTTTTATTGGCTATTTCTTGAAGGGATAAGTCATCTATTTCATGTAAAATAAAAACTTCCTTTTGTTTAGCAGGCAATTCATCCAGTGCTTCCATTAAGGTATTCCAAAATTCCTCTTTATATAATGCACTATCGCTGCTTGCCTTATGGTCAAGTAAAAGCAATTCATTAAAGGAAAATTCGCTTTCGCCATCTGAGTCAGTTATATAATCTTCTAGCGATTCATTTTTCTTTTTACGATAGGTATCAATCACTTTGTTTTGTGCTACTCTATACAACCAAGCACTCATGTTTTCAATAGAACTTAAATCAGTCATATGGCTTAGTTGATACCAAACTTCTTGTAAAATATCTTCAGCTTCTTCCGTCGATTTTACTTTGCCACGTATAAATCCAAACAATTTTTTACTAAATTGCTGAACCGTATTCGTTATGGAGAAACCAGTTGAAGGCATATGAATGGTGCTATCGAGTGTCATTTGTATACTATGACGATTGAAATGAATTTTTACTTTATTTTTTTAAAATATTTCTTTATCAATTGATTTATTTCCAGAATAGTTCCAAATAAGTTTGGATAGTGTTAAAATAAAAAACCCAAGCATTGCTGCTTGGGTAACAAAAAAAAACGATCCCACTATATTTTTTCGAAAGTAATTAGAGAAGTACCTCCTCCACCGCCACTTACATGTGTTAAATTGATAATAGTACTATTTTGTTCAAGCACTTGCCAATCTTCATTTAACTCGTCAAATGGAGAGGTAGTAACAAAATCTAATACTAATTTTACATCACTATCATCTGTACCAGTTGTCCAAGTTCCATCTATAGTTGAACCAGTTTTAGTGGCTTCAACGGTGCCATTATCGTTGAATACAAACTCATAAGCAGAAAAATAGCTTAGATGGTCAGTACCTTTATCATTATAAAGAGTTACTTTCCAGTTGCCTGTTTTTACTTTGCTTTTAAGGTTTGAATTAGTGTTGGCAGTACTACTTTCTTTTTTACAAGAATTAGTCGCGAGCATTAGGGTACTAATAAATAGTACAAAAAATACATTTTTCATATATATATGATTTAATAATTAATAAAAAAAAAGATCGATAAAGCAGTGTGAAAGCCTCTTACTTTGGAGGATTCCAGATAGAGATATAGATTATAGGTAAATAAGGTTTTACCTTAAAGGAAGAATAATTGGTACATAATGCATATCCCGACTCGAATGAGAATGCTAATATCTGATGTATATTAAAAGTAATATTGTCTGTAAAAGTTTGTGTATGCGATTTGAAGGGTAGTTGTTTGTCCTGTGCATCATCATTATTATTATGATCATCTGTTATATAATGCATGATAACAAACTTAGCAAAGCTTAAGTTTTGGTCTTCTAGCTTAGAAATTTGATAGTGCTTTTGTAAATAGGAATACTTACATACCTCTTGCCATCCCATTAAAGATAGGAAGTAAATGAAAAACATACTATAAGCAATCACTTTTTTCACTTCGTAATAATCCTTATCTAATGTAAATATACATTTTTTTAGGTAAGCGTTATAACATATAAAAAATATTTTATATCATCGAAACAACTTCTACTTTTATTCTATCAGGATCTTCAAAATAAACAGCATAATAGTTTTCACCGCCTGCATAAGGATATTTATCTTCATACAAAAGGGGAATATTTTTTTCTATTAATGTGGCATGCAGGTCATCAATAAAAATTCGGTCTTTTGCATGAAATGCTAAATGATTTAGTCCTGTGTTTTTACGATGATAGCCATTTAATAAATACTTGTCTTCTGTTTGCACGAATACAATATAGGTATTGCCCAATTTATAACTGATTCCTTTTGGCCATTTTTGATAGATTTCATAATGGAGCTTTTCACATAGCAACCAGGTCCAGAAAGACATACTATTATCTAAGTTGCTTACATAAATTTCGACATGATGTAGTTGTCCGTGCATGTTAATCCATTTCTTTTTCTTCTATAGGAATAAGTTCTTTATAATTGCTTTTAACAAACTGACACCAGTGACATTCTTTATCATTGCAGGCTTTATCAAATTCAAGATTCATGATTTTTTGATAATTCTCTTTGATTTGATTTTGTACAAAGCGAATATCATCCTCTTCAATAATCACTTGTTGACGTTTAAAACTATTGTCTTTTCTATCAGGCTCTACAAAATCAAAGGTAGTGCTTAATACTTTCCAGTTTTTATCTTTATAATTATCGATTAAAATTCGATAAAAAATAGCTTGTCGCCAATAATCGCCCCCATGCATTTCTTCATAAGTAGGTTCTTCTGGATTTTTATATTCAGTACTTGGCTTCGTAAATTTTTTACGAGCGTTTTCATATTTACCCGTTTTATAATCGATTACATGTGCACTACTTCCATCAAATTCTATTTTATCTAAAACCCCTTTAATAGGCACTCCGCTGTATACCGCACTCACTCTACGTTCTAGCGCTACTATTTTGTTCCACGAACCTACATGGGCTTCATAATATTTAGGAATAAACATCTGTCCATAAGCCAGTTTTTGTTTATACTCCTCTTCTGTAAATCCTTCTCTACGCTTATACATTTCTTTTTCAAATAAGCTGGTCAACTCATCTAATGGAGGAAAAGTATCTACTTGTTGCATCAATAAAAAATATTTGAATAAAGCTTCATGTACCGCACTACCAAATTCCATAGCTGCATTTTTTGCACTCGGTATTTTCAATACATTATTAAAGTAAAATCCAAGCGGACATTTTAAATAGTTATTTAAATTAGTCACACTCAATTCATATTTTTCCAATGCTTTTTTAGCTAATTCTTTATCAACGATGCCCTGTACGGCCTTGATAGTATGAGTCATACTCCCTTCCATGTAAGCGGTTAGAATATCGACAGGCACTGGCTCTTCTTTGCTTTGTACAAATGGTTTTTGTTCTAATTCACTGATGAATTGTGATTTTTCTTTGAGCTTGCCATTTTCTTTGGCTTTGCTATAAGTCATCGTTAAATGATTCTTAGCTCTTGTCATAGCCACATAAAATAATCTTCGCTCTTCTTCTGAAGCATCTCCATTTTTTACTTTACGTACTATATTTTCAGGATATTTAAAGGAGTTTCTATCACTCGATTCGCTCCAAGCATCGGTATCGCAACCTATAATATATACCGTATCAAACTCTAATCCTTTAGAAGAATGGGCGGTAATAAACTGTACCCCATCAACCTGACCTATTACTTTATGTATAGGTAATTCCACCGCATTTTCGCGCATGAGTTTGATTGTTTCTAATAGCTGCTTTAAACGAGCCTGTGGCCTAGCATGTGTTTCATGTTTGATAAAATCAAAAAAGGTATTGAGTTCTTCTAATAATATATTTCTGTCAGGATGCGACATAATGTATTTAAATATCCCTCCTCGAGTGAGTATATATTCTAAAATTCCTTGTATAGTATAATTGCTGTTATTTTTGATACACTCTTCTACTAAATCATTTACCTTTTTAATCTTCAGTACTTCATCCTGTGCACTCGATTGGGTAAATAAATCTTTTTGTACACTTAGCTGTAAATTATTCAAATAATTACGCCAAGACCTATTTTCACTATAACTTAAACCTCTTAAATGAAAGGCTATTTTGGCAATATCAAACGGATTGGTATCAAAAAAATCATAATGTAAAATTTCAAATAATAAATCGTCACGTGTAAATGGAAGTTGAAGTTCAGCTTCTATGTATTGTAAAATGCTGATCAGTTTAGAAATAAAAACACTCTGTAAAACATCATATCTTTTTTTGATTTGATAAGGTATTTTTTTGCTTTCCAAATACTGAATAATAGACGCACATTGTTTATGATTTCTATATAAAATTGCTATCTCATTTAGTTTTTCATTATTGTTTACAGCTTGTTCAATAGCATTACAAATAAATGCTTGTTCATGAATATCATTATCAAATGCATAAATACTGGGAAGCATGATTTCACTTGAAGCATTGTTTTTTTTAGCAACTAAATTTTTATTGAGTTGAGCATCTATGTGTATGAGTCGCTCTTGATTACATTCAATCAATGATTTTGAAGCATCTAAAATGGCTTGTGTAGAACGGTAATTATCGGTTAAAACAATTTTTTTAATGTCCGGATAATGATTTGAAAAGTCTAATATG
This sequence comes from Bacteroidota bacterium, assembly GCA_037130135.1. Classification (GTDB taxonomy): domain Bacteria; phylum Bacteroidota; class Bacteroidia; order Chitinophagales; family CAMDFR01; genus CAMDFR01. The sequence continues at coordinate 138,531 of JBAXTO010000006.1, forward strand.
TTCTCAATATTTGCTCCTTGAAATCGATAAATAGATTGATCGTCATCACCTACTACAAACACATTGGGCGATTCCCAATAATTAATTAATAATTGTAAAAGTTCATTTTGTGTTCCATTAGTATCTTGATATTCATCAACCAACAGGTATAAATATTTTTCTTGATAGCGTAATAATAAACTTTCATTTTCCTTGAATTTATCGATTACCCATTTTATCATATCATGATAATCATAGCGCCCTTTATCATGCAAAAGCTTTTCATAATTTAGAAATTCTTTAGCGGCTGCTTTCAATAATAATAAGGGTTCTGAATCTTTCTCTATTTTATTCGTATTGACATCGCCTGCTTTAACACCTAGTTTGCTATTAGCTCTTTTATAGATATAATTTTCATTTGTCTGTAGCGATTCGATATAGCTATCAACTTTTTCTGCAATAAAATCAGCACTAAAATTTTCCGATTTCATCACATCAAATAAATTCGCTAATCGTTTCCGATCATAATAAATATCACCTGTCCATCTTTTCAGTGGATGTGAGGCATCAAATCCATCAATCAATTTTTGTAGGAGTTCTATTTTTTCTAAATCACTAATTGGCTCAATATCTTTTGTGCTAAAGAGCTCTGCATTTTCTTTGATGATTTGATTACAAAAACTATGGAAGGTATGAATAGGAACTCGGTAAGCATCCGGACCAATAAAGCTAACCAATCGTTCGCGCATGGCTACTGTACCAGCATCTGTATAGGTCAAACATAAAATATTTTCAGGGTTGGTATCAGTTTGTTGTAAAATATAACCAACACGTGAAGCTAATATTTGTGTTTTACCAGTACCTGGTCCTGCCAGTACTAATACGGGTCCATCTATTTGCTGTACAGCCTCTAACTGCTTTGCATTCAGTGTTTCGAGGGCTGTTTTAAAGGCTTTGTTTAAATCGATGCTCATATTCAAAGATAAGAATTTATTCGTTTTTTATAATACGCTATACTTTCTAATGTGTAGCGTTAAGTACAAAAGTATATTAGCTATAGGCAATGTATTTGCCTAGTGTTTTAAGATGCTATAAAAATATAAAATTGATTGTTTTCTATTTTTGTTTGAAAGATTTTTAATTTATATCCTTCATTATTATTCGTACAACGTCCATTTTGTAGGTCAAATTTAAAATTATGAAAAGGACAAACAATTTCATCAGTCTCGCTACAAGTACCTTTTAATAGGCTTTTTCCCGCATGCGGACATTCCATATTCATCGCATAATAAATATTGTTTTTCAAAATAATTAAGATGGAATAGCCTTTGATTTCTACACTAAATTTTTTGATAGAAGTAGAGGACTCGTTAGAAATAATATTGTTTATCAGATACCACATAGATTCCTTTTAAAGTAATGCTAATGCTTCTTTGGCCATCATACCGCTGAGTGCTACTCCCATACCATTGCAGCTCATAGCTACGATAGTATGTTCATTTACCCGTTGTATATGAGGTAATTTATTTTCTGTAAATCCCATGATACCCGCCCATTTCATTTTAATTTCTACCTTTTGATTGGGTAGAATCACTTCGTGTAAAATGCGTATTAATTCGTTTGTAATTAGTTCTGTGTTTTCAAATGTAGCACTTTCTTCGCCTTTAAAATCAAGGTTTCTACCCCCGCCAAATAAAATACGATTATCGATATTTCTAAAATAATAATAACCTTCATCAATATGAAAAACGCCTTTTATTTTTAAATCAGCAATAGGTTCGGTGAGTATAACTTGTCCTCTACCTGGCTTGGCAAGGGGCTTTTGTAATAGTTCGCTAGCTAAAGCATTGGTTGCTACCAAAATTTGTTTCGCTGCTTTAAAAGATATAATTTCATTTAAAATAGGATGAAATACATGCACTTGATTTCCTTCTAAGGCTTTCACAGCCGCTCCATGGATGATTTGAATCCCTTTTGCCAATATTTTTTTGATAAAACATTGCATCATGTTACCCGAATGAATTTGTCCTTCAAAAGGGCTGTAAACAAGACTTTTTACCATATTGCCAGCAAAGCCAAAGTCTTTTATTTGGTCATTTACGATACTAAAAACATTGGATTTGAATATGGGGAATAACTGTTGATTGACTTTTTCAAGCTGCTCTAATACCGGTAGATGATTTTCATATAACAATTCATATCCTCCATGATTTTCGTAGCCTAAGGCTTCAATTCCGATTCGTTCTTTCAATAGAGCAATTCCTTGATAGCGTTTTTCAATTAATGATAAGGTAGCCTCCAGTCCGTTTATTTCGATATCGGCTGCTATTTCACTTAAACTTCCGAAGCAAGCAAATCCCGCATTTTTAGTAGAAGCCCCCGATGGAAAAATACCTCGTTCTAAAATAATTATTTTTGCATTAGGTTCTTTTTCACTTAATTCATAAGCTAAATGAAGGCCCATTATGCCTGCGCCAATAATGATATAATCATATTGAATAAAACTCGATTGTTCCCAGTATGAAATCATAGGTTTGCTTGATTATCAAACAAATTTATCCTAAAAAAGCCTATAAAATTCAGAAATAATCAGTTTCCAGAATTTTAGCCTATTTTTGTATATAGAAGAAAAAACGATTAACTATGCCAACAGTATTTTTAGAATTCGAACAACCGATTGCAGACTTATATGCAGAGATAGAAAAATTGAAAGAACTTCAAGAGAAAGGCACTGTAGATATGCAAGATAAGATTGCAGAGCTAGAGCAGAAAATCAAAGAAAAACAAAAAGAAATCTATTCCAATTTAACGGTATGGCAACGTGTATTGGTTTCTCGACATACAGAAAGACCTTATACCTTGTTTTATGCCGATCATATTTGCAAAAACTTTTTGGAGTTGCATGGCGATAGAAATGTGCGCGATGACAAGGCCATTGTAGGCGGTTTTGCCGATTTAGATGGGGAAAGCGTGATGATTATCGGGCATCAAAAAGGGATCAATACCAAGATGCGTCAGTACAGAAACTTTGGGATGGCTAATCCAGAAGGATATAGAAAAGCGTTACGTTTAATGCGTTTGGCAGAAAAATTTAATAAACCTATCATCACTTTCGTAGATACACCGGGCGCTTTTCCAGGGATTGAAGCAGAAGATAGAGGACAAGCAGAAGCGATAGCACGTAATATTTTTGAGATGATTCGATTGAAAGTAACTGTATTGGTATTGATTATAGGCGAAGGGGCGAGTGGTGGTGCATTGGGTATTGGAGTGGGCGATAAAACCTTGATGCTTGAAAACACTTGGTTTACAGTTATCTCTCCAGAATCTTGTTCGTCGATATTATGGAGAAGCTGGGAGCATAAAGAAAAAGCAGCTGTGGCTTTACAATTAACACCTGAAGATAATTTGAAAAATGGTATTATCGATGGTATCGTAAAAGAGCCATTGGGTGGAGCACACGCTTATCCTGAAGAGATGGCACAAACGCTTAAGGAAGTGATTAAAAAAGAATTGGCGGCATTAAAGAAAATTGAACCACAACAACGCGTGATCAATAGAATTGAGAAATATTCTAAAATGGGCTTCTTCAAAGAAAGTGCGGTAGGCATTTAAACATTTAAATTGCTATTATGTCTTTATTTCGAAAAATTATACAATGGTTTTTTTATAGAGTACTTCATAGAAATGAAGAACAAATAGATAGAAAAACAAAAGTCTTCAATTTAGATTCGGCTCATACGATTGGAATTATTTATAATGCAAGTGCTGCTGAAAGTACTTCCTTAGTTACTTCTTTTGCTAATAGTATTCGTAGTAAAGACAAAAAAGTATTGATGTTGGGCTATGTCAACGACAAGAAAAGTGAAAGTAGTGAGTTGATGAAACTCTTTAATAAAGCCAGTTTGAACTGGTATAAAATTCCGAAGAATAAAGAAGTAGATGAGTTTTTAGCGAAGGATATCGATATATTAATTTCGGTGCATACCAAAGAAAATTTGCCTTTGCAATATATAGCGGCGCATAGTAAAGCAAAATTCCGAATCGGTCCATTTATCGAAAAATCAAAGATGAGTTATGATTGGATGATTCATTGCGATGCGCAAACGAGTATTGATAATTATTTGAAACAAGTGAGTTTCTATTTAGAAAGTATAAAACATTAAATAAGATGAGTAGTTTTAAAGGAACGGGTGTAGCATTGATTACCCCATTTACAGATAGTTTAGCGGTTGATTTTAAGGCATTAGAGAAGATGGTGAATCATGTAATCGCCGATGGTAAAGGAGTGGATTATATCGTTGCGCTGGGTACTACAGGCGAAACCGCAACATTGACTGAATCAGAAAAAAAAGAAGTATTCAGTTGTATTCGTGAAGTGAATAATAAGCGTGTGCCTTTGGTAGCAGGCTTTGGCGGAAATGATACCCATAAACTGATTAAAGAAATTGAAGCATTTGATAGCAAAGGATATCAGGCTATTTTATCGGCTAGTCCTTATTACAATAAACCCACACAAGAAGGTGTTTTTCAGCATTATAAAGCGGTATGTGCCAGCACAAAGTTGCCGGTGATTATTTATAATGTACCCGGGAGAACGGCGAGTAATATTCAAGCGAAAACTTGTTTGCGAATAGCGAATGAAATTAAAAATGCTATCGCGGTGAAAGAAGCTAGTGGCGATATTATGCAGTGTATGGAAATCGTACAGGCGCGACCAAAAAACTTTTTGGTATTGAGTGGGGAAGATGCATTGACGTTGCCGATGATGTCGTTTGGAATGGAAGGTGTGATATCGGTAGCGGCTAATGTATGGCCAGTGGAATATAGTTCGATGGTGCGTTTATGTATGAAAAAAGATTTTGAGGCAGCGAGTAAAATACATTTCAAATTATTGCAAGGCATTCATTTGTTGTTTGCGGAAGGCAATCCTGCTGGAGCTAAAGCATTTTTAGCGAAAAAGAAAATCATCAAAAATAAATTGCGTTTACCTTTAGTTCCAGTAAGCGAAGAGTTGATGAAGAGAATAGGGAGTTGGAAATAATTATTTAATCATCCCTTCTCGATAAGGGACATTAAAGAATTGGTCGTAGCGTTTGAAGTATTTACCAAATACATAATATTGAATCAAGGCATAATCTTTCCCTTCATTCACTAATGCAATAAATTTATCGGAATCGAATTGTACTTTATTGCCCATCGGATCGTACTGTGTTTTTGTTCGTTCAGTAGTAGGCATATTGTAAATAGTTAAGGTATTTACTTTATTGCTCTTATCTGTAATTTTCATGATACAATACGGAACAGTATTTTTAATGGTATCGATATTTGCATACTCATTGATATAATTTTCGGCAAATGTTTTTTCATAATAAGAAATATACTCATACAATTTTGCCGAATCGGGAGTAATAGAAAGTAAGGCAACAAACTTATTCGTGCTTGAAGAAATCGTTGGATTTTTACCACTGTTATCAATCACAAAAGAGGCTTCTTGTAATCGAGGATATTGAATAGATATTTGCTTGATATCTTTGGCTTGATAAGCGAATAATTCTCTACTGCGCCAAGGTTTTGGATCGGCAATATAATAAGGCGTTAAGGCACCACTTACCCCCAATACTTTACATACATAAGGTCTAGTAGCCATTTTGCCATTGTTTTCCATGATCATAAAAGTACCATCTCCAGTTACATTAGCACTTCCAACATAATAAATTTTTGTAGCTTTATTTTTATCAGTATATACTTCAACTCGGGTATTAAATTCTACTAACATCTTCATTACATTATTATGTCCCGATTTAGAAACCGGATAATCGGCTTTCACATTTTTCATCACATGTAATAAATTCTCAATTACTTTTTCTCTGCATTTATATTGATGATTCAACATCCAAACACCATTCTCTTTGGTCAGTTCCGTTTTTTTACCTTCGGTATTGGTAAGAATAATTTTAGTTATGGTTTCAGGTTTTTCAACAGCAAATGCTTTATCATTAAAGCTCATTTGTGCGATATAAGGCTTTACAAAAAGCATCAAGCAAGCCAATAAAAGCACACAAACACTTATGATAATAATTTTATTTCGATTCATTTATTTCGCGTATTTTCTTTTTCGAATGGTAGCGTAAATAATACCAAATGCAAAGATGAGAACTATCGGTAAAACCGTATTAAGCAATCGCCATAACATCGATTCACTATTGATTTTTTGCTTGTCTAATAAACGTACTTTAATCTCTTTACTTCTCGATTCAATCAATCCTTGATCATCGGTTAAATACTCGATACAATTCATGATGAAGGTTTTATTAGCTAGTGTTTGTCCGCTAATGCTATAATAGCCCAAAGGCCAAATATCGCCACTACGTTGCACTTCATTACGAATAATATCTCCATCGGCCACTATAATCATTTTAGTATTTTTGCTATGGTCTAAAAATTTTAATTCTTTCACCGTATCAGCAGCTTCTCTATAACTATCAGCAATTCTATTTTTAAAATCGCTGGTAAAACTTCCTTCTAATAATACGGCACAAGGTAAGTTGGGTTGATTGTATTTAGTAGCATCGGGCTTTTCGCGGATCATTCCTAAATGCACACGTACCGGTGCCATCAAGGCTTTGCTGTATTTAGTGGTAGTTAGTAATACCGTTTTCTTTACACTGGATGATTTGATTGTATCAATCGTACTGGTAAAATAAGAAGCTACTGGATCTATATTACGTACGATAGGATGATTGTTTTCAGCTGGAATTAATAAAGGAAAATAATACCAAGGGAATAATTGTGTTTGTGGTTGACCACCTAAATTGCCTGTCACTAAAGGGATTGGATTGCACAATTGAATATCTTGTACTAAATCTTGATTGATACGAGCACCATAAGTAAAGAACATATCATCTAAATTATCTTCAGTAGGATAAGCCATAAACATTTGTTCGGCATTACGTAAGCTATCCATATCGGCCCAAACACTTTCACGCAACCACAATACTTTACCACCACCCATGATGTATTGGTCGATTTTATATTTATCTTTTTCATCAAATCGAGCCTGAGGTTTGGCAATTACCAAGCAAGAAGCATCAACAGGAATACGATAACTACTAGTCAAATCAAATTCACCTACTTCATAATTGGCATCACTCAATGATTGAGCAATATCCATCATCTCGATAGGCATCAATTCATTATGCCCTTGTGTAAATAAAATACGTGGTTTATGATGTTGTTTCAGTTTATTGATAGCTGATGAAAACTTATATTCTAATCCGATGATCGAGTTGTTTAAGTTATCTTCTGGGCTATAACCAATTTGATTTTCTAATAAGTTGACAGGTATTTGTCGTCCTCTATAAGTTACGATAGCACCAGGTAATATATATTTTTGTTGGAAGCCTTCATTGCTTTGCACTTTTAAGTTGGTCCCTAAAATGCCTTTTTTCTTAAACTCCTTTATCACTTCAATTTGTTGTGATTCGGTTTTGCCTGCAAGTGGATCAACAAATTCAAATTCGAAATTGCTACCCCCATAGGCTTTAAACTCATTCATGATATCTTCTACACTATTGCGTAGACGAAGCACACCAGCATTTACATTTTTATCTAAAAATACTTGTACACTTACCACATCATCTAAATTGCGTAATAAGGTTTTAGTAGGTTTTACTAAAGAATATCTTTTTTCTTTGGTTAAATCGAAACGCGTATAAAATTTTGTAGCAATAAAATTGATTAATAACAGAATAATGAAAGTGCCTAATAACAGTGTTAGTGAGCTTTTTCTTCTAGAAGATTTAGCGGATACTGGTAAATTATGTTTAGTTTTTTCTGTCTGCATACGATTTACCATTTTCTACTTTCTAAAACTGTTTTAGTGCCTGCTAAAAACAATACAATCACACTTAAAAAATAAATGATATCACGTGTATCCACAATGCCTCTACTAATTGATTTGTAATGTGCATTGATGCCGAGTTGTTGGATGAAATAATCTAAACCATTCGAGAACATTGGGAAATCGCTGATGATATCAAACAACCAATAAGTAGCGGCACATAAAGAAGCGGCTAGAATAAAGGCAACAATTTGATTACTACTTAAAGTAGAACAGAAAATACCAATAGCTGTAAAAGAAGCGCCTAAAAAGAGTAAACCGATATACGAACCCCAAACACCTCCTGTATCAATGTTTCCGACAGGTGCCCCTAATTTATATACCGAATAAAAATAGATGAATGTGGGAAGAATGGAAAAGATAACCAATACTAAGGCAGCTAAATATTTACCTAAAATAATATCGATATCACGTAGTGGTTTGGTCATTAATAATTCTAAAGTTCCCATGTTTTTTTCTTCTGAAAAACTACGCATGGTGACTGCTGGAATGAGTATTAAAAATACTACTGGTGCAAGATTGAATAAAGATTCTAACGTAGCATAACCATAATCTAAAACGCCACCTTTAAAGAACCAGAGGAGTGAACCCGTGATGAGTAAAAATATACCAATAGATAAGTACCCGATTAAGGAACTAAAAAAATGGTTCAATTCTTTTTTAAATATGGCTATCATTTTTTCTTTGTTAAATCTTTAAATACTTCTTCCATATTATGTTCATTTACCTGAATTTTAATCAAGGTAAATTGATTGTTTTTGGCAAATTCAAATAAGGCCACCCGCATATCCGTTTTCTTGTCGCTGATAAGCTTCCAGCCATTGCCTTTTAAAGCATGCGCTTCCTTAATGCCATCGATAGCTAAGAGTAAATTTTTATCAACCACTTCGATAAATTCAACTTCAATTTCTTGACGTTTTTTATCGTTGCTCGTGAGCATTTCAATTCGATCGTCAGCTACTATTACCCCTTGATTGATAATAATGGCTCTATCGCACATTGCTTGCACTTCCTGCATGATATGTGTAGACAGAATAACTGTTTTTTCTTTTCCTAATTGAATAATTAAATTACGAATATCTACCAATTGATTGGGATCTAGTCCGCTGGTAGGTTCGTCTAGAATCAATACTTTCGGGTCGTGAATCATGGCTTGAGCGATACCCACTCTTTGTCTGTAACCTTTTGAAAGTTGACCAATTTTTTTCTTACGTTCAGGCGTTAATCCCGTGATAGAAATCATCTCTTCTACTTTGCTATTGGCATTTTTGCCCAATTGATATACAGAAGCAACGAAATGTAAATATTCAGCCACATACATATCCGTATATTGAGGATTATTTTCAGGAAGATAACCAACGAGTTTACGTACTTCTAAGGCATCTTTTTCGATATCTAATCCGTTGATGGTGGCTGAGCCGCTAGTAGGACTGATAAAGCCCGTTAGCATTTTCATGGTAGTAGATTTGCCAGCTCCATTCGGACCTAAAAAACCAACGATTTGACCTGTGGGTATATCAAACGAAATGGAGTCAACAGCTTTCTGCGTTCCATACGTTTTGCTAAGGTTTTTAAGAGTAATCGACATAAATGAATTCTAATCAAACGCGAAAATACGGCAAATCGATATAAGAGCCTATTAAAAAAGTATAATTTGTAAATTTTACGAGGGGATGACTTTTAGAATAAAATAAAAAGAAACCTAATGTGCCATCGGAAATTCTAAATGATGCTCTAAGTCTATCAAATATTTTTTTGCATCTGGTCCATAGTTGAACAATAAATCGAAGATAGAGATATCTTCCAAAAAACCATGTCTATCACCAAATACTTGAGTGTATTCGGGTATATCGGGTTCGTATTTCAATTCTCTATATAAAAAACGATAATCTAGAAGCTCTTTATAATTGACTTGATAGTTTTCAGTAAATTGGATTGTAATTTCAATTTTTAGTAAATAACAGATTTTTTTAAATAAGGCTAAATTGAAATCAAATAATGAATCCGCTTTTTGCTGGTAAAAATGAGCTAGCTCTGCTTCATAAAATTCGAAATAAGGCGAACGGTTATAACTGCTACAGAGACTTTGCCAATGATTTTTTTGCCAATCTATTTCATTTGCACAAAGGACTTCTTTGTATAATTGTTTATGACTTTTACCCATATGTACTGGAATAGATAATAATTGCAAGCCATTGGCACCAGCTATATAACAACGATTTCGATTACTACTTTTTACAAAATATTCATGTGCTTCAATATATACTTCGCTCGCATGCATACATAATGCATAATAGCTAATAGGAGCAGCATATTGACAATCTAATAATATTTTTTTATCAGTCATTACCGTGTAAAATTATTTACTTCTTGTGATTTAATCTAATACTTAGTCGTATTTTTACAAACAAATCACTATTAAATGAGAAACATTGGCTTGATTCTATTCACACTTGTTAGTAGCATATACAGCTTTGCAATGGAAGTTCAGCTCAGTCATGCTGTATTTCAAGGGAAAAACCAGCAGCCCTATACAGAAGTGTATTTATGGATACCTGCATGGAATTTGAAACCAGCTCCACAAAGCAATGGTAAATGGCAAGTAAATATTGAGTGTACTTTATTATTTAAAAAAGATTCGGCAAATATTACTTATGATAAATTTAAATTAAATAGTCGTGATTTAAAAGATACGAATGATGTCAATTTTGCCATTGTAGATTTAAAACGATATGCCTTAGCACCTGGAAAATACACAGTACAATTACAAGCAAAGGATATGAATAATAATCAAGATATCAGTAATTTTATTTTTGATGATATTCTTGTAAAAGATACCATGCTATCTGCAGTTAGTTTTTCGGAAATCAATTTGATTGATACTTTTTATACTAGTACAGCCAAAAATTCATTTGTGAAGAATGATATGTTTTTACAGCCATTGGTCATCGACTTTTACGATAATCGTACGTCTAAATTGAATTTTTATACCGAGCTATATCATGCAGATAAACTCATTCCAGCGACAGATCGTTTTTTATTAAAAACCAGTATTAAAGATGTTGATATGAAAGATATTGAAAGATATGTATCGTATAAAAAAGTGAATGCAAGCGATTTAATGCCCATACTCCAAAGCTTCAATATTGAACAATTGAATACAGGAAATTATTTTTTAGTGGTAGAAGCGATCGATAAAAACAATAAAACAGTAGCCTCTCAAAAAATATTTTTTCAACGATTGAATTTAAATGTGCAAGACACCATCAATATAAGCGCCTATAATAGTGCAGAAGAATTTGGAAAAGGCTATTTAGATACAGCCTCTTTAAACTATTTACATTTTGCCGTTTTATCATTGACACCGATTGCTCCGTATGGGGATATATCTTATTTGCAAGAATTGTCTAAGTCAACGAATCGTGCTTTTATCATTCAGTATCTAACAAAATTTTGGAAATCAAAAGATCCCTTATCGCCTGAATTTGCATGGAAAAAATATGAAGAGCAAGTAATGTTAGTAGAACGTACGTATAGTACCACGATGGAACATGGATTTCAAACAGATAGAGGTAGAGTGTTTTTAAAATATGGCGTACCTAGTAATATTACAAAGAATAAAGAAAGTGCTTCGTACGATTATGAAATTTGGCAATATTATTCATTGAAAGATGGGCAATCAAATGTGCGATTTGTTTTTTATAATCCAACAATGATTAATAATAGCATGCAACTACTGCATAGCACAGCAAGAGGAGAAACAACTGATTCGCAATGGAAATTAAAAATATATGGAGCTACAAGTGGAAAGCAATCGGTAGATTTTGATAATACCGATTTTCAAAAGCATACAGGTTCGCAACTGAATAGAGCTATTGATGATTTCTAATTATATTAATATATAAAAAAAACCACTACTTGTAGTGGTTTTTTTATGTGTTAATAGTAAATGATTAATGTGTTTTTTCAATTTCATAATCATACTCTTTTGCTTGTATATTTTGTGCATCAACAAAAGGTTTAAACGCTTTTTTTAATCTATCAATAAATTTATGATATAGTGCATCTGCTTTTTCATCATCTTCTTCTGTGGCTTCAGTCAGAGGCTTACCATATTGATTCAATGCAGGTTTTAATTCAGCTACCATCCCTTCTTTAATCGTTTTAAAATAGACTATTGCTGCCTCTTTAAAAAGTGTTTTACCTCCTAAATCGTCCATTGCACTTACTTTCTGCATCGACTTACTTAATTGAGCATCTAGTTTATTGTATGCCAAATCTAGTTTAGTTTTATCGTATGTATTGATAGTAGAGTTTAAGTCATTGATCAAATCCATAACCGCTACCTGTTCATCAATAATTGCATCATTGTATTTTAGTGCTTCTTCACGTGTAGGTTTGCAGGCGCTAAGGCATAAAAAAAGACAAAGAGAACTATAAAAGAATATTTTTTTCATGATCTTATAAATTTAATAAATAAAGATTATTTACTATCTATTAAATACCCATACTCTTTAGATTGAGCTAATTGAGCTTTGTAAAAAGCATCATCCGCTTTACTTACACGTTCGATATTTTTATCAAATAAAGCTTCTGCTTTTTTATCATCTTCAGCAGTTGTTTCTGTAACTGGTTTTCTATAATGACTCATAATTGGTTTCATCTCTGCTACCATCCCTTCTTGAATGGCTTTAAAATAAGCTAATGTAGCATTCTTAAATTCAGATTTACCGCCTAAATCATCCATTTTATTGATAATGTCCATCGATTTTTTTAACTGAATATCTAGATTGTTGTATGCAAGATCCATTTTATTACCATCATATGTATAGATAGCTTTATCTAACATATTTAATTCGGCCATAACTGCTTTTTGTTCTTTAATAATGTCATTATTATATTTAAGAGCATCTTCTTTAGTGGGTTTACAAGCTGCTAAAAATAAAATCATTAAAGTGGTACTAAGTAAAATTGTTTTTTTCATTTTTTTATGTTTTTTTTGTTTAAAGTGACGTGTAAAGATACTATGCAATGATTTATATTCATTAATTAATGCCATATTTTTTGGCAAATTTTTGAAATAAGTCGATTTGTTTATTGCCTAAATTAATACTTCTCCCATCTATGTATGCGAGTTCGATTTTATTGCTACCCATATCTAATATATCGCCTGAAGAAACAAGTAATGTAGCTTTCTTACCTATACTAAGAGTCCCTAATTGATTATCTATTTTAAGGATTTTAGCAGGATTGCTAGTAATAGCTGCTAATGCTTCTTCTTTACTTAATCCGAAGGCGCTTGCAGTACCTGCTTCAAAACATAGATTTCGAGTTTGCCAACTACCTTCGATAGAAATGGCATATAGCACTCCTGCTTTTTGAAGAATAGCAGGAGTTTTATAATTTTGTTGTATATCATCATCGGTTCTACTAGGAAGTGCATGACATTTATCTAAAATTACAGAAATATGTTTTTGTGCTAATTCATCAGCAATTAAATACGAATCATAAGCTCCTACAATAACTGGTTTAATACCATAGCTTTCACATAAGCTTATGGCTGCTTGCATTTCTTTTACACCATCAGCACGTATGTATAAGTTTTTTTTAGCTCCCCATATATCTTTCATCGCTTCATATTTTAAGTTGATAGGAGCTGGATTGCTTTTATTCATATATGCTTTTGAAGCGTCTAAAAAAGTTATGATTTCGTTGATTTGATTATCATACTCTTTATTTTTTTCATACGATCCTGGCTCTGCCCACCAACCAGAATAACTATAAATATTGGGAAAATTCATCCAGATACCATCATCTATAATCATAGCATCTTCCCAATTCCAAGCGTCTAGTTGTGCAATAGAGGATGTACCACTAATTCTACCTCCTTGAGGAACTATCTGCGCAGTAAGAATTCCATTGGTTCGAATAGTAGGTGTTACACGCGAATCTGTATTATAAGCAATGGCACTTCGTACATTCGGATTCATTTGGCCCACTTCTCGAGCATCATTGGTGGCACGCACGGCATCAATTTCTTGAAGTCCGATAGTTGTTGCAGTTGCTATTGCACCTGGGTATACTTCTTTTCCTGTAGCATCAATGATTGTAGCTTGTAAAGAATTTGTGAATTTATCGCTCGTAGTGATTTGTGTGATAATTCCTTTATCGAAAACAATGACACTATTTTCGATAATAGTTCCATCCCCCACATGAAGTTTGGCACCCACTATTGCTATTGGTTTATCCTGTGTTTTTGCAGGTGTAGGAACATCTTGTCCAATAGCAAAAAAACTAGACAATAGCAGTAGAAATATTCCAAATAATAGCGAATGGCCTCTCATAGTAAATAAATTAGTATGCAACAAAATTAAAATGTTTTATACTAAAATAGTTTTTTGGTTAAATAATATTAAAAAAAAATAACAAATAGTTCAAATATATATATCTACTTATCGTAATATTACGTTAAAGAGCAAGCATTTGCCTAGTCTAATACTATGACTACAATAGTATACAGTTGTTTAAAACGTTTTATTTTGAATAACAAGAATCCAAAATAAATTGTATATTTTTGTAAGAGAACTGAGTATAAGCTTTTACTAAAACACTAATAATTAACGGAATGACTCAAAAATTAATATTCATTTTAATTGCTATTTGTAGCATATACAGGCCTCTTCAAGCAAGCAATGAGAATGTAAAAGATAGTACGGCGTATAGCCAACTAACCATTAGTAGTCCTTTTCCTAGAGTTGATCCTATTTTGGTTAAATTAGATAGTTTGACTCATTTTACGTTTAGTAAAGAGAATCAATATTTTGAAGGAGTTACTACCAATATTCCAACCTATGACCCTGCCTATTCAGATGCCATTATTAAGAAAAAACTAGAACAAATACCCGCTGTATTTCCTATGACGTATAATAGTGATGTCAAAACCTATATCAACTATTTTACGCAGGTGAAAAGAGGCTATACTTCACGTATGTTAGGTTTATGTGAGATTTATTTTCCCATGTTTGAGGAATATTTGGATAAGAAACAATTGCCTACAGAATTGAAATATTTACCTATTATAGAATCGGCGTTTAATCCAGTAGCACAAAGCAGAGTAGGAGCTACAGGTATGTGGCAAATCATGTATAAAACAGCTCGTATGTTGGGTTTAAATATGAATTCGTATATAGATGACCGTATGGATCCTCGTTTAAGCACAGAAGCTGGAATTAATTATTTAGAGCAATTATTTAATATATATGGCGATTGGCAATTAGCTTTAGCAGCGTATAATGCTGGTCCAGGTAATGTCAATAAAGCGATAGCTAATGCAGGAGGTGTAAAGAATTTTTGGGCTATTAAACGATTTTTGCCACAAGAGACACAAAATTATGTGCCTTCGTTTATTGGAGTTGTATATGCTATGACCTATGCTAATGAATATAAAATACCTGCTACTCGCCCCATATTTAATCCTACTATGATGGATACGGTGATTATTTATGATAAAGTATCGCTACAACATATTACTAATACCATAGGCATTAGTAAAGAAGAATTATCTTTTTTAAATCCATCCTTAAAAATGGGAATCATCCCCCCATCAGAAAATGGGTTTGCACTACGTTTGCCATTAGGTTACATTTCCAGATTTGAGTCGAATCGTTCTATTATTCTTAATGATCCAAGTATGATTTCAGTTGACCCTATTGTGGTTGAAACAACAGCACCTGTATGGGAATCAGTTACCAAAACGATTACACATGTGGTTCGTTCGGGTGAAAGTTTATCAAGTATTGCACAAAAATATGCGATTAGTTTAAGCGATTTAAAAAAATGGAATCACTTAAAAAGCAGTACCATAAGTAAAGGGCAGAAGTTAAGTATCAGAATGACAACAAGAGAGAAAGTAGCCGTTTCGCCTATTGTAAGTTCTACAACAACTACTTCTACTACAACAGCTACAAAAGCTGCTATTACAAATAATCCTACTCCAACAACATCGAATACTAAAACTATTGAGGTATGGGAAACCGTTCCATCCACCAAATATCATTATGTAAAAAGTGGAGAAAATTTATCACAGATTGCAGATAAATATAATGTAACGGTAAATCAAATTAAATCTTGGAATAAATTGAGTAGTACCAAAATTATGAAAGGTCAAAAACTTGCGATTAAAACTACAACTAAACGCAAAGTATTAAAAACAGTACCTGTAACTACTACTGAGACCAGCACTGTACCTACTACCACTACTAATGTTCAAACAAGTGAAACAAATTTACCACAAACAGGAATTAAGTATGCACTACATACTGTTTTACCTGGTGAAACTATCACTACGATAGCCAAACAATATGATGGTACTTCAGTAGAAGGAATTCAGAAGTTAAATGAAATTAATGGGCTTGAAGTAAAAGTTGGAACTACTCTAAAAATTCCATTACAATAATCCATTTGAAACTTTACATATAGTTTTCCTGATAAATTTCTTTTTGCTCTTCGAAATTATAATCGCGCTCATCTATGTTCTTGTGAAAAGGATTGAGTATATGATTAATCCAAATACTTAGATTGTATTTCTTATAAAAACTATAATCGTGATAAAAGCTATCTATGGGAGTATGAATCATTGTTGAATCATTTCTTTTGTATAGCGAAGTATTTGCATCGGCATATACTGCATGAAATAAATTGCCACGATGTAATTCTTGATGTAAAGGAGTAAAATCGGGTTGGTTGACTAATAATACATATTGAAAACGGTCGATACTATCTGCTAATTGCCAAATGGTTTGTGTAGACGAAATCATGGTGTTAGGTGCCTGATATAAATACAAACAGTTTTCAAAAAATTTAGCCGGAAATACATCTAAATCTCTTAAATCAATATAAGATTTATATGAAGGTCGAAGATGATATAATGGATAATTAGAACATAAAAAATCGCTAAAGACCTTCGAGTTATTTGTTTGTTTAGCTAAAAAATTAGTAGCTCCAATGGGATTGTATTTAGGTGAAACACCTAAACCGAATTCATTATGTTTATCAAAAGTTGAGTAAAAAACACCAGTAATGATTGATAGATAGGCTATACTTAATGTTATTGCGACACTCATTTTTGATTCATGAAATAAGTTGTTTTTTAATTTACTCAAAGCATAGGCATAAATAGGCAAGGATATTAACTGAAATAATGGAATATTTCTATTTGATTTTAAGCTTAAATAAAAGAATGCTACTAACAGTAGTATATAATAAATGGGTAATTTCTCCTGAATGATTTTTAAATTCCATTTAGATTGTTTTGCTAATTGTAAGCAGAGAATACTGCTAATAATAAATGTTATAATATTTAAAGTAGAGAATAGATCCCAATATTCGGAGGAAGTATAATCTAGTAATTCGCTGGTAAATTTATTTTTATCCAGTTGAGTGAATATATTGATGGTATAGGAAAATATTTTAGTGCCGATAGGATTTAGAGCAATACCACCAATACTGAGAAGTGCAATACTAAGAATAAAAATTTTAGATGATGATTGTCCCCAGAGAAGTTCACTAATTATATAAATGATTATCATAACAAGGCCTACACCATATGCTTCATGTGTATTACACCATATTATTTGCAATGGAATCAGCCCAATTAAATAGTATTTATTTTTAGATGCATGTATGAAAATGAATAAAAATAAAGAGGCGAAAAAATACGAGAATACTTCTGGTCTTCCATTAATCCGATGAGAGATGGTGATGATACAAATGAGACAAGAAAAAATAAATGAAAAAGAATACTTATTAATGTCAGATTTGAATAGTAAAGTATAATTTTTATAGCAGAAGAATATCAAAGGAATATAAAGTAAACCCAAAAAGAAATAAATCATTTCTGGACTGGTATAACTTGCAATTAAGTACATAATTACTTCTGCGAGCCATTTAATATTTACCCAAGGTTCTCCTGCAAAAGTAAATGATAGCATATCCGTTTTGGGTACTTGATGATTTTTTAAGATCCATTCACCAGTAGTAATTTGCCACCAAATATCAGGTTCGATAAGGGTTTTACAGGCAAATGCTAGAATGATAATAAAGCAAGCGCCTAATGCAATATAGAAATGGGTTTTTTTATTCACTTCGTAAATGTAAAAAAAATATTAACTATTTATGGTATCTAAAACATCAATACTTTTATATTGAATATCATATAATTTTTTATAGTGGCCATTTAATGCCATCAATTCTTTATGTGATCCTTGTTCTGTAATTTTACCTGCATCAAAAAGTAAAATTTTATCCGCATGTTTGATAGTAGATAATCTGTGGGCTATAACTATGGAGGTTCTACCTTTTATTAATTTTTCAATAGCTTGTTGAATTAATATTTCAGAATTGGTGTCGACCGAAGAAGTAGCTTCATCTAAAATTAAAATGGAAGGATCGCTTACTAGAGCCCTAATAAAGGAGATTAGTTGTCTTTGCCCAACAGATAAAGTAACTCCTCTTTCTTTCACTTCATATAAATAGTTTGCAGGGAGCGTCATAATAAAATCATGTAAACCTAATAATTTGGAAGCTTCAATAACTTTTTCAAGAGAGATGGAGGTGTCGCCTAATGTAATGTTTTCATAAATGCTTCCTTTAAATAAGAATACATCCTGTAATACCACTGCCATATTGCCTCGTAAACTGGCTATCGTATAATTACGAATATTAATGTCGTCTATTACTACTTCACCTGTATTATATTCATAAAAACGCGAAAGGATTCCAATGGTAGAAGTTTTACCTGAACCTGTTGCACCAACTATTGCTAATGTTTTTCCAGCTTCTATCGTAAAGCTGATATCTTTTAAAACGGGTATGTTTTCGATATAAGAAAAAGAAACATGATCAAAACGAACAGTGCCTTTAAGTTTTTTTACTTGTATAGTTCCCGTATCTGAAATAAATTCTTTCGTATCTAACACTTGAAATACACGTTCACTAGCCACCATGCCCATTTGCAGGGTGTTAAACTTATCTGCCAGCATACGCAAAGGACGATAAAGCATATTGATTAGTAAAATATACGTCGCTAAATCACCTGCATTAGCCAAGGATAGTTTTCCATAAAGTAAGAGAAAAGTACCTGTGCCAATCATAAGTGATACGGAGAAAGTAGAAAGAATTTCAACAGTAGGAAAAAATACAGAATAATACCAAATAGAATCAATATTGGCTTTCATGTGAGATTTGTTGATTAGCTCAAATTTTTTAAACTCTCTTTGATAGGCATTAAAAAGTTGAATGATTTTTACGCCTGTAATATGTTCTTGTAAAAATGCATTTAATCGAGCCACTTCGGTTCTAACTATTTGAAAAGAAGATTTTATTCCTTCTTTAAATACATAAGTAGCATATAAAAAAAGCGGTAATGTACTTAAGCTAGCTAGACCCAATTTCCAATTATAAAATAGCATATAAAAAAATACACTTACAATTAAAATCAAATCAGCCAGTATAGAAATGGAGCCTTGACCAAACACTTCGTTAATACTTTCGAGGTCATTAATGGTTCTTGTAGTAGCAGTACCAATAGGTGTTTTATCAAAAAAACTCATTTGTAATTTACTGATATGTTTGAATATAGTTACACGTAAGTCTTTGATGATGCTCAAGCCTAACCACTCTGTTTTGTAAGTAAAATAATATCGCAAAACAAATTCTATGATTAATAAAAATATAATTATTGCACTAACATAAATGAGTCCTTGATAATTTTTTAAATATATAAATCGATTGATTGCTTCACCTGTTAAGATAGGTCGCAACATAGTAATAGGCGCTAAAATAACAGATAAAAGAATGCATATATAAAAGGTTCTTTTATAGGGTTTAGTAAGCGAAATGACTCTTGAGAATAAAGAGATATCTAATACTTTAGCTTTTGTTTTTTCTTGGCTCATAAGACAAAACAAAGTTAAAGTATAAAATAAAATATATTATATTTTATTTATACTATTAGTAGGGAGTTTCAATAACTGTAGCTGAAAAGAAGTCGTTTGCATCTGCAGTTGTTGCATCTGTTCCTGTTCTTAATACTAATTGCATACTATGGTTACCAGCAGCTAAGCCGCTTACTACTAATGCATTTGTAGTAAAAGCTTTATGACTACTAATTTCATTAGTATAAGATCTACAAGAGCCTCTAAAAACCCCATCTACATATATATCCATACCTATTAAACCAGCAGATCCTTTGTATCCACTACCACTAGCAATAATAGTTATTTTAGAACCAGCAGTCGTTGTAAATGCAGTAGGATTTGCAGCAGGTATGTTCGAGTTTTGATTCCATACTTGTGTAGATTTTGGTAATTGTACAGATGATACTATATTACCTGTAGCATCTGCGTATAAAGGTCTATTACCTGCTCCTGCTAAATTGGCTAGGTTTAATACACCTCCACCAGTAAGTCTCAATGCAGCAGTTGTATTAGCACTTGTGCTACCAGCATTCATTAAATCTTCATCATAAATACTAAATAGTCCACCTGTACCATCACCAGGACTCCAAATAGCAGCTGTATTCCCATTGGCAAAAAAACCACCACTTTCAATATCCCCACCCTCAATAGTTATACCTTTTGTGGTATTATCTAAATCATCAAAATCCATATTAAGTGCTTGTCCGAAACTACCTGTTTGTGTACCATTGCTTGTACGTATTTGATTAGAGCCATTTCCTAGTTTCATAGCGCCTATGGTGGCATCTGTAGTACTAATCAAAGCGCTAGTATGTGCAATATCCATGTCTGATAGAAAAGCATCATCACCTATTTTAATATTCTGCGAACCCGATGCTCCAAAATCTATCGCTTCAATAGTTCCGTTAACAGATAGTTTATTGGCAGGACCTGTAGTACCTATACCCACATTTCCATTCATAGAGATGGTACTAATTGTTCCCCAACCCATATCACGTCCAATATTTATACGGTTTGTACCCGCACCTTCAAAATACATTAATGAAGCAACACGTGTTCCAGCATCATGTACTGCAATCTCGGTATTGTCAAGTGCCTCCATAAGTAATCCAGAAGTACTAGCATTCCAAGCACTTCCTCCACCATAATTTGCAGTTATACCACCAATAGTTAAACTACCTGCTGCCATATAGTTGTTAGGAACTGCAAATGGACTACCATTATTCACATTAGCTTTACCATTGATTCTAAATCCTGCGGTTTGATCGGCTGCAATTTGGTTTTGAATATAATTACCGCTGCCGGCTGGTATATCCCCTGCCTGAATGGTTGAGGCTACAAATTCACTTCCATTACCTCTAAGGTATGAACCTGTAGCGGCTACAGCTGAACCTACTCTATAGCCTGTTGATGCGTTAATTACTCCGGTAACATCGAGTTTATAAGTAGGTGTTGATGTTCCAATTCCCACATTGGCTGCGTTACCTAAAATCACACTGTTGCTTTGACTTACTATTGCGCTTGCTCCTATGGCTGTCGCATTAGTAATGCTACCTACACCGGCATCTGCACCTCTTCCGAGAAAAGTATTACTCGAACCGCTTGTATTATTCAATCCACTTCCATAGCCAATGGCAGTATTATTACTCGAAGTGTTGTAGTACAAGGCATTAAAACCCAGTGCACAGTTATTGGAACCGATAATGTTGTTGGTTAAGTTATTATAACCTACAGCGATATTAGAACCTCCAGAGACATTGGCAGGCATAGAGTTATTACCCAAAGCCACATTCGCATTTCCGCTGATATTAGATTGTAATGCTATTTGACCTAGAGCTATGTTGTTACCTCCCGAAGTATTACTCAGTAAGGCATTGTATCCAATGGCTGTATTTTGAGCACCAATCGTGTTGGCCACTAAGGCATTATTACCAACAGCAGTATTTAACGAACCGGTTGTATTTGCATTAAGAGCACCATTACCAATAGCAGTATTACTAGCGATACTACTAGCACCTAGACCTACACGAACTGTATTAATTGATGCATCACTACCAAGCACTTCCAATTTGTAAGTAGTAGGAGTACCTCCAATACCCATTTTACCGGTACCTGAAGGATTATATATGAAATTCCCATTGGTGGCGTTAAAGCTCAGGCTATTGGCAGCCATTGTTACTGCTCTATTACCTGTACTAATATTAATAGCAGCTAGACAATATTCGTCAAATAAAGTATAATCGTTTTCTATGAACTCCATGTCAAATCGAAAATAGATTTTTTTTAATTCGTTATAAAAGGATATTTTACATTCACTAAATGTAACCCTTGAGGAGGAGCAGAAAGAATAAAGGGCATTTCACCTTGCGTATCCATTGCTTTTTTAAAATCACTCAAGGATATACGATCTCTACTTACTGCTAAGGTTGTAGCTACAATTCGGCGAACCATATTATATAAAAATCGATTAGCCGCAATATTAAATTTGTAGGAGTGATCATCTATTTGTGTCCATGCAATTTTAGTGAGATGACAAATAGTGGTTTTATTTTCGGGATTATGTTTACTTAAAGATTTAAAATCTTGATACTGCAAAAGTAATTGTGTTACTTCTTGAAGTTTTTCAAAATTGTATGGATAAAATCGGAATTCTGCACTAAATCTAATTTTAAATGGGTCTTTTTTGGTGTGTAGAAAATAATCATATTCTCTTTCTGTGGCACTATATCTAGCATGTGCATCAGCAGCCACTTCAAAAACTTCATAGATACTGATGGCATTAGGTAATACATTGTTTAGTTTGAATGTAAATTGCTCTGGAAGTGTTTTTGTAGTGTCAAAGTGAGCATAATAATGAGTAGCATGAACTCCTGCATCTGTTCTACCACAGCCTACAATTGAAGTGGCGGAATTTAAAATTTTCGAAATAGCTTCTTCGATAGTTTGTTGAATAGTAGGCACATTTCCTTGAAATTGCCAACCTGAGAAATTAGAACCATCATAAGCCAAATGAATAAAATACCTTTTAAATAGAACAGGTGAAATTTCTTCATTCATAGATTCTATATGTTTTTCAATGGCATCCAATGGTATATTATATTTTTTCGTAGATGATTGCAGATCCCTGACCAACACCAATACACATAGTAGCTAATCCATATTTAGCGTTAGGTCGTTTTAGCATCTCGTGCAACAAAGTTGCAGAAATTCTGCTTCCACTGGCACCCAATGGATGTCCTATTGCAATACTTCCACCGTTTACGTTTACTATGGAGGGGTCTATACTTAAATCATTTATACAAGCTAACGATTGAGAGGCAAATGCTTCATTCAATTCGATTAAGTCTAAATCTTTTATCGTTAATCCCGCTCTTTGTAAGGCTTTTTTTGTAGCAGGTACAGGTCCAATACCCATAATACGTGGTTCAACTCCTGCTACAGCCATTGATTTAATTTTAGCAATTGGAGTTAAATTGTATTTTTTAAGTATAGATTCATTTACCAATAATAAACAAGCAGCTCCGTCATTGATACCAGAAGAGTTGCCGGCAGTTACTGTTCCATCTTTAACGAATGCAGGTTTTAGTATCGCTAGTTTATCTAGTGGAGATAATCTTGGATGTTCATCTTGATTAAATAATAGGGTCTCTTTCCCTTGTTTAAATTCAATGGGAATAATTTCTTGCGCAAACTTATTTGCGGCTAATGCTTGTGCATATTTCGATTGAGATTCAAAAGCGAATTGATCTTGAGCCTCTCTACTAATTTGCCATTGTTTAGCAACATTTTCTGCAGTTTCACCCATCGTATCGGTGCCATACATTTCATGCAGTTTTTTATTGGTAAATCTCCAGCCGATAGTTGTGTCGTATATTTCAGCACTTCGTTGAAAAGCTTCAGTACTTTTTGCCATAACAAAAGGAGCTCTGCTCATACTTTCAACACCACCTGCTAAATAAGCATTTCCTACTCCACACATGATAGCTCTAGACGCATCCATGATCGATTGTAATCCAGACGCACAAAGCCTGTTTACGGTATAAGCACTAATATGATGAGGTAAGCCAGCTAGTAATAATGACATACGAGCTACATTACGATTGTCTTCTCCACTTTGATTGGCAGCACCAAGAATAACTTCCTCTAATTCATTTACATCAAAATTTTTGTTTCTTTCTACTAATGCTTTAATGGTAATAGCCATTAAGTCGTCTGGTCGAATATCCGATAAACTGCCAGCATACTTGCCCACAGCGGTTCTAACGATATCTACTATATAAACTTCTTGCATATTCAATAATATATTTTTACAAAAGTAAGAATAAATGCATTTTTTATTAGGGATATGTATCTTTGAACTTAAATTATTAGATTTACTTTATGATTCAACGTATTCAGAGTATTTATTTAGGAATGGTTTGTGTTATTACAGGAGGATTTATTAATCTTCCAATCTACTATGCAGATGGAAATCCTATATTGCCTTATCAAAATATTGTATTGAGTATTGTAGTGGCTATTACTGCGCTTTTAGCAATAGGTACTATTTTTTTGTATAAAAACAGGAAATTACAAATGAAACTTACTTGGGTTGGAATGATATTAGGACTGAGTATGATTTTATTGTCGATTGGAGATTATCTATCATTTATAACAAAAACTACTTTAGGTAAAAATATTTCATACGGATTTATATTTCCCATCGCTATTATATTTTTATTTTTTATGGCTTGGAGAGGTATATCGAAAGATGAAAAATTGGTTAGAAGTATGGACCGATTAAGATAAATATATAGTACATGAAAACATATTTTACAATCTTTTTATTTTTCATATTCTTGCAAATACAAGCTCAGGTATTTAATGGAACAGGAGGGGGTCTTCCAGATGTAAGCACCAGCAATTTCACCATATCAACGTCTAGTATTACACCAAGTACTTTAAGTGCAAGTCATGGATTAGTTTCAGTTTGTATTGATATAAATCATACCTATGTAAGTGATTTAAATATATCATTGATAAGCCCTAGTGGAAATATAATTGTTTTGATAGGACATGTTGGTGGAGGTGGTCAAGATTTTACAAGTACTTGTTTAAATGATAGAAGTAGTACTGATATAGCTTCTGGAACAGCACCATTTACAGGTGTCTTTAAGCCAAGTGAAGATTTAGGAAATTTAAATGATGGTTCTATTGCTAATGGAATATGGACTTTAAGTATTAGAGATGATGCTGGAGCTGATACAGGTTATTTAAATAGTTGGAGTTTAGTTTTTGATACAGCTGCAACATCGCCTTTTATGTTGAGTTCATCAAATTTACCAATCTTTGTAATTAACACCTTAGGACAAACCATCATCGATGAACCTAAAATTAATTGTACGATGAAAGTTTTGTATCATGCAGATGGTTCGCGCAATTTTATTAGCGATGCGCCTAGTTATGATGCAGGAATTGGAATTGAAATAAGAGGAAATTATTCTTCTATTTTACCACAAAAACCTTATGGATTTACTACCCAGGATATTTCAAATAATGATAGTAATGTATCTTTAATAGGCTTACCTTCCGAACATGATTGGATTTTACAATCGACCTATAATGATAAATCATTTGTAAGAAATGTTATGATGTTTGAATGGGCTAGAAGACTTGGAAATTATGCCCCACATACTAAATATTGTGAAGTGGTTATTAATAATCAATATAAAGGCATTTATTTTCTTTGCGAAAAAATTAAAAGAGATGCTAATAGAGTTAATATTGCCCGATTAGATTTAGATGATAATGCCGGAGATTCCTTAACAGGTGGATATATATTTAAGCATGATTATGATGATTTGGGCTGGGATTCATATTGGAGAGACAGTGCTTGCGATACAAGACCATTACATTATAACTATTATTATCCAAGTGCAAGTATAATTACTACAAACCAAGCGACCTATATTAAAGAATATGTAGATAGTTTTGAAGTAGCATTGTTTAGTGATCATTTCCAAGATTCCATTTGGGGGTATAAAAGATTTATCTCTCAAAAAACATTTGTCGATTACTTAATCTTAAATGAATTGGCTTGGAATGGAGATGGCTATAAAAAAAGCATGTTTTATTCTAAAGATAAAAATGGTAAACTTAAAGCAGGGCCAATATGGGATTTTGATTGGGCGTTGAAATTTATGCCAGGAATGGATAGTTCTATGAATGGATGGAATTATTTAACCCCACCTTGTGCAGGAGATGTATTATTTACGCCATGGTTTGCTCGCTTGATGGAGGATACTACTTTTTCAAATGCTGTATATTGCAAATGGACGAGTTGCAGAGATCAACTAATTATAGATACAACAAGTATATTTCATTTTGTGGATAGTACGGCTAGTTATTTGGACGAATCACAAACAAGACATTTTAATAAATGGCGAATATTAGGATTAGATAGTGGATCACCTGAAGCTTATCCAATACCAGTTAGTTTTGCAGAAGAATTAAATAGATTTAAATTTTTTTTAAATCGTAGAATTGAATGGATAGATAATAATCTTTTTGGAAATTGTTATGTGCTTCCAGTAGATACTATCACTGTTGACACTTTAGGAATAAGAAATGATGGATATACCAATAATATTATACAGGTATATCCAAATCCAACTTCAGATATAACGCATATTCATTTGAGTAATGAATTGATCGGATCTCAATTTATAGTATCAGATATGCTGGGTCGTGAATTAATTCGTCAACCTTTAGCATCCAAATCAAATGATTATACTATAGATATGAGTTCCTTTGCAAGTGGTAATTATATAATAAGTGTATATACGAATTCAGGTTATTGTGAAAAGGTCAAAATCTTCAAAAAGTAAATTAGTTAGGATGTTTTGTTATTTGAAGATAAACAAAAGCATTTAAGATGTCATAGACTTTTCCATTTTCTCTAAAAGGTCTTAAGTCAATCAACTTTATATCATACACATTTTGCTGCTTTTTATATTTAATGTTCTCACCAATTTTTATTGAATATTTTTTACTGCCAATCTGAAGGAGTATGGTGGCATTTCCTGCTGTGATACATTGCATTCCTATAGGACATCTATTGTCGTCTATAATTTCTTTAAATTGTATGTTTAGTTTATCGTGTTTTACTTTTTGATGGTATGTTACTTGTGTTAGACTGCCCATCCATGGAAGTGCATATAGTGTTGAATTTATAAAGAGTACCAAACATAATAATTGAAAGTTTTTCATATTTATAAACTTGTGATAGTTAGTAATTATTTTATATAGTAATGTAAAGTTAATTCTTTCATAATAATAAGTTTATATAATACACTAAGTTTTGTGTATGGATAAAAGATATGTAGAAATAGCTGTTATTTCAGACGTACATCTAGGTACTTATGGATGTCATGCTAAAGAATTAAATCAATACTTAAAGAGTATACAACCGCGAATATTGATATTGAATGGAGACATTTTGGATATTTGGAATTTTTCTAAAAGTTATTTTCCTGCTAGCCATTTTAAAGTGATACGAAGGATATTAAAATTAGTAGCTTCAGGAACACAAGTATATTATATTACGGGAAATCATGATGAATATTTAAGAAAATTTAATGATTTAAACTTAGGAAATATTAGAATTATGAATCAACTAAGTTTACGTATACAAAATGAAAATTTATGGTTTGTACATGGAGATGTATTTGATGTTGCCATCACACATTCAAAATGGTTAGCGAAGTTAGGAGGTAAAGGATATGATTACTTAATTATATTAAATAGATGGATTAATAAAATATTAAAAGCACTAGGAAGAGAAAAAGTGTCTATATCCAAAAAAGTTAAAAATAGAGTTAAAAAAGCAAGTATGCATATCAGTAATTTTGAAAATATGGTTTGTGAGTTTGCAGCTTCAAAACATTATCAGTATGTGATATGTGGACATATACACGAACCTATCATAAAAACAATTACACATAATAACCATTCAGTTCAATACCTAAATTCTGGCGATTGGATAGAAAATTTAACATCGCTCGAATATAATTTAGGCCAATGGAGTTTACATCATTATGAACAACATCCAATAGACCAAGAAGAATTGGATGAGGAATCAGCCGAAGAAGACTTTACAATTCAACAATTATTAAATAAGATTGCATCCTAAATCTATAAAAATATTATACGGCATTCAAGGTACTGGAAATGGGCATATTTCTAGGTCATTAATACTTATTGAAGCATTAGCTAAAGAAATAGGAATAGACAATATAGATATCTTAATTAGTGGAAAGAATTATTCCTTAGATATTCCTTATAAAATTAAATATCAATTTGCAGGATTATCATTTAACTATGGAAATGCAGGCAAAGTAGCACTGTGGAAGAGTATTCGAAATCTACAACTAAAAGATTTTACAAAAGATATAAAATCGATTCCATTTCATAACTATGATATTGTGTTAACTGACCAAGAGCCAATCTCAGCATGGGGAGCTAAAAAATATCATATCCCCTCAATAGGTATTGGTAATATTTATGCTTTAGAAAGCACCTCCTTAAAACGATTGTTTTTACACAAATTAATGACCAAATGTTTTCAAAAAATATATTGCCCAGTTAAGAATAAGATTGTTTTAGACTTTACAAGAAAACATTCGAATACCTTTTATCCTTTATTGAGCGACGATTTTATGCAAGCTAAAGTTAAACATCATTCCTTTACTTTGGTATATCTGTTATCTTATTCATTATACGAAATACTAGAGAAATTAAGTGATGTTCAGTTGGTAGAACAATGTTTTGTAGTTTATTCAAAAGAAGTTCAATACCCGCTTAAGTATAAAAATATTTATATAAAACCAATTTCTAAAAGTGCGTTTAAAAAAGATTTGATGAACTGCAGTCAATTAATTTCAACTGCAGGATTTCAAACAATAGCAGAAGCCTTATTTATGCAAAAGAAAATTTTGCTAATACCCATTAAAGGTCAACCCGAGCAAAAAGCAAATGCAATCATGTTAAGTAAACATCATGTGAAACGAATACGAAAATTAGACGTAGATAAAATCCATTCTTGGCTATTTGCCTCAGAATCAACGCCAATCGTCTTTACAGATGATAAAAAAGCTATAGTACAGACCATTCTAAGGAGTATCCAACCTACAAATAGCCCTTCAAAATTAACATTTGCATAATTATTAATTAACAATTATTTATTTACTTAGTAGTTCAAACATTTAAAAAAATTAGTAGTATGAATAAGCAATTTATTTACGATAATAAAGGGAAAAAAACTGCAGTTGTAATTTTGATTAAAGAATGGGAAGATATCAAAAGTAAGCTTAAAAAGAATAATAAAAAAGAGAAGAAAGAGGAGAGCGCAACTGATACAAAATCCAAAAAAGTTATTGCACCAAAAAATCCTATAATTAAAGTAGCTGCTAAAAAAAGCACAACACCAAAAGCTACACCTAATAAAAAATAACAGTTGCTAATAAATAGCAACTGTTTCATTAACTATTACTAAAACCATGACAGAACTATATCGTTTTTAATACGATAATCAAAGGTCATATTTTCATTTAAAGTGTAAGTGAAATCAATATTATCATTATATCATTTTTTAGATATAATATAGTGCCATTAAAAAAGTTAGATAATTTTGGAATTTACATTTCAGTTTTAAGCATAAACCAAAAGGTAGAACCCTTGCCGATAGTACTACGTACATTAATGCTTTGGCCATGAGCTTCTAAAATATGTTTAACAATTGATAGCCCTAATCCAGTACCTCCATCTGATCGTGAGCGATGTTTGTCAACACGATAAAATCGTTCAAATAATCTGGGGATATGTTCTTCTTCAATTCCATAGCCATCGTCGCTAACTTCTATGAGTAAGTTATCATCTACATGAAATAATCCAATATTTACCTCGCCATTCATATTGCCATAATTAATAGCATTCACAATTAAGTTGTTAAAGACTTGAGTAATCTTGTCTTTGTCTGCATATACAAAATGTTCAGTATTAGAACCCTTTTTAAAACCTAGTTTGATGTTTTTATCTTTGGCTTTAATTTCAAATGAATCATAAATTTCTTTAATCAAAAAATGAATATCAAAACGTGTTAGTTCTAACATCATTTCACCTGTTTCATATTGAGATAATTCAAGTAAATCTTGTACTATAAAACTAAGTCTCTCTACATTAGCAGCCGCTTTTTTCAAATACTGTTTATTGATGTTTGGATCATCTATAGCTCCATCCAACAAGGTTTCTATATATCCTTGAATGTTGAAAATTGGCGTTTTCAATTCATGTGATACATTACCTAAAAAATCTTTTCTATATTTTTCCATATGCATCATTTGTTCCAATTGAACTTTTTGTTTTTGTTCGTATTCGTCAACTTCTTTTTGAACTTTATCTAAAAAATTTTCTTCACTATCTAATGTTTCTTTTAATCTGTTTTTTTCTGATTTGTCAGAACTGATAATTTTATATATCAATTTAATTCTTTCAAACACTATATTACCAATATAAAAGTCAATGCCAATAAAAACGGCTAGTGCAACAACAATAGTTATAAATAAGTAAACTAATAAATTAACTCTAAATTTATAATATAGTTCAAAGAAAAATAGCAAGGCGAATAAGAGTGTAAAAACACCACTAGCAATTACTAAAGCAATTTTTCTAATCGACCAATTATTCATATCTTAAAACTACAACAAGTATATTTCCTAGTCAAATTTATAACCAACTCCTTTCATTGTTTTTATTGTTTCATCACCTAACTTTTCACGTAATTTTCTAATATGTACATCAATGGTTCTATCTCCAACAATACTCTCATTACCCCATACTCTACTCATAATTTCTTCTCTATTAAATACTCTACCGGGCTTTGAAATTAATAATTGGAGTAGTAAAAATTCTTTTTTGGGAAGTTCAATTTCTTGTCCATCTTTATATACTAAATATTTTTCGGGATCAATTTCAATATTACCTACTTTAATGTTTAATTGTTTTTTAGAGGAATCACTTCTGCGTAATAATGCTTGTAGTCTGCTTAAAAAGATTCTAGGCTTAACCGGTTTAGTAACATAATCATCGGCACCTGAATCAAAACCACTGATTTGTGAATATTCTTCATCACGAGCAGTTAAAAATATTATTAAGGTGTTTTTAAATTGTTCCATGGTGCGTAATGTTCTGCAAGTTTCCATGCCATCCATTTCGGGCATCATTACATCTAATACAATTAAATCAGGATTGACTTTTTTGGCCATTTCAATTCCTAACTTCCCATTAGAGGCACTATAAACTATATAACCTTCTTTTTTGAGGTTATAACTCATGAATTCTATCACATCTGGCTCATCATCTACCAGTAATATTTTAATGGTTGTTTTGTTCATTTTTATTTTTTAAATGTATAAGTGAAAGAAATATTATAACTTCTATAATTCATGTTTTTATTTATAACTGTATCTGTATTTTTATTGAAATCTTTTTTAGTATCATTGTTTTGATAAATATAACTTGATCTAGCAATTAAATCAGCCATTGTAAATTTGATAACACCATTTTTAAATACTTTTTTACTGATTTGAATATCTAATAATGGTCTTGAGTTTTCATATAAATTTGGATAATCTGAATTACCTACTACACTTAGTCTTGGCCCTATTTGATTATATAAAACGGTAAAGCTCAAATCTAATTTTGGTTGTCTGTAGGTAAATCCTAAATTGATAATGTATGGCGATTGACCTTGTAGGCTTCTTTTAAGGTTACCAGTTGTATTAGTACCACTCAAATCTATTAAAGAATAGATATAAGAAAAATTACCACTAAAAGAAAAATCATCCCAATGATTCCAATTGGTAGCATTATTTAAGAAATCAAGATTTTTCCTGAATTCTAATTCAATTCCAACATTATGAGCTAATGGAGCATTATCATAAGAGAATATTGTATAATCAGACGTTTTTTGTGTGATCACTTGTTCAATCGGATTCTTAAAGTATTTGTAATAAACACTTCCTGCAATCATTTGTCCTTTACCAAAGAAATACTCATAACGTAAATCAACATTATGAATCGTGCTTTGTTTTAATGAATCGAAACCTAATACCGTAAATGTAGTAGCAAAATCATAGAAAGAAAAAGGAGAAATCTCTCTAAACTCAGGTCTAGCCACTGTCATGGAGTAAGATAGACGTAAATTTGATTTTTCACTTAAGGAATATATCATATTGATAGAAGGTAAAAATGATGGTTCTTTTCTATCTATTTTCACTGTATCATTACTATAGTTGAATGAATTTAATTTTTGTCTAAAATATTCCATACGTAAGCCCCAAACTAATTTTAATTTAGAGGCGATATTGTTTTCAGATAATACATAGGCTGCATATAAACTAGATGATGCTTTATAACTGTAACTTTTATTGGTGATCTCTGCAATATTAAAACCTGCATCATTGATATTAGCGGTATCAAAGATTTTATCCTGTGGTAGATCAAGTAAGCTTCTATCAAATCTACTTGCTCTAGCAATTGTATAACCTAATAATCGTGCATCAAAACTTCTGTTTTTTTCTTGAATATATACACCTGTTTTAAAGATTTGATTTTGTGTTTTAATTTTATAAGGGATACTTACATCTGCACCTCCATTATATATATTATCTGTTAAAGTAGAAAAGAACATTCCTCCTAATCCAGGATTTACTTGATTCGAAATATCTGCTGAATAAATGGTATCAGTTGGATCAGAATAATCAACAGAGTATGACATTCTTCTAGTATTGGGTTGGTTTCTGTATAGTTTTGAGTAACCACCCATCCATTTTAATTTGATTTGTCTTTTGCCAATTACATGCTCGCCTCCTAATTGTCCATTGTATAGCATAATACTAGAGAACTCCATAGAGTTCTTTTCAAATTGACGAAGTGCATCAAAGTTTTTGCCTGTACGTAGCGTAGTAACATCATTAGAATTGATGTTAAATGTATTTTTAAAATAAATTTTTTGATTATTATTTATAATAGCACTTATGTTTAATAATGATCCTATAGCAATTGGATTTGAATAGGCAATATCATTATAAGCAAATAATGCAGATCCATCAGCTAAGTAATCATATCGCTCCATTTCAACTGCTTTCAATGAATTAGAATAGCTTAATGAGGCAACAGTTCCAAGTTTAAATTTTTTAAATTCTTTGGTATAACCTCCGCTTAGTTGTACACTTTGACCAGGATAAGCTAATTTCTTTTTTTGTAAACCCCAATCGTTTTGTAGTGTTTTTGTATAAGCATATTTATCATTTCTAGATGCAGCTAAAAATGTATCTACATTAGGAAAAGCTTTAGGAAGGGTACGGAAAGAATTATCAACCCCTAAAAAATCGGTTTTACTTCCTTTATAGGTATAATATGGTTTAAAGCTTGAATTTTCAATGATATTTTGACTAATAGTAAAATTGAAAAAGTTTTGCTCAGGTACATCACGCGTATTCAATTGAATAATACCACCTGCAAATTCACTAGGTAAATCTGCTTGAGATGTTTTAATTATAATAATATTATCTAATAAATTGGTTGGAAACATATCAAAGGCAAATGTTTTTCTATCTGCTTCAGTGCTTGGTAATACGGCACCATTAACCATTGCATAATTGTATCTATCTCCTAAGCCTCTAATAATGGCAAATTTACCATCTTGTATAGTGGCTCCACTCACCCGTTTAATCGCTTCACCTGAACTTTTATCAGGAGATCTTTTTATTTCTTCACCACTAATTCCACTAGCAATTGTAGAGCTGTTTTTTTGCATAGTGATTATAGCAGAAGTATTATCTCTACTTACTTTAGCAGTAACAGTTACAGGTCCTAATGTGTTTTCAATATTCGTAATAGCAATCGTTACACTTGTTACTTCATTGCTTTTTACTACTATATTGCTTTCTTTTTTTTCTTGATAACCAAAATATTTAATAACTAGGTTATAGGTTTTTTCTTCTAAATTTTTAATAACAAAATTTCCTTCTAAATCTGTTGAAGAACCAATTGTGGTTCCTTCAATCATTACCGTTGCTCCAATAATGGTTTCTCCGTTTTTCGAATCTACTACTTTACCAGAAATGCTTCCCGTTCCAGCAAAAGATACATTTAATAATAGGCTTGATAATAAGAATAGTACTAGTTTTTTCATCTCTATTTAATATGAATGTCAAAAATATTTAGACAACACTACCTTATGCTTATGCCAATGTTAATTTATTGTTAAGTTTTAAGATATTTTGTGATGCAATCTTAATTCATTGAATTGTTAATGTAAACATAACATTGAAATAAACTAAGTATAATATTGGAGCATTTGATTTGCAGCATAAAATTTATAAAAAAATATGAAAAACTCATTACAAACTATCATTTTTACTTTAACGTGCTTGATTTTTAGCACATCGATTTTTGCTTCTACTATCACAGTTAGTGGCGATATTACAACTAATACTTCATGGACAAACGATAACATTTACTTATTACAAGGTTTTGTATATGTAAAAGGAGGAGCTACTCTTACTATTCAAGAAGGTACTTTAATCAAAGGGGATAAAGTAAGTAAAGGAACATTAATTATTACTGCTACAGGTAAAATTAATGCAGCAGGTACTAACTGTAATCCTATCGTTTTTACTTCTAATCAAGCGGTAGATAGCAGAGAGCCAGGTGATTGGGGTGGTGTAATTATTTTAGGAAATGCACCTATCAATTTAAAAGATTCTGCTACAGGTACTCCAATCAGAGGTACAATCGAAGGTGGTGTTGATAATACAGCAGGTGATGGTAAATACGGTGGATCAGATGCAAATGATAATTCAGGTGTTTTACAATATGTACGTATCGAATATCCAGGTATTGCTTTTTTACCAAATAATGAAATCAATGGTTTAACTATGGGTGGCGTTGGTGCTGGTACAACTATTGACCATATTCAAGTATCATACAGTGGTGATGATAGTTATGAGTGGTTTGGTGGTACTGTAAATTGTAAATACTTAGTTGCTTTAGGCGGTACTGATGATGATTTCGATACAGACTTCGGTTTTAGTGGAAAATGCCAGTTTTTATTGGGTGTTAGAGATTCTTCTTATTATGATGCAGCAGGTGCTTCTAATGGATTTGAATCAGATAACGATGCTACAGGTACAACTCATACTCCATTTACAAGTGCAGTATTTTGTAATGTTACTTTAGTAGGTCCTAAAAATACATTAACTACACCAGTTGCTTCTTACTTTAAAAGAGGTATGCATATCAGAAGAAATTCTAATATTTCAGTTTATAATACATTAGTTATGGGATGGCCAATAGGTGAGTTCATCGAAGGTACTTTAGCTCAAACTAACTTTTCTACTGGTACAGCTGATATCAAAAATAATACATGGGCTGGTTGTAACGTAAATCACGCAGCATTATTTGATTCTACTTTTGTTCCTTCAGTAGGAAATAATAATTCATTCTTATCAACTGCATCTGCAGCTATGTTAACAGATCCTTTCAATTTAACAAATGTAAATCCATTACCATTAACTGGTTCACCAGTTCTTACAGGTGCTAGCTATACAGCTACTAATTTAAGCAGTTCATTCTTTGATAAAACTGGTACTTATAGAGGTGCATTTGGTACTACAAACTGGATGACTTGTTGGACAAACTTTAACCCACAAGCTTCTTTATACAACAGTGTTGTTAATATTCCTAACTTAACAAATGTTTCATTATTCCCTAATCCTTCAAATGGAGTTTCTAACTTAAGTATCAATACAGATAAAAACATGAATATGACTATCCGTGTAGTAGATATGAATGGTCGTTTAGTTAACGAATTACAAAATGGTATGTTAAACTCAGGTGCACATTCATTTGCTATTCAAACAGCTGAATTACAAAAAGGACTATATGTTATTCAAATGGTTTCTGAACAAAATACTCAAAGTTTAAAATTAGTAGTAGAATAATTAAGTCTTGATAATAGTTTTTTCGTTCTAAAAGTCTCGCCTAGTGCGAGACTTTTTTTATATAACAAAATACCATAACTTTATTTTATAAATTGAATTCAATGAAACATTATTTTATTTATTTAATCTCGATATTTTTCACTTTCTCAGTGAATGCACAAACGGCAGATGATATTATTAATAAGCATCTAGAAGCAACAGGTGGAAAATCTTTATGGGCAAAAGTAACTTCCATTAAAGCAAGTGGCTCCTATATTATGGGTCCAGGAATGAAAGCCCCGATTAATTTTATTAAAACGAATAAACCATTTCTAGGTAATTATTCAGATTTTTCTTGGCAAGGCATGACTAGTAAAACGGTGTTGAAAGATACTGCTGGCTGGTCTTATAATCCATTTGGTGGTAAACGTGAAACCGATCCACTAAGTCCAGATAGAATTAGAAGTTTAAAATTAGATGCCGATCCACAAGGTTTATTATATAATTATAAAGAAAAAAAATGTACTGTAGAATATTTAGGTATGGATGATTTTGATGGAGTAGATGTATACAAATTAAGACTTACCAATAGCAAAGGAGATATGGTATATTATTATATTGATGCAACCTCTAATTTCATATTAAAAGCTGAAGAAAAGGTTCGCCTTGCAGAAAAAGAAGAGACGAATATTACGGTATATTCAGACTTCAGAAAAACAAGCTATGGCATCTATTATCCTTATACTATGCAAACTTTAGATGATGAAGGGAATGAATCAGGTGGTCCGATTGAATTGTCAAAAGTAGAATTTAATGTGGCTATAGATGCAAGTCAATTTGATGCATCTACGAAAAAATAATTTATTGCTTTAAAAGATAAGAGATATATAAAATTTAATTATTCATATGAAAATATATACAAGTATAATTAGTGCATTTATATTAATTAGTGTTCAATTTGTTGGAGCACAAAATACTACTCTCACCTCCGCATCCATAGGAAAATTAGAAGCACGAAGTATAGGGCCAGCAGTTACAGGAGGAAGAATAACATCTATAATAGGAGTCAATTCAGACCCAAGAATTATGTATGTAGGTACTGCAGGTGGTGGGATTTGGAAAACAACGAATGGTGGTTCACAATTCAAACCTATTTTTGATAAACATCCACAAAGTATTGGGGATATTACTATAGACCAAAAAAATCCAGATGTTATTTGGGTAGGAACAGGAGAAAGCAATATGCGTAATTCAGTTTCAATAGGAAAAGGCATATATAAATCTACAGATGCTGGTGACAACTGGATTTGTATGGGATTAGAAAAAACAGAACATATTAGTAAAGTAGTCTTAGATCCTAGAAATACTGAGGTCATCTATGTTTCTGCTCCTGGTGCTTTATGGAATGATTCACCAGATAGAGGCTTATATAAAACAACAGATGGAGGAAAAACTTGGAATAAAATATTATTTGTAGATGAACATACAGGTTGTGCAGATGTAGTAATTAATCCTAAAAACCCTGATATTATTTATGCCAGTATGTGGGAGTTTAGAAGAAAACCATATGCATTTAATAGTGGAGGAAAAGGAAGTGGCCTCTATAAAAGTATTGATGGAGGAAAAACATGGAAAAAAATTCAAAATGGTTTAGCAGAAGGAGATTTAGGAAGAATAGCCATATCTGTATCGCCTGTAAATCCTGATAACTTAGTAATTATTTGCGAAGCTAAAAAAACAGGCTTATATATTTCAACTGATGCAGGAGAAAATTGGAAAGCGCAAAGTGCTGATGATAACGTTACAGCTCGACCATTTTATTTTTCATGTATCGCCTTTGATTTACTAGATCCTAAAAGAGTATACCGACCAGCCTTTCAATTTTCTTATAGTACAGATGGAGGATATTCATGGATAAGAGCACAAAATAGTAGTGGGTGGGTACATTCTGATATGCATGCATTATGGATTAATCCACAAAATCCTTCTCACCTGTATGTGGGTACAGATGGAGGTGTATACATGAGTGTAGACCGAGGTAATAATTGGATGTATTTAAATAATATGCCTATTGCTCAAGCATATCATGTACAAATCGATAATCAAGAACCTTATAATGTATATGCTGGTTTTCAAGACAATGGTTCATGGAAAGCTCCATCACAATCGGTAAATGGGATTGATAATGGAGACTGGATGAATGTGGGTGGAG
The DNA here is from genome assembly GCA_037130135.1 of Bacteroidota bacterium. Classification (GTDB taxonomy): domain Bacteria; phylum Bacteroidota; class Bacteroidia; order Chitinophagales; family CAMDFR01; genus CAMDFR01. The sequence goes on from JBAXTO010000006.1 coordinate 176,622, forward strand.
GAGATGGATTTTGGGTGCAACCAGATCCACAAAATAATAATATTATTTATAGCGAATATCAAGGCGGTCATGCTCAACGATTAAATATAGAAACCAATCAAGGTCAAGATATTCAACCTCAGGCAAAAGCAGGTGAAGAAAAATTAAGATGGAATTGGAATACGCCTATTTATGTTTCACCTAGTCAACCCTCTAAGCTATATATGGCTGCACAATACTTATTTAGAAGCGAGAATAAAGGAATCACCTGGACGCAATTGGGAAATGATTTAACAACTAATGATCCTGCAAAAAAGAAACAAGATGAAAGTGGCGGTTTAACAAATGATAATACAAGTGCAGAAAATCATTGTACCATATTTACTGTGGCTGAATCACCATTAGATGCCACTATGATTTTTGTTGGAACCGATGATGGTAATTTACAAATTAGTAGAGATAATGGTACTACTTGGGAAAATTATGCGGATAATTACAAGCAAGCTGGTATCCCAGCACAAACTTGGATAAGTAGTATTGAACCATCCAAATTTGATAAAAATGTATTGTATGCAACTTTTGATAATCATATGTATGGTGATATGAAAACCTATGTGGCAAAAAGTAGTGATGGTGGTCATACATGGGCACTAATGACTAGCAATGTTTTTAAGGGTTTTGCGCATAAAATAAAAGAAGATTTACAAGACAAAAACATATTGTTTTTAGGAACTGAATGGGGTTTATACACAAGTATAGACGGTGGTATATCCTGGATTCAGATGAAAGCAAAAGTGCCTGATTATGTGGCTGTAAGAGATATACAAATTGATCCAAAAAGCAACGATTTAGTTTTAGGAACACATGGAAGAGGAATATTAATTATAGATAATATAGCACTTTTAAGAGAATTAAATAAAGAGGTGTTGAATAGTGCGGCTAAAGTATTAAATACGAAATTAACGCCAATCACCACTGGACATTACGGCGGTTCTTGGCCAAGTGCTGGTGGTTTTACTGCCCCAAACTCAACAGAAGAAGCAATCATTAAATACTATTTGAAAGATAGAGTAAATAGTGGTGATGTAAAAGTTCAGATATTAGATGCTAGTGGGAATTTAGTTACAGAATTGCCCGGTACTAAAAGAAAAGGAATTAATATAATAACTTGGAATATGAGAAGTAAACCACCACGTGTAGCTGAAGGGGGTGGACGAGCTGATTGGAGTGGTACAGTAGGACCTTTTGTTAAACCGGGTGTATACAAAATTAAATTATTGGTAGGTGAAGCAAGTTATGATGGAAGTTTAACCTTAACCGAAGATAAAAATGCACAGATAAGTATTAATGACCGAACTAAAAATTATGAAGCAGTTGATCAAGTATTTAAATTACAAGAAAACTTAGCTTCTTTAATGGATTCTGTTTTAAGCATTCAAAGACCTATACAAGCATTAATCAAACAAGGAAAAGCGAGTGATGTTTTACGCGCCTATAATGATAGTTTAGAGGTGATACGAAAAATATTGGTACCTGTGAAAGAAGGCGGTAATGTAGCATTTGTGGATGAAGACGCTTTAAGAGATCGACTGAGTGAATTGTATTTTGGCTTATCATTTTATGAAGGAAAACCTACCGATTCACAACTAGAAAAAATAGGAGCCATTCAATATGATATGAATGAAGCGGATAAAAAATTCAAGAAAACTAAACTACAGTTTCAAGATCAAACAAAAGAGGAATTGAAACCACCCGTAAAAAAGGGAGGTCCTTATTGATTTTTATTTTATTTGCAAAATCTTAGTTAAAGTTTCTGGCCGATTAGCTATGCTTTAATTTTTTATGTTAATATTGTACTACTCGGCTATAGTTTTTCATTGGTTATCAATAAGAAGATGATGCTGGGACAAAAGAATTTCAAATAACCACCTAGTTAAAATAGGTGTCCTGTTTTTTATACATATCTTTACTGCACATGAACCAATAGAATCAGATAGTTATAATTAACTCAATCGTTGGTAACAAAAAAATATGTTTTTTGTTCATAAATTGATTACTTTTGTTTAACTAACCTTAAAATGATATTTATATAATTATAAAAAACTAAAAAAATATCATGAGAATAATATTAACTCTAAATTTAATTTTGTCAGTTATATTGCAGAGTGTAAATGCTCAAAATGCAATATACAAGAATGAACTTAATGATCCTTGTATTTTAAAATTGTATTCAGAAGATGGGCCTTATAGCAAATATAATGCATCCTCAGAAATTATAGATAAGAGGACCGAAAATAGTAAAACATTTCAAAATAACGATGGCTCATATACTGCTTTAATGACTGCAGGACCAATGCATTATTTTGAGAATGGTAAATGGAATACCTCTTCAAATGAAGTTTTAAATGATAATTCGTTACCTTCTTTCATCTTTTCAAATACTCACAATAAATTTAAAACTTATTATGGTAATATAAATAGTGGTGTTTGTATTAAAGACTTAGTGAACTCATATAAAATTTCAGGAATAAAGCTTTATAATGCTGCAAAAAACGAATTAACTTCTGTTGTTGAAATTAATCCAAGTATTAATCCAACTCTATTTAAAAGCTCTTCAGTTTCATACAATATAGATTCAAAATATTCATATGAAATAGAACAATTAACCAACAAACTAAAATCTCAATATATTATTAATAGTAATGTTTTTAGCACTTATGATGCAACTTATTTTATAGGGTTTGAAGAATTACTATCTTTTACAGCTCCTGTTAATATTAAAAATAATGTTGATAAAAATGATGGGGTAATTTTTTTACAAAACGATAAAGAGATTTTGTCATATAGCGATTTATTCTACTATTCAAGCTTAAGAGGTTCGTCTTCTGAACAAGAAAAAGCAGATTTTAAAGTAATAAAAATAAATAATACTACTTATAAGATAATTACTTTTATTCCTATTGCTTGGTTACAAAATAGTACAACAAAATATCCTGTAGTTATTGATCCAACAATTACTTGTGTTCCTACAAATGCTGCGTATTGGACGGGCACAACAGGGAATAATGGTTCAGCCACTAATACAGATGATAAAATTAAAGTAGGTTTTTATGATTGTGCAGGATGTACAGATGTAGATTGGAGACCTTATGCAAAAATTGATATATCTGCTCTACCAGACAATGCATGTATCTCTAATGCAACCTATAATATGTATCAAAACGTATGGAATAATGGTAGTGGAAATGATGGTTTAAGATTTGACATTGGTTGGGCAAATGTAGAGCCAGTTAGTGCTAGTTGGACAGCTATTGGTTCGGCTATTGATAATTTAGCTGAAAGATATGCAACATGGGATGTATGGGGCACACCTGGAGCATGCAGCGGATGTAATGGTGGTTGGGATTTTAATGAAGCTTGCTGTGGATGGGAAAATTTTAATATAGATTACAGTCTTTTTAGAAATCGAAATAAAAATGTATTATGCAGTAATTATATAACAATTGGTTTAGATTTAACATACAGAGCAAGTGATTGTGGAACATGTTTTGGTTCTGAAACAAACGAATTGGAATTTGCATCTCACTCTAATGCAAACAGGCCTCAGTTAGCCATTACGTATACAAACACAACTGCTGGTGATCCTGCTACTTTTGGAACAAATCAATGGAATGCATATGCATATGCCTGTGGTAATATAGATTTAGTAGGTAGTACATATGCTGGTTTTTATCCAGAAACTGCTTTAAGTTATAATTCAACTAGTAAGTGGGCTTCTGCGTCTTCCCCTTCGACAGCTACTGGCTATAGTGGTGCTTGTGTTGATATTGACAATCATATTTTAGTTAGTAAAAGACAAGGGTTCCCATGTGGGGTTTATCAAATTAATATCCCATCACATGATGATGATGCTAGAGTATACATTAATGGTACAAACGTTTGGCAACATATAGGAGGTTGTTGTGATGCTCATACCAATATTTGGACAGGTTATCTAGGTTCTACAAGTACTATTGAATATAGACACCAAGAAGGTGGTGGGGGCTCTAATCAAGAGATTTCTTTTACAAATGTTATTACTGCTTTAAATGGAGGTACAATTGGAGGTATTGCAAATCCTACATCAATATGTGTAGGAGGTGATCCTGGAGCATTTACAAGTACTGCAGATGCAAGTGGAGGAACGATAGGAATAACTAATGGAAGTCCTGCAGCACCTGTTTATCAATGGGAAAGAGCACCTACAAATACTTTTGGAACTATTACTAATGTAGGAACGAGTTCCACAACTTTTGACCCTGATGCTACTCTTGCTGTAGGTACATATTTTTTCAGAAGAAAAGTTACAGATGCATGCGGTACAGTAGCCTATAGCAATATTATTCAAGTAAATGTAGTTGCAGACCCTGTGATGCCTACAGCTACAAAATCACCTAATAATGCAAATGTATGCGCTGGACAAACCCTCACACTAAGTGGAGTAACAGATGCTGGAGGAGGAAGTGGTACCTGCAATTTGATGTATAGATATAATAATGGAAGTGGATTTAGTGCATGGAGTACTACTTTACCAAGTTTTGCTGCAGTAACAGGAACCAATATTATAGAATTAAGAAAAGAATGCAGTGGAACCGGATGTGATAATTCATCTTCCAATGTGTTTTCATGGGTAGTTACAGCTCAGATCGTTGCTCCAACCTTAAATACTCCAAGTATAGCAAGTGGTACAGCTATATGTCAAGGACAAAACGTAAGTGCTACTATCAACGCTGGTTCTGGTGGTGCAGGCGCGAGTGATGTATATGAGTTTTCTACTAATGGCGGTACTTCTTGGTCTGCATATACTTCTGGCGCTACTATAAATACCTCATCCGCTACTACTTCAGTACAAATAAGAGTGAGCAGAACTGCGGGTACTGGTACTGGTTGTAATGCAGTAGGTCCAAACGTAATTGCTACTTGGCCAGTGACTATTCAACCAATAGCACCTACCTTAAATATAGCTACGCCAACAATTGGTGCTATTTGTCAAGGACAAAACGTAAGTGCAACTATAACAGCTGGTTCAGGGGGTACAGGTGCGAGTGATGTATATGAGTTTTCTACTAATGGCGGTACTTCTTGGTCTGCATATACTTCTGGCACTATTATAAATACCTCATCAGCTACTGGTTCGGTACAAATAAGAGTGAGCAGAACTGCGGGTACTGGTTCTGGTTGTAACACAGCAGGTCCAAATATAATAGCTACTTGGCCTGTAAATACTCCATCTGTAGCACCAATTAGCATTATAGGAACCACCACTATATGTAATGGAGGATCAACTACTCTTACCTTAAGTGGCGGAAGTGCAGGAACAGGCGCAGTAGCAGAATGGTTCTCAGGTTCATGTGGTAGCACAGTTATAGGAACTGGTAACTCAATTACGGTATCACCAGTAACTAATACTACATATTTTGTAAGATATAATGGCACATGTAATACAACCACATGCGCAAGTACAACAGTTACAGTTAATACCTTATCAGTAGCACCAACAAGTATCACAGGCACCACCACTATATGTAATGGAGGATCAACTACTCTTACCTTAAGTGGCGGAACAGCAGGAACAGGCGCAGTAGCAGAATGGTTCTCAGGTTCATGTGGTAGCACAGTTGTAGGAACTGGAAACTCAATTACGGTATCACCAACAACTAATACTACATATTTTGTAAGATATAATGGCACATGTAATACAACCACATGCGCAAATGCAACAGTTACAGTAAATACATTAAGTACTGCACCAACAGGTATCACAGGCACCACTAATATTTGTAATGGAGGTTCAACAACCCTTACTTTAAGTGGCGGAACAGCAGGAACAGGCGCAGTAGCAGAATGGTTCTCAGGTTCATGTGGTAGCACAGTTATAGGCACAGGCAACTCCATAACGGTATCACCAACAACTAATACTACATATTTTGTAAGATATAATGGCACATGTAATACAACAACTTGTGCAAGTGCAACAGTTACAGTAAATACCTTAAGTACTGCACCAACAGGTATCACTGGCACTACTACTATATGTAATGGTGCATCTACAACCCTTACTTTAAGTGGCGGAAGTGCAGGAACAGGCGCAGTAGCAGAATGGTTCTCAGGTTCATGTGGTAGCACAGTTATAGGAACTGGTAACTCAATTACGGTATCACCAGTAACTAATACTACATATTTTGTAAGATATAATGGCACATGTAATACAACTACATGTGCAAGTGCAACAGTTACAGTTAATACCTTATCAGTAGCACCAACAAGTATCACAGGCACCACCACTATATGTAATGGAGGATCAACTACTCTTACCTTAAGTGGCGGAACAGCAGGAACGGGAGCAACGGCAGAATGGTTCACAAGTTCATGTGGCGGAACATCAGCGGGTACAGGAAACTCAATTACTGTTTCACCAACGAGCACAACTACTTATTTTGTTAGATATAATGGCACATGTAATACAACAACTTGTGCAAGTGCAACAGTTACAGTTAATACCTTATCAGTAGCACCAACAAGTATCACAGGTACCACCACTATATGTAATGGAGGTTCAACAACCCTTACTTTAAGTGGCGGAAGTGCAGGAACAGGCGCAGTAGCAGAATGGTTCTCAGGTTCATGTGGTAGCACAGTTATAGGCACAGGCAACTCCATAACGGTATCACCAACAACTAATACTACATATTTTGTAAGATATAATGGCACATGTAATACAACTACATGTGCAAGTGCAACAGTTACAGTTAATACCTTATCAGTAGCACCAACAAGTATCACAGGTACCACCACTATATGTAATGGAGGATCAACTACTCTTACCTTAAGTGGCGGAAGTGCAGGAACAGGCGCAGTAGCAGAATGGTTCTCAGGTTCAT
>JBAXTO010000007.1:0-178433 GCA_037130135.1 Bacteroidota bacterium
GCTAATTAACTAATCATCCAATTTGCTAATCAATCAATCAGCTAATCAGCTAATTGAATAATCTGCTTATCAATCAATCTGCTAATTTGCTAATTAAATAATCTGCTAATTAATTATATTTGTACCTATGAAAGTGATAGAACATTTAAATAAAGCGAAAGACAATACCTTGTTATCTATTGAAGTGTTGCCTCCTCCAAAAGGAAAAACGATTGAAGATTTATTACATGTAATTGAACCTTTCATGGAATTCAATCCCCCTTTTATTGACGTAACTTATCATCCCGAAGAAATTATTCTACGTAAAAATCCTGATGGTTCAGTATACGAAATTCCTTTGCGTAAAAGACCAGGCACGGTGGGTATTTGTGCTGCTGTAAAAGGCAGATTTGGTGTCGATACTGTACCTCATTTAGTATGTCATGGTTTCACCAAAGAAGAAACAGAAGATGCATTATTTACCTTACATTATTTAGGTATTGATAATGTGCTAGTTTTAAAAGGCGACGATAAAATGCCTAATAGTACAGCTAATAAAAGAGGACATAAATATGCCAATGAATTAGTTGAGCAAGTCTACAATATGAATAAAGGAAAATTCCTGTATGAAGAAACAGAGAACGAATTGAAAACTAATTTTTGTATTGGTGTAGCAGGCTATCCCGAAAAACATTTTGAAGCACCTAACATGACAAAAGATTTAGAAAATCTAAAACGTAAAGTAGATGCAGGAGCTGAATATATTGTGACTCAAATGTTTTTTGACAATAAAAAATATTTTGATTTTGTAGACTTATGTCGAAAAAATAATATTACTATTCCAATTATTCCTGGATTAAAACCTATCGATCGTAAAGGACAATTAAAAGCGCTCCCTTCTATGTTTTATATTGATATACCTGAGGATTTAGTCAAAGCGATTGAAAAATGTAAAGATGATAAAGAAGTGAAAACGCTAGGTGTGGAATGGGCTATACAACAATCTAAAGAATTAAAAAAAGCAGGTGTCCCTGTTTTACACTATTATACTATGAGTAGAAACGAATCTATTCTCCAAATCGCTAAAGCAATATTTTAAATTTAATTCAATAATCTTGAATTTATTTTCAACAATAAAGATCGTATTTTAGTCTTAAAACCTTATCTATTATTTATTGTCGGTCAAATAAGTGTGTATTTAAATATACATATTGTTTAGTCATTAAGTATTGAATATGTATGATTTATTAAATAAATACTTAATTGTCTTTTAATTTAAAAATTAAATTTTAAGATTTTCTTGTTTTAATATTCTATTTACAATAAATTTACATCAACCTATTATTAACTTAACTAAAAAAAACGATAAAAACCATTACTTAATCAGAAATTCTAACATCATTTCTTTTATTTACATCAATCTAGGATTGGTATAAATATATATTCTGTTTTATACAGTGTTTATAAACAACAGAAAGAATAAAAACCATTCAATTTATTATTAATTAAAAACTTTATTAACTAAAACAAAAATTACATGAACAAAAAAATTATTCAATTTTTTTCTGTCACGCGTAGTTTGCAGTTTGCTCTCATGTGTCTTATACTTATATTAGGTATAAGTACAAGGGTAAATGCCCAAGTTGCAAATTATTCTTTCTCGCAGACTACAGGTACATATACACCAATAACTGGTGGTACCTTATTATCTGCAGTAAGTGTTTCAAACGATGACAATACGTATGCAGCTGTACCAATTGGATTTACATTCAATTATAATGGTACAAACTACACTACAATAGGTGTAAACTCAAATGGCTATGTTGCCTTAGGAGGTACAGCACCAAGTAGTTTTTATGATGGTACTTCGATCCAAAACGTTGTGAATGCATGTCACGTTTTCAGTGAAGATTTAATGGGTGGTGCTACTGGTTGTGAAATTCAATATATAACTACTGGTACATCTGGTAGTAGAATATTTACAATCCAATGGAAAAATTGGGGATTTTATAATTCAGGTTCAACTACTGGTCCTGAAATTAACTTCCAATTACAATTTTTTGAAGGTTCTAACATTATTCGATTTAACTATAGTCCGGGTACTATTTCAAGTACTCAAACATGTCAAGCGGGTTTAACTGGTGCTGTTACTACTGATTTTAAGAGTAGAACAGGTACAGGTGCTTGGGCAAGTTCAGCCAATTCATTAGTAAACACTGCACAATTATCATGGAATAATGCTGGTTCTTCTCCAGTATCAGGTTTATCTTATATTTGGAATCCTCCTCCTCCTTGTGTTGCTCCAACTGCACAAGCTACATCTTATGTTGGTGGAACTACTACAGCATCTACGATTGCTGGTTCATTTACAGCTGCTTCTGGCGCTCCATCAGGTTATCTAATTGTTAGATATCCTACAGGTTCTACACCTACTGCACCAGTAACAGGTACTACCTATACTGTAGGAGCTGCACTAGGTCTTGGTACTGTTGTACAATCAAGTGCTTCTACATCTTTTACAGCAACAGGTCTTATTCCTTCAACTACATATGATTTCTACATCTATGCATATAACAATACACTATGTTCTTCAATAGCATATAATATAGTTTCTCCATTGATTGGTACTTCTACAACTGCACCTCCTGCAGCTTATACCTCTACTACATTAGGTGGTTTGTGGTCTAGCACTGCTACTTGGGTAGGTGGTATTGTTCCTCCAAGTGCTAATGATGTTGTTATCGTTGCTGGTGCTATTGTAACTGTAGATCAAGCTATGAACTACAACAATCTTACTATCAATGGTTCACTCAGATGGAATGGAACCGTAAACAACTTGAATCTTACAGGTAACTTAACTATAGGTTCTTCGGGATCATTTTTACCTTACACTACTGCAGCAACTCCAGCTGCAATAGCTACTACAATAACAGGTGATTTTATTAATAATGGTTTTGCAAATATGTCCCTTTCTACAGTTACATTTAATAGAGTATCTGGTACATCTACATTAGGAGGTACAGGTACTTTCACTGTAGATCAAAACAATAAAGGTATGTTTGCTGCTATACTTATTGGTAATGCAGGTACTTTGAACATTGCTACATCTCAAAATCTTGTTTGTAGAGCAGCATTTGCTAACTTAGGTATTGTAAACCCAGGTGGTAAATTGAGTTTTGACCAAACTTCTGTAGTTTATGGTCAAGCGTTCAATCTTCAAGTAGCAAGTGTAGCTGTTACAGCAATGGGTACTCTTTATACTGCAGCTCCAGTCGCTACCTGTACTGGTGCGCAAAGATGGGTTGCTTCTACAGCAGTTACTGCAGGTCAAATAAGATTTTCAGGAACTAATGTATATACCGCTTCAGTAGGTGGAACTACCAGCATTACAGCACCAACTCATACATCAGGTACTGCTACAGATGGAACAGTTACATGGTTATGGGTAGGAAATACTGGTACTATAGGCGCGGCTTTCCAAACCACAGCTCCTACAGTAGGTAATATGTATTTCTACGGAAATAGATTATATGTTTGTACGGTTACAGGAACACCTTCCGCTGCTGCACCTCCAGTGCATACTTCTGGTACAGTAGCCTCAGGTACTGCATCATATAGATATGTAGGTACTCCTGCTAGTTGTTCAGTAAACTATGATGCCACTACACAAACGGTTAGAAGTTTAACATTAACATCAGCAGGTTCAGGTTATTCTACTGCTCCTGCAATCCTTATTGCACCTGTAAATGCTTCAGGTTCTGGAGCAGCTGCTACAGCTGTTATATTCACCTTAGTAGGTAATGCTGCAAGTGGCATTTTCAACTGTCAAATTGGTTCAGGTTCTTCTTTATCTGGGCCTATTAGTGCTATAAATAACTCTCAAGGAGTTAATTCTATTTCTTTAGCTACGGGTGGGGTAAACTATACAGTAGCTCCTTTAATAGGTATTGGATTCCCTACCTCTCAAAATTTAGTTACTGCAGGTGGTTCGGGTTATACTACCGCTCCTATAGTTGCTATTTCTGGTGGTTCAACAGTTACAGGTTTTTCTAACCCTACATTTACAGTTACTGTAAATCAAGGGAAAGTGGTTTCTGTATATGTTGCAACAGCTGGATCAGGTTGGTTAACAGCTCCAACATTAACTTTAACTGGTGGTGGTGGATCTGGTGCTACATGTGCTTTCCCAGCGGGTTGTTTAGCTACAGCTACAGCTAATATAGGTTCTAATGGACAGATTACTGGTTTTACTATTACTAATCCAGGTTCAGGTTATATTGCTACATCACCTACATGTGTAGTAGCTGGTGGTACTTTTACTACAGCAGCAGCTACTCCTGTTGCTAGAGTAGGAAGCTATGGAGTAAATTATTCTTGGTTTGGTCCAATTTCAGCTCCATCTGATATCACAACAGGTTTTGAAATACCTTCAGATAGAAGAATGAACAATATAACTATTGGTAATTCTACAAATACTGTAATATTTAATAATAATCTAACTCTTACAGGTACTGCTCCTACTACATGGACTAGCGGTATGGTAAATCTAGGTGGTAATACATTAACTTATACTTGGAATGGATACGCTGGTGCTAATTTAATTAGTCCAAACTTTGGAGTTAGAAACGGTTCGATTACCTTAACTGGTAGAGGTGGTGGAACAACCGGTTCTACTTGGAATTTCCCTTTCATTAATGGATCGAGTGGATCATTTACTGCATTTACAGGTTCTGGTACAGATGGATCGAATGGTTCGGATATCACATCTATGACTGTAACAGAAACAGGAGCGCCATCAGGTGGAGCACCTGGAAATGCACCAATAGGTACAAGAGCATTTAGAGTGCAAACTCCTGCAGGTACAACTTATGGTGCTAGTCCAAATGTAAATATGAGATGGAATCCTTCAGATGCAATAGATGGTACTACATCACCAGGTTTAACAAATCAATCAGATTTAACTATTGGTGAATCTAGCTCATTAACTGGTCCTACTTGGACAATAAGAAGTGCTGCATTTGGTGCTTCTGGTGCAGTTCCAGCTAATGGTGCATTAGGTACCTTACCTTCATCTCCTGGTCCAATTGCAAATACTACAAGTAAATTCTATGCGTATATCAATACGCAAGTAGCACCTACTATTACCTCATTTAGCCCAACTCAATCTTGTGCAAATGCTGGTATAGTTACTATTACTGGTACAGGATTTAAAAATATTACTAGTTCAAATGTTACTATAGGAGGTACTCCAGTTTTATTTATTGTTTCATATACTTCTACTCAAATTATAGCTAGAGTTGGTGCAGGTACTACTGGTCCTATCGCAGTTACTACCTCAGGTGGTACAGCTACATCTTTAACTAACTTTACGGTTACTACTTTATCAGGTCTTGTTACACCTACAAGAACTCCAACTACTGGGCTAGTTTGTAATGCTGGAGGTACAGTAGCTTTAGATGCTACTCAAACGGGTGCGATATCATACTCATGGACAGGAGCAGGTCTTAGTTCAACTACTATAGCAAATCCTATAGCATCTCCATTAACTACTACACAGTATATTGTAGATATTGATATGGGTGTTTGTACAGCTAGCTATTATGTAAATGTGGGAGTATTGCCTCCGTTTACATTTACACCTTCCTCTTCAGTTGATACTATATGTTTTGCAAGTCCTAGTATCGCTGTAAATATGAATGCGAACTTAAGTTCATCAGGATTTACAGTTACTTCAGTGCCATACACACTCTATACACCACCAGCTATTGGCACTACAACATTAGTACAAGCAGGTGTTGCTACACCAGCATTAACATCCGGTACCCTTGATGATGGAGGTTGGGCTAGTGTACCTTTAGGATTTAATTATAATTTCTTTGGTAACATATACAATTCTGTAAATGTGGGTACGAATGGAGTACTTCAGTTTGGGACATATAATGCTACAAGTTTAGGTGATTTTACCTATCTTACATCATTCCCTACTACTACAGAGCCTACAAATATTATAGCTTTAATGGCGAATGATTTATGGTTTAATAGTACTTCAGCTCCGGGTTATATTAAATATTGGAATGATGGAGTTGCTCCAACAAGAAGATTCTTTATCCAATATTCAAGTGTAAATACATGTTGTTCAGCAGCTAATCCAACTACTACTGTAACTGCAGTTTTGTATGAAACAATTGGAAATGTAGAAATACATATCACGAATACAAATTCAACAAATTCAAAAACAGTTGGTCTGCAAGATTTAACTGGTACTATTGGTGCAGTTGCTCCAGGTAGAGGGTCTTTTACAGGTACTATTACCACGCCAGAAGCATGGAAATTTGTTCCTCCTTCATCATACACATTCAACTGGTCAGCATCTAGTGGAGTTGCTTTAAGCTCTACTACTATTGTTAATCCAGTTGCTACTGTATCATCAGCCCCGGCATCAAATTATGATAATTACACATTATCAGTAACGGCAACAAATCCAATAACTGCTTGTGCTTCTACTCAAGTAGATTCATTCAAAGTATTTAATACTCCAACTGCTCCAACAGCTAATAACTATATCGAGTGTAGCAGTCCTACAGTAGCTCATGCTAGTGTTACTAGTACTGCTTCTGCATATAGTACACATACCTACAAATGGTATAGTGCTGCAACTGGAGGTGTGTTGTTACAATCAGGACCTCATAATACATACGATTCATTAATTACACAATCAACTAGATTCTATGTATCTGAAGTAAATGGTAATTGTGAGTCTCCTAGAGTTGCTGTATTCGATTCAGTTCCAACCTTATCAGTATCTTCATCTCCTTTAGCAATTTGTGCTGTTGGTGGTTCAGTTACTTTAACAGCTACTCCAACAATTGGAGGTACTTTCTCTTGGTCAGGTGGTCCATTTACTACCTTATCTTCTACAAGCATTAGTGCAAATCCAACAACTACTACTAACTATACAGTTACAGAAACTTCAGGTTCATGTTCAATATCTAAAATCGTAAGTGTAGGGGTATACGCTCCAACAGTATTTACTCCAACGTCTTCTGTAGATAGTATTTGTTTCGCTTCACCAAGTGTAACGGTAAATATGAATGCTAACTTAAGTGGAACTACGTTCGCTATTACAGCTGAGCCTTATGCACCTTATACAGCTCCAGGTTCAGGGATTACAGTATTAGCTAATGCAGGAACAATTGTTACTCCACAAACATCTTCTTTCGCATCTTTAGATGATGGTGGATGGAGAGTGCCAATAGGATTCACATATAACTTCTTAGGTACTATCGTAGATAGTATTAATATAGGTACTAATGGGGTTATTCAGTTTGGTCCATTCAGTGATGCAGATTTATCTGACTTTACTTACTTAGGTTTACCAAGTACTACAGAACCTAGAAATATTATTGCAGGTTGTGCTACCGACTTATATTGGTCAACTGCAGGTACTATTAGAACTTGGGTAACTGGCATTGCTCCAAACAGAACATTCGTAGTTTCTTACGAAGGTGGTGCAGGCTTTATAACAGATGGTACTCATACATTCCAAATAGTATTACACGAAACGATAGGTACAGCTGAAGTTATTGTTACTACAGCTACAAGTACTGCTCATAATAAAACAATAGGTTGTAATAACAGTACTGGTTTAGTGGGTTCAACGGCTCCTGGAAGAAATGCATTCTCAGGTACTTTTGGTCCTGAAGCTTGGTTATTTACACCTCCAGCATCTTATACATTTGCTTGGACAGGTACAGGTTTAAGTTCATCTACTGTAGTAAATCCAAATGCAGTTATCAGTACATCACCAACAGGTGCTTATGATAATTATGTATACTCTGTAGCAGCTACTAATACTGCTACTGGTTGTACTACTACAAGATCAGATTCATTTAAAGTATTCCAAACACCTGCAGCTCCTACTACTACTCCAGGAACTAGATGCGGTGTGGGTACAGTTGCTTTAAGTTCTTCATCTCCAATAGGTACAGCTCAATGGTATGATGTGCCAACGGGAGGAACTGTTTTAGCAACTACTTCTTCTTATACAGCTAGTATTACAGCAACAGATACATTCTATGTAGCTTATAAAAATGGAACATGTGAAGGTCCAAGATCAATGGTAATTGCTACTATGACACCTCCACCAGCTCTAGTTATGGGTGCAAGAGACACTACTTGTTTAGGTAGTCCGGTAATCTTAAGTGTTTCATCACCTACAGAACCTACCTATACATATGCTTGGTCACCAGGTACATTAACTGGTGCATCTCCATCTGTTAATCCTACTAGTACTACTACCTATACAGTAACAGCTACATCTGCTTCAGGATGTGTAAATGTTGGTACACAAGTAGTAGTAGTAAACCCAGTTCCTTCTACTGTAACCATTAGCACTAACCCACTTCCAGTATGTTTCGGAATTGGTTCAGATACTTTAATTGCATCAGGTGGAACAGTTGGTTCAACAGCAGTGATTTCTACTACAGGTACTTCACCAACAACTAGTACAGGCACTGAGTCGTTCTTCTACAGAACATGGGAAGGAGCAAAACATCAGTACCTGATAAGCGCTAGTGAGTTAACAGCAATGGGTTATTCTGCTGGTAATTTAAATTCATTAAGTGTGAATAATACAACTACTATACCTGTTAATAGTAATTTTGATAACTTAAGTATTAATATTGGACATACTACAGCAACGGCATTAACCACTACCTTCTTACCTACACCAGGTACTACGGTATATGGTCCAGCTAACTATAATGTTGTATTAGGTGCTAATACATTTACCTTCTCAACTCCGTTTACATGGGATGGTACTCAGAATATCTTAATTGAAGTTTGTTTTGACAATGACCCAACTGGATCTTGTACTTCAAGTTCTCCTATTTGTTGGGGTAATACATTTGCAGTAGATGCAGCTACTACTTCATTTACTTCTTGTAATTATCAATATTCAGATAATACTGCAGGTACCCCTAGAACATTCTGTTCAAGCCCAACTGGAACAACAGGAACTAGTTCATTACGTCCTATATTTACATTTGATTATAGTTCATCAGTACCTACAAACATTACCTGGTCTCCAGTAACTGATTTATATGTAGATGCAGCGGGAACTACTCCTTATACTACTGGTCTTGTTACAAATACAGTTTATAGTAGAGCAACTACAAGTAGAGCTTATTTTGCAACAGCTACAGTACCTAGTACAGGTTGTTTCACTAATTCAGCTTCTACAACAGTATTAGTAAATGCTCCAGGTACAGGTGGTTGTCCAGTAGCTCCACGTAACGATAATATTTGTACACCATTAACTTTGAATACAACACTTACTACATCGTTACCATACTCAGTAGCTGGATATGCAAATATCAATACGCATACAGATACAACT
Organism: Bacteroidota bacterium; assembly: GCA_037130135.1. Lineage (GTDB taxonomy): Bacteria > Bacteroidota > Bacteroidia > Chitinophagales > CAMDFR01 > CAMDFR01. Next base: position 9,377 of record JBAXTO010000007.1, read on the forward strand.
TATCAGTCAAACACTTATGCAACTAGAAACGTAGGAGAGCCTTTAGGATCATGTGGTGCTTCGGGATTAAACAACAAAACGATGTGGTATAAATTTACTGCACCATTCTGTGCTACACCACAAGTTCATATTTCTACAGATGATAGAAGTTCTACAGACTTCAATACAAGAGTATCTGTATATAGAAGAGCTGCACCTTATAGTTGTACTTCAGCATTTACTGAAGTTGCATGTAATGATAATGCTACTTATTACTTAAATACTGGCTCAACTACTAATTCTACGGTAGTATTAACACCAAACAGTGCATCTCCAGCTTATGGAGAGTATGCACCAGGAGAAGATTTATACATCCAAACTTCAGGTTATAGTGCAGCTAGTGGTAACTATGGTTTAATTATCGATGCTGAACCATATATACCTGTAGTAGGTGCCGTAGGTTCAGGAACAGCTGTTATTGATTGGTCTACATCTATGACATCTCCTTGGGGTGGTATCTTAGGTACTTATATCCAATGGAGACCAGTAGGAGCAGGTTCTACAGTTGCAGGTACTTATGCATACATACCAGGTCCTAGCAGTACATATACAATTACAGGTTTATTACCAGGAACTGCATATGAATTCTGGGCATCTTACACATGTGGTAATGGAGGAAGATGGTGGAGTAAAAAAGGAACCTTTACAACTACATCAAGTTGTGTAGGAACATCACCAAGTATAGTATCTGTGATAGCAACTACACCTTGTAATACACCTACAATTAGCTTTAATGCTACTTCATTAGCTTATTCAAGTTATAGAGTAATACGTCGTCAAATAGGAAGTAGTGTTGTGCTTATGTCACCAGCTTATTATACTTCACCTTCTACACAAACCTATACAAGTCCAGCTTTATTATTAGGAAGAACATATCAGTTCTACGTAGTTGCATATTGTGGAACAGCTAAAGTGGATTCAAGTGCTATCAGTTCTTATACGGTTTGTGCATCCTTACGTACAGCTAATCCAAATGCAACAGAGCAAGTGGATGAAGATAAAGACGTGGCGTATATCATGCCAAATGGAACAGTAGTATATGGTTTACCATTCAATGCAATGGACTTACCATTCGACGCTACTAATCCAAATGAGCAAACGATTACATTAGAAACAATGGATGCGAATACATACTTTGGTAGAGATATTACGCCAACTACAGCTCAAGTTGCAGAAGGTGATTTATCTATCTATCCGAATCCAGCTAATACGGAGGCTACTTTAAGTTATACACTTGAACATGAAAGTGATGTAATGAATATCCAAGTATTAGACGCTCAAGGAAAAGTAATGATCACTGATCAAATAGCTAATCCTACTATGAGTGGTTCATATACAATCAATTTGAATAAATATAGCGCAGGCGTGTACTTTGTAAAAGTACAAGCTGGCGACTATGTTCAAACTAAAAAATTGATGGTAGAAACTAAATAGTCAATTTTAATTTCAATATGAAAAGAGTCCTCTCGATTAAGTTCGGGAGGACTCTTTTTTTATGTAAAAAAAAATTATAGAATGAATTGTATTTCTTTAAAATAAAAAGTAGTAGGCTGATTTGATATAGAATTTAATACGCTTATAGAACCATCTTTATTTACACTGGTAATTTGTCCAGTATATTTTTCGTTATTTGACATATAATCAAAAGTATGATGAGCACCATATAATAGATTCATATACACAGAATCAATCAGATTATATTTTTGATGAAGTAGATTTTGGTACCAATGATCAATGCTTGTAAGTAGCTTTTGTAAAATCATTTCTCTGTCTTCAAGTTGGAATGTACATTGTGTTATAGAAATAGCATTATATACCTGAAAGTTAGTTTGATTTACATTCAAACCTATTCCAATTATAGAGTGCTGAATATGATTATTAATAATAGCATTCTCTATTAATATTCCTGCTATTTTATGCTTATTAACTAAAATATCATTAGGCCACTTTATTTCTATATTTTCAGTTGGAAGGAGTTCGTTCAATAGCTCTACTATTGCTATACAGATAATTTTATTGATATAAAAATATAGTTCAGTATCGATTTGATGTAGTAGAATGATGCTACATAAAATATTTTTACCCTCTTCTGATTCCCAACTATTTGTTCTTTGTCCGCGTCCTTTTGATTGAAAATCTGCAATTATGACAGAACCTGAAGTTGGCTTGGTCTTTGAAAGCATATCCTTCGCTATATCATTGGTTGATTCAACAGTTAAAAAACGTTGTAGAACTTTTCCGATTTTATTGTAGTTATGCATATACAACAATTATTAATAATTTAGCGCTCAAAATAAAACATTTTTGAAGAAGATAGAATCTAAAAGTACTGAATCTCTGAAGAATATTGTGATAGACGCCTGTTTAGATATTAAAGCGCACGATGTGGTGGTTTTAGATTTACGTCAAATTAAAGAAGCAGTAGCCGATTATTTTATTATTTGTCATGGAGATTCGTCCACACAAGTGAATGCCATTGCCAATAATGTAGTTGATAAAGTTAAAAACACAAGTGGAGATATTGCTATTAGTAAAGAAGGTTTTAGAAATGGCGAGTGGGCTTTAGTGGATTATGGAGATGTAGTAGCTCATATATTTTATAGAGAAAAAAGATTTTTTTATCAATTAGAAGAGCTATGGAATGATGCTAAGTTGATAGAAATAAAAGAAGAAGAATTTTTAAAAAAAGATATAAAAAAAAGTAAACATGCAGGAGCAAGAAAAAAAGCGAAGTAATGAAATGGACAATGAGGATAAATCAAAATTTAATTATAATTGGATTTATGCAATATTAGGAGTGCTTATATTAGGCGTTTTCATTTTTAGTACATTTATTAATAGTAATTCTAAAGAAATTACCTATGATCAATTCTTTAAAATGGTATTGCCTACTAATGATGTAGATAAAATCAATGTAGTGAATAAAAGCTATGTAGAAGTATTCATTAAAAAAGAAATGAAGTCGAAAGACTTATATAAAAAGACTTTTAAATTAACTAATACCAATATGGGAATGGGCGAAAAAGCAGATTTTGCATTTGCCATTTTAAGTGTAGATCAGTTTAATGAAGATTTCAAAGCAATGAAGATTGCTCATCCTGAATTAACAGTAGAAACAGCGATGCCAGAAGTAAGAGGTAATATGCTAAAAGATATTATCATGTTCTTATTGCCTATTGCAGTAATAATTGGTATTTGGATGTTTATGATGCGTAGAATGTCAGGAGGTATGGGTGGTGCTGGTAGCCAAATATTTAATATTGGAAAAAGCAAAGCTACTTTAGTAGATAAAGGTCAGCAAGTTACAACTACATTTGATGATGTGGCAGGATTAGATGAAGCAAAGGGAGAAATTATGGAAATAGTTGATTTCTTAAAAAATCCAAAAAAATATACACGATTAGGTGGTAAGATACCAAAAGGTGCTTTATTAATAGGTCCTCCAGGAACAGGAAAAACATTAATTGCTAAAGCAATGGCAGGGGAAGCGCAAGTGCCTTTCTTTTCTATATCTGGTTCTGATTTCGTAGAAATGTTTGTAGGAGTAGGAGCTAGTAGAGTACGTGATTTATTTAAACAAGCTAGAGAAAAAGCACCATGTATTATTTTTATAGATGAAATTGATGCCATTGGTCGTGCAAGAGGTAAAAATATGGTTCAAAGCAATGATGAGCGTGAAAGTACATTAAATCAATTGCTTGTTGAAATGGATGGTTTTGGTGGCGAAAAAGGCTTAATTATGCTTGCTGCAACCAATAGACCAGATGTATTAGATAGTGCCTTATTAAGACCAGGACGATTTGACAGACAAATAAGCATCGATCGACCAGACTTAAAAGGCAGAGAACAAATTTTCAATGTTCATTTAAAACCTATAAAAATTAGTAAAGAAGTAGATGCTTCTAAATTAGCTGCTCAAACACCAGGTTTTGTAGGTGCAGATATTGCTAATATATGTAACGAAGCAGCATTGATTGCAGCTCGTAAAAATAGAGATGAAGTAATGATGGATGACTTTAATGATGCTATTGATAGAGTGATTGGAGGTTTAGAAAAGAAAAATAAAATCATACTACCAGAAGAAAAAGAAATTATTGCCTACCACGAAGCTGGTCATGCAGTATGTGGCTGGTTTTTAGAAGGGGCGCATCCATTAGTTAAAGTAACTATCGTTCCAAGAGGGGTAGCTGCTTTGGGTTATGCTCAATATTTACCGAAAGAGAAATATATAAAAAGAGAAGGCGAAATTTTGGATGATATTTGTATGACACTAGGAGGAAGAGCTGCTGAGAGCGTTATATATGGTGAAATTTCAACAGGTGCTCAAAGTGATTTAGATTATGTTACTAAATCTGCTTATAACATGGTTATGGTATATGGTTTAAGTGAAAAAGTAGGTAATGTATCTTATTATGATATGATGAATCAAAATACATTTCATAAACCATTTGCTGAGGATACTCAACGTATCATCGATTCGGAAGTGAAATCAATTATTGATATTCAATATTTAAGAGCTAAAAATTTATTGATTGAAAAACGTGTAGAGTTAGAAAAATTAGCTCATGCATTACTTGAAAAAGAAGTATTATTTAAAGATGATTTGGAAGCGATAATCGGTCCAAGAAACTTTGATAAAAACAAAAAAGATCAAGACTTAGCGTAATACACAAATTATTTGTGTATAAAAAAAATCAATAATATATACTAGACATTGATGATTGATATAATTTCGCGTCAATACTAAGATATGTCAGAAGAAAATACAAGTTTTTTTTCAAAACTAAAATCCTTTATTCTGGGTCCAGAAGAAGAAACTAATGCCTCAAATGAGCAATTAAATGAGCCTTCTACGACAGATACGGATAGTAAAAAAGTAGAATCAAAATCTTCTGAACCAGCAGCAGTATTAATCGAAAAAAAATTAAATCCTAAATTTGACGATTCAATAAAACCGATGGCGGTAAAAAAAGTTGTTGGTTTTGAAGAAGGTCATATTCCAGTTTTCACACCTCCGGTATTACCCAATCAAGAAGTAGTTATCGATCCTACCATTGAACTAGATGTTATGTTTGCTGAAAATTTTACAGCATGTGGAGGCAAATTTATTTTTGCTGATAATAGAGAAGAATTTGTAAATATTTTAAAACAATTGAAATCTCAATTTAGTTGGAAAAATATTTATTATTGGGAGGATGAGGTAAAAGAAATTTTAGATGGACATGACTCTTTAAAAATTTCAATTGGTAGTAATTTAGAAAATTCACAAGCAGCCATTTCATTATGCGAATATATAGTAGCTAACGATGGAAGTATTATATTAAGCTCTAAACAAGCATCTACAAGAGGTTTATCTGTATTTCCAGAGGCACATATTATCTTAGCAGATGCCTCCAGATTAGTATATAATTTAGAAGCTGGGGTTAAAAAATTCAATAAACAACATGGATCTGAATTGCCCTTTTTAATCTATTTATCTGAAAAATCTAGTGCTGAAAACAAATCGTCGAATCAATTAATATTGAACGCTACAGGTACTAAAAATATCTACATCATTTTTGTAGATGAGAAGATTTATCAATCTTAAGCACATTTTACTTATTTTTGTTTTACTAAATACATAATCGATTGAATAATCGAACCAATATATATTTTGCTTCTGATTTGCATTTAGGTGCTCCTAATTATCAAGCGTCGCTTGTAAGAGAAAAATTATTTGTACAATGGCTGGATGAAATTAAACAAGATGCTAAAGAAATTTATCTTGTAGGTGATGTATATGATTTTTGGTTTGAGTATACTACCGTAATACCAAAATATTTTAGCAGACTTCATGGTAAGCTTGCTGAATTAACAGATGATGGTATTAAGATATATTTTTTTAGTGGGAATCATGATATGTGGATGTTTCAATATTATCAAGAAGAATTAAATATAGAAATTATACATAAGCCTATTGAAATCGTATTGAATGATAAATTATTTTATATCGGACATGGAGATGGATTGGGCCCTAAAGATTATGGCTATAAATTTATTAAATTGTTTTTTAGAAGTAAAGTTTGTCAATTATTATTCTCTTTTATTCATCCAGATATAGGAATACAATTAGCCAATTTTTGGAGTAAAAGAAGTAGAGCAGGTAATGGACATAAAGATGCTCAGTTTTTGGGTGACGATGAATGGCTATTACAATATGCAAAGAAAAAACTGGCTGAAAAACATGTTGATTTTTTTGTGTTTGGACATAGGCACTATCCTCTTGATTTGCAAATTACAGAACAAACTAGATATATCAATTTAGGTGATTGGATTACTTATTTTTCATATGCTAAATTAGAGAATGATACACTTACCTTATTATATTATAAAAAATAAAAATTGAAATTATTTTATTCATTGTATTTATGTCTATTAAGCGCTGTAAGTGTTTTTGCAGCAGATAGTATCAGTGTGTCTTATGATCAACTATATATAGATAATAATGCCAATGTTTATGCAACTACAGCTCAAGGTATATATAAATATAATAAAAATCTCGTTTTACAATCTTCTTTTGAGTATAATAAATATGGTGCACCAAGCAGTATCGATTTGCATATTCCGATGAAAGTACTCTTGTATTTTGCAGCTTATAATAAGTTTGTGGTATTAGATAATAGGTTAGCTGTAGTTAGAGAAATAGATATTAATAAAATTAACGAAGATTTTAATAACGTGCTTTGTTTTAGTGCGGATAATAATTTTTGGATGTTTGATAATAGTAAACAATCATTGATTAAATACAATCAAAATCTAAGTATTATACATCAATATGAAAACATGAACTTACGAATGAATCAGTTTGTTCAAATACAAAAAATGGCAGAAACGAATAATTATTTAGTTTTGTCAGACAGTGCAACTGGTTTCTATATTTTTGATATATTAGGAAATTATGTGACTCATTTTAGCTTACCAGGTGTTACATCCTATCAACTAATAGATAATTTATTATTTTATGTTCAAGACTTAAAATTACATAGCATAGATATTTTGACTCAGTATAATAAAGAATACGAGATAGTATTTGATAATACAATAAGAGATTTTAAAATTTCAGGAAGTAAAATTGTGTTGCTTACAGATAAGCAAATTATTATGAAGGATCTATAAATAATCTAAAATCTCCGTAGGATAAATGATTTGTTTGCCAGATTTAAAATCTTTTTTAGGAATCCAAACTAATTCTATTGAATCATCATCATTGATTTTTAAATGTTCATTCGTATAAAAAGATTCTTCTATAACATCGGCTTTATATAAAAATACAATTTCGTGCTTAGGTTTTTTACGATATTCAAAAAGATTTTCAATAACTGTAATTAATTGAATATTATATAATGATACATTTAGTTCTTCTTTAAATTCTCTTCGTAAAGCATTTATTGCTGTTTCTCTATATTCTATACCTCCACCCAATGGCCTATGATAATATTCATTCTTGAATGGTTCATACGCTTTAAACACCAATAATTTTGAATGATGTTCAATTAACGCAATAGATATACATCGAATGGCATTTTTCATTTTATAAACTTAATACAATTCACACTAATATGGTTTATAATCTTTTTTATTAAATTATGAATAAGGGCTACATTTGTTCATAATAAACATGCAAAAACTAATTCAATTTTATCAGTCTTTACCCTCTTGGTTAAAAAATAAATACTTTATTACAAGTGTTGTATATCTTTTATGGATATTATTTTTTAATGATTATAATTTAATATTTCAATGGCAAAAATCTAAGGAATTAGCTGATTTGAAAGACAAAAAAACGTATTTTATTAAAGAAATTGCTCAAGTAAATCAAGATAAAAAAGATTTATTTTCAAATACGGAGAGTTTAGAAAAATTTGCAAGAGAAAAATATTATATGAAAAAAGATAATGAAGACATTTATTTAATTGAAGAAAAATAATTAGTTTTTTAATATAAAAAAAGCCAATAAGAATATCTTATTGGCTTTTTTATTTATATCATTGAATATTAAGCTTTAATACTAGCTCTAATGATGTTTAAAGCACCACCTGCTTTAAACCATTCAACTTGTTGTTCGTTATATGTATGATTTGCCTGAATACTATCACTTGTACCATCTTTATGATTTAAAACTAATGTAAGCGAAGTATTTGGAGAGAAAGTAGTTAATCCTACTATATCAATTGAATCATCTTCTTGAATTTTTTCGTAATCATTTTTATCAGCAAAAGTTAAGGCTAACATACCTTGTTTTTTAAGATTCGTTTCATGTATACGTGCAAACGATTTTACTAAAACTGCTCTAACACCTAAATGACGTGGCTCCATAGCTGCATGTTCTCTAGAAGAACCTTCGCCATAGTTTTCATCACCCACAACGATACTTCCAATTCCTGCAGCTTTATATGCTCTTTGTACTTTAGGTACTTCATCATATTCGCCAGTTAATTGATTTTTAACAGTATTCGTTTTATCATTAAAAATATTAGTAGCACCAATCAACATGTTATTAGAAATATTATCTAAGTGACCTCTAAATTTCAACCAAGGACCTGCCATGGATATATGATCAGTAGTACATTTCCCTTTGGCTTTAATTAAAAGATTTAGTCCATGTAAATCGGTTCCTTCCCAAGCTTTGAAAGGAGCTAATAATTGCAATCTTTTAGAACTTGGATCTACTTTTACTTCAATTGCACTTCCATCAGTAGCAGGTGCTTGATAGCCTGCATCTTCTACGGCAAATCCTCTTGTAGGTAATTCGTCACCCTTAGGAGCATCAAATTTTACTTGTTCACCGTTTTCATTAGTTAAGGTATCAGTTAATGGATTGAACGTTAAATCGCCCGCAATAGCTAATGCTGTAGTTATTTCAGGAGAGGCAACAAATGCATAGGTATTTGGATTACCATCTTGACGAGCCGCAAAGTTTCTATTGAATGAATGAATAATGGTGTTTTTTTCTTTTTTATCAGCACCTGTTCTTGCCCACATCCCTATACATGGTCCACATGCATTGGCATATACGGTAGCCCCAATTTTATTGAATATATCGATGAATCCATCTCTATTAATAGTATATCTAATTTGCTCAGATCCTGGAGTAATAGTAAATTCTGCTTTAGCTTTTAAGTTCTTTTCAGACACTTGCTGAGCTAAACTTACTGCTCTTGAAATATCTTCATAAGATGAATTCGTACAACTACCAATTAAACCCACCTCTATTTTAGTAGGCCATCCATTAGCTGCAGCAGCTTCTTTCATTTTTGAAATAGGAGTCGCTAAATCTGGTGTGAAAGGACCATTGATATAAGGTTCTAATTCGTTTAAGTTGATTTCAATTACTTGATCAAAATATTTATCTGGTTGCTCATAACATGCTGCATCAGCCGTTAAATGTTCTTTGATTGTATTTGCCGCGTCTGCCACATCTGCTCTATTCGTAGCACGTAAATATCTATCCATGCTTTCGTCATATCCAAAAGTAGTAGTGGTAGCTCCAATTTCTGCACCCATATTGGCAATTGTGCCTTTTCCGGTACAACTCATACTAGTAGCACCTTCACCAAAATATTCAATGATAGCTCCAGTACCACCTTTCACTGTAAGAATTCCAGCTACTTTCAGAATCACATCTTTAGGGGCCACCCATCCACTTAATTTACCAGTTAATTTTACCCCAATAATTTTTGGCATTTTTAATTCCCATGCTAAACCAGCCATTACATCACAAGCATCCGCTCCACCAACTCCAATAGCCACCATTCCTAATCCACCAGCATTTACAGTATGAGAATCTGTCCCAATCATCATCCCTCCAGGGAATGCATAATTTTCTAAAACTATTTGGTGAATAATACCTGCACCAGGTTTCCAAAAACCGATACCATATTTATTGGATACAGAAGCTAAGAAATCGAAAACTTCTTTACTTTCAGTATTAGCTGCTGCTAAATCCGTATTGGAACCCACTTTTGCTTGAATTAAGTGATCGCAATGTACAGTAGAAGGAACTGCTACTTTAGGTCTGCCTGCTTGCATAAATTGTAATAATGCCATTTGTGCAGTGGCATCTTGCATGGCTACTCTATCTGGTGCAAAATCTACATAAGATCCACCTCTTTTAAATTCTTCTAAATTTTGAGTGTGGTGTAAATGGGTATAAAGTATTTTTTCTGTTAGGGTTAAAGGACGATTTAATAATTTACGAGCAGCCTCGATTTTTGAAGGCATTTCAGCATAAATCTTTTTGATCATTTCTATATCGTACGCCATAGTTAAATTGATTTTTACCTGCTTTTATACAGGTTGGTGATTAATTATTTATTAGTGCAAATTTACTTTTTATCCAGTAAAAATTGAGTATTATATTTATATAATTTTTAGGATTGTCTAAAAATTGATGCTTTTTTATCGATTTATTGTACTTTAAAATAATTCAATTTTATATCATTTTCATCTTATCTTTACTTAAACTAATACTAAATAATAATGAAAAAAATATTTCTACAAATTGCTTTATTATTCAGCTTCTTTACATGTATTTATGCTCAACCCACCATTTCTTTGCAATCCTTTTCTACGGGATATACCAAGCCTCTAGGTTTTATTAATTGTGGGGATTCTCGAAATTTTGTTGTTCAACAAAATGGGTATGTTTATATATGTGATTCAAACGGAGTAAAAAACACGAATCCTTTTTTAAATATTGCTAGTAAAGTAAATCAAACGGGTAATGAGCGTGGTTTATTAGGAATGGCATTCGACCCTAATTATACTACCAATGGTTATTTCTATATAAATTATACAGCTGCAACTGCATTTGGTGGCTATAGTATTGGAAGTACTGTTATAGCTCGATATCAGGTAAGTGCCAATCCGAATAAAGCAGATTCAACTTCAGAAGTCATTGTTTTACGTGCATGGCAACCATATACCAATCATAATGGAGGTTCTTTACAATTTGGTACAGATGGTTTTCTATATATAGGATTAGGAGATGGTGGTAGTGGTGGAGATCCTGAAAATAGAGCTCAAAATGGAGATTCATTATTAGGTAAAATATTGCGAATAGATGTAAATTCTTTACCTTATACAATCCCTACTTCCAATCCTTATGCTAGCGGTACTTCTCCTCGTCCTGAAATATGGGCTATGGGAATACGTAATCCATGGAAATTTAGTTTTGATAAATTAAATGGCGATTTCTATATTGGTGATGTAGGTCAAAATGCTTTGGAGGAAGTTGATTACGAACCGGTAGGAAGCGCAGGCGGTTTTAATTATGGTTGGAGATGTAAAGAAGGAACAGCAGATTATGATTTATCTGGTGGTTGTACAGGTTCCTATACTGCTCCTATTTTTACTTATCCGCATGCGATAGGCGCTGAATGTAGTATTACAGGAGGTTATGTATATAGAGGTGCTAGATATCCGAGTATGTATGGTTATTATATCTGTGCAGATTATTGCAGTGGTAGAATGTATTATATTAAAAAGAATACGGGTCCAGGATTTACTTCTGGCATTCTTACCGTATTAAATTCTTTTACTAATAATATCACTAGTTATGGTCAAGATAAAAATGGCGAATTATTTTTATGTGCACATGCACAAGGAACTATTTATAGATTAATAGATACAGTTTCGTGTAGCGCCAACGCAGCCATCACCAATACGCCAGCACCTGGGAATGCTTTTTTGATTGATTGTGATGTAGATACTTTATATGCTCTTGCAGGTACCGGATATTCTTATCAATGGAAAAAAAATGGAGCGGATTTGATTGGTGAAAATAATAGTTATTTATTAATCCCTGGAAATACAAATGGAGGATATTATCAAGTTGAATCTACAATTAGCCCAACCTGTAAAGATTTATCAGATTCTATTCAAGTGGTGATTTGCGAAAACATCAATGAGGTAGCAAGCAATAAACTTCAATTAATCGTTTATCCAAATCCAACGAATAATGTTTCACATATTCAATGGATGAGTGAAGTGAATAAGTATTATGATTTAAGTTTATATCAAACCGATGGTAAAAAAGTATATCAAGTAACTGTACCTGGCACTGGCGGATTAAGAGTGCAAAGTATAGAAATGCAATCATTGGAAAAAGGGATGTATCTACTAGAAATTAAAGAATCAAATAATCTAGTAGCTAAAACAAAAATATCAGTATACTAAAAAATGTAAATGAATAGTATAAATAAAACAGCGCTTAATTTATTAAGCGCTGTTTTTGTTTTGTATTACTTTGATTGAAATAAAGCAATTCTATTGCCTTCTGTGTCTTCAAATTCTGCAACGAGCCCAATTCCATTATCTGTTTTTGGATATAGCATTTGTGCACCATTCGATATCGCAAATTTCAGTGTATCATCCATATTTTCTGTCTTGAAATAAATCACCACTCCGTCTTTTGTCGGCTTATAGATTTCTCCTTTTGCTAATGCCCCTGAAATTCCTGAATATTCATCCACAAAGGGAAACAAAGCCATTTCATTGTTGTCAATATTTTCTTTGTCGAAATCAAAGTGAAATACAGCCTTGTAAAATTTAATTGCTCTATCAATATCCTTAACTGGGATTTCAAAATAAATAACAGGGTTTGATTTTTTAGTCATACTATTTTTTTCAGTTTTCTTAATAGTTGTTTTTTGGATTGTCTCTTCAAGAGGTAAGTAGTTGAATCAAAACTACAAAAAGTATTGTTGTTAAATATTTTTAGTTCTGCTCATTTATAGTTCGTCTTTAAAAATTACTACATATAAGTGTGTGAAGTATTGACTAAATACAAAAGAAAAAGTCACGCATTGCGTGACTTTTTCTTAAATGTTATTTTAATAAATTATTCTTTAACAAACTTTCCTTTGAATGTTTGTTCATTGGTATTGATTACAAATACATATGAACCACTTGCTAGATTTTTAACAGATACTTCATTATTTTGAAGTATTGATTGCATCATTAAATGACCATTCATATCATAAATTTTAATAGTTGCCTCTTGTATATTATCCGCTTGAATCATTAAAGTATTCACTGTAGGATTTGGATATACGCTTACTGATGCAATGTCTGCTGAACTAATACCATTTGCTACTTCAAAATTACCAAGTCTGCAATTAGTAGTTAAATTTACATCCATATCTGTAGCAGTATTTGAAAGAGCAGTAACATCAATAGTGTAAGGACTTGCATGAATATTAGTTAAAGGACGCGTAGGAAGTGATGCCATATCATAAACTGCAGCACTCATATCCAATGTATTTAAATTACAAGTAATATGGTTGATATTATCTGTTTTATTAATATATGAAACTGCATTTGCAGTTGACAAATAAGTAGATAAACCTAAGATATTGTTTTTGTCAGCAGCAGCGTCGATATACGCAGTTGGGAAAGCAACACCTGTAATAGCTTTATTGCTCATATATCGAGAACTAATTATATCGCCATTAGCAGCAATTTCCATCATAAATGGATAATAAGTAAAATCACTAATTTCAAAATCAGAACCTATAATAAACATACGATTATTATCTAATTGAATAACTTTTTCAAAATCAATTTTTCTTAAGCCAGCCGTTTCACTGTATGTTTTTGACCATAAAATATCGCCATTTTTATTGATTTTAATTACAATACCACTTTCATATTGAGCCCCATAAGTAGGAGAAAATAAGCCTACCATCATATAATTACCATCATGTAAATTGATAATTGATTTCATACGAATATAGTTAGTAGTAGCCATATCATCATATACTTTACTCCAGATAACATTACCATTCATACCTACTCTAAAAGCAAAACAATCATCATTATCTTTTCCAACTACAATTACTGAAGAATCATCATCGCAGATAGTCATACACATCGTTGGAATTTTTCCAATACTTCCGCTATCATCAATAACGATTGTTGTATCGATATCTCCACCATCATCATTATTATCACCATCATTATCTTCATCACCATTTCCATCATGATCACCATCCCCAACACCATCATCATCAGAAATTCTGTATAAAACTGAACTACTAGTAAATTGACTAGTATTTACAAACAATTGATTATCGGCACTGATTGTTAAACTATATTTAGTATATGGTGCAGAAGCAAAATAAGGATCAGTAGTAGACGAATATAATTTAGACCAAAGTACTGCGCCAGACGAGGCAATTTTCATCGTTCCAAATCCAGTAGTATGTTTAAACACAGCTACTAAATCACCATCTTTATTAATCTTAATATCGTGAATTACACCATTAGGCATTTGGTCGAAAGATTTTTGCCATAGAATAGCGCCATTAGCATTGCACTTTATTAATAATGCAGTAGATACTGAGGTCGTTGTATTAAATGTATTTCCAGATGCATAATATGAACCATCTGTTGCAACGGCTAAAGTGGTTAATCTTATCCCTTTAGTATCTTCAGAGTAATCATTTGAAAAATAATTTTGTGCTACTAATATTGATTGTGCAATACAAAGAAGAACAATAAGTTGAATTGTTTTCATATTATTAATGGTTTATTGGTGAAATAATAATCTATGAAATAAAGCAAAATATTCTGAATAAACAATTTTTTTTTCTAAAATGCCGGTATGTATTTAAAATTCAAGCTTTGATACTATTAGGAAGAGCATTAAAACAGCAATGAAAAAGATGTTATAACATTAAATAGGACCAGTTATAAGGGTAGCTGTTCCCATTTTGGATAACCACGAGTACCTGAATTATTATAAAAATCAATAAATCGAATTTTATAATATTCATTGATTTGGTTTTTAACAATGTATGTAATCTGAGGATATGTAATATAAGTAACAGGTCCACCTCCCGATACATTTCCAGCATTCTTCCAGGTATAACCAATTAAATCCCAATTATGATAATAGGTTTTATTTAAAGCTTCTGGCAATTGTATATCATTAAAACGATCAAGTGTATCGAAGGAAGCTTCGGTATTAGTAGGATTTAATAAGACCCCAATAACCAAATAAGGGATATAAAATCCTTGGTCTGGATCATAAATCCATGTAGTGTATTGCGTAAACCATAAATCCCAATCTGCTTTTTTTGGTTCTATATTTACAAGAGTTCCTGAACCGGATAAGCTTACATATTGATAATTATATAAGTTATCTTTAGTAATGGTTAATGTTTGTGGGCCTGTGGTGCTAGCTAAGTTCATAAATTCAATGGTATAGGCATTTGCATTGAAATCTTTGATTTTCATTTTTATAAATCCTAAAGGAATACCATTTATATCTCTACCTAAATCTATAATATATAAGTGATTATTTGAAGTTGGATTGGCTAAAGAAAAATCACCCCATTCATCAATGGCATTGCTATCTCTTCGCCCAGATTCATAATCAAATTCAAAATGATAACCAGCAGTATCTGTTACTTCATTAAAATTTTTCAATCCGGCATCAGCTATCATCATAAATTTAGCACTGTTCAACCAAATATTAAAATGTTCATCTGCATCAAATCGTAAATCCCAATCGGTTTTTAAATTGGTTTGTACAAATTTCATTTCTTTTAGATTGTAATACCCTTGTGTATTGTAAGTCGAAAAAACAGTCTGAATACTAGAAGCATTTATAGTAGGATTTTTTATTGGCTTTTCTTCTTTTAAACATCCATTACATAAACTTAATACTATCAGTGCTAATAGACTTATAGTAAAAAGTTGTGTTTTTTTATGGATTAAGAAGTTGCTCAAAACGATTTATTTTTTTTAAAAGTTTTTTCTGTAAAATTAATGCTTAGCGACGCAAAGAAACTAGCTCCCCATCCTACTGGCTGTGTATTTGATGCCGAAGAATGAACTCCATTTTGAATGTAGTCGCCTGTTGCAGTTATACTTCTAACATTACAAAGATTTTTACCCCCAACTGTTAATCGAATTACATCTTTATATAAATTTCTACTGATACTCATATCAAGTAAATGAAATGAATGTAAGTAGAATGTTTTTAATTCTTCAGCTGATGAAACATAGATGCCAGGTTGTTTGCCTGTATATTTATAAAACAAGGAGAAATTTAATCCTGATTTTTTCCAGAAATAAGTGGCATTAAAACTAGCCATTGGAACATATTGAAAATTTTTACTAGTGGCCCCATTACCAAAATCTGTTTTAAAACTATTCAATTGGAAACCCGATTTTAACTTTAAATTTTTATAAGAGTAGGTGAATTCAACACTCCCTCCAAGTGTTTTATTATTTGTTACATTGATATAGGTATATAGGTTTCCACTTTGTGAAGCCAATCGAATCATATTATTTACATCATTATAATAAACGGTTCCTTCCAAGTTGAAGATATGGATATTTTTTATTTGATGAACATAATCAAAAGAAAGTTGAATATTGTGTGAAGTTTCTGCTTTTAAATTAGCATTGCCTTGAATATTATGATTGATATCTACAAAGTAAAAATACAATTCTTTCAATGATGGAGCTCTAAAACCTCTGGCGTACGAAGCACGAATAGTAAAGTTTAAAGCAGGTTTGTATTTTATATTTAATGACGGTACGATGGGCGCTTTATATTTTGAGTTATAGGTAATTCGTACTGCTGGTTTAAAAATTAAATTAGGAATAGGTCTATATTCCATACTTGCAAAAAAAGCATAATCACCAATTGTTTGTTTATTATTTGTAAGCCTTTTACCAATACCCGTTTCATAATTTATATCAATACCTGTTTGGTAGGTCAACTTTTTTTCTTTTGCATAAAAAGAATAAATAGCTTTAGCCATAATATTTGTAAATACTGTGGTATCTTGGTTTTCGGGAGAGGTTATGATGTTTTCTAAATTAGTTAAATCTTTAAAATAATTATTACTTTGACGTTTATAATAATTATATGCTCCTTTTATTTGAAGTGATTTATCTTTTTTAAATTTTATTAATGCATCGCTACTAGCATTATATCTATAGGTTCTATAATAATTGTCGAATGCATTTATTAAAAAAGGTAATCGAGGCATGCCTCGATCCGTGATTAATTCATTGTAATATTCTCCTTTGATACGATAGATAAATCGTTCGCTATTGTATAAATAGGAAGCATCTGCAAAGTATTGTTCACGTGGTTTCCATTGTTTAAAACGAGTTGTATCAGGATATGAAAATCCATCAAAAAAATACCTGCCACCATTTAGCTGAAATATATGATTTTTAAATTTTGCACCTAATGAAGCATCGATATTATATTGACCAATATGTTCGAAGTAGCTATTAATACTGCCTTGTAGTTGATCATTTTGATTTTGTTTGGTAATGATATTGATTACTCCTCCCAAAGCATTAGAACCATAAAGTACAGATAATGGTCCCTCAATGATTTCAACGCGTTCTACATTATTTAAATTGATTTGTGATAAATCGATATTCCCATTTAATCGACCAATAACGGGTACACCATCGATTAATATTTTAATATTTTCGCCACCTAATCCTTGTTGACTAATTCCACTGCCTAAAATATTATCCTGACTAATAGAAGCACTTAATTCAGTCATTAATAAATCTTTTAAGTTGTTCGCTCCTTTTTGTTCGATAGTTTTTTTATCTAGTATTTTTATTTCATGAACACTCTGACTTGCTTTTGCACTCGTATAATCAGCAGTTACAGAAACACTGTTTAATTGAGTACTAATACTTTTGAGTTGAAATGTTTTAGAGGTAGGATTATATAGAGTATCTATGATAGATTCATAACCTATCATGGATATTTTTAAAATGATTGGGAAACTTGAATTAATAGTAAAATTTCCATTATCATTTGATTTGCTAATTATTGGAGTAGATGTATTCGTTGCTAACGGAATGAGTTTAATGAGTGCTCCACTAATTGGTTCTAATTTTTCATCTTGAAGTTTGATGCTAATATTTTGGGCAAATAAATGGGTGGAAAGCCCAATTATAAAAACAGGGATTAGAAGTAAAATTTTAATTTTGATTCTAATTACATTCACAATAATACATTTGTTTTATCCCCCCCAAAACCGATAAATTATCGGTGTAAAATAACAAAACATCCTATGTTGCTAGGATGTTTTGTATGTCAAACTATTGTCATTTTTACTTACTTACAAAAACTTTGAAAGTATGTGTTTCAGTACCTTGATTTAAGTGAACGAAGTATATGCCGTTATTTAAACCTAAGTCATTTAATTGATATAGATTCAATCCTGCGTTAGCAGTGATATTGTCGCTATATGCTAAAACTCCTTGTGCACTATAAATTTCAATTGAAGTAATTGCTTCTTTTTTACTAGTAAAAGAAATGGATGCATCATTAGCCATAGGATTTGGGTACATGGTAGCTAAAGTAATAGCTTCATTAGGAGTATTGTTAATTCCTACAGAACCTACCTTAGTTTTAGTGAAATACGCTTTACCAGTGGCACTTCCACCAAAGCCTGTGAATACAATTCTCCAAATATCATTTGATTGATCAAGTACGAAATAGGCTGCAGAATCAATAACAGCCCATGGACCTGTTGGAGGTGTAAATATTTTCCAATCATATCCTATTACAGACATTTTTGTATAATAAGGTAAGCCAGAGCCAGAAGCTGTATTAGGTGTATGAGTGAATAATTTAGCAGTTAAAACGTTTAAGTTGCTAAGCACACCAGCTACTGGATAATTATCAGCAGTTCTATTATATTTTCTAAATACTATATCCCAGTCAGTTCCAATAGGTTCAGGATCTGTTTTTGTTCTAGTGAAAAAACTAAAATAACCAAAGTTTTTATTTGGAAAATCAGCCGTTCCAATAGTATCAGTATATTCCATAGAGCCATCTAGATTGGCATGTTTGATATAATAGGTTTTTGCTAGAGAATTCAATTTGATTATTTGTACTTTTTTAAAAGCACCCATAGCATTCTGATATACGAATATTTTATCGCCATTGATATCGTGTGTTACAGCATCATAGGTTCCCCATCCATAACTAGGGTGACCGGTTGCAGTTGCATTGAATGAACCATTTTCCCAAGCAGTATCTGAATTGATTTGTTCTAACATTCCAGTAGTATCTAAAGTAGTCCAATCGGTTAAAGCATGAGCAACTGGTAAAAATACTTTAGCTCCAAAACCATCTACAGTTCGGATAGAAGCTGAACGATTTTCAAATCGAATCTGAATATCGGCTTGAGAATATATAGGAGCAGATGCTAAAGTACCATTAGCTAAACTATAAAAAACCGCATTTGCATAACCAGGATTCATAGAAACTGAGTCATAAACAGGAGTTTGTGCTTTTGCTGTAAATAAGGCTACTAGGGCCAAACAGAATGTAAATATCTTTTTCATTTTATCTTATAATTTTTGTGCACAAAGGTTGCAAAATATAGCTTTAAGAAATGTCATAGTAATGTCAAAATAGAAAGTAAAAGATATTTTTATTCATTATCAAGCGAGAAGAAAAAAATAGTAGTAATTATGAAAAGTTTATATAAAAAAACTTTTGATTTTCAAAATTTTATAAAAACTAGAATTTAGTACCTTTACAATCTAAAATTTAACAAATGCTTGAACATATAGCAGAACGTATAGCTACATTAGAAGAATCGGCTACCTTACAAATGGCAGCATTAGTTCGTGAACTAAAAGCAAAAGGAGAAGATATTATTGACTTGACATTAGGAGAGCCTGATTTTGATACTCCAATACATATTAAAGAGGCGGCTAAACTTGCTATTGATCAAGGAATTACTAAATATACACCAGTAGCAGGTTTTTTAGAGTTACGTAAATCTATTGTAGAGAAGCTACAAAGAGATAATCAGTTAAGTTATACCCCTGATCAAATTGTTGTGTCTACAGGAGCAAAGCAATCGATAGCGAATGTGGTATTGAGTGTATTGAATCCAGGAGAGGAGGTTATTATCCCAGCGCCATATTGGGTTAGTTATAGTGCAATATCCCATTTAGCTGAAGCTAAGGTAGTTACCATACAAAGTAGTGTAGAGGAGGATTATAAAATTACAGCGGCACAATTAGAGCAAGCAATAACCCCTAAAACACGATTATTTATCTTCAGTTCACCATGTAATCCAACAGGTTCGGTATATACAAAAGAAGAATTAGAAGCATTAGCGGTGGTTTTTCGCAAGCATCCGAATATTATCATATTGGCTGATGAAATTTATGAATACATCAATTTTACAGGAGCGCATTGCAGTATTGCAACACTTGAAGGGATGTACGATAGAACGGTTATCGTGAATGGTTTTTCGAAAGGATTTGCTATGACAGGCTGGAGATTAGGATATATTGCTGCTCCATTATGGGTAGCCAAAGCCTGTATAAAAATGCAAGGTCAAATTACCAGTGGTACTTGCTCCATTACACAAATGGCAGGAGAAGCAGCGATGCGTGGGGATATGCAAGCAACTAAAGATATGTGTGCGCAATATCAAAAAAGAAGAGATATAGGATATGCCAAACTAAAAGAAATGCAAGGTGTAAAAGTAAATTTACCAACGGGTGCCTTTTATTTCTTTACGGATATCAGTTCGTTTTTTGGTAAAAAAAGTGGAACGACAGTTATTCAAAATTCAAGTGATATGAGCATGTATTTATTAGCAGATGCCAAGGTAAGTACAGTTAGTGGAGATGCTTTTGGAGATGGGAACTGTATACGCTTCTCCTATGCTACATCAGAAGATAAATTGATGCTTGCCATGGATCGTATTGCACAATCATTAGCTAAATTATCTTAGATGAAAGCTATCGAATTTACAACTATTTTCAATCAGAGCATATCTGATTATCATCTACTAGATAATGTCAATCAGCCCATTCAAAATCCTTTTGAAAAGGAGAGCTTTTCTTATTTCTTATATCAAAAAAATTGGATTGATACAGTACAATGGCACTATGAGGATTTGATTCGTAATCCTCAAATAGAACCAGCAGATGCATTATTAATCAAGAGAAAGATAGATCAGTTGAATCAACAACGAACCGATTTAGTAGAACAGATAGATGATTTTTTTTATACTAGCTTTCATGATGTAACTCGACAAGAACATGCTGTTTTAAATACGGAGAGTCCAGCTTGGGCAATTGATAGATTATCTATTTTATGTTTAAAAATCTATCATATGCGGGTGGAAGTGAAGCGTACAGATGCTTCAGCTAGTCATATAGCTTCTTGTGAAATAAAATTACAAGTACTAGAGCAACAATTTATTGATTTAACCACAGCGATAGATCAGTTGTTGGAAGAATATGCTTCTGGTAAAAAATTCATGAAAGTATATCGTCAAGTTAAAATGTATAATGATCCTAATTTGAATCCGGTACTTTATACAAAGAGATAGAAGAATTTTGTATATATTACATATAAAAATTAAGCGTAAGGATTTTGAATGTAAAAAACCCACATGTTTTATTTATTCGTTTATCATCTCTTGGAGATGTAGCGCTTACTATACCTGTTATCAAAAATTTCATACTACAAAATCCAACTGTTAAAGTATCTGTAGTTTCTAAATCATTTCACGCCCCCTTATTTGATTCACTAGAGAATATACATTTTATTGCATTTGATAGTAATGAACATAAAGGATTTTTGGGCTTGCTTAGCTTTATTAGAAATCATTTATATAGTCAAAACTTTACGCATATTATAGATTTACATGATGTGCTTCGAAGTAAAATAATTCGTTTGTCCTATCTATTTAAGAAAGTAGATGTAACCTGTTTCGATAAAGGAAGAGCAAAAAAACTTCAAGCCATTCAAAATAAAACCATTCAACATACAGCTCTCATTCACGTTACGGAACGTTATGCAAATGCCATTCGTAATGTGGGATTTAAATGTGAATTAAAAGACAGAGATCAATCACTCAAGATAGTTAAGAAGGATAAATATAGTATTGGAATAGCCCCTTTATCTAAACATTTCACTAAGAATTTCCCTTTGGAAAAACTTAGTATATTAATTCGTAGAATAGTAGAAGATAAAAGATACCATATAAAAATTCTATGTGCATCTAAAGAACAGAAGCAATTGACATCATTGATGATAAATGAGCAGATTAGTTTTTTAAGCAAAGAATCGAATTTCAAAAAAGAATTGGATGCAATTAAAGAATTAGATTTAGTAATCAGTATGGATTCAGCTAATATGCATATAGCATCCATTTATCAAGTACCGGTTATTACTATCTGGGGAGGAACGCATCCCAATATAGGCTTTACTTCCTATTATAAAAACAATATCAATATACAAACTGATTTAGCTTGTAGACCTTGCAGTATATATGGTAGGAGTGCCTGTCCAGTAGGACATTTTAATTGTATGATGCAACAGGATATTGAAAGTATACTGTCAGAAATCAAGCAACTAGTAGTCTAATTATTTTATTGGAATAGCAATTCGAGTTAAACATTTGCTCATATCACCCTTAAGTTTTTCAGGATCGCCAATATATTCTTCTATAGCTGGACCTTGTTGTTCAAGATTATTTTTTTCTATATAATCATATAGGGCATCATAAACACCACTCATTTGGTCATAAGCACCATAATAATCTATACTTATTGCTTTGCTAGCTACTATAGTAGAAATTTCATAAGGTTTAGAAACAGCAAAAGTACCCGTAAATGGTAATGCAATTGCTACATCACAAATACCTTTGCTTTCATCATATGCATAGTATAATCCTGTTGGATAGCCATTTAATTCTTTTTTATTTTTTTGAAGATAAGAAAATGCTTTTGGCATTTCATTCATAAAAAAGTTACTGATTGTTTTGATGGATTGTTGTTTGTTTCGAATCACTAAATAGGTTTTGCTACTGAGTTGCATTTCCTGAATTTCATAGGATTCATTTGAGCTAGAAGCGGGATGATCTAGGGCATCTTTTTCGGATAAGGTTTTTAAATTACTTAATCCTTCATCAAAACTTTTAATAAGCATGGGTTTCATAATGACACTCATAAATCGTAACAAAAAAGGATTTTTACTAATGAATGTCCAACTTACGTTAGAACTTTTTCCATCCGACTCGATATCAAATTCAACTGTTGCTTTACTAGGAAAAGGCTCAATAAAATTAAGTGCGATAGTCATTTTTTTATTTTTATCGATTTGTATAATTTGCATAGATCCTTTGCCTACTTTATCATTTCCTTGCCAATTATATTGATGGTTTATACTAGCAGCTACTCCTACGATAGTTCTAGTTTGATTACAATCTAAGTTATACCAAGGGTCCCATTTATACCATACGTTAAAATCACTAATATTTTTGAATACAACATAAGGAGGAGCGTCAATTGATTTAGTACAGGTAATACGTTGTGTTTCGGGAATTACTAGACCAGCTATAGTGATGATTAATAGTAATAAAAGCAATAATGCACCAAATGCATAGCCTATGTATTTGAATTTGTTTTTCATGTTTGATTATTTTAAAGTAAAGCTATCAAAAAACATATAATTAAAAAAGCAATTATCTTTACTTTATGAAATCATTTATCCCACAAGAATTAAAAACAGCTGAGTTGCATGCATTTCTATTAAGTGCAGTAGCCCCACGCCCAATATCTTTTGCTAGTACCATTAACAGTGAAGGTCAAGTAAATTTATCTCCATTTAGTTTCTTTAATGTGTATAGTTCTAAACCCCCTATTATGGTATTTAGTAGTAATAGGAGTGGTAAAACAGGCGAGACCAAAGACACCTATAAAAATATTAAAGAAGTACCAGAAGTGGTAATCAATATTGTTACCTATGACATGGTGCAACAAGCCTCCCTAGCAAGTGTGGCCTATCCAAGAGGTGTTAATGAGTTTGTGAAAGCAGGTTTTACGATGCAAACTTCAGAGCTAATAAAACCTCCACGAGTAGCGGAGAGTCCGGTACAATTTGAATGTAAAGTAAATCAGGTAATTGAATTAGGACAAGAAGGGGGTGCGGGCAATTTATTCATTTGTGAGATTGTAAAGATGCATATACATGAATCCGTATTGAATGAAAGTGGTTCTCGAATAGACCCATTAAAAATGGATCAAGTAGGCAGATGTGGGGATGATTATTATGTTCGATTAAATGATTCTTCTTTATTTATGGTTCCTAAACCAGTTACTACTATTGGTATTGGAGTAGATGCAATACCTTCATGGATCATTCAAAATCATATTTTAACAGGTAATGATTTGGGAATGTTGGGTAATGTAGAACAAATACCTATTATAATTCAATATATAGGTAAAGACAGCAATGAAAATAGTATTCGATTAAATAAAGCCAAAGCATATTTAGCACTTAAGCAAGTAGAAGAAGCTTGGAAAGTTTTAGTTCAATAGGGTTATTTTTTTTCCAGCATATACAGATGCTTTATAGACTCATTTCTTGTTTTTTTAGCTAAAAATTTCCATTGTAATTTAGTGATATTATATTGCTCAAAAGATTGCAGTACTTTATAAGGTGCATTTTCAGACAACAGTTTATTTTTCCCTTCATCCGTAGTGATTACATATTTTTTTGTCGGCCATGAAGATTCACTCGTAGTTATTATTTGTTTAGAATAAAAATGAATTGCATTATAACCTTCTCGTAATTCATAAGAATTAATATCTTTTGTTAGAATGTGTTCTTTATTAATATATTTTCCAATAGCAGATGAAGATTGAAATTGAAGTAGGTTTTTATAGAACAGATGCGTAAGTAGAATATTGAAAAAGATAGCTATAAAAGAAGTTGTAAGAACCCATTTATGTATATTCATATTTTGCTTTGAAAAATATACATAAAGGATAGTACCAAGTAAAATTTCAAGGGATATAAAAGATATCCAAAAATATTGGTTCGTATCGAAGACATATAATACTATAAAAAATTGGGCAATTATAGCCAGTAAGATACTTATACTTAGTAAATAAATGGCTTTTGACCACTTGCTATGTAAAATAAAATGAGCAGTTAGTATGGCTATTAGGGGGAATGTAATAAATATATAATGAGGTAATTGATATTTCGAACTAGCTAAAGCGATATATGTTAAGATGAAGCCAGAAAGACTAACATACTCTGTAATTGCTTTTTTTCTAAACACTTCAATGATTTGATAGAGCAGTGCCAAAATGAATAATAAAGACCAAGGGAAAAAGGACCATAAAATATTAGTAAATAAATAGTCAAAGCCCATATTATTAGCCCAGCTGCTTTCACCTGTAATTCTTCCAAATGATTGTGTCCAAAAGAAAAACTTAATACCGCTAGGACTTTGAATACCATATACTGTTTTTTCGGGATGTAAATCAAATTGAGTATACAAACCATAACACATAGGGATTAATAAAATGCATACAAGGATAATACCTACTACATATCTATAATTGAGAATGTTTTTCCATTCTTTTTTTAATAGAAAGTGAGTACCTAAAGATGCAACAATCATAAAAACAGCTATAGGGCCTTTCGTCATTAACCCAGCAGACATCGCCATAAATCCTAAAATAAAATCTATTGTTTTTTTGTTTTTAGTATACAAATAAATATGGGCAATAGCCATTATTGTAAAAGACATCAATAGTAAATCTGTACGAACATCATTGGTCATTAAAAATATTGCTTGAGAGCAACATAAAATTAGTGTTGCCACTAAGGCCATTTCGGTGTCGTACATATTTTTAACCCAACGATAAAAACTATACAAAGCCAGTATGAAAATGAGTATAGAAGGAAATTTATAGGCAAGGTTAGTGCTTCCAAAAAGTTTCATGCTGAAAGCACTCAACCAAAAAAGCATTGGAGGCTTATCCAAATAATCTTTGCCTTGTTCATATACGTGAAGATAGTTTCCGCTAAGACTCATTTCTCTACTAATGTTTGCATATTGAGCTGCATCCACGTCCATTATATCTATTCGATATGCAGAGATACACACGAATAAACAAAAGGCTATTAAAAGGAAATAGAAATAAGTGTATTTTTTTTCCACTTTACAAAACTACTATTTGTAAAGTAACTTGATTCGTTTATTTATTTTGGCCAAGGAGTACCATAATCTTGGGTTACAGTAAAATATACATAGGGGCTACTATTTTTTTTATAAAAATATACTGCCTGTGCATTTTCTGTATAAGTTGGATTAAGCATATTTGCTTTATGTTCAGGGGAGTGATAGAACGCATCTATAGTTTGATTCGCAAGTTCAATATATGTTAAAGGGTGAGCTAATTCGAGAAAGCGTTTTGCAATATTTTCTCCCATCGCTTGAGCTTTATAACCAGATGCATCAATTCGACTTTTCATTGTTTTGAATTTGGAAGCTTTTGGGTTATCATGACTAAAGAAATTTTGTGTGACCATATTATAGCTATGTATTAAAGCCACATCACGCAGTTGAGCATTAAATTCTAGTGGTTTTTTTTTGTAGGTAGCTCTGATTTTATTCGTTGCATAAAATAAACAAGCATTCAATAATCCATAGTCGATTTGATTAATATCTATCGCATTTTGTATGTCTTTACGCAAATAAAAATTTTTCCAAGTAGTACTTGAATATAAAGAATCAGGGAAAACGGTAGCTTGTTTACTAGCAGGAATTTTATTGAGAAACTCACTTACTTCTTGAGCTTGAATACCTTTTAACCCAAACAATAATATGCTACATAAAAAGAAAATATTTTTCATATCTTAGTTAACGATTTAATCATTAAAATATTTTATAAATGGATTATAAAGATACAGATAAGGCGATAGAAAAATTACAACAAGATATTGAGAAAATTCAATCAGAAATTTCGGCATTACGAAGTAATAGAGAATTAGAATTATTTGAAGATTATACATTATATCATAGAGATGCTTCAGCAGTATTGTTATCTTCTTTATTTAAAGATCAAGACGAGTTATTACTAATTCATAATATGGGGAAATCATGTAGTTATTGTACGATGTGGGCAGATACTTTAAATAGCTCTACTACTATTATCAATGATCGTGTACCTATGGTCTTAATTAGTCCAAACGAGCCATCTGTTTTAGATACATTTGCCTCTAGTAGAAATTGGAACTTCTTGTGTGTTTCGGCACATGGTACTAATTTTATAAGCGATAGCGGATATTCCTATGAAAAAGAAGGCAAAACCTATTATATGCCGGGCGTTTCAGCATTTATTAAAAAAGAGGGAAAAATCTATAGAACGAATAAAGATTATTTTGGACCGGGCGATGTATATTGCAGTCCATGGCATTTTTTCGATTTATTATCAAAAAAGGATAATGGTTGGACGCCTAAATTTGACTATTTACAAAAAGCATGATATTCTTTAAAGTATAAAGATTAGCTGTTTTATATAGGATAATAATTTGTAAGATAGTATGGTATAGGTACTTAGTATGTATTATCTTTGAATCTCTAATTATAAATTTAAACACAAAGCATATGGCACTTTCATCTAGTAATAAAACGATATTAGATAACGCAATCAAAGCAATACACGAACGTATATTTTTTGCACAATATCCCGAACATCCAAAAGCATATGGTGAAGATGGAGCAGTAAAAGGATTAGAATTATTTAATGCATTTTTAAATAAAGAATTTACGGAGTTACAACAAGATAGTCCTTCGAATTGGGCATCAGAAGAAGTTTCGCCATTTACACAAGAAAAATTAGGAATCAAATATCCAACCTATGATGTTGGTAAAACACTCATACGTAGCGCCCGTGCTATGAATAGTTGGAAAAATGTTTCAGCTGATGATCGTGCAGATGTATTGATTGATTCATTAGAAAGAATTTCAAAAAGATTTAATGAGATTGCTTATGCTACGATGCATACAACAGGACAAGCATTTATGATGTCTTTTCAAGCGAGTGGTCCACATGCCAATGATAGAGCTTTAGAAGCAATAGCGATGGGTTACGAAGAGTTATCTCGTTTCCCTCAACATGTGGTATGGGACAAACCTATGGGTAAGATGAATGTGGTATTACATAAAGTATTTAAAGCGATACCAAAAGGAATTGGAGTAGTGATTGGTTGTTCTACATTCCCTATTTGGAATAGTGTTCCAGGTATGTATGCTTCATTAATTACAGGTAATGCTGTAATTGTTAAACCACATCCTAAAGCTATTTTACCTATAGCTATAGTAGTGGCTGAGATACAAAAAGCATTAGCAGCAAAAGGATTAGATCCATTAACTTGTCAGTTGGCTGTAGATACTAGTGATAAATTAATTACCAAAGAATTATGCGAGCATCCATTAGTAAAATTAATTGATTATACTGGAGGTTCGGCATTTGGAGAATATGTAGAAGGCTTAAAAGATAAAGTAGTATTTACCGAAAAAGCTGGAGTGAATAGTGTGATTATTGATTCAGTTGCAGACATCAATCCGGTAGTACAAAATTTAGCTTTTGCAGTTTCGTTATATAGTGGACAAATGTGTACGGCTCCACAAAATATTTTTATTCCAGCAACAGGTATTAAAAATGGCGATGCACATTTGAGTTATGAAGAAGTAGTGAATGCTTTAAAAGAAGGCATAGCAGGTATAGCTAATAATCCTAAAATGGCTGCAGGAACGTATGGTACGATACAAAATGAAATGACCTTAAAACGAGTGAATTCATTGAAAAAAATGGATGCAGTTGTTTTATTAGATTCTCAAAATGTAAGTCATGCTGATTTTCCTAATGCGAGAAGTATCTCTCCTTTGGTATTAGAATTAGATAGCAAAGATTTTGGTATTTATGAAAATGAATTATTCGGACCAATCGTATTATTAATCAAAACTAAAAATACGGATGAGTCGATTTCATTAGCGAAAGATATGACTCAAAAACATGGAGCCATTACTTGTGCAGCCTATTCTACAGATGAATCAGTAACAGCAAAAATTATAGAAGAGATGGAAAGTGTTTTTGCACCAGTGTCATTAAATTTAACTGGTATGATTTGGGTCAATCAACATGCAGCCTTTTCTGATTTTCACGTTACAGGAGGAAATCCTGCAGGAAATGCTTCATTCACCAATCCTGAATACGTTTGCAAAAGATTTGTATGGGTAGGTCATAGAAGAGTAGCCTAATCAAATTTTATAGAAGCAAACTAATACATTACAGAGCAATTAATACTAAAATGATTCGATTCAATATTTTATGGATAATTCTATTATCATGTATATTGATTCAATGTACAACAGCGATGCAAGAAGCAGATGTACAAGTAAAGTCAGGCGAAGCTATTGTTAGTGGAAATTTTTTATCGACTTATCAGGTATACAAAGAACGCTCAAATTTAGTTTGGTATTGTAGCTATAAGTATGTTTCTACCGAGCATTATGGCAATATTGAAATCAAAGAAGGGAATGTACAAATGGATGGAGCAAATATTGTAGGAGCGCAATTTACATTTGATACCAGACAACTCAAAGTAAAAGATATTACCGATACAAAAGAGAATAATAATTTTGAATGGATTATGAAAAGTCCCACTTTTTTTAATGCAGATTCATTCGAAACAATCACTATAACTATTGATAGTATAGTTGTCGAGAAAGAAGATAAAGAACATTCGAATAAGGAAAATACGTGTAAAGCCAATGCACATATAACGATTAAAGGGATTACACAGACTTTAAATATTCCAATAAATTATTCTTTAGAGAATGATCAAATTAATTTACATAGCACATTCAAGATAAATAGAGTGAAATGGGATATGACTTATGGTGTAGAAACGAGTACAAGTAATTTATTAAATGATAAAATTATTGACGAGTTGATGAGTTTTAAATTGAATATAACAGCAGTAAAATAATTATATATTTTCTAATTGTTGTTTAATAAATTTTCCAAGTTTTTCGTTAGCCTCTCTCCCTTCTTTTAAAATAGGCCAAAAGGCTTGCCACACATGAATTAAATCGCCATATTCATCTAGTGTAATAGTGGCACCAGCTGCTTTAGCACGCTCGTAAAAATGTAAGGAATCATGATATAAAACTTCTACTTTACAAACCTGAATATACATAGGAGGTAAGTTTTTAAATGAGGCAAACAATGGAGAGATAAAAGGATTTTTGCGGTCGGCATCACCAATATAATTTTTAATCCAATGTTCCATAGCCTCCACATTAATCATGGCATCAGTTTGTTCATTATTTTTAATAGATTCACTATTGCAGGTTAAATCAAACCAGGGGCTTAATCCAATATAACATTTAGGAAGTGGAGCTAATTGATGATCGCGCAA
Organism: Bacteroidota bacterium; assembly: GCA_037130135.1. Taxonomy (GTDB): domain Bacteria; phylum Bacteroidota; class Bacteroidia; order Chitinophagales; family CAMDFR01; genus CAMDFR01. Next base: position 39,717 of record JBAXTO010000007.1, read on the forward strand.
GTATAATAAGGTAGCCATGGCTAATCCACCACCGGCAGAATCACCCCCAAAGGCAATTTGAAAAGGCTCAAATCCTTGATCTAATAAGTATTGATATACTTTTATGGAGTCTTCTATAGGAGCTGGAAATTTATGTTCAGGACTGAGTCGATAATCAAATAATACCGCATAGGTATTACTGTGTTTGCAAATTTGAGTCACTAGCGATTTATGTGTTTGAACAGAACCAGAAGCATAACCCCCCCCATGAAAATATAATAAAACTTTATTTTTATCAGCATGCTTTGGCATTACCCATTTGCAGTTGATATGATCTACACGAAATTGCTTATAGTGTACTGACTCCTGAAAAGTAGGAGAGAAGGCAGTAGCGATTTCCATACCTAATCGAGCATTGGGAATATCGGTATAATCTGCTTTTTTTCTAAAAACAGTTACCGTATTTTTTAATAAATATTTAGTCAGCATATGCTATGATATATTACTATTTATAACGAAAATAGTACATCGAAGTTTCATTTCCTTAATTTTTTTCAACAATCGGGAACTAATAAAGATAAAAAGGTATTATTATAACTTAAAATGAATTATATTTACTTTAAATTTTTTATACAATGAAAATCGAGCAAATTTATACTGGATGTTTAGCGCACGCAGCCTATTATTTAGAAAGTAATGGAGAAGCCGCCATCTTTGATCCACTAAGAGAAGTTGAGCCATATATAACAAGAGCAGCTATCGATAATGCGAAAATTAAATATGTTTTTGAAACCCATTTTCATGCAGATTTTGTAAGCGGACATTTAGATTTAGCTAAAAAAACAGGGGCACAAATTGTATATGGTCCAACAGCGAAGCCTATTTTTGAGGCCGTTGTAGCCGAAGACAATCAATTATTTAAAGTAGGTGATTATAGTATTAAAGTGATACATACACCTGGACATACCATGGAAAGTACTACCTATTTATTGATGGATGAGCAAGGACATGAACATGGATTAATCACCGGAGATACTTTGTTTATAGGTGATGTAGGTCGACCAGATTTGGCACAGCATGTAATCGCAGAATTGACTGAAGAAAAATTAGCTGGACATTTATACGATTCGTTGCGAAATAAAATAATGCCTTTAAGCGATCATTTGATTATATATCCGAATCATGGCGCGGGAAGTGCCTGTGGTAAAAATATGAGTAAAGAAACCACTGATACCTTGGGCAATCAGAAAAAAGTAAATTATGCTTTGAATCCTAACTTGACAAAAGAATCATTTACCAACGTTTTATTAAGTGGTTTAACAGCACCACCATCTTATTTTCCAAGTAATGTGATTATGAATATTACAGGCTACGACAGTATAGATACTATTTATGAAAAAGGCTTACAACCCATAGCAGTGGAGGATTTAGAATCATTACTGTTAAAAGAGAAAGCTATTTTATTGGATACTAGAAATGCAGAAGAATTTGCTGCAGGATTTATTCCAGGCAGTATGAATATTGGTTTGGAAGGCAGTTTTGCGCAATGGGTAGGAGAAGTGATAAAAGATATCAATCAAAAAATTATTTTGCTTTGTGAGGCAGGTAAAGAGAAGGAAGCTATTACACGATTATCGCGAGTAGGCTATGATCATTGTATTGGGTATGTAGATGGCGGGTTTGAGGCATGGAAAGCCACACAAAAACCAATCGATCATATTTATCGAATCGATTTAGATCAATTTAGGGATGAGTATAATCAGCTTACACCAATAATAGATGTAAGAAAGAAAAGCGAATTTGAATCAGAACATTTAGTTGATGCGATGAATATTCCCTTGAATCAATTAGAACAACATTTAAATGAAATACCCAAAGATAAAACCTTTATCATTCATTGTGCAGGAGGTTATAGAAGCATGATAGCAGCATCGATATTAAAACGACAAGGCATTGATCAATTTTTTGAATTACGAGATGGTTTTGCAGCTATTAAACGAAGCTCTTTACCCATTACTGAATATGTTTGTCCAACTACACTATTATAAAAAACAATATCATGATAAGCGAAAAAATAATTATTGCCAATTTAAAATGTACAGGATGTGCTACTACTATTGCACATGAACTTTTAAAATTGAAGGGAGTAAAACATGTAGATGTAATACAAGAAGAGAATGCGGTATCACTTTCTTATGAAGGGATTGATAGAAGTGTTATTATAGATAAATTATATGATTTAGGCTATCCGGAGGCAACAGCAGAAAACGGATTATTATTACAATTGAAAAGTTATACGAGTTGCATGATGGGAAGAATAGAGAATTTGAAGAAATAAAAAAAACACCAATAGATTTTCTATTGGTGTTTTTTAATATTTAAATACTATTAATTTATCCTAACACTGCATATACTGCATCATAATTAGGTTCTTGAGCTATTTCAGGAACTAGTTCTGTGTGAATCACATTACCTGTTTCATTTAATACTACTACCGAACGTGCATGTAATTTAGCAAATTTGCCATCTTCCATTAATATACCATAGTTCATTCCGAAAGAAGCATCTTTAAAATCAGATAACATTTCTACATTGCTGATTCCTTCAGCACCACAAAATCTTTTTTGAGCAAAAGGTAAATCTCTCGAAATACATAATACAACTGTATTATTTAAACTTGCAGCTTTTTCGTTGAATTTTCTAACTGAAGTAGCACATACGCCTGTATCAACACTTGGAAAAATATTCATTACCACTTTTTTACCTGCATAATCTTCTAACTTTTTAGAAGCCATATCGGTATTGGTTAAATAAAATTCTGGTGCTTTATTTCCTATTTCTGGTAAACTACCAACGGTATTAACAGGATTTCCGCCTAATGTGATTGATGCCATTTTTAATTGGTTTTTATTTTTGATGTAAATGTATGTAACAATTGATTCATAAAAAATGTTCTCTAAAGAAATATATTCTCCTTCTTTTTCATTAGAAAGCATTCAACACTTCAATGACTCGAAGTATTTGCTCTTCGCTATGAATAGTAGAGCAAGGTAAGCTTAATTCGGTACGATGTATTTGAGTAGCTATAGTAAAATCTGCTGGATCTAACTGATAGTTGATTTTAGCCATATAGTTTTTAATGGAGTTTTGCTCGCAAGGCACAATTGGATAATGAATTTCTGTTTTGATTCCTTTTTCTAAAAGATAGGCTTTTAAAGCATCTCTTTTTTCGTGACGAACAGCAAAAATATGATAGACCGCTTCACTATGCGCAGTAGTTTGTGGAAGGATATAATCGCTTTTCAAATGCGTCAAATACAAATTGGCTAATTTTTGTTTGTGTGCATTAATCGCATCTAAGGCTTTTAATTTCACTGATAAAAAAGCTGCTTGAACTTCATCTAATCGTGAATTATATCCAATGTAATCGTTATGATATTTGATATGCGAACCGTAATTTCTTAATGCTTTAAGCTTATCAGAATATTCCTCATTATTGATAGCAATACCTCCTGCATCACCCAGTGCGCCTAGGTTTTTGGTTGGATAGAAACTAAAGGCTCCAAATTCACCAAAGGTCCCAGTCATTTGATTTTTGTACGCAGCCCCATGACTTTGTGCGCAATCTTCTATTAAAAGCAATTGATGTTTTTTACATATAGCCATGATTGCATCCATCTCACAAGGATTGCCATATAAGTGTACAATCATGATGGCACGTGTTTTAGAAGTGATTTTTTCTTCTATTTTAGTTACATCAATATTATAGGTTAATGGGTCTGCATCCACAAAAACAGGTGTATGACCAGTATTGATAATAGCATTGATGGTAGCAATATACGTGTTAGAAGGGACAAGTACTTCGTAAGCTTCTTCCCATTCCATAGCCACCAAAGGCAATTCGAGGGCATCTAAACCAGAGGCTACTCCTAAGAAAGAACCTGCTTTTAAATAATCAGCAAAATCTTTTTCAAAGGTTTTTACTTGATTACCTAAAATAAACCAACCACTATCTAAGGTATTAGCAAAAGCACTTTTATAGTCGTCCATAAAAGGCTTATTCAACTCGTATAAATTTTCGTAATCTATTTGTTCCATGATTTATTATAAATTAAGAATACGGTTCATCGATATAATCGTTCACATCATATTTAGTAGAAGCATATACAAATAAGATGGCATCTTTTGTGAATTTTTGCATGGTATGCCAGTCTTTAGGCTCTAAAATCAAGCATTTCGAAGGATGGTCTAAAATAAAACGTTCTTCTTTTTCCCCATCATGATTATAAATTTCACAAGAGCCAGCTAAACAAATAAGTGCTTGTGTGGATTGATGATGACGATGACCACCTCGAACAATATCGCTAGAAGGTACTTGTTGAATGAAATAAGATCTTTTGATTTCAAAAGGTATTTCATCTTGCACAACGCTTAATTGCCCTCTGCTATCTTGATGTGATTTGATATGAATTAAATGCGCCAAGGTGTTTTAATTTGAGGATAAAAGTACTAAAACTAATTGCTATATATGCAATATATTTTTAAAGACATTGCTGATAATAAAAGCAACTTTCCCTTTGATGTATTTATCCTTGAAATAATTGCTGCTAGCGGCGCTACCATGCCAATCAATACTACTATTTACTGCACTTAATCGAGCTTTGGCTTTGGCTAAGGCTTGAACATAAGGGCTATAAAAAAGGGTACGAATAGCATTGTTTATATAATACGTATTAGGCGTATAAATCAATTGCCCTTGATCATAAAATTTCAATCCATGAAAATGATAAAAGATTACTTCAAAACTTTTGTTGCTTGATTTTTCTTTTCCTATCAATGCATTAGCGCTTGCTGTAAATGCATATTGTTGAATATTCCAAGGGGCTAATCCTCCACCTAAATGAAGCATTTCATAAACTACAGGATACATGCTGGTCCAAGTATCTAAATATTTTTGATCGCCAAATTTACCATCTTCGATGCGATTGTAACACCAGTCGAGACATTGCGCACGCCAATGATGCAAAACATCCAAAGATTCTTTGCTATTATCGAAATACATAAATTGCACACAGTATTTTCCTGAAACTTTCGATTGATCGTAATAACGAGTGTATCGATGTTCGGTAATCATAACATGTTTATCGGCAGGGATTTCATCAATTAATACACGAGGCGATTGATAGAAAAATAAATCGGCATCTACATAGGTACAATTGGCTAATTGAAAAGTAGAGATACAATAAGCAATAGTAGAGGATGTGCAAGTCCAGCAATATTCGCCTTTGCTTCTACTACCTTTAACGGCTAATAAAGCATCATCTTCAAATTCTTGTAAGCTAATGACACGTACTTTATCTAGATGCATTTGCTGCAAGGTTTGATAAGAGATATCATCAAATGCAAAAATGTATAGGATAAAATCTTTTTCACATGCGTAAAGCGATTCATACATGGCTATACCACGACTGCTATAATTTTTATCGAAGAGCGTACAAAAGTGAAGGGTATGCGAACTCATTATCTGCTTAAAGCTATTTTCACTAATTTAAAGAAGGTGTTCAAGCTAAACAAGTCGCTTCGTAATTGAGCACTTGAATGTTCCATCATTTCTTTAAGTAATACATCATTAAATTTTTGATATCCTTTTTGCGCAATGCTGAAAGCTAAACTATGATTAGATTGAATACTGCTATATAGCCAAGCTAGTAAATGACCTCTCAAATCAGCTTGTTCCAAGCTATTGATAAATACCATTTCGCTCCAACCTGGAGTCGTTTTCAAGGTATGATTTGCTACTTTTTGAAGGAATTTAGAAGGAAATAATTGTTTGAAATTTTCGTATGGCAATTGCATCGCGCCTTTTACAGTGATATCTGCTAATTTGAAAGGCATAGTGCGCATATATTGAAATACATCAATCATTTTATCTTCGCCTTGATACGCATCGATAATACCAGGTTCAAATTCAGCCATCACTACATTTTTTTGAACTTTTTCAGGTAAGTTTTGAAAAAGTCTTAAATCAGTTCCTTGTGTATCGGCCTTAAACCAATCGACATAACTTAAATTTAATTCCGTTAGAATGCCTTCTAAAGTTACCGTGTTCAATTGAATTTCTTTTTCTACATCGAATAATGGAGCGAAAGAAAAATCTTGTAAGCGCGTATTATCGGGGTGCAAGGTGCTGCTGCAATAAGGACTTTTGGTTAAGAAAAACGTTTGTTTACTTTTATGATTGGCATTAGAGGCAATACAATTGTAGACATATAATTTTTTAAAATCCGCAGAATCTTTTTCGATAAAATTAAAATCTCTATCGTCAGCGTCAAATGCGATACCGATACAAAATGAAGCGATATTTTTCCAAATTGGATTTAATTCTTTTGAGGCACCGATATCGATTAATACTGGCGGTTTTTCTTGAATTTCTTTTCGTTGACTGAGTTTATGTATGATTGTATTCATCCTACAGCAAAGCTACTATTTAATAAATTAATACCCCAAAAATTTATCCTTGTTTTTTCAATTCTAAAAACAGGCCTTTATAGGCACAAGGAATATCTATATGAATGTCGTTTTCCCAGCTCCAAATGATATCGTAGTGTTGTAATAATTTTTGCATGAAGGGGTCTTCAGCAAAAATGCGACAAACATAATTGGCTTTATAAATTTTTGCAGGAACATGCTGTATGCTAATGATATCTTGTGGTTCAGGAGTAAATGGAGTTCTATCGAAAATTAAATACGGAATTTGTTGTTTAATAGCTTCTTCAATAAACTGAAAAGGATTTTCGAGATAATGCAATACGCAAGAAAATAAAATAACATCTATTTTTTTAGTCGATAGTTCATGAATAGTATAATGAAAGCTAAGCATATCAGTAGTAAAATTCTCTTTGCCACAAGTCACATAATTTTCTTGTTCTATAATATGCCAATGCATCTGCTGAAAATTTTTTAATACTGCTATATGTTGATGGTAAGTACTGCCTAAAGCCCCACCAAAATCGAGTACTTGTAATTGATGTTGTTTTTGATAAATATGTTCTAAGGAGGCTACTAATGGCCAATGATATTCGATTTTATCAAATAGTACAGAATCTCTTTCATAAGCAGCATTACCTGCAAGCACTTCATTTGTAGCATGTTTCACTTTCTCTAAAATGGTGGCTTCGTTATAACCACTACAACTAGCTTGTGCTGCTTGCCAATTCAACGAAGTAGATTCCCAATATAAAAATGAATCATTACGAATCGATTTGTATATTTTCATCAGTGTTTGGTACACCAATGGAGGTAATATTTGTTGAACTAGTTGAGTTGCTTTCATGCAATATTAATTTGAGGCGGTATAAGCCTTTATATTTGTACAAAGATGTGAAAAAATATTGATTCTTGATTTATTAGTATATTTGTTTGAAATCAAAATAAAATATGAATACCACATTAGCCCAATTATTTTTAGAGGAGTTGCAAGAAGAAGCGAAAGCAACAAGAGCCCTATTAGCCTTAGTGCCATTAGATAAAGGAGATTATAAACCACATGAAAAAAGCATGAAGTTAATGAGTTTGACAACGCATGTAGCAGAGATTCCGGGCTGGTTTCATGATATTATACAAAAAGAAGAATTAGATTTTGCGAAGATGGAATACAAACCTTTTATTCCTTTAGATACAGCAGATTTGCTAGCATTATTCGATAAAAAATATAATGAGGCGATAGCCATTTTGTCGAATACTGCTGATGAAAAATTTGATGAACAATGGACCATGCGTGCAGGAGAACAAATCTTTTTCACCATGCCTAAAGGTAAGGTAGTTCGTACTTGGTGTTTAAATCATTGGTATCATCATAGAGCGCAGTTAGGCGTGTATTTACGTATGTTGAATATTCCATTACCTTCGGTATATGGACCCACTGCAGATTTGAGTTAAGTTATTTACTAGCTTTTTGAATATAAGCATCATTATCATCAGTATTGCCTAAGAAGTAATAGTTAGCAGCATCTTCTAGTACTTTATAGAATCTTTGATTGGAGTTGTCGCCCGAATAGTCTGTATTGATGAGGTTTCCATTGATATCTGTTTTTACTATATAGGCTTGTTCTTGATTGCCATAACTACTCGTATATCCTACGCACATAATAGTATTATTGCTGCTTTGAAGACAATCTTCAAATCCATCATGATCACCAGCACCATATGTTTTCTCAAAAATTGCATTTCCTTGTAAATCATATTTGCCCAGGAATCCACTATGCATAGGGAAGGTGCCAGTATGTCCACACAGTAGTATATTTTTATCACTAGTTAGATGAATTCTACCAGCTTCTTCGTATTCAACTGTACCAATGGTTTTTGTCCATGTAGTATCTAGATTATTATCTACACATAATAGCCACATATCTCTATCGCCATGACCGAGATTATTAGTATAACCTAAAACATAAAGTGTATCACGATGATTAATTAAATCGGATGAGCCATCGTTAAGTGCACCACCATAAGTAATATGACTGATTTCATTACCGGCAGCATCTATTTTATATAAGATAATATCTCTACTGCCAGCACCATAAGAATTAGTAGTACCAGATATAATAATATCTCCATTGCTTTGAATAGCCATATTACCAATAGTTTCATCATTCGCACCACCATAGATATGACTCCAGAGTATATTCCCATTTTTATCTAGTTTAGAAAGATGCAAGTCAAAATTAAGTGCAGGAGCAGTATTCGAAATACCTCCAATTAAATACGCATCAGCAGTTTCTATGATTCTATAACTTTTATCGGTACCACTGCCACCAATGATTGTATTCCAAAGCACTTCACCAGTTAGTATGTTTATTTTTTGAATACTAATATTGATGTCTGTAGTAGAAACATAAGTGCTACCAGCTATAATAAAACAAGAGCCATCTGTACTTAGTAAGGCATCATTACAAACAAAGTTTTTGGGTTCAGTTTTAATATTGGGATTCGTTGGATCCTCTTTTTTGCAGGAAGTTGCGATACACAAACAAAAGGCACAGTAAAAGAATATATGTTTATACATTTGAGTAAATTTGTATGTTAAACGATTAATGTAAAACTATATTATAATGCGATATTTTTATTTAGTGCTGGTATTATTCTTACTTTCAGCCAAAACCAAATCAGATTATGTGAAGCCCAGTTTGAAAAGTAAATTTTTTGTATTACAATCGGCTAAAAAAGTAAAATGGCAAAGTGGCGCACCTGAAGGTAAAGGAGGAGCTGGAGTGGATTATGAGTTGACATTGAAATTCACCAAAAACTATGATGGCTATTTTAAGATGTTATGGATAGGTAATAAATATTTTGCCATAAAATATAAGAATGAGGCTACAATAAAAGATTATAATCATTTTAAAAAAGATCAAGTAATAACTATTTATGCTTCTGAAGTAGTAAGATCTGGAGTAGGGATTTATAAGCAAGAAGATAAAAATGTAACCGATCCTCCATTTAAGTATGATGGTGTAGCTTTACTTGAGTATGAGTATCATGCTAAAACATATAGTATGATAGTAAAATCGTGGAGTGAAGAAAAGAAAGTAGATGGTATCTAATTAAGAGATTTACTTATTTTACTTCCGTCACTTTTACCATGTTCGTTCTACCTTTAGATTTTAAAGGCATACTAGCACAATTTATAACGAAATCGCCTTCTTCAACCAATTTATCTTTTTTCAAAATTTTAATTAAGTCGGTAATAGTTGTATCGGTATCTTTAAATTTATCGTAATAAAAAGCACGTACCCCCCAACAAATATTCATGGTGCAAAGCATGTCTTTATTGCTGGTAAATAAAAATATTTTTGATTTTGGTCTATAGCTACTTACAATAAAACCAGTATAACCACTTACAGTAACGCCAAGAATAGCGCGAGCATGAATATCTTGAGCGATACGAACCGCACTATAACAAATTCTATCGGAAATATAAGAAGCTGATTTTTTATCAGCAGGGTGATTATTATCGTAAATCAAATTTGATTTTTCAATAGAGCGAATAATTTTTTCAACGGTTTCAATAACTTTAACGGGATATTTGCCAACGCTCGTTTCGGCACTAAGCATTACGGCATCTGCACCATCAATTAAAGCATTTGCCACATCCGTAATTTCGGCACGAGTGGGCATAGGGTTATTAATCATACTTTCCATCATTTGAGTAGCAACTACAACAGGTCGGGCTTTACAAATGCATTTTTTGATTATCTCTTTTTGAATTAAAGGCATTTTTTCTATAGCTACTTCCACTGCTAAATCACCCCTTGCTATCATGATAGCATCACTAACATGAATAATTTCATCAATATTTTCGACTGCTTCTGGTTTTTCAATTTTTGCTATAACCTTGATAAAGTTTTTAGAAGGGTCGATTAATTTTTTTAATTCAGTCACATCTTTAGCTTCACGAACAAATGAAAGTCCAATCCAATTGGCATTATGTTTAACAGCAAAAGCTAAATCAGTTTTGTCTTTTTCGGTTAAACTAGGAACAGTAGTTTTGGTATTTGGGAAATTAACACCTTTCTTAGAGGATAAAATACCGCCAACGATTACTTTAGCTTTAACTTTATTCTTTTTATCCGTTTCAGTTATCTTAATTTGAAGTTTACCATCATCCATAAGAATTACCTCCCCTACATTTACGTCTTGCGCAAGTCTATCATATGATATATGAATTTTTTTTGCAGTAGTGATTCCTTCTTTATTCGATAGTTCAACAATACTATCTTGAATCAGTTCTATTCCATTGTTTTCTACAACACCTACTCTTATTTTAGGACCTTGTAAATCGGCTAAAATGGCAAGATTGAGATTGTATTCTTTATTAATTTTTTTGACTAGATCAAAACCTTTTTTATGAAAAGTATGATCGCCATGCGAGAAATTAAAACGAATAACATCTACTCCTGCTTTTACAATATTATACATGGTTTCTTTGGTATTGCAGGCAGGTCCGAATGTTGCTATAATTTTAGTTCTGGTTGAAGTTGTTTTCACTATTTATATATAATTTTCTTGCTTTAAAAGAGGTTACACGTGTGGTTTTTATTTAGTTTCAAAGATAAGATGTTCTATGGCGCTAAAGTATTTTATTTCAATTTCCATAATATGTTGAATGATGTCAATATTTTTTAATTTTTTATTGAGGAACGACCATTCTGTGCGAAGAATCTCCCCTTCCACCAAAATGAAATAATCAATTTCTTTTAATTTTTTTATAAATAACTCATTATCATTTTTATTGTTTATGAAAAAATATTTGGCGATACTTTTTTCTGGAATATAGGTATAAGGTTTTATTATAAAAGGTCTAGTTTCTTTATTTTGTTTAATGGAGATGTCTTCTTGTGCACCAAACTTAAATTCGAGTTCCTTATTAATATAATGGCAAATACGGTAATCTTTGGCACTACTAATGAGTCCAAGTACCCTATAGGTGTAATTATTATCGCTTTGTAAAGTTTTTTTAGCCACTCCAGAAAAAGGAAGAATTAATTTTTGCAAAAATACTTTATTATTTCCAGTACTAATTGTATATTTGTTTTATACTATTCAATATTAGATAATTATAGAAAAAGTAATTAATTATCTAAATTCTTTGAAAAAGTATTAATTTTGTCCGACCAAAACGGATTTTCAAATAACAAAAAATAAAAACCAAACAAAAAATGGCAACTATAGCAGAAAGAGTTAAAAAAATTATTGTTGAGAAATTAGGTGCTGATGAAAATGAAGTAACTAATGAAGCAAGCTTCACAAATGATTTAGGAGCGGATTCTTTAGATACAGTTGAATTGATTATGGAATTTGAAAAAGAATTCAATATTTCTATTCCAGATGAGCAAGCAGAAACAATAGCTACAGTAGGTGATGCAATCACATACTTAGAGAGCAACGCAAAGTAATCTACCAATTACCAAATAAAATTAATATATGGCGCTAAAGCGAGTTGTTGTAACCGGTTTAGGAGCTCTTACACCTATAGGTAATACGGCATCCGAATATTGGGAAGCTTTATTAAAAGGAGTAAGTGGCTGTGATACTATAAAAAACTTTGATGCAACAAAGTTTAAAACACGTATTGCATGCGAATTAAAAAATTATCAAGCATCCAACTATTTTGAAGTAAAAGAAGCCAAAAGAATGGATTTCTTTTGTCAATATGGTATGATTGTAGCTTCAGAGGCTATTGAAGACGCAGGGTTACATGCAGAAGGGATTGATAAAAATAAGATAGGTGTAATATGGGGTTCGGGTATTGGGGGTTTGAATATTTTCCAATGCGAAATTCGAGATTTTTTTAAAGGCGATGGTACACCACGATTCAATCCATTTTTTATTCCTAAGATGATTATTGATATATGCCCTGGCATGATTAGTATGAAATATGGATTTAAAGGGATGAATTATGCTACTGTAGCAGCCTGTGCATCATCTACTAATGCGCTTATAGATTCATTTAATTATATACGATTAGGCAAAGCGAATGCTATTGTTACAGGAGGTTCTGAAGCCCCTATTACCGAAGGAGGTGTAGGAGGGTTTAGCGCTATGAAAGCGATGAGCGAACGTAATGATGATCCAGCAACAGCTTCAAGACCTTTCGATTTAAATAGAGATGGATTTGTGGCAGGTGAGGGAGGTGCAGCTATTATTTTAGAAGAATATGAACACGCCAAAGCTAGAGGAGCTAAAATTTATGCTGAAATGATTGCTGGAGGAATGAGTGCGGATGCATATCATTTAACAGCGCCAGATCCTGAAGGAAATGGAGTGGTATTAGTAATGAATGATGCATTGTCTGAAGCACAAATTAAAACATCAGATGTAGATTATATAAATGTTCATGGTACCTCTACACCACTTGGTGATGTAGCTGAATTAAAAGCGATTCATAAAGTTTTTGGTGAGGATGCTTTTAAAATGAATATCAGTTCAACTAAATCAATGACAGGTCATTTATTAGGAGGAGCAGGGGCTATAGAAGCAGCTGCAACAATCTTAGCTATCAAAAACGATATGATTCCGCCTACTATAAATCATCAAACAGCAGATCCTGCAATTGATAGTCGATTCAATTTGACATTAAATAAAGCACAAAGCAGAGTGGTAAATATTGGATTGAGTAATACATTTGGATTTGGTGGACATAATGCCACAGTTGTTTTCAAAAAACACATAGACTAAAATCTAACTATTTTGTCTTTATTCAAGCAATTATTTTTACTAGGCGGCAAAGACAATAAACTCAAACAGTATATTTATCATACAACAGGCTATGTGCCTAGTAATATTGATATATACAAGCAATCTTTATCACATAGAAGTAAATCCTCGGCCAATACGAAAAACAATGAACGTTTGGAGTATTTGGGCGATAGTGTTTTAAATACAATTATATCAGAATATCTCTATCAGAAATATCCTTATAAAGAGGAGGGATTTTTAACTGAATTGAGAAGTAGAATTGTACAGCGTAAGCGATTGAATGAATTGGCGCACGATATCCATTTACATCAGTTTATGCATTATGAAAAACATAATATTCGATTAGAGAATACCGATATTATGGGAGATGCATTAGAAGCCTTTATTGGAGCCCTTTACATAGATAAAGGATTTCAAAAAACTAAAAAATTTGTATTGAATAAATTGGTGAAACATCAGATGGATATTGAAAAAATGGCTGTGGAGGATAATAACTTCAAAGGGCAATTATTGATGAAATCACAAAAAGAAAATGTGCCATTAGTCTATAAACATAGTGCTACTAAAAGCAATGGAAAACAACAGATTTTTGTAATAGAGTTGTATTATGATGAGCAGTTGATATGCACTACACAAGGCTTTAATAAAAAAGATGCTGAGCAGGAAGCTGCTAAAATTACATTGGAGAAATTGGGGTAGTATTTTGCTTTATTAAGAATATATTATTTAAATAGGGAGTTTTCTATTCTTATTTTCTCCTATGCCCATATCGATATATTCGAATTAATAAATAACAATCTATTACTAAAGAAAACCCCTTTCAAAGCTATTCTGACTTACAAGTAATAGATTATCAAGTATAAATATTTAGAATATCAAAATTCTCACATAATTGTTCTCTGTGGCTATTGTATAAATATTTGATTATCAATATTTATATAAAATATATAAAATTATTATCGAAATATATATTGATATTCAATGAGTTGTGCAGGTGTCTGTAAATTAATCTGTAAAATCCTTGTATAGTAGATATAAATGCACTACTTTTGCACTCCATTTAAGGAAAATATTCATCATTATAAATTAAAAAACAGAAGTGGAAAAGACGCAAAAAATTACGCAAATGGCCAATCCTCATATGATTAAAAGAGATTGGTACATCGTAGATGCAGAAGGTCAAACACTAGGTAGATTAGTAACTAAAATTGCTAGTGTACTACGTGGTAAACACAGACCTTACTACTCTACTAACTTAGATACTGGCGATTATGTAATCGTATTAAACAGTAATAAAGCTAGACTTACAGGAAATAAAATGAAAGACAAACAATACATTTGGCACTCATTATATCCAGGAGGACAAAAAAGCTTAACTGCAGAAAAAATGAACGCTAGAAATCCAAAAGCGATGATTGAATGGGCAGTGAAAGGGATGTTACCTAAAACAAAATTAGGCGACCAACATTTTAGAAAATTATTTGTGTATGAAGGAACTGAACATCCTCATGCCGCTCAGAAACCAAAACAATTAATCTAATACAATGGAAAAAAACGTAGCAGTAGGTAGAAGAAAAGCCTCCATAGCCCGAGTATTTATCTCTAAAGGCAATGGCGCAATTACCGTAAATGGTAAAGAACATAAAGAATATTTCCCTGTCGTGTATTTACAACATAAAGTAGAAGCTCCTTTTGCGCATAGCGGTTTAGGTGCCTCTTATGATGTGAAAGTAAATGTAAACGGTGGTGGTGTGAAAGGACAAGCAGAAGCAGTAGCTATGGGAATTTCAAGAGCTATTTTGTTGGTGAGTCCAGATAGTAAACCCGTGTTGAAAAAAGAGCGTCTTCTTACTAGAGATGCGAGAGTGGTAGAGCGTAAAAAACCAGGTTTACGTAAAGCTCGTAAAAAAGAACAATTTAGTAAACGTTAATCTTATTTGTAAAAATCCTTTAATAAAATATATAAAATGTCTAATATCACACAAAAGGAATTACTTGATGCAGGTGTACATTTTGGTCACCTCAAAAAGAAATGGAATCCAAGAATGTTACCTTATATTTTCTCCGAAAAGAAAGGGATACATTTAATCGATTTAAATAAAACTGCTGAAAAATTAGAAGAAAGCGCAGCAGCCCTAAAATCAATAGCAAGAAGTGGCCGTAAAGTACTTTTCGTGGCTACTAAAAAACAAGCTAAAGAAACTGTTAAAGAAATTGCAGAAAGCATCAATATGCCTTATGTAACGGAAAGATGGTTAGGGGGAATGCTTACCAATTTTGCTACTATCAGAAAATCAATTAAAAAATTGAACAGCATTGATAAAATGTTGAAAGATGGTTCTGCTGAAAACTTAACTAAAAAAGAACGTTTAGTTTTAGGTCGTGAACGAGAAAAATTAAGCAAAATCTTAGGTGGTATCTCTCAATTAAACAGATTACCTTCTGCTATTTTCATGGTTGATATCAATCACGAACATATCGCTTTGAAAGAAGCTAAAAGATTAGGTATTTCTACTTTTGGAATGGTTGATACGAATTCTGATCCAACTTCTGTAGACTTCGCAGTTCCTGCAAATGATGACGCTACAAAATCTATAGCAGTAATTACTAATTATATTGCAGCTGCAATTAAAGAAGGATTAGCTGATAGAGTAATCATGAAAGAACAAGAAGATGCAGATGCTGAAAATGATTTAGAAAACGAAAGAATTTCAATCAGCGAAGAAGGTGGTGAAAAACCTAATAAAGAGAAAAAACAAATGACTAGAAGAAAACCAAGCGGACCTGCAAGAGGTGGTGCTGGAGCTCCTAGAAGATAATTGATTTATTCATTTAATTTAACAGTATAATATATAATGACAATTACAGCAAAAGAAGTTAATGAATTAAGACTTCAAACAGGTGCAGGTATTATGGACTGCAAAAAAGCTTTAACAGAAGCGAATGGCGATATGCAAGCTGCAATCGATTACCTTAGAAAAAAAGGTGCGAAAGTAGCAGAGCTTAGAGCCGGTAGAGAAAGTAATGAAGGGGTTGTAATCGCTATCACTTCAGCTGACTCTAAAGAAGGTGTTGCCGTACAAATCAGTTGTGAAACAGATTTCGTAGCTAAAAACGAAGATTTCGTAAATTTTGCTAAAGATATCGCCAACTTTGCATTAGAAAATAAAATCGAAAACAAAGAATCTTTATTAGCAGCTAATATGAATGGATCTTCTATCCAAGAACAATTACAAGGTAAAGTAGCTGCCATCGGTGAAATGATTCAAGTAGGTGCGTATACTCGTATCACAGGAACTTGTATCGCTCCATATATTCATGGTGGTTACAAAATGGGTGTTTTAGTTTGCTTAAACAAAGAGAAAACAGAAGATATCTACAATATCGGTAGAGATGTAGCTATGCAAATTGCTGCAATGAATCCACTAGCTGTAGATTCAGATAGTGTTTCTCCTGAATCAGTAGAAAGAGAAAAAAACATCATTATGGATACGATGAAGGCAGATCCTAAAATGGAAGGTAAACCAGAAGAAATGTTATCTAAAATTGCTGAAGGTAAATTAGGTGCTTTCTTTAAAGAAAATACCTTGTTAAACCAAGCCTTTGTAAAAGATAATAGCAAATCTGTAGCTCAAGTATTAAAAGATGTTGCGCCAGATTTAACTGTAACTTCATTCAAAAGAATCACTTTAGGAACCAATGCATAATATGTATTTCCTTTAAATAATAAAAAAAGCATTCTGAAATATGAATGCTTTTTTTATGTCTAGTAGAAAACAAAAAAAAATAAATATCTTTAAGCTCCAAAAATTACAATCAAAATCTTATGAAATTTAAAAGAATACTTCTTAAACTTAGTGGTGAATCCTTAATGGGCGAAAAACAATTTGGAATCGATCCCAATATGGTAAAACAATATGCCGAAGATATTAAAGGTATCGTACAACAAGGTGTAGAGGTGGCCATTGTAATTGGTGGGGGAAATATTTTTAGAGGCATGGATGCCGAAGAAAATGGACTAGATAAAGTACAAGGAGATTATATGGGTATGATGGCAACTGTTATCAATGGTATGGCACTTCAAAGTGGATTAGAAAAAATTGGTGTTTATACACGATTGATGACAGCTTTTGAAATTAAAGAAGTAGCCGAACCTTATATTCGTAGAAGAGCGATGCGTCATTTAGAAAAAGGAAGAGTTATTATTTTTGGTGCAGGTACAGGAAACCCTTATTTTACTACTGATACAGCCGCGGCATTACGTGCTATTGAAATTGAAGCAGATGTTATCTTAAAAGGAACCCGAGTAGATGGAATTTATACGGCAGATCCTGAAAAAGATAAAACAGCTACTAAATACAAAGCAATCAGTTTTAGTGAAGCACTTGATAAACGATTGTCTGTAATGGATTTGACAGCATTCACTCTTTGTCAAGAAAACAAATTACCCATCTTGGTTTTTGATATGAATACCAGAGGCAATTTGAAAAAATTAATTGATGGAGAAGAAATTGGAACCACTGTTTCCTAAATATTATTTTTATATTTTTACACGAGAAAACTAAATAAAAAATATTATCATGTCAGAAGAATTGAATAAGTGCATTAATGATACCAAAGCACATATGGATAAAAGTATTGAGCACTTAAAAAATGAATTAGTGAAAGTACGCGCGGGCAAAGCGAATCCGGGTATCTTAGAAGGGGTAATGGCAGAAGCTTATGGGGCTATGACACCCGTAAATCAATTAGGCAACGTATCTACTCCAGATGGAAAAACCATCATGATTCAACCTTGGGATAAAAGTTTATTACAAGCTATTGAAAAAGGAATTATGGCTTCTAATATCGGACTCAATCCACAAAATGATGGAGAGATTATCCGAATGTTTTTACCTCCATTAACGGAAGAACGTCGTAAAGACCTAGTAAAACAAGTGAAAGCTTATGCTGAACAAGCAAAAGTTTCAGTTCGTAATATTCGTAGAGATGCGAATGAATCAGTGAAAAAATTACAAAAAGATGGACTAGCTGAAGATTTAGCAAAAGGGGGTGAAGAAAAAATTCAAAAAATGACCAACGATTATATTGCCGGTATTGATAAGATTGTGGAAGTAAAAGAAAAAGAAATTATGACGGTTTAGTCAAATCTATTTTAATATGAAAAGGAGTGTTTATTGAAGCACTCCTTTTTTTATAAATTGTACACAAACTTTCAACTCTCTATCTTATAAAAATAAATTCATGTAGTTTTGTAAAACTTTTCTGAAAATGCAAGATACTCAATCTACTCCCGCTTATTTATTATTAGAAGATGGTACTTTATTCAAAGGCAATGCCAGTGGAAAGATTGGCACTACTACCGGAGAAATATGTTTTAATACTGGTATGACTGGTTATCAAGAAGTCTTTACTGATCCGTCTTATTTCGGACAAATATTAATAATGACTAATGATCACATAGGAAATTATGGTATTCATCAAGATGAAGTGGAATCAGCAGGTATTAAAATTGCAGGTTTAGTAACTAAACGTTTTAATACTACCTATAGTAGAAAAACAGCGAGTAAAAATATTCAACAATATTTAGAAGAATCTAATTTAGTAGGCATAACAGATATCGATACACGTGAAATCGTTCGTCATATAAGAGATAAAGGAGCGATGAATGCGATTATCTCTTCAGAAATTACCGATATAGAGGTCTTGAAACAAAAGCTTAAAGAAACGCCTTCTATGGCGGGTTTAGAATTATCTTCTAAAGTAAGCACGTCAGAAGCCTATTTTGTAGGGGATGAAAATACAACTATCAAAGTAGCGGTTTTAGACTTAGGCGTGAAAAGAAACATCTTAAAGTGTTTAAGCGAACGTAGCGTTTATTTAAAAGTTTTTCCTGCTAAAACATCTTTTAATGACATGAAAGCTTGGAATCCAAATGGCTATTTTATTTCAAATGGTCCCGGCGACCCGAGTGTAATGCCTTATGCTATTGAAACGGTAAAAGAAATATTGGCAGCAGATGCGCCTTTATTTGGTATTTGTTTAGGACATCAAATTCTTGCTGAAGCGAATGGTATTAGTACCTACAAAATGCATAACGGTCATAGAGGATTGAACCATCCAGTGAAAAATATCATTATAGGTTCAAGTGAAATCACTTCACAAAATCATGGCTTTGCGGTGAAAGAAAGTGATATCGCTAAAAATACGAATGTAGAAGTGACGCATATCAATTTGAACGATAATACCATCGAAGGAATTCGTATCAAAAATAAAAAAGCATTTTCTGTGCAGTATCATCCAGAGTCAAGTCCTGGCCCACACGATAGCAGATACTTATTCGATGATTTTATAAAGATGATGAAAGCGTAAGTATAACTAGCATATCATTTCAATACTGTTTTAGTATACTGTCTAAATAGATACTATACTTTTTGGCTCCGTTTTCATTTAAATGATCACTATCGTAAAAGTCCTCTTTCACAAATGATGTATCTTTTAGCGAATTGATATACATACAATTCGAATATTTTGAATCTATAATTTGTAATTTTTTTTGCATCACTTTATAATTCGATTGTAACATAATGCTATCTGCATAATACTTTTGAGTAGGAGTAGTTACAAGAATAATCTGAATATTTTTTTTAGCAGCGCTTTGAATAAAATTTTCTAAAATAGTTAGATTAAATTGAAAATCTTTATTCATCGGAAATGTATGTCGCTTTACCGCATCAGCCGCATTTTGTTCAATGGAATTATATTTTCGTTGGCCTACTTTTTTAGCCCAACCATTCGATGAACAAAGAATGGTTGCTGTATCGTGCATATAATAATCATAGTTTTTTCGTATGCAATTTTTTAAAGGTTCACTCGCTATTTCTAAATGATAGGAGAGATTCCAATTCATTGGCACCTGCATATAGATTGCATAATACTTCAACATCCATTCATTGTGGTCGCTTATCATTGTTGAAAATAAAGTATAATATGAAATAGGAAGAATAATTACTTGTGTATTTTTTAATTCATTTTGATAATGATCAAATAATTTAGTATCATATTCTAGCGATTGCGAAAGGAATGCTAAGTTATACGTATTCGAAGAAAAATAAGAAGGATTTAATCCATACATGGTATGCGAATTTCCTAGGATTAATGTCTGAATTTGTGAACCATTTTTAAGTATATACTGGTTCTTAAGCTTATAATCATTGGGGATTTGACGAGAAAAATATTCTAAAGATGCTAATATTAATAAGAGAGGTACTAAAAGCAGCGCTAATTTAAGCATCAATTTTTTCATAGCTTAAATATACCTATCTGTCTCCAAAATACTATATTTTTTGTAACTTCGTACCCATCCATTATCATCTTTATTTATATGAAATATATTTTACTTTTAGTCGGTTTTTATCTACCATTTATTTTGCAAGCGCAAAGCAATGAAGATTATTTATGTTATCCAAAAGATCCCAAAGCGCGATATAGAGAACATAATTATGATATGATCAAAGGGGTGATCGATGTGCGCTTCGATACCAAAAATAGTATCGTAATTGGGAAAGTGACCTATACTTTTCAGCCGAAACAACAACAGATTGATACCATGTATTTAGATGCCCCGGATGAGGTGTTTTCTTCTATCACATTAGATGGTAAGGAAGTATCGTATACCTCTTATAAAGATTTAGGGATTACTATTCAATTAGGTAAATCATTAGCTTGGGAAACTACATATACTTTAGTTTTATCGTATACCTGCGAACCTCGTAAAGGCATTTATTTTTTAGGTTGGAACGACGAGCAAAATTTAATGCGCAAACAAATATGGACGCAAGGACAAGGAACAGACAACCGATATTGGATTCCAGGTTACGATGATGTTAGTGATAAATTACTCTTAGAAACAGTAATTACGATGGATAAAGACTATGAAGTTGTAAGCAATGGCGATTTAGTAGAAGTGAAATCAAATGCCGATAATACTAAAACGTGGCATTATGCGATGAGCAATCCGATGGTATTATATTTAGTGATGATAGCTATTGATAAATATAATTATAAAGATATTATTTCAACTAATGGCACACGAATTAGAGAATATTATTATGGAGATAGACCTGAAACCTTCGAACCTACTTATCAATATTCTAAAGAAATGATGGATTGGGAAGAGCATGAATTAGGCGTAAAATATCCATGGCATACCTATGCCAATTGTCCCGTGCAAGATTTTATGTATGGTGCTATGGAAAATACTACAGCCACCATTTTTACCGATTTTTATGTGCAAGATAAACGAGGTGCATTAGAGCGAAATTATATTGGGGTAAACTGTCACGAACAAACACACCAATGGTTTGGTGATTATGTAACTGAAATAAGCAGCACACATCATTGGTTACACGAAAGTTTTGCAACACACTATGCGAAACATTTTAGACGATTTATTTTTGGAGAAGACGAATATCAGTGGCAACGAAGAGATGAAATGAAACAAGTATGGGAAGCAGATAAACAAAATCATCTTCCTATTGCAAATTCACAAGCAGGAAGCACTCGTCATTATCCGCAAGGTAGTTTAGTGTTAGATATGCTTCGATACATAGTTGGTAACGAGCAATATCGAAAAGTAATCACTTCTTACTTAAATGAGCATCCATATGATTTAGTTGAATCGAATGATTTGTATCGAGCATTTTATGATGTATTAGGAATTAATTTAGATTGGTTTTTTGATGAGTGGGTATATAGAGGAGGAGTTCCTAAATATGAAGTAAGTTATAAAGAGAATGGAGCACAAATTGAAATGACTGTTGCACAAACGCATACACAAGATATCACCAAAGGATTATTCAGAATGCCAATCCCTGTTGATGTATATTATACAGATGGAACTAAAGATGCCTATTTGATTCCGAATGAAAGTTTTGCTTCAAAAATATTTACTTGGAATAAAAGCGATGCAAGTAAAAAAATTGCATTTGTATTATTTGACCCCAATTGGAATGTATTAAAAACAGTTGTATTTCCTAAATCTTATGATGAGCTTCTAGCACAAGCAAAAGGAGCACCTAATATGATTGATAGATACGATGCTCTAATAGATATGAGAAATATTGATATAGATAAAAAACGAAAAGATTTAATTGCACTATATCAAAAGGAAACATTTTATGGATTACAGGCTGAGATCATCACTCAATTAAACAAAGATGAAAATAAAGAATCACAAAAATTAATGATACAAGCAGCTAGCAATAAAAATCATATTGTTAGAAGAGCTATTTTAGAAGGGGTGGACACTCCTCAAAAAGCCTTATTAAAAACATATGAGAGTTTATTAAAAGATTCGAGTTATGTAACCATTGAAAATACATTGAATAAACTATGTACGAGTTATCCTAAAAATGTGCCAGCCTATTTAGCGATAACCAAAAATGAAATAGGGATGAATAAAAATATTCGCATTGCTTGGTTGTATAATGCGTGTCACTATGTAGATTTAAATAAATATAAAAATGAATTGATTGGCTATGCTTCTTCATCATACGAATTTAGAACCAGGACCAAAGCCTTTGCTGCAATAGAAAATTTGAATTTATTTGATGAACAAATAGCCGCTGCATTAATGGAAGCAATGTGTAGTAGTAATGGAAGACTAGGTGGCCCAGCGACGAACACCTTTAAAAAACTACTGGAATCAAATGCAGCCAATAAAACAATTGCACAAAAAGTATTAGATACAAAAGGTTGGAAAGATTGGCAAAAAGAAATTTTACGTAAAGAATTAAATTAAGGGAATAATAAAATGATAAGTTATTTAACAAATTCACTCAGTGAATTCTATGATGCGTTTAAAGTAAAAAACTGGACTTTGTTTGCTAGTTTTTTAAGTAAAGATTTTACCTATTATACCGATAAAGGTGTAGTACAAACAAAAACTGATTTTGTACAGTTTTTAAGTAAGAATGAATGGACTACTTCAAATTATTCCATTACGAATCTACGTGTTATCTCCACTAATTTGGATGATTTTACTGTATTGACATACAATATAGAGTTCAATGGATTTTATCAAGGAAAACCTATTCAGGTCAAAGCGATTGAAACAACTGTATTTATAAAATCAAATGACAATTGGTATATACATCACAGTCATAGTTCCAATTATTAAAAGACTATTTGCCAAATTTATTTTTTAAATCAGCTAAAGCATCTTGCATATTTCGCTCTATAGGTTTTGATTTGGGTATATGAGTTCGGTTACTAGTGGTTTGTTCTTGAGTTTGTTTAATACTCAGTAAAATTCTTTTTCGAGTAATATCCACTTCTAAAACTTTCACTTGAACTTTATCATTTAATTTTAATATTTCTGCTGGATCTTTGATGTATTTGTGAGCTATTTCACTGATATGTACTAAGCCATCCTGTTTAACACCAATGTCTACAAAGGCACCAAACTTAGTTAAGTTGGTTACTACACCTGGCAGTATCATTCCAACATATACTTCTTCAATACTGAATATATTCGCAAATTCAAATGTTTCAATTTCACCTCTTGGATCTAATCCAGGTTTTTTCAATTCGTTTAATATGTCTTTTAAAGTATAAGTACCAACATTTGTATAAGCGCTTGTTTTAATTTCTTTCACTAGCGTTTCATTGCCAATTAAGTTTTTAATATCTGTTTTTAAATCAGCTGCCATTTGTTCTACCAACGCATAATTCTCTGGATGAACAGCACTACTATCTAAAATATTTTTTCCATCGATGATGCGTAAAAAACCAGCTGCTTGTTCATAGGCTTTATCCCCTAATCGAGCCACTTTTTTGAGTTCGGTTCTGCTTTGAAAACGACCATTTTCTTTTCTATAATCAATAATATTTTGAGCTAATGTAGGGCCTATACCACTTACATAACTTAAAAGTTGTTTGCTAGCCGTATTCAAATTTACACCTACTGCATTCACACAACTTTCAACAGTGGTATCTAATTGTTGTTTTAGTTTAAATTGATTGACATCATGTTGATATTGACCAACACCAATACTTTTAGGATCTATCTTTACTAATTCAGCCAATGGATCCATCAATCGTCGACCAATACTAACAGCACCTCTTACTGTGATATCTTTATCAGGAAATTCTTCACGAGCTACTTCACTTGCACTATAAATAGATGCTCCATCTTCATTCACTAAATAGATTGGTAAATTTAATTGAAGTGATTTGATAAATTTTTCAGTTTCCCTTCCAGCTGTTCCATCTCCAATGGCAATACATTCTATAGAATGCTGATGCACTAAGGTTCGAATGATATGGTCCGCCTCTTGCATTCTATTTTTTTCATGAATATAAATCAACGAACTTTCTTTTAAATCACCTTTTTGATCGATGCAAACAATTTTACAACCTGTTCGATAGCCTGGATCAATAGCTAATATATGCTTACTACCTAGTGGGCTACTTAATAAAAGTTGTTTTAAGTTGGTAGCAAATACTTGAATAGCTTCATCATCGGCTCTATTTTTTAGTTGCAATTTATAATCTAATTCCAATGAAGGTTTTAATAAACGACTATAACTTTCTTTACAAGCTTTAAGCACTTGTAAACCAGATTCGGTGTTGTTTTTCACATACATTTTTTCAATAATAGCTAATGCATTTTCTGCTTCAGGATGAATATCCATTTTTAGAATACCTTCGGCATATCCTCTGAATATGGCTAAAATTCTATGACTTGGAGCATTCTTAGATAATTCTTTTGATTCAAAATAATCTTTATATTTAATTCCTGCTTCTTTTTTATCATCATATACAGCACTAGATAAAATGGCTTCTTTAACAAATAAGTTTCGCAATCGCTCTCTTAATTCAGCATTTTCATTTATTTTTTCAGCAAGGATATCTCTAGCACCTTGTAAGGCTTCGTCTATATTGCTAATCTTATCATTTATATATTTTTGTGCTTCTTCATTAACAGCACCATTTGATTGTATAAATAAGAATTCACTTAAAGGCTCTAATCCATTTTCTCTTGCTGTTTGAGCTTTCGTTTTACGTTTTGGTTTATAGGGCAAATAAATATCTTCTAAAGAATTCAATTGCTCACAGTCTTGAATTTTTTTTAATAATTCATCTGTCATTTTATTTTGTTCAGTTATCGATTTGATAATAGTTGCTTTTCGATCTTCCAATTCCTTTAGTTGTTGGGATAGTTGAATGATTTGTTGAATTAGCATTTCATCTAAATTATCATGTTGATCTTTTCTATATCGAGCAATAAAAGGTATAGTTGCACCTTCGTCAGTAAGTTTAAGTACTGCCATAACTTGTTTTTCTTTGATGTGTAATTGGTGTGCAATCTTTGGAGCAAATTCAAGCATAAATATTCTTTGTATTCTTTTAAAAAAAACGGGAGTCAAAGATAGTATTCCTATCTACTTGAATCGAAACAATTTACTTGGATTTACTAACAAATTATCCCATTTTATATGGTATCTTAGAGCAATGAAATCAGCTACTAAATCAACTACTATATTTGCAACTTTAGGAGCATTTACTTGCTTTTATGCAGTATTTAGCCAATATATAATACGATTATATAATTATGATACTCCAGTTTGGCAATTAACGCTCAATCATTTTAGTTTTTTTACCATACTAACTAATTTGCTTGTAGGAATTTTTTTTACTTCTCAAATATTTTCCTCAAACAATAAGTGGAATCAATTTTTTAGTAATCCCAATATTGCTACTTCTATAACTGTATATATAAGCTTAGTCGGATTAATATTTAATTTATTATTACGTAAAACTTATCATCCTTCAGGAATAGAAGGAGTAAACAATAATCTATTGCATGTTATTATTCCACTAGCAACTATCTATTATTGGTATATGTGTATTCGAAAAGAAAGAATAAAATATGAATCGATTTACTATTGGATCATTTATCCATTATGTTATGTAGTCTATATCTTAGTTAAAGGATACTTTATGCATTTTTATCAATATCCTTTTTTTGATGTAGATAAATTAGGCTATGAGAAAGTAATACTAATGGCTTTGTGTCAGCTGGTTGTGCTATCGATTATGTCAGCGATATATATTTGGATAAATAATAGAATAGCTACAAAAATGAATGTAGATTAATTGTTTTATTTTCACCAACTTAACTTCCCCATCAAATAGCTATTATTCATTATAGAAAAATCCAATTCTAGCCAATATATGATTTCTTCATATAAATGATACTTAGTAGGACATACACCGATAGCATCTTCTAATTTATGACAATCTTCAATACTATGTAAATGATGTTTATGTGCAAAAATATTAATTAGAGCTAACGTATGATATCCATTAAACCGAATATAATGATCCTGTAATGATGGTAATTCATTTTGGTATGGATTATCAGTATTCCAATTATAATAATGTTGATATTTTAAATCGTTTTTAGTAAACATCTTTCCTGCTTTTATTTTTTACTTTTTATTTTTTTCTCAAAGTGCAAGGACTGTCTACCTTATAAAGATGTATCCTATTTAACTAAAATATGATGACAGTCCTTGGTTAAATACACTTTGATACTAATTATTCTACTGGAGTTGTTTAAGAATATTTTTACTGTAAAAAGTTTTTTAACAAAATGACATCGCCTGATTTATAAATAAATAATTATAAATCGCTTGTGGTATAGTACGCGCATTTAATTTCTGCAAAATTTACTTGTGATAAGAATCTAAAGCATCAGGACTTAATACCAAAATTTTTGATATTTCATCTGATTCATATCCATTAGCTATAAGCATAATTATCTGTTTTTCTTTTGCATTCATTTGATTTATTTTTTAATTAAATGATGATGCAAGGTTAAAACAGACACAATAGATATTTAAACCAATTTCAGTGTTAAAATTTGGCTTCTAATTAATAGGATTTAATTATTTTGTATCGATATAACCTTATAAAATATTAATATACAAGTATATAAGTATTATATAATGAGCATATGTGTGTTAAAAAAAAGCTATAAAAAGGCTAAAAAAAATTACCCATTGTTTTGTAATTCTTCAACGGCTTCTACACCAAATGTGATAGATTCCTCTGGGTCACCTCCTCCAGAACATTGTAGATTTCTATATTTTGGATATACTCCAACACCTAAATAATTTGCTGGTCCAGAGATGATTGTTTGTGTGCCATTTTCATCTTGATCAACAATATAGCCATACCCAGATACATACCAAGTTTGAATAATTTTGCCTTCAAAATTTACTTCACCATAGATAGGTCCGTTAATACCATGAGCACAAAGAAGTTGTAGATATTTCATAAAATTGTTTTAGATTTGATTAATAATCAATAAAAATATACATTTTCCCCATAATAGTATATTATCTGCATTTTATTATGAACTATAGTGATCAACTTTACATATTAATTCATTCTTTAAGTGCCAATGAAAAAAGATATTTCACATTACATGCGAAGCAATTTTCAAATGACACCAAATCAAATGCTTTAAAATTATTTGATGCATTATGTAAGTATAAGGCAACTCAATATGACGAACAAGCATTTATTAAACAGAATAAAACCAAAACATTCTGTAAAAATTTAGCTTATGAAAAAACAAATTTGAATGATTTGATTCTAAAAACAATGCGTAGTTACCATGCAGATAAAAATACCGACTATCATCATTTTATTAATAATATAGATATCAAGTTTTTAATAGAGAAAGGACTTACCGACCAGGCTCTAAAACTAATTCATAAATCGTATGAATTAGCAAAAGAAAAAAAAGATTATTATCAATTATTACAACTAATCACCTTTAAACAGTTTTTTATTGCTAAAAAATTAATAAAAGTGAACTATCAAGATTTCTCTTCAGAGTTTAATGATATCATTGAAAAAATTTCTGAAAGAACCTATTGGTATAACATGAGACTCAGAGTTTATGAATTATTAGAACAACTTAATAATGCAGAAAAATTATTGGAATTACAATCTATCATAACACAAATTGAACTAGAACATAAAGAAAATAAATTATCGTCTAATATTAAAAATACGGCCTTAAATATTCTTCAAACATATTACAGCAAGATATTTAACTATGAAAAGTTATTAGATGTTTCATTAGAAATTTTAAATGAGTACGAGTTAGAAGAAAATGTAAAAGATTATCGTGTTAGTATGCATTTACAAATAATCACTAATGTTTTATTAGCTATTTTGTATCTAGAAAGACGAGAAGAAATGTTGATTTATATTGACAAAGTGAAAAATTTAAAAGTTGAGTCTGAATATGATAAAATTACTCAGTTTAAAATTTATACTCAAAATATGTTATTGTATAAATTGAATACGAAAAGCTTTACTGATATTGAGAAGTTTACGGATGAAATTGATAAAGGAATAAAAAAATATCAGAATCAATTAAGTGATTTAATATTATTAAACTTTAGATTTAATGTGATACTCGTATATTTTTTATCTAAAAAATATGATGAAGTACAAGTACGAATCATTTCTTTTTATAAAAATGTGAAATACAATGAACAAAGTTCTTATACATATATCATGTTAAATTGTTTAGAAATTTTAGTGCTAATATCTGCTAAAGCTTATGATACTGCAGATTCACTAGTACGATCTTGGATGCGTTCTAATGTGGATCTATTCAGAGAAGAACCCGTATTTAAGATTATTGAAAAAATAATTAAGCATAATTCCAACCCAAATTTCAATCTAAAAGAATCTATCGATCTATTAGAAAAAGTAGAAAATCATATTAAATGGGATCAATTAAAAGGATTAGTAATGGATTGGGCAAATTATAAGATTGAAAAAAAAATTAAATAATAAATTGTCCGTCTTTATAAATTAGTTGACCATCTGCCCATATTTCGCCACCATTTTTCATATCTGTAATCATATCCCAATGTACGGAAGATTCGTTTTTACCACCACACTGCGCATAACTTTGACCAACTGCCATGTGAATGGTACCTCCAATTTTTTCATCAAACAAAATGTTTTTTGTTATTTGTTGAATATTGCTGTTGCATCCAATAGCTGCTTCACCAAATACTCTGGCTCCAGGCATATCAAACACTTGATCTAATAATTCTTGTCCGCGCTTGGCTTCCCATTTCTCTACTACACCGTTTTTAACTTCTAAAATGACTTCTTCTGCCTCTTGTCCCATATATATAGAAGGTAAAGTGAATTTTACTTTACCTTGAACACTATCTTCTACCGGTGCGGTATAAATCTCACCACTTGGCATATTAGCTTTCCCATCACTATTTATCCATGTTCTTCCTTCAGTACTAAATTGAATATCAATATTCGGTCCTTTGTATTGTATTTGAGAACATTTATTTAAATAATCAGTTGCTACTTGTTGATTCTTTCCTAATTGTTTCCATGCTTCTATAGGATTTTCTTCAAACAAAAAACAAGATTGAAATATAAAATGTTCGTATTCTTTTATACTCATGCCTGCTTCTTGTGCACTTGCTTGAGTAGGGAATTGACATAAACATCTTCTCATTTTATAAGTGCCTGTTCGCTCATTATAAATTTTGCTAATTATTTTATTCCCTTCAGATGCTGCTTTTCTTTTTGAGGAATCTAATGTTTGTGTATCACGTAAATTAAAGGGTGCTTTGATTACTAAATAACAATCAAAATTTTCTACAATATATTTTTGAATGGCATTTTCTTTTTTCAACACTTCTTCACTTGCAGCATCATATATGATTTTTGTTTGATCTTGAATCTCAATGTTCACATGGGCTGTAGCACCTCTTTCATAGATGCATTTTAGTAATTCTTGTACTAATGGTTCTGCTAAATAGGTTGTAGTAATATATACTCGCTCGTTAGATTTTACTGCTAAACAATAATCAGTCAATAAAGTTGCATATTTTGAATAAATCATTTATTTCAATTTTTGAGCTACGAAATTATAAAGCTTCTAGCTAAATGCAATAAATAATTTTCTATCTTTGCAATGAAATAAAAAAAACACAATGCATCTATTTCAATCTTCTAGTAAAATGAACTGGCAAGAAATCATGACCAAGCTTCATCAATCAGATATTACTGCTTTTGGACATCAAATTCCAATCAATTTACTAACCTTAGCAGCACCGATCATGTTATTATGTGTTTTAGCTGAATATATGTATAGTAAAAAGAAAAATTTAGGCTTATATACAAAAGATGGTATGATTGGTTCTATAGGCGTAGGAGCTGGTTATTTAGTTGCTACAGCCTTAGTTAATGTAGCTACCTTTTATATAGTTTGGTGGTGTTACTATAACTTGGCACCTTTTCAAATACCATATACTTGGTGGGCTTTTATTTTATGTATATTCGTATATGATTTTGCTCGTTATTGGGCTCATAGAGTAGCACACGAACAACGTTTTTGGTGGGCTTCTCATGTTACTCATCACTCTTCCGACCACTATAATCTTACTGTTTCTTTCAGATTATGTTGGATAGATCAAGTAAAACTTGTTTTCTTTTTACCCGTAGTTGTTATGGGTTTTGATCCTCTTATGTTCTTTTTAGTACATCAAATAGGTATTTTATATCAATTTTGGCAACATAGCGATGTAATTCCACCACTACCAAAATTCTTTGAAAATATTTTCGTTACTCCTACTAATCATAAAGTACATCATGGTAAAAATGAAACTTATATTGATGTAAATTATGGTAGTATGTTTATTTTCTGGGATAAATTATTTGGTACCTATAAAGCACCAGGAGAAAAACCTGAATGGGGTGTTAAACAACCATTATCTTCTACTACAAATCCATTTTATTTAGTATTCCATGAATATATCGATATCGTGCGTGATTTCTTTCAAGCAAAAACATGGAAAGATAAGTGGAAAGCAACTTTTGGTAGACCAGGACAATATGAGGGGGTAGATAAATTCTAAGTATAAGTGCTTATTTTGGAATGATTCGGATGATTTGATTACCATCTTCATCTTCGGTCATTTGCCAATTTTTTTCAAGTTTAACGGGTGCGTTTTTATCTGTAGTAGTAGTAGTTTTATTCACTTCTTTACTCTTATCTTCTGTTGCAGATTCATCATCTGTAGAAGTTGACTCTTCTTTTGTTATATCCACTTCCTTTTTAGTAGTAGTTTTTTCATTAATTACTTCATCTTGATTCACTTTTTTCGTCGGAATTTTACTGGTATTAACATTTATTTTTTCAGTTCCATCCGCTTCTTTATTGATATTCCAATTTTCTTGTAACTTCACTTTATTATTGCTAGAAGTTGCCTTAGGGATATCTGTATTATCTAGTTCTTTATTACTTGAATAGGCTTTGTTTATGGGAGAATTGTAATCAATCTTGGTGTAGTTTACTCTTTGACCATCTAGATATTCGGTTATAAAAGCATCCTTAATCCCCATTCGTCGAACTATTTCAAGAAACTTTTTCGCTTCCAAGTAATCTCTAAAATAGCCTAAATGATATCTGATTAATTGATTATCTAATTCAAAACCCACATATTTTGGTTCTGCTAAGTACTGACTTAATTCAGTGTTTTTATAAACTCCAATTTGAATTTGAAAGGATGTACCTTTTGGCATTACACGCGTATCAATGATATCATCTTCCTTTTTCTCAGCACAAACTAATAACTTTTTATTTAATGCATTTAGTTGACTTGTTAAATTCTCTATAAGTATTTCCTGATCCATTATTACTGAATCTTTTCTAATACATTCGCTATTTTTATAGAGATACTCATTCACATTCTTTTTATAATATTTCAGTTCCTTCTTAACTGATTTTTTATCAGATACTTGACTATAAATCAGGGAATAACTAAAACAGATAAAAGCTAATAAGACTAAGTTTTTTTTCAAACTACTAATTTATGGGGACTACCATTATTCGTGCTAAGATGCATATAAATTTTGTCAATTTGTATCGAAGTAATCCATGCATATATTAAAATTGTATGCATTAATATACAATGATATATAAACAAAAAAAAACGGAGTTGTTTCCAACTCCGTATATATAACTTATTGTTTTAATATGTTTTATGCATTATCTAAAGCGGCAGCTCCACCAACAATTTCTCCTAATTCTTTAGTAATAGACGCTTGACGTTCTCTATTGTATAATATTTTAAGAGAGTTTAATAGATCATTTGCATTAGATGTGGCACTGTCCATAGCAACCATACGTGCACCATGTTCACTGGCATTACTATCTAATAAATATCTAAAAAACTGTGTTTTGATAATTTTAGGTACTAATTCTTCTATTAATTGTGTCTTACTAGGGTCAAAAATATAATCAGCATTGGTTGTACTTGTTACACCTGTAGTTTCCAATTTAGCAATTGGTAAAAAACGTTCAGCAGTATATATTTGAGTGGCTGCATTTTTAAATTGAGAATAAACACAATCAATTCTATCGTATTCGTTCGTCAAAAACTTTGTCATCAACATTTCAGTAAAAGTAGCAGATTTGTCAAAATTCAATTGATTCAATAATTCTAAATAATCCGTATTGATATCTACTTTTAAATTTTTAAAGAAATCAAAAGATTTTTTACCGATACAAAATATGGTCAAATTTCCTTGTAGTCGATATTCATTATATTCACCAAATGCTAATGATTTTGCCTTCTTTAAAATATTAGAATTAAATCCACCACATAATCCTTTACTTGCAGTAATTACCACTAAAGCCACCTTTTTTACAGGTCTTTCTTGATTAAAATTCAACGACATATCCTCACCTTCTACACTCACTAAGATATTCCCTAGAATAGTATATAGTTTATCAGCATATGGACGCATCTGTGTAATTCTATCTGTAGCACGCTTTAATTTAGATGCAGATACCAACTTCATTGCTTTCGTAATTTGTTGTGTTGTCTGTACTGATTTTATACGTGCGCGTACCTCTTTTAAATTTGCCATTTATGTAAGCTAATTTATGTTTAATTATTTTTGAAAATTTAAAGCTACATCAGCAGCTACTTCTTTCATTCTATTAGAAGCTTCTTCAGTGATCTCTTTCCCTTTTAATGAAGTTAATACTTCAGGGAATCTCAATGCTAATTGATCTAAATACGATGTTTCAAAAGCTCTGATTTTACTTACTGGAACAGAACTCATTAAGTTATTCACTCCTAAATATAAAATAGCGATTTGTTTCTCTACAGTATATGGTGTAAACTGTGCTTGCTTTAAAATTTCAACGTTTCTAGTTCCTCTATCAAGTACTGATCTTGTAGCAGCATCCATATCTGAACCAAATTTAGCAAACGCTTCTAATTCTCTATATTGTGCTTGATCTAATTTTAAAGTACCTGCTACTTTTTTCATCGTTTTGATTTGAGCGTTACCACCCACACGACTTACTGAAATACCTACGTTAATAGCTGGACGAACCCCTGAGTTGAATAAATTCGACTCTAAGAATATTTGACCATCTGTAATCGAAATTACATTGGTAGGAATATAAGCAGATACGTCACCTGCTTGTGTTTCAATAATAGGTAATGCTGTTAATGATCCACCTCCTTTTACTTTACCTTTTAATGATTCTGGTAAATCATTCATAGCTGCAGCAATTTCATTATTGGCATTGATTTTTGCCGCTCTTTCTAATAAACGAGAGTGTAAGTAGAATACATCCCCTGGATACGCTTCACGTCCTGGAGGTCTTCTTAATAATAAGGATACCTCACGATAAGCAACTGCTTGTTTAGATAAATCATCATAAATAATCAATGCAGGTCTTCCTGTATCTCTAAAATATTCCCCAATGGCACATCCTGCAAATGGAGCATAGAATTGAATTGGAGCTGGATCTGATGCAGTTGCACAAACAATCGTAGTATAGGCCATAGCGCCATTATCTTCTAATACTTTTGCTACTTGAGCAACGGTACTACCTTTTTGACCACAAGCTACATATATACAATAAACAGGTTCACCTTTTTCGTAAAACTCTTTTTGATTTAATATAGTATCAATACATACAGCTGTTTTACCAGTTTGTCTATCTCCAATTACAAGCTCTCTTTGTCCTCTTCCTATTGGAATCATCGCATCAATCGCTTTAATACCTGTTTGTAATGGCTCATTTACCGGTTGACGATAAATTACCCCTGGTGCTTTTCTTTCTAATGGCATCTCAAATAATTCACCACTAATAGGGCCTTTACCATCGATAGGCTCCCCTAAAGTATTTACTACTCTTCCAACCATTCCTTCACCTACGTTAATAGAGGCAATTTTACCTGTAATTCTTACCGTATCACCTTCTTTTACTAGTTCAGATGGCCCCATTAATACGACCCCTACATTATCTTCTTCTAAGTTTAATACGATACCTCTTAATCCATTTTCAAATTGAACAAGTTCCCCTGCTTTTGAATTGGTAAGTCCGTATACACGTGCAATACCATCACCTACTTGTAATACTGTACCAATCTCTTCTAGCGTACTAGCCGTATTTACATTGGTAAGTTGCTGTCTTAAAATAGCTGAAATTTCATCTGGTTTTACTGCTGCCATTTTTGTTTATTTTTAAATTATTTATTTTTGTTTATCTTTTATTTTTAATCTAATCAATTGAAATGCTTATACCTTATCTACATATGATTCATCAAGGAACTGCGCTTTCAAATCTTTTAATTTTTTATGAATACTTACATCATATAAATTATCTCCGAAATGTAATTTAAATCCACCTATAATATCTTTATCAATTACATTTTCAATTACTAATTTATCTTTTGTAGGTACATTATTAATGATGTCTTTTTGAACCGAATCGCTTAACTCTTGAGCAGTAGTAATTTTTACTTTACTAATATGGTTCATTTTATTGTATAAATCCTCAAAACAATGTCCAAAGTCTACTAAATAGGCTTCACGATTTTTCTTAATGACTAATTGAATATACATCCATGTAATTATATCAATCTGCTCTTTAAAAATCATACTCATCACATTCAACTTTTTGTCGTTTGGTATGACAGGACTTTTAAGCATAATCTTTAAATCGATATTGCTTTGAATAGTTTCATCTATCAACGTCACATCTTTATATACAGCTGCAAGTATGTTTTTTTCAATCGCTAAATCCAATAATGACTTTGCATATCGGAGGGATAATTTATAAGATGACATGAATTAGTTTAGTTTAGCTTCGTTTATTAAAGAGGTTACTAAATCTTCTTGTGCTTTTTTATCAGCCAATTCTTTTCTGATTAATTTTTCTGCTATATCAACAGCTAATTTACCAGCCTCATTTTTCATTTGCATCAAGGCAGCAAGTTTCTCTGTTTCGAAATCATTACGTGCATGTTCAATCAATTTCTCATACTCTGCTTTGGCTTTTTCTCTAGATTCTTCCACTATTTTAGTAGCTATATTTTTAGCTTCTAATAACATGACATTTCTTTCTTCTTTAGCCTCTTTCAATAAGTCTTCATTTTTAGCTTGAAGTTGAGCCATTTCTTCTTTGGCTTTGTTTGCTGCATTCAAAGCAGTTTCTATCGATTCTTGTCTTTCTTTTAAAGACTCCACAATAGGCTTAAATGCAAATTTGCTTAATAAGAATAATAGGATAGAGAATATGATAATTGCCCAAATCGCTAAACCTGGATCTGGTGTAATTAAAGGATTCATTAGAAGTATGCTATTCATTATATATAAGTTTTTTTATTCCAATTTTTTTTAAATTTAAAAGTCCCTATTGGCAATCCCTTTAGGGACTTTTAATGTTTTTAAACTCCGTAGATTATTTTGCTATTAACGCAACAACGATTGCGAATAATGCTGCACCCTCAATAAGAGCGGCTGCAATAATCATGTTTGTACGGATGTCTGCTTTTTCTTGTGGTTGACGAGCGATTGATTGTAAAGCTGAGAAACCGATTAAACCGATTCCAATACCTGCACCAATAACTGCTAAACCTGCGCCTACTACGTTCATTTTGATTGATATTTGTGTCTTCTCTTTATAAAAGAAAACGGGTTAAAAAAATATTTTAATGTGCATGCTCTTCATGGTGATGCTCTTCTAGGGCTAACCCTAAGAAAACAGCGCTCAACATAGTGAAGATAAATGCTTGTAAAAATGCTACTAATAGTTCTATAATACTAATAAATAATACAAATGGAACCGCTATTGCTGCTCCTGTTGCACTACCTGCTATGCTCATACCTGCTTTACCAAATACGAATATTAAACTCGTTAAACTAATTACGATAATATGACCTGCCGACATATTCGCAAATAACCTTATCATTAAGGCAAAAGGTTTAGAAATAACACCAATCAATTCTATTGGAATCAATATTGGCCATAACCAAACTGGAGCAGGTGGCATAAAGATGTGTTTCCAATAATCTTTTTTGGCAGATCCATTCACTACTAATAGAGTAAATACAGATAAAACTAACGTTACTGCTATATTCCCCATTACGTTTGCACCACCAGGCATTAAAGGAATCAATCCTAAAATATTGTTGATCCATATAAAAAAGAAAGCCGTTAAAAAATAAGGTAAAAATTTATCGGTGTTTTTGCCCAAATTAGGTTGAACGATTTCGTCTTTTACAAATATTACCAATGGCTCAATAATGTTTTGTAGACCTTTAGGTGCTTTGCCTTTATTGTTTTGGCAAGCTTTAGCTACTGATATAAATACAAACAATAATATAAATGAAGCTAATAACATCGTAAATACATTCTTTGTAATAGATAAATCTAAATAAGCATCTGTACCATTAGCAGGTACGATTCTATCGTGATGCATCACAAATCCTTTCACTTCTTCTTCTTCATGAAACATACTTGATAAACCCACTACCCATTCACCAGTAGTTCTGTTTAAAATCATAACTGGAAGTGGAATATGTATACCACTATCACCCATGATATGCCACTGATTTGCATCAGCAATATGGTGCATCGCTACTTCTTTTACGTTGAATGCTCCTTCTTCTTCTGTAGCATGTTCTTCTGTAGCATGCTCAGTAGTAGTTGCTTCTCCTTCTTTCTCGCTTACTGCACTAGTGCTAGTAGTTGTAGTGGTTTCATGATGTTCTTGCGCACGCAATACATTCGTACTCATAAATAAAACTACGGCCAAAAGTAGGGTAGTTTTGATGTTGGTATAAATAGATGAAGTAATCACAATTAGCTTATTATTTTCGGGTGCAAAGGTATGAATTATAAAGTACTAAAAAAACATTTTTCTCTCTTTTTTGATAAGAAAATAATTTTTCTCTAAAAAGCCTATATTTATTGAGTTTTATTCGTGTTTTAACAAGTACTATTCAATAAATAATAAAGTGCTTTCATATAATTTTTGTAGCTTTGTTAGCTTTTTTTGATTTTTTAATAAAAAAATCGCACCCAATTTTAACAAATTAATCTAAAACGTATATGAAAAAGAATTACAAACATTTTTTTGGTATAGTCTTATTTATTCTAGGACTACATTCTTTAAAAGCACAAACATTTGTAGGGATGCATGCTAGTAACTTCGGAGGAGTTAGCAATGTTTCATACAATCCAGCAATCGCAGATAATCGATTTAAATTTGATATGAATCTAGTTTCATTCGATTTTAAAATTAATAATAATTATATAGGGATTAATAAAACACCTTTATTTCATCCCGATTCATTTAGCGCAGCTGATTTTAATACTAAGTTTTTAAAAGAACGTTTAAATGGGAAAAACAAAAAAGCACTAGTTGGCCTTACCGTTCAAGGCCCTTTATCATTTATGTTCTCCTGGGGAAAAAATCGAAGTAATAAAAATGCATTTGCATTTACCTATAATATAAATACCATTGTCAATATAGGAGCAGCCAATCAATCTATTGCACGAAATTCATTCTGGGGTTTAGGAAAAAAAGGAAATGATATTCAAAATTTCTTAGGCACTACTATCGAAGGTAAAAATATGTTTGTTAATGCAGGTGTATGGATGGATGTAGGATTAACATATTCTAGAGTTATCTATAATAAAGGGGATCATTTTATCTCAGTAGGTGCTACACTTAAATACATACAAGGATTAGCAGCTGCTCATATGGTAGCTGATAAATTCACTATGAAATATGAAACTGTAGATTCAGTTACCATTACGAATGCTAGTGGTACTTTACAACATACCGACTTTGACCAATTTACTGGTTCAGCTTCTGAAATTGTTGCGAATATTATGAAAAACGCTGCTCCAACTGTAGGTGCTGATATAGGTATGAGATACGAATTCAGTCCACAAAAAGATAAATACAAGTATGATATGAATTGTAAAAGTTGGTATAAATTATACCAAGACAGATACAAAGTAGCTGTAGGTTTCTCTATTACTGATATTGGTAAAGTAACTTTTAAAAACAATAATATTAGTAGAGAATTTACTTCTAATGATGCAAACACTGTGCGTGGCTCATATACTTATTTTTGGGAATTAGGTGGCGAAAAATTTAATAACGGTATCCAAAGTATCGACTCATTAACCGTAACTCGTTTTAAAGCAGGTCAATACCAAGATAAATTCTCATTGTGGTTGCCAACTGCTTTCAATTTATATGTAGATTATCATATTTGGAAAGGGTTTGGGGTGAATTTAGCAACAACTATTTCGGCAAATATGGCTAGTAATAAAAATATGTTACAAAGACCTAGTATCGTTACTTTAACTCCTAAGTATGATCATGCATGGTTTGGTGCTTATGTTCCAATATCATATGATGCATATGGCAATTTTCAAGCAGGTTTAGGATTACGTTTAGGGCCATTATTCCTTGGTTCTTCAGATTTATTTGGTACTTTATTAAAGAAAAATAGATTTAATACAGATATCTACTTAGGATTAAAAATCGGAATCCCTTACAGAAAACAACCAGATAAGGATAAAGATATGATGAGTAATAAAGTGGATAAATGTAAAAAAGAAAAAGGTACTTGCGAAAGTGCTGGTTGTCCTGATAAAGACGGTGATGGTATTGTAGATGTAGATGATAAATGTCCAGATGTAAAAGGATTGAAAGAATTAAAAGGTTGCCCTGATAGAGATGGTGATGGCATCGTTGATGATGAAGATGCTTGTCCAGATGTGAAAGGAGTTAAAGCATTCAAAGGTTGCCCAGATACAGATGAAGATGGTATTCAAGATAGCGAAGATGATTGCCCTACTCAAAAAGGATTGAAAGAATTTAAAGGTTGTCCTGATACAGATGGGGATGGTATACCAGATAATTTAGATAAATGCCCTACAGTTAAAGGCTTAAAAGAATTTGAAGGTTGTCCGGATAAAGATGGTGATGGTATACAAGATAGCGAAGATGCTTGCCCAGATGTAAAAGGATTGAAAGAATTTAAAGGCTGTCCTGATACGGATGGTGATGGTGTTATGGATAAAGAAGACAATTGTCCAAATGTACCTGGTCCAATTCCAAATAAAGGTTGCCCTGAAATTAAAAAAGAAGTAGTAGAGAAAATTAAAAAAGCGGCAGAAGGTATTTATTTCGAAACTGGTAAAGATATTATCAAACCAATTTCATTTAAAAGTCTTGACCAGGTAGTTGTTTTATTAAAGGCTGATACTACACTAAAAGTAGATATCGATGGGCATACAGATAATGTTGGTGATGATGCTGCCAATATGATTTTATCTAATAAACGTGCAGCAGCAGTTAAAAACTATTTTGTTAAAAAAGGAATTGATACCAATAGATTAATTTCTACGGGATATGGAGAAACTAAACCAGTAGCAGATAATACAAAAGATTTAGGTAGAGCCTTAAATAGAAGAGTGGAATTAAATTTAAGAAATTACTAAACTTTTAATTTATTATTAATTAAGAAGCCTTCACATGATTTGTGAAGGCTTCTTTGTTTTAGATGCCTTAAACTGCCTATTCCTTCAATTTATGAATTAATATAGGTATTTATTTGACAAAGGCTATATCAATGATGTATCTTTGCACGCTCTTAGAAATAGAGTACTTTTTTATTCCGTAAAATAAAAATCAAAAATTCATGAAATTATCAGCATTCGATTACAAATTACCCAAAGAATTAATTAGTCAATATCCATCGAAAGAAAGAGATGGTTCTAAACTAATGATTGTAGATAGAGCAACTGGAAAAATTCAACATAAATTATTTAAGGATATTCTTAAAATTTTTAATGAAGATGACTTAATGATCATTAATAATACGAAAGTATTCCCTGCTCGTATGTACGGCAAAAAAGAAAAGACAGGAGCAAGTATTGAAGTGTTTTTATTAAGAGAATTGAACGGGGATAGTCTTTTATGGGATGTATTAGTTGATCCAGCTAGAAAAATTCGTGTAGGAAATAAATTATACTTTGGTGAAAATGATATGCTTGTTGCTGAAGTGGTTGATAATACAACCTCAAGAGGTAGAACTATTCGCTTCTTATTCGACGGTACTCAAGAAGAGTTTAGAAATGTATTAAATATTCTTGGAAATACACCACTACCAAAATATATAAATAGAAAAGAAGAGCCTAGTGATAAAGAACGTTATCAAACCGTTTTTGCTAAACATACAGGTGCTGTTGCAGCTCCTACAGCAGGTTTGCACTTTACACAAGAATTATATAAAAAAATGCAATTGAAAGGAGTAGAGTTTGCTGAAATTACTTTACATACAGGTTTAGGTTCATTCAGATCTATCGATGTGGAAGATTTGACGAAACATAAAATGGAAGCAGAGTACTATAAAATTGACCAAGAAACAGCAGATATGGTAAATCTTGCCAAATCAAAAAATGCTAAAATTTGTGCAGTTGGTACAACAGCTATGAGAGCCATTGAATCGTCAGTTACAGCTATAGATACCTTAAAACCACAAGAAGGATGGACAAACTTATTCATCTATCCACCTCATAATTTTAGTATAGCAAATTGCATGATTACTAATTTTCACTTACCAAAATCAAGTTTGCTTATCATGGCATGTGCTTTTGGAGGATTTGATTTAATCATGAAAGCATATGAAGAGGCAATTGCAAAAGAATATAGATTCTTTTCTTATGGCGATGCCATGTTAATTTTATAATCTTAAAAAAAATATTTTATGAATCAAAATGATGAACAAACACAACAAATAAATATCGAACTGACTGAAGATATTGCAGAAGGTATATATTCCAATTTAGCAATTATTGGCCATTTTAATCATGAGTTTGTATTAGATTTTATTAAAGTAGTTCCTGGTTTGCCAAAAGCAAAAGTGAAATCTCGAATTATATTAACACCTCAACATGCCAAAAGATTGTTAAAAGCGCTTCATGATAATATCCATAAATATGAGGAAATGAATGGAGAAATTGTTGATAATGACATGTTTAAGGGTATCCCAATGAATTTTGGAGGCCCAACTGGCATGGCATAAATATTTTTTTTGTTTCAAATTTTTTATGTACATTTGATATATTATTAAAATCATTAAAATAAAATACGATGAAAAAACTTATACTTACTTCTATTTTCTCACTAGCATTAGTAGGTTCTATTTTTGCAACTGATGCAAGAGTTACTGAAAGATTAGCTAAAATGAATTCAAGAGTTCATTTTACTACTGAACAAACAACTAAAGTACAATCGATACTTGAAGCTAGATTTGTTAGAGAAGACGAATTATCTGCTAAATTAACAGGTAAAGATTTACAAACTGCTTTAGTTAAAGTTAGACAAGATTCAAACGGTAAAATTGTTAGTTTACTTACTGATGACCAAAAGAAAGTTTATTTGAACAAAGGAGGAAAATAATTTCCCCACTTATAAATAATTTAGAAGGCTATTCAAACTCTGAATAGCCTTTTTTTTATTTTCGCTATGAATAGTTTAGAATATTCTAATTTTGAAGTTGAGAAATTATGCTGCAATCACTATCTATAAAAAATTATGCAATAATCGATCGTTTAGAAATTCAATTTTCTAAACAATTGAATATTATTACTGGTGAAACTGGTGCAGGGAAATCTATTTTATTAGGGGCATTATCTATGATTTTAGGAGATAGAGCGGATAGTAGTGTGCTGCGTAATAAAGAAGAAAAATGTGTAGTTGAAGCTAGCTTTGATATTAGTAATGCGGCTCTCGAAGAATTATTTGTACAAGAAGAATTAGATTATCATCACGATACAATTATTCGTCGTGAGATTTTGAGTAATGGAAAATCTAGAGCATTCATCAATGATTCACCAACTTCTTTAAAAACATTAAAAGAAATTAGTTCACGCTTACTCGATGTACATAGCCAACATGAAACCCTAGA
Source organism: Bacteroidota bacterium (assembly GCA_037130135.1). GTDB lineage: Bacteria > Bacteroidota > Bacteroidia > Chitinophagales > CAMDFR01 > CAMDFR01. Next base: position 82,323 of record JBAXTO010000007.1, read on the forward strand.
AATCAATCAGCAAATCAATCAACTAAAATTGATAGATGCTGTTGCTATGAATAATGCGTTAGTAGATAAATATAGAGTATTATATAAAGAATACTATGTACTCTTAGCCAAAGAAAAAGAGTTGCAATTCATGAAAGATAATGCCAGTAAAGAGGCTGATTACTTACTATTTCAATTGAATGAATTAGAAGAAATATCCTTTGTTGGAATGAATCAAGTAGAACTCGAAAATGAACTAAAAACTATTAATAATGCTGAAGATATCAAAGCTAAATTAGCATTGAGTAATCATATGTTGCAAGAAGCAGATATCAATTCAATAAGTATTTTATCGGAGACATTATCTGCTATTCGTACAGTAAAAGATATTCATCCACAATTATTAAGTATCTACGAACGCCTAGATTCAAGCTATATCGAATTAAAAGATATTGCAAGAGAAGTAGAATTATTAAGTGCTGAATTTAATTTTGACGAAGCACGTGCCAACGAAATAAATACATTTTTAAGTACACTATATCGTTTGCAAAAAAAACATGGAGTAAATACAATAGAAGAATTAGTAGTAATCAAGGATGATTTAAAAAACAAGAGTTATACCTTTGAAAATATAGAGTCTGCATTGAATGAAGTAAAATCTTCCATAGAAGCATGCACAAATAAGTTGTATAAAGCAGGCGAAGAATTATATAGAAATAGACAAGCAGTTATTCCATCCATAGAAAAACAAGTAGTTGAAATTTTAAGCAAAGTGGGAATGCCTAACGCTCGTTTTTCTATAAAACATCAACAAGAGACAAATTTCATAGGTGCTATGGGTATTGATAGTATTCAGTTTTTGTTTAGCGCTAATACCGGTATGCCTTTGCAAGAAGTAAGAAAAGTAGCCAGCGGGGGTGAGTTAAGCAGATTGATGTTGAGTATAAAATCAATTTTAGCACAAGCTATTTCATTACCTACGATGATTTTTGATGAAATTGATACAGGAATTTCTGGTCAAGTAGCCTCCAAAACAGGTGATATCTTAAGACAGATGAGTAAAAATCATCAAATGATTTGTATTACTCACTTGCCACAAATAGCTGCAAAAGGCCAAAAACATTTCTATATTTACAAAAAAGTAGAAAATAATATTACCAATACTCGAATGAAAGAATTGAATGAACAAGATCGAATTCAAGAATTAGCAGCGATGTTAGGTGGTGAATCGGTGAGTGAAGCATCAATAGCTAACGCCAGAGAATTACTAGTAGCCAATTAATAGAATATTAAAATTAAAATATATTTATATGTCAAATAATTTATTAGCAGGAAAAAGAGGGATTATTTTTGGAGCATTAGATGAAAATTCTATAGCTTGGAAAGTGGCTTTAAAAGCAAAAGAACAAGGAGCATCTTTTACATTAACGAATGCACCTGTTGCAATGCGTTTAGGAGCTATTAAAAAATTAGGAGAAATTTGTGATGCTACTATTATTCCAGCCGATGCAACCAATATGGAAGATTTAGAAAAATTGATGACACAATCGGTAGAAATACTAGGTGGTAAAATCGATTTTATTTTACACTCCATCGGCATGTCAATAAATGTTAGAAAAGGTTTTGTGTATACTGAATTAAGTCATGATAATTTCTTAAAAGCAATGGATATTTCAGCATTATCTTTTCATAGAGTGATGCAAGTTGCTAAAAAAACAGATGTACTTAATGATCATGCTTCTATTTTAGCTTTGAGCTATATTGCAGCTCAACGAGCATTCCCGGGTTATAACGATATGGCAGACAATAAAGCCGCTTTAGAATCAATTGCTCGTTCATTTGGTTATTATTTAGGTAAAGAGAAAAAAATTAGAGTCAATACCATTTCACAATCACCTACTATGACTACCGCAGGAAGTGGTATCAAAGGATTTGATAAGTTTTTTATCTATGCCGATAAAGTTTCACCTTTAGGAAATGCATCAGCAGAAGATTGCGCTAACTATTGTGTAGTGATGTTTTCTGATCTTACTCGTATGGTTACCATGCAAAATTTATTTCATGATGGAGGATTTTCTTATACTGGCGTTAGCGAAGAAATATTGAACTCATTAGTGTCAGATAATCCAGCTTAATTCTATATATTGGAACAACATACATTTATTTCGGCAATTGATTGGATCAAGTATACAGCAGATTTAGGTACCTATATCTTTTTAATTGGCGCTTTATTACAATATGTAATCATTCGATTACAAGCTCAAACGAGTATTCCTCAAACATTAACTGTACTGATTATCTCAAGAGCCATTAGTATCATTATCGCTTGGATGATCTGGTTATATTATCCCAAGGGAATAACCCATATGTACAGTCAGTTTATTTTTATCCCTGCTGTAATAAGTGAAATCATTTTAATTTTATTTAGTATAGTAATCGTCAAATTTTCAAAAAGTAAAAATGGTTAAAGTACTTCCTTATTTATCAGCCTTGTTTATGTTTGCTATTGGTGTAGCCTATTATTATGATTTTCAAAAATCAAATAAAGAAGAGAAAAATGATTTGAAAAAATATTTTATTTTTATAGGGATATTAGTACTATGTACTTTTATATTCATGTTAGTACGTTTCTTACTAAAACATAAGAGTTAAATATTTTTATAAAATATTGATAAACAATTTGTTGCATAAATTCTGACGCTAATCCCCTTTATTTTTAGGCATTTATTGAATAATAGTTTGTAAAAATGGCCATTATTCGTATCTTTGCCTCCCGTTTTTAACAAAAAGCGGAATATTTTTTAACAATTAAATAAATATCCACGTATGCAAAATCAGTATGAAACCACGTTTGTGATTACGCCGATATTGTCTGAAGAAGAGTCTAAAAAAATCGTAAAAGGTTATGTAGATTTCTTAGCTAAGAACAATGCAAAGGTAATGAACGACGAACATTGGGGGCTGAAACAACTAGCATATCCGATCGCTAAAAAAACGACCGGTATTTATCATCACATTGAATTCTCAGCTGAACCTGAACTAATAGATAAGCTAGAATTAATGTATAGAAGAGATGAAGATAATATTCTTCGTTTCTTAACGATAAAGCTAGACAAACACGCTGCCCTTTACAATGAGAAAAAACGCCAAGGATTGGCCGGTAGAAACAAAAAAGTAGTTAACCAAACAAAAGAGGAGGCAAAATAATGGCAACAGGTAAAGACAACATCAAATACTTGAGTACACCAGCTATAGCTACTACTCAAAAAAAATACTGTCGTTTTAAAAAACTAGGTATTCGTTATGTAGATTACAAAGACCCTGAGTTTTTGTTGAAATTTGTTAACGAACAAGGTAAAATTTTACCTCGTCGTATATCAGGTAACTCTTTGAAATTTCAAAGAAGAGTATCTCAAGCAGTTAAAAGAGCAAGACATTTGGCAATTTTGCCATTCGTAACTGATTTATTGAAATAAATAAAAATTACAGACAATGGCAGCAATGGAAATTATATTATTAAAAGACGTAGACAATTTAGGATACGCAGACGATATCGTGAAAGTGAAACCAGGTTATGGTAGAAACTTTTTATTACCTAAACAACTTGCAGTAAGTGCAAACATCACTAATAAAAAAATATTAGCTGAGCGTTTAAAAGTAAAAGCTAAAAAAGATGAAGCTATGCTTTCTAAAATTAATGACATCAAAGCTACTTTAGCTAAATTGTCATTTAAAATTGAAGCTAAAGCAGGAGCTAATGATAAAATCTTTGGAAGTATTACTACGCACCATATTCAAGATGCAATCAAAGCAAATGCTGGATACGAAATTGAAAGAAGAAAAATTTCAATCGTAGAAGGTACTGTTAAAACACTTGGCAACTATACAGCAAAAGTAGATTTATCTAAAGATCATTCTGTAGAAATTCCTTTTGAAGTAATAGGTGTAGCTGAGTAATCAACACACAAAGGGTTAATCAATAATAAGATTGAGAAGAGCGTAGCACTGTATAGTGTTACGCTTTTTTTTTGTAACTTTATAAATCAAATAAAATCATTTAGCCATGATACACCTAATCGTTTTTTTAATTAAAATTATTGTTAAAGCCATAAACGGCAATAAGTCTAATGTGCCAATTACGGGCAACAATTCATACAATAATTCAATCGATTCTTCTAATCAAACAACTACTGCAGACACAAACACATCAGCTAATTTTAGTTCACCAAGTAGTGTGACTGTCTCCAACAAGAAAAAAAAATCAGATGACGAAAAAATGATTTATTCATTTCTAATAGCTGTATTTACCTCTTGTTGTTGTGGTTTAGGATTTTTTATCAATTTTATTTTAGCCATCATCTTAAAAAAAGTTCCTCATATTCTAGGAACTTTAGCTATTGCTATTGCAATGGTTGCTTGCTTCTATATGTATATGAAAGAAGATGAAAAAGTAAAAGAAAAAGCAAGCACAGCTGATATTATTTTTAATGATACACTTCGATTAAATATAAATAACCCAGAAGAAGCAAGAGGTGTTACCGAAAGCTTTTTGGCACATAAATATGCAGCATGGTATAGCGATAGTAATGAGTTAGGTACTAGTATGAGTTTAAATATGATGACCTATACTTTATTTGCTCATAAATTTGATACACTCCTTCATAATAATGAAATTGTAACCGACAAAACTATCGATGAAGTATTGTATGGTTCTATGGAAGTTAGTGAAGAAGTGACCGCTGAAGACACAGATACCGCTCCTCAAGCAGAAACTGAAACGGCATCTGATAATGGAACAGAAACATCTACTACAACTAATATCGCAGAGGAAACTGTTAGCGACCCTTCTTTGAACTCAAATGAACTAGTTGTATACCTTCAAGAAAAAGACCACTACTGCTTAACACAAGACGAAATTGATTTACGCGAAGGAAAATATTCTAAAAAAAGCGATAAAGTAAGTAAACTAAAAGACAATGTATATATATATCCTTTAGGTATTCTTGCTCTCATAACACTTATCTATTCTTTCTTCTTATGGTATTCTTTCTTTAATAGAGATAAAGATGAAAATAAAGATATGATCGATTCAATGAATAGTACTAGATCTAAACCTCAATCTTCTACTACCTATACATCTACTCCAAAACCTACTATTACACCCCCTGCAGCATCTATACCTAAAGCGAATCCAAGTACTCAAAGAACAACTACTAACCCGAGTATGGATCAATCAGGTAAAAAAATTGCCATCAATACAGTTGATGTATATAATCTAATGACTATTCCTGGATTGAATTATTCTACAGCTTTATTAATTATTTCTGAACGAACCAACAATGGGAAATATTCTTCATTGGAAGATATTAAAAATAGAAATTCATTATCTGCTGATATGTTTATTGAAATAAGTCGATATGTATATATTAATTAAGAATATGTAGTAGAAGCAACCAAAAAAATAATTTGTCGTTATATACGTATTAAACCAAAAAAGTAATGAAAAAAACAAATCTACCTTTTAAGAAAAAAGTAAAACAATTAAAAAAACTTATTAAAACATTATCATTTGATACTAGTGAAAAAGTAATCAGAGAAATTAAACGATTAGTTCAAAAATTATCCTTTCAAATTCCTTCTTTTTATTTGAAAAGAATGCTTGTGGGCTCCTCTTTGGCAGTTGCATTATTGAGTGGCTATAATATACAAGCGCAATCGTTCAAAGCGGCTGTAAGAAATCCTTTTGGAATTACTGATAATAATAATTTATTTCAACCTGAGTTTTTTGATATAGATGGGGATGGGGATTTAGATTTGATGACTGCTGATTATTATGGGAATCATTTATTATACAGAAATACTGGAACTAAATATGCGCCAAATTTTGCAGCTTCTATTACAAATCCTTATGGATTAAGTGCTCCAGGTACGATGATAACTCTATATACATCAGGTGATATTGATAATGATGGAGATATTGATTTATTTGAATGCGGTTATTCCTATGGTACAGGAAGTGGTAATATCAATTTTTCTTTTATTGAAAATACAGGTACTGCTACTGCTCCAGCATTTGCTGCTCCGGTTAATAATCCATTTGCTCTTGCAGCAGCTCCAGGTTTTTTTGGTGCTCCTAAGTTAGTAGATATTGATGATGATGGCGATTTAGATATGGTCTTAAATTCTTTTGACTATACTGCGTATTCAACTACTTATTATACGTATTTAAATGCAGGTACGGCTTCTAGTCCTACATTTGATCCGCCAATAACAAATCCATTTGGTATGACGGTCGAACCAGTAATCAGTGTGCCTACCTTTGCTGATTTAGATAAAGATGGGGATGTAGATTTATTCAATATCAGTTACTATGGTAATATGACTATGTATAGAGATACCTCTGGATCCACTGGAGACCCTTCTTTTACAAGTGCAGCAGAAATGGATCCATTTAATATTGTTTTCCCAGATGCTTCTCTTCGTATAGCTTCTTTCGTGGATATTGATGCTGATAATGATTTAGATTTATTTGCTAGTACTGAACAAGATTCGACAAATGCAGGCGGACTGTGGTTTTTAGAAGATACTACTTCACATGTAGGTATCGCCCCTCGTGCTCAAAATAATTTAACTTTTAGCGTTTATCCGCAGCCTGCCATCAATGAAATAACCGTTGAATGCAACTTAGTTGCAGATAAAAAAAGCTTGCTTAGTATTAGCGATTTACAAGGTCACATTATTTATACTACCGAATTATCAAGTGCTAAAAATACAATTCAATTAGGTACTTTACCAGCTGGGATGTATGCTGTTCAAATAACTAACGGAAAAGATAAAGGGATTCAAAAAATTATCAAACAATAATAGAGTCATGTTCATGTGATTTAAAGGCTGTCAGGTATTTACTTGATGGCCTTTTCTTTTTCTAAGTTCTAAGTTCAGAGTTCAAAGTCCTGAAGCTTCGGGATGAGTTCATAAATCGAAGTCCTGCCTATCAGAAGATAGACCAAAAGGTTTGCTTCTATAGTGGGTTTTAACCCACTGTTTATTTGAACTAATTCTTAAATATGAATTTTTCATAAGTTATATTAATGGGACTAAAATAGTATAATAATCCTTCAAATTACTAATTTCACTAGAGAATAGCGATAGATTACATAGAATTCACAATTGTTTTGCGTATTTTTGCACACTTTAGTTAGAAATTTACGATGAACAAGAAAAACGCAGATAAGCCGAATCAATACCCCGAATATACTGGAATTCATTTGCCTAGTATGGATACTGAAATATTAAAATTTTGGGAACAAGAACAAATTTTTACTAGATCTATTCAAGAACGTAGCGAAGAGAAGCCTTATATATTTTTTGAAGGCCCCCCTAGTATCAATGCCATGCCTGGGATTCACCATGTGATGTCTCGTACCATCAAAGACGTTTTTGCTCGTTTTCATACCCTGAAAGGCGAACGAGTAGATCGTAAAGGAGGTTGGGATACACACGGCTTGCCTATCGAATTAAACGTTGAAAAAACTTTAGGAATTACTAAAAAAGATATCGGTACTAAAATTACTGTAGAAGAATATAATCGTGTTTGCCGACAAGAAGTTATTAAATACAAAGATAAATGGGATGAAATAACCCAGAAAATGGGCTATTGGGTAGATTTAGATCACCCGTATATCACTTATACTAATGAGTATATGGAATCGCTATGGGCGATTTTTAGAATTATTTTTGATAAAGGTTATGTATACAAAGGTTTCACTATTCAACCATATTCTCCTGCAGCGGGTACTCAATTGAGTAGCCATGAAGTAAACCAACCTGGTTGCTATAGAGATGTGAAAGATGTGAGCGCTATCGCACAATTTACACTTATCAAAAATGAACAATCAGCCTTTTTATTTGAGGAGGATAATGAAGATGTACGTATCATCGCATGGACTACTACTCCATGGACTTTGCCTAGCAATGTAGCATTGGCAGTAGGAGAGAAGATTGAATATGTAAAAATTAAAACCATTAATTTCTATACTAAAAAAGAAGTAAGTGTCATACTTGCAGCTGATTTAGCAGACAAAACTTTTGCTTGGAATAACTTGCCAATACATGATAAAAAAGTGGTTGGTCTAGGTTCATCTTTAAAAGGAATCGCATACGAACAATTATTGCCTTACGTACAACCTACTGATGGGAAGGCTTTCGAAGTAATCATTGGCGATTTCGTAACCACGACTGATGGAACAGGTATCGTACATATCGCTCCTTCATTTGGTGCCGATGATATGCGTGTGGCCAAACAACAAGGTATGGGCAACCTGACTTTGGTAGATAAACAAGGGAAATTTTTAGAGAGCGTTAATGATACTATTTTTCCATTGGCAGGCTCTTATGTAAAAGAAGCGTATTTAACCGATGAAGAAAAAGCGATTGCATTAAAAGATCAACAAGAACGTTTAAAAGAAATTGTTCCGAAATTAGAGAAATACATGAGTGCTGATGATATGATTGTATTGAAGTTAAAAGTAGAAAATAAACTTTTCAAAACTGAAAAATACGAACATAGCTATCCGCATTGCTGGCGTACTGATAAACCTATTATTTATTATCCTTTAGATAGTTGGTTTATCAAAACAACAGCAGTAAAAGATAGAATGGTAGCCTTAAATCAAGAGATTACGTGGAAGCCAAAAGCTACTGGGGAAGGTCGTTTCGGACAATGGTTAGAAAATGTAATCGATTGGAATCTTTCTCGTTCTCGTTTTTGGGGAACGCCTATTCCTATTTGGAGAACAGCTGAAGGGGATGAAGTAAAAGTAATCGGAAGTATTGCCGAACTCAAAAGTGAAATCACCAAATCGATTGAAAAAGGATTTATGCAAGCGAGTGATTTCCCAACGGGTGATGCTCAAATCGATTTACATAAACCTTATATCGATAGAGTAATATTAGTTGCCGATAGTGGTAAACCAATGAAACGTGAAGAAGATTTGATGGACGTATGGTTTGATAGTGGGGCGATGCCTTATGCGCAATGGCATTATCCAATCGAGAATGAAGCGAAATTTAAAAAAAGTTTCCCTGCCGATTTTATTGCTGAAGGGGTTGATCAAACTCGTGGATGGTTTTATACATTGCATGTATTAGGTACTATGTTGTTTGATAATGTGGCTTATAAAACAGTAGTGTCAAATGGTTTAGTGCTCGATAAGAATGGGAATAAAATGAGTAAACGTTTAGGCAACGGCGTGGATCCTTTCTTAGCGATTAATAAATATGGTGCTGATGCAGTTCGTTGGTATATGATGAGCAATAGCAATCCTTGGGACAACTTAAAATTTAGTTGGGATAATGAAACCGAAGAAAGTGAAGGCATCATTGAAACGCAACGAAAATTATTCGGTACTTTGTATAATACCTATTCTTTCTTTGCGCTGTATGCCAATATCGACGGGTATACCAAGAATGAAGAAATCGCTACTGATGAAAGCAAACTAACAGAATTAGATAAATGGATATTATCTAAACTTCAAAATTTAGTGAAAGAAGTAAGTGCATTCTATAATGATTATGAACCTACACAAGCGGCTCGTGCTATCGAAACCTTTGTGGATGCACATTTGAGCAATTGGTATGTACGTTTAAGTAGAAGAAGATTTTGGAAAGGTGCTATGAATGAAGATAAACGTGTAGCTTATGATACCTTATTTGAATGTCTTACTACTATCAGTCAATTGATGAGTCCGATTGCTCCGTTTTTTAGTGAGTGGTTATATAAAAATCTAACGGATAGTATTCGAGTAGCTGCTAAAGCGCACAACTCAGCATTCAAGCATGATTCAATCCATTTAAGTATACTCCATCAAGTAGACGAATCTAAAATTGATATGCTACTCGAAGAACGTATGGGTATGGCTCAAGATATTTGTAGTATGGTGCTTTCCTTACGTAAAAAAGAAAAAATAAAAGTGCGTCAACCACTACAAAAAATATTAATACCCGTTGAAAGTATTGCTAAGAAAGAGCAATTACAACAAGTAGAATCGTATATTTTAAGTGAGGTGAATATCAAAGAAATTGAATATGTTACAGATACTGCGGGGATAGTCACTAAAAAAGCAAAACCAAATTTCAAAGCATTAGGTCCGAAGTTAGGCGCCATGATGAAAAGTGCAAAAGCGGTATTTGAACAATTAAGTCAAGAGCAAATCATACAATTAGAAAAAGAGCAAAAGCTAACTATAATGATTGAAGATAAATCCATTGAAATCACTACAGATGAAGTAGAAATTATCAGTGAAGATATTCCTGGATGGATAGTGACCAATTTGAATCAATTGACGGTAGCCTTAGATATCAACCTTACGCCAGCATTATTAGCCGAAGGGAATGCTAGAGAATTTGTGAATAAAGTACAAAATCTTAGAAAAGACAAGGATTTCAACGTGACCGATCGAATTTTGGTTGAAATTAATGGAGTGGATAAATTTGCAGATGCATTGCATTTATATAAAGATTATATTTGTAATGAAATTTTAGCGGAGCAGATTTTAGTCAATGACCAAATAGATGTTTACGATGAAATTGAAGTGAATGAATTGATGATGAAAGTAAAATTAATTGTAACTCAAAAATAAAATTAAGGTAACCAAAGTTAAAATTGTTATGGTTTTAGCTTAAAAAAATCAAATTGTAAAGCGTATGTCAACAGAAAAAAATAGATACAACGACGATGAATTAGAAGAATTCAAGCAATTAATTTTAAGTAAATTAGAAATAGCGCACCAAGAATTAGAGACCTATAGAAATCAAATTCAGAAAAAAGATGATAATTCAATGGGTGAAGATGACCATAAATTTAATTCAATGGAAGAAGGTTCTTTACATCAAGAGAAAGAATACTTAAACCAAATGGCTTCACGTCAAACCACCTATATTCAAAATTTAGAAAAAGCATTAGTACGTATCCAGAACAAAACCTATGGTATTTGTAAAGATACAGGCAAACTTATTTCTAAAGAACGTCTTCGTGCAGTACCTCATGCTACACAAAGTATTGAAGCTAAAAATCAAGAACATAAATCAAAATAAAGTATCTGGTACTTGAAGTATTTTAAAATAGATTCCATTGACTAATAAGAAAAAATATATTATAGCAATCATAACGGTTGCTATTATTCTTTTGCTCGATCAAGCATTGAAGTTTACTGTGAAACTTCATATGTTTGCTGGTCAAGAAATCATTATTATTCCTAATTTTTTTAAAATTCATTTCACTGAAAATGCGGGTATGGCTTTTGGTATGGAGCTAGGAGGGATGAATGGAAAATTGTTTTTAAGTTTTTTTAGAATTTTTGCCATCATTGGGATTATCTATTTCTTACTCAATGGCATTAAAAAAGGCTTTCATACCGGTTTGGTTTTTTGCATTTCACTCATATTAGCAGGTGCCATAGGCAATATGATTGATTGTGCTTTTTATGGAATGATTTTCAATAATAGTTACCACGAGTTAGCACAATTATTTCCCAAAGAAGGAGGTTACTCATCCTTCTTAAAAGGTAATGTAGTAGATATGCTTTATTTCCCTATAGTAAATAATGCAATACTTCCTAAATGGATTCCACTCATTGGAGGCTCTGAATTCTCTTTCTTTAATGCGATTTTTAATATTGCAGATTCGTCTATTACTATAGGAGTATTCTTAATCTTAATTTTTCAACGTAAGTTTTTCCCACACGAAGAAGAAGTGATTCAAGAATTTGTCGACGAAGTAAAAGATAATATGGGCGAACAAGAAAGCGCTGAAGATGCCCCCGCTGCGGTGTAATATATCCATCTTTCAATTTATACTACGAAATTTGTTATAAGCATTCTTACAGATGTTCTTGGGAACATTTAAAAGCGTAGTGCATTCTACATCCAATCACACTCTTGCATAATATCATTCAACCTTAAATCACGCCTTGGCTTGAAAGCATTTAACACTTAGCGTGTCAACATTAAAAATTTATTTCACCACTCTATCTTTTTTCAAAATCGCACTCATATCAAACCCCAATCGTTTAGCTGTTTTATGTGCTACATTTCCTTCTTGTTGTAATTTTTCTAAAACGGTTATTTCTTCTACTTCTGCTAATGGGGGTGCCCATAAATCAAACTCTATGCAATATAGAATGGCTATCTCAATAATGTTTTCTAGAGTCGATTGTTGTATTATTTGATTCGCAAAATCACTGAATAAAAATCCCATTTGTCCTTTGCCTTCTGTAAAGAAATGATTTTCTCTATTGATAAAAATTCGCCCAATTAAATAACCACTATCATTTAATCGCTGATATTTTAAGGAATCAGCTAAGAAATTATAGATTTCAATCATCCCACAATAACTATTACTAATATCGTCTTCTACATATTTATTCTTATGTATACTATGGTTTTCATCAAAATTAAAAACATTGGTATGCATCGTAAATACAAGTAAATCGCCACCAAATTGTATTTGTACTTCAAAGGCATTTTTCTCACTATAATTTACAATTACATTCTTATCCTTATCTACAATCTTTTCATGCACTTGCTCAATCAATACTTTTAAAGTGTTTTTGAGTAACTCAAATTGACTCAATGTATTTCTATAAATAAATTGTTTTAAAGAGGCTTTCTCTAATAATGCTTGAACGAGTATGCTTGTATTTTTATTCATGTGTTTGACCTTTTAATATTTTTTGAATAACAGCTGATTTTAAGTTTAGTTCATCCCATTCTGCTTCTGGAATAGAGTCGTGTGTGATTGCTCCTCCACTCTGAATGGAAAGGTACTTATTTTTTTGATGGTATAAAATAGTTCGTATCACTACATTAAAATCAAAGTCATTTTCTGGCGTAAAATAGCCAATACTACCACTGAATACCCCTCGTTTACTCTCTTCATACGCCTCAATCAATTCCATAGCTCGTATCTTCGGGGCACCCGTCATCGAACCCATCGGAAAGGCTTTTTTAATAGCTTGTACATACTTCGTTGTATCTTTTAAAGTAGCCGTGATGCTACTGATCATGTGATGTACCGTATTGAAAGTATAGATACCAAATAACTCTTTTACTTTAATACTGCCTGTTTCAGCAAAATGCGTTAAATCATTTCGCACCAAATCAACAATCATAATATTTTCAGCGCGCTCTTTTTCGCTATGATATAATTCACTTTGAAAAAAAGCATCTTCTTCCATAGTCTCTCCTCGTTTTATAGTTCCTTTTATGGGTTGAGACAATAATTGACTTCCTTTTTTTTGTAAGAAGCGCTCCGGACTCGCACATAGTATATATTGATCTTCTATTTTAAAGAATGAGCTGAAAGGGGCTTTGGCCGTATCATTCAGTTGTAGGTATATCGCCAAGGGATTGAGTCCTATGTCAATAGCATATAATTCTCTACAAAAATTTAATTCATAAATATCGCCTTCAATTATATGTTCTTGTATACGTCTAATTTTTTCGAGATAAGCATCGCGTGTTATCTTACTTTGCAACTCAATGGCATAATACTGTGTAGGAATTTCAAGAGGCATAGATTGAATCATCTCATAGATAGCAAATGCTTCAGGATAGTTGCGATTGATACTTAATTTATTTTTTTTATCGATTTGAAGAATATATCGTGGTTCGAAAAAATACATATTCGAAAAATTGAATGTATCTGTATGTGCAGTATGTAAATCTTCTATTTCGTTTTTTAAATCATAGCCTAAATAACCAAACAAATACGTAGCTTTTTGTTGTCGATATGCTTCTAGTTGCTCAAAGGAATTTGATGTTGCAGTAAATGTTTCTAGTGCATCAACGGCTAATACAAATTCAAATTGATCATAAGGATCTTGTGTATATTCATTCGAATCGAGTGCACAAAAAACAGAAAATGATTGTGCCCATACTAATGCTTTCTTTTTAAAAACATCGATAGATTCAATACTAAAAGTAGTTTGTTCCAAGGTTATACTAATAAGCTAACATCTTTAATGATCATCTTCTCACGATCTGGCGCATTCGATATTAAAGAGATAGGAACGCCTAAATACGTTTCGATATAATTCAAATATTCTTTTGCGGCATTAGGCAACATTTGAAAATCACTCGCATTTTCTAAGGACGTATTCCATCCTTTAAAATCATCGTAAATAGGATATATTTTATCATTTACAATATCGTATGGAAGTTCAGTAGTTTCTATTCCATTATGTAAATAACGGGTACACATTTTAATCGTATCGAAATCGTTTAATACATCTATTTTAGTGATGATTAATTTGGTCAGTCCTGTCAACATTGAGGTATACTTCAACGCCGGTAAATCAATCCATCCACATCTTCTAGGTCGGCCCGTTGTAGCACCAAATTCATTTCCATTTTTACGAAGTTTTTCACCCATCTCATCTTCTAGTTCAGTAGTGAATGGTCCCGAACCAACACGTGTACAATACGCTTTAGAAATACCAATCACTTCTTTGATTTTAGAAGGAGAAATACCTAAGCCATTACAAGCACTAGCTGTAACAGTATTGGAAGAAGTTACATAAGGATACGTGCCAAAATCGATATCTAACATACAACCTTGCGCCCCTTCGGCTAATATTTTTTTACCATTTTGAATATAATCATTCACAAAATATTCGCTATTTACAATTTGTAAGCTTTTCATAAAATCAATCGCCTCAAACCAAGTTTTTTCTTCAGCTTCTAATTCAAAAGCAAAATCATAAATCTTTAATAAGTGTAAATGTTTTTCTTTGAGTTTTGAATAGGTGCTTTTAAAATCAGCACTTAAAATATCTCCTACACGAATCCCATTTCTTCCGGTTTTATCCATATAAGTTGGACCGATACCTCTTAATGTAGATCCTATTTTAGAACTACCTTTTTGCGCTTCACTTGCCGCATCTAAAATTTTATGTGTAGGTAAAATTAAACTCGCTTTTTTAGAAATATATAATTGTTTTTTTATTTGAATCCCTACACTTTCTAAGTTTTCAATTTCAGCTTTTAAGGTTACGGGATTGATTACTACTCCATTTCCAATTAAGTTAATAGGTCTATCGTGAAATACGCCCGATGGAATCGTATGTAATACCATTTTTTTGCCTCCGATGACTAATGTATGACCTGCATTTGGTCCGCCTTGAAAACGAGCCACCATATCATATTGGTTGGCTAATACGTCTACAATTTTACCTTTTCCTTCGTCGCCCCACTGTAAGCCTAATAATACGTCTACCATGTTTTTCTTTTTACTTTGTTACTATATTTAATATGTGTATTCTTTACTCGTTACTTGTTGTATGATTTTTCTCTCTTTGAATTTGACAAGTGCCACAAATACCATAAAGATTTAAGGAATGATGAGTGATTTTAAAATTTAATAATTCGCCCATCATACTTTGAATTTGCTGAATTCGAGGATCACAAAACTCTACCACTTTCTTACAATCCACACAAATGATATGGTCATGTTGTTTATGTCCATATGATTTTTCATATTGAGCTAAGTTTTTACCGAATTGATGTTTTTTAATTAAATCACAACCATGTAATAGTTCTAAGGTATTATAAACCGTAGCTCTACTAACATTCAACTGCTTCTTTTTTAAATCTTCAAATAACTCTTCTGCATCAAAATGGTCATCGCGAGAATATATTTCCTCTAAAATAGAAAATCGTTCGGGGGTTTTACGTAATTGATGATTTTCTAAATGAGCAGAAAAAATATTCTTTACTTCTTGAAATATCTCTGACTGTCTGCTATTCACCACGCGAAATTAATTGTTGTAGCTATATTTATATTATTTTTTTATAAACAATAATTGTAAATTTGGTGCGTTAAAGCAACCGAATACCAAAAACGCCCGTTTTAAGGGTAATTTTCTAAATAATACCAAACAAATGATGAAAAAATTTAAAACAAGCCTATTCTTACTTATTTTTACTGTAATCTCTACCAGCAGCTTATTTGCACAATCTTTAAGCGATTATATCGATGTAGTATACTTAACTAATGGAAGTATGATCAAAGGGATTATTATCGAACAAGTACCTGGTAAATCCTTGAAAATTCAAACCAATGATGGAAGTCAATTTTCGTATCAAATTTCTGAAGTTGAAAAATTTACCAGAGAATTAAAACCGATGCCAGCTCCTACTGCCGTAACTACTCCAACTACTAAAATCAAAAAAGAACCAAAACCCTTTTATAGCAAACAAAAAGGCTATTTTGGTGGAGTTGAGCTTCTTATGGAAGGATCTCCAGGTTTACGCGTATTGAATGGTTATAAATTTGGTCGTTTTGGGTATTTAGGTTTGGCAGTAGGGATCGAAGCCAATAAAATAGGAAATTATAATGATGGTAGATTAATGGACGATTATATGGGTGGTAGACCTTATCGTTCTGGTTATAATTACCACAGTCCATTTGTATCATTTAACATTGTATATGGTGGTGATATATTAAAAAGAAAAGTTACTCCATTCTATCAAATAGAATTAGGTTATGGATTAAACTTAAATAATAGAAGCGATAGATTTTACTCGTATTATGATTATAATACGAACTCTACTTATGAGTATAACTATCAACAAAAAAATATTGGCGGACCAATGGGTGGCGCATTATTTGGAGTGAAATTCTATACCAATAAAAAAGTGAATTTTAAATTAGGATTAAGTGCTAGATGGTTTACTAATATTTATGATCCAATAAATTATCCAATTCAAACTTTTGCGCCAGTTTATAACAATGGTAGCGGTGTAGATATGAATGCCTCAGCTGGATTACGATTCGGAATCGGATTCTAAACTGCATATAACAAAAGAAAACCTTCCACTTGATAAAGCGAATGAAATTTTTGGTCACGCCTAGGCGTGACCAATTTATTTTAGGGCTGTTATTAAATATTCAAGCCCAATAACACAGATACATACTATTTTTGCAAAAAAATAAATCATTAGAATCATGAGTGAGCATCATTTAAGCGATCAGGAAATTGGTAGAAGAGACAAATTACAAAAAATTAGAAGTTTAGGAATCGACCCATATCCTGCAGCATTATACCCCATTACACATAGCAGTAGTGCTGCTAAAGAAGCCTATAGCAAAGACAAAGAAACCAAGTTAGATGTTTGCTTAGCTGGTAGAATTACCAGTGTAAATGATAAAGGCAAAGTGTTATTTATAAAAATACTAGATGGCGCTGGCTTGATTCAATTATATGTAAAGCGTGATGATATTTGCCCTACAGAAGATAAAACCTTTTTTGATGAAATAGTAAAACACCTTGATTTAGGCGATTTTATTGGGGTGAAAGGATATATGTTCACGACCAAAACAGGCGAAGACAGTATTCATAGCACAGAGATTAGCTTATTATCTAAGTCATTAAAACCATTGCCAGTTGTAAAAACAGATGCAGATGGAAATGTACATGATGCTATCAGTGATCCTGAAATGCGTTACAGACAAAGATATGTAGATCTAATTGTGACACCAGGAGTGAAAGAGGTATTTATCAAAAGATCTAAAATCATTAATTCGATGCGCCAGTTCTTTAATGATAAAGGCTATTTAGAAGTTGAAACGCCTATACTACAGCCTATTCCAGGTGGTGCAGCAGCTCGTCCCTTTATCACGCATCACAATACCTTAGATATGTCATTATATCTGAGAATTGCGAATGAATTATACTTAAAAAAATTAATTGTTGGCGGATTTGATGCGGTATATGAATTTGCTAAAGACTTCCGTAATGAAGGAATGGATCGTACACATAATCCTGAATTTACCATGATGGAAATCTATGTGGCCTATAAAGATTATAATTGGATGATGGACATGACAGAAGATATGTTAGAAAAAATTGCCATCGATGCAACTGGTTCAAGCGACGTACAATTAGGAGATACAATAATCAATTTCAAAAAACCGTTTAAACGTATCAGTATGTATGATGCTATAAAAGAACATACTGGAATTGATGTAAGTCAAATGGATGAAAATGAATTGAGAGAAGTTTGTAAAAGTTTACACATAGAAGTGGATGCTTCTATGGGTAAAGGAAAATTAATCGATGAAATTTTTGGTGGAAAATGTGAAGCCAAATATATTCAACCAACATTCATTACAGATTATCCAATTGAAATGAGTCCTTTGTGTAAAAAACATAGAGATAATGAGGCATTGGTAGAACGATTTGAATTGATGATTAATGGAAAAGAAATTGCTAATGCTTATAGTGAGTTGAATGACCCATTAGATCAACGTGCTCGATTTGAAGAGCAAACCAAATTGATGGAACGTGGAGATGATGAAGCGATGTTTATCGATTATGATTTCTTACGTGCCCTTGAATATGGAATGCCTCCTACCAGTGGTATGGGTATTGGTATTGATAGATTAGTGATGTTATTGACTAATCAATCATCTATTCAAGATGTATTGTTTTTCCCTCAAATGCGTCCAGAAAAAAATTCATAATTAAATCGAACGAATGAAAAAAATCTTTTTGATTAGCCTGATGCTAGTTGTAGCCAATATCCTGGTCATAGCTCAAGATACTACTAATATCACCGACCCATATCGAATTACTAAATTCAAACCCCGATTCGATCCAACTCCATGGGATAGCATAGCTACAGTAGCTTATACTCGTCATCAAAAAGAAGTGGATTCGATTCAAATTCATGAAGTACAACAACGTATTGAGGCGGGTTTAAAAGATGTTGAAAATACAAAACGATTATTTGTCGATCGTTGTAATATCAAATCACTTCCAGCAAGTATTACACAACTTATCAATCTTGAAGAAATAATTGTAAATAAATGCCCAGAGTTAGATCTAAATATACTTTTAAATCAGCTGAGTGCATTGCCTAAATTAAAATACCTAGAACTGAATGCTGGTCGATATACACAATTGCCCGATCAAATAGGAGCATTACAGAACTTAGAATCACTTAATTTAAAAAACAATAAGTTTCAATCTCTACCTAAATCATTGACCTCATTAAAGAAATTAAATAGTATCAATTTAGCTAATAATCCCTATTTAAGTGAATCAGAAATCATTGATAAAACAAAAGATATTCAACAATTACAAAATTTGAATTTATCCTATTGTCAAATTTTTGATTTAGGTAATTCATTTAATGAGTTACAACAACTGAAAAATTTAGATATCAGTTATAATAATATTACTGCACTACCTATTAATTTTAAAGAATTTAGTAATCTAGAATCAATCAATCTATGTTCCAATAAGAGTATGAATCTACCTCAGGTGTTAACGGTTTTAGCTACATGCCCGAAATTAAAATCACTCGACCTATCATATAATAGATTTAATTCTTTACCTGAAGAAATTATATTAATAAAAACTTTAGAAGAAATTGTTTTAACAGGCAATGATATTCTTGAATTACCAGCAAAATTTGGGGATTTAGTGAATTTGAAAAAATTAGAATATAATGTGGTAGATGGTGCTATGAAAGTGAGAATGCTCGAAGTTCCTGCGTCCTTTAAAAAATTAATCAACCTAGAATATTTGAGTTTAACGGGTCATGCTTTAAGTAAAACCAGCATTTTATTTAAAGAGAAACCTCAATTAAAATATGTCGATTTAAGTTTTAATGTTATCGATGAAATTTCGGACGATATAGCTACTTGTACACAATTGACATATTTAGATCTAGGTAAGAATAATATCCATGAAATTCCAATAGCGATAGGTAGTTTACAAGAATTAAGTGTGCTCAATTTAGATGGCAACTATTTTAATAAAGCCGATAAAAAAATTAAAACGATACCTGATGAATTATATAATTTAAAGAAATTAGTAAGGCTATCATTGAATGATAATGTGATTGTTGATATCAGTGAGAAGATTAGTAATTTAAAAGAGCTGCAAAACTTACAATTAAGAGATAACTTAATTGCGGTATTACCAGCAGGAATTTGTAATTTAAAAGACTTGACCGTATTGAATGTAAAAGCAAATGAACTAACAGCATTACCAAAGAATTTGGCTAAATTAAGTAAGCTAGAAGAATTGAATGTATCCTATAATACAAAACTTGATTTCAATAAAGAAGTATTAACTATTGGACAAATAAAAAGCTTAAAAAAATTAGATATTAGTTATAATAATATTCAAAGCTTAAAAGAACAACAACTTAAAGATTATCTGCCAGGCTGTGAAATATATAACAAAAATTTAAAAGAAGTGAAGCCTAGTCCACTCGGTAATGGCGATAATAGATAAAAAGAAAGCTTGGTATAATTACCAAGCTTACCCAAAAAATTACTAAACATTATAAGAATGAAAAACTATTAACAAGGCTTTATTAAGGAGACTTTCATTTTTTAACTTGTTTTTTAGCTTTCAAAAACCGGCAGCATGGCTTTTGTTTTGTTCTACTGCCGATTTCTTCAGCTTTTCATTGGCTTTATTAAGTTTTTAAGAATATGTATTATAAATTTTAGCTCTTTATATAACTTAACGATACAAGTGTAGAGTAATTATGATTCATAAAATAATACATTTATTTGTATTTGTTTGAGCTAAAAAATAATATTAATTAGTATAAAACGTTATAGAATGCTATAAATAAAGGAATATATGGTGTATAAAAATACTAAAAAGTTTGAATTATATTTATATATATGAAAATAGATAGCAAACAGAAAAATATAAAATCATATACGGTATAAGATATCTACCTATTATTTTATAGGTTTGATATGTATTATTAAAATTAAAAGTGAAAAAGATTTTTTTTTACAGCTCGATATTTCTTTTGTGCCTTTTTGAATTGATGCGGGTTTATTTGATTATGCCTATGCCTCTAAGTCAACTATATAATACAGTTGAATGGGCTTATATATTGCATCAAGTAAGATGGGTGGTACGTATAGCTTTGATCATTTCAATAGGAATCAATATTAGATATGCTTTTGAAACCAAATATAAAGGGATACCCGTTTTTATACTTATACTAGGTATTTTATTTATCTATTTAGTTAATTTTAAGTTAGCAGCAGAGGCCATGTTTTTGCCTTGCAATCAGTTGCAATTAAAAAATAAAAATGAAAACACTTTATCGCCAGATCGCCTGGTCATAGGAGTATATAACAATGGAGAAGCCAAAGCCTATCCTATAGAGTTTTTAGCTTATCATCATCAAGTAATTGATACTATTGGTGACAAAATATTTATGATTACCTATTGTAGTGTATGTAGAACAGCTCGTGTATTTGAACCCTATATAAATGGTCGTTACACCACTTTTCGCCTAGTAGGTATGGATCATTTTAATGCTATGTTTGAAGATGATTTTACAGGTTCATGGTGGCGACAAGCTACTGGAGAGGCAATTTGTGGACCTTCTAAAGGACAATTATTAAAAGAACATAGTGCAAGTCAGTTATCTATAGCGAAATGGTTTGAGCTATATCCATCTGGTAAAGTGATGCAAGTAAATCCATCCTATTTAAAGGACTATGACCCTAATGCTAATTATGAAAAAGGAAAAAGTATAAGTAGTTTGACTAGAAGAGATGTACATTTTTTAATGCCCAAATCATGGGTAGTAGGAGTGAAGTATAAAGAACAAACTAAAGCATATGATTGGAATCTCTTAGTACAACAATCTTTGCTTCAAGATACTATTGCTGCTAGCCCTATATTTATTGTGCTTTCAAAGGATGCTCAGAGTTTTGCAGCATTTGAAAATCCAACACATGAAACGATAAATTTACATAAGGATACCATTTGTATGGGTGATAATAAATATGATTTAATAGGAACATCATATACTTCTTCATCGAAGCTATACAAAATACAATGCTATCAAGAATATTGGCACAGCTGGAAATATTTCCATCCTAAGACGATAGTGTATTCTAAATAATTTAGTAGTTGTATGAATTATCTGGAATAGTTTGGTGCTTCTTTGGTGATAGTGACATCATGTGGATGACTTTCTTTTACCCCAGCTGTAGTAATTTTTACAAAACTTGCTTTTTTAAGTGTTGCGATATTTTTAGCACCTACATAACCCATCCCAGCTTTTAATCCACCTAAATATTGATGTACTACTTCGCTTAAAGTCCCTTTAAATGGCACTCTTCCAACAATTCCTTCGGGTACTAATTTTTTGATATCATCTTCTACATCTTGAAAATATCTGTCTTTAGAGCCTTCCTTCATCGCTTCTACACTACCCATTCCTCTATAGCTCTTGAATTTTCTTCCTTCAAAAATAATAGTCTCGCCTGGACTTTCTTCCACACCCGCAAAAATAGAACCAGCCATAATACAATCAGCACCTGCTGCCAAAGCTTTTACAATATCGCCCGTATAACGAATTCCACCATCTGCAATAATACTTACACCAGATTTTTTTACCGCTTCAGATCCATTTATAATAGCAGATAATTGTGGTACACCTACACCAGCTACCACACGTGTAGTACAGATAGAACCTGGTCCTACGCCAATTTTTACGCCATCTACACCCGCTAAAATCAATGCTTCAGCTCCTTCTTTGGTGGCAACATTCCCTCCAACGATTTCTAAGTTTTTATATTTTTTACGTACTTCTTTTACCATGTTTAATACACCACGTGAATGTCCATGGGCGGTATCAATACATATTACATCAACCCCTACATGCACTAATGCATCAATTCGTTGCATGATATCGGCAGTTACACCCACCGCAGCCCCTACCAATAAACGACCATATTTATCTTTACATCCACTAGGAAAATCTTTTACTTTCAACGTGTCTTTATAAGTGATTAATCCTACTAGTTTACCGTTCTTATCTATTACTGGAAGTTTTTCAATTTTATGTTGTTGTAGAATTTTTTCTGCTGCTTGTAAACTCATATTGTCTTTAGCAGTTATCAAATTTTCTTTAGTCATCACCTCATAGACTTTCTTTTTGTGATTCGACTCAAAACGCAGATCTCTATTGGTTAGAATACCTACTAATTTATTTGATTTATCTACTATAGGAATACCTCCGATTTTAAATTCTGCCATCATTTTCAACGCTTCAGATACTGTAGCTGTTTCAAGTAAGGTAACCGGGTCTAGTATCATACCACTATCTGCTCGTTTTACTTTACGCACTTCTTCTGCCTGCTTTTCAATACTCATGTTTTTATGTAATATACCAATACCTCCTTCACGTGCAAGTGCAATAGCCATTTTATATTCTGTAACAGTATCCATAGCTGCCGATACCAACGGAATATTGATGCTAAGATTTCTACTGAATTTGGTTTGAATATTTACTTCGCGTGGAAGTACCTCAGAATATGCTGGAATTAGAAGAACATCATCAAATGTGAGCCCTTCATAAGCGAATTTTTTTGATAGAGACATATGAGTTTCTTTTTACAAAACTAAAGCAAAAAAATTAAAAGCTAAATATAAACTAGATATTCTGACTAAAAATTACATAATTCCTATATGAATGTTCATTAGAAAAGCAATCCAGCACTCCATTGTAAGGCATATATTGTATTGTAGTACTTCGTTTTTAAATCAATTAATTTTTCGAGTGCTTCTAAAGATTTGTTTTCTCGAGCATTCACTAAAAATAAGGAACTTTCACCATTAAAATACCTATATTCTTCAGCTTTCACCAATTGCAAATTATATTGATAATTGTTGGTTTGAAGTTCAATTTGGTTTTTTAAATAGATAAATTCATTGAAATAGGATTTTATTTTTAATTGGATAGCAATTCGTTTCTGTACTTGTTCTAGACTAGTATTTTCAATTTTAATTTTAGCCATCTTATAATTTGCTCGGCCACTAGAAAAAGAAAGTGGCATTTGAAATTTGATTCCATATTGAAAATTATTTTCAAATACCGGTCCTGAAATCAAACTATTTATTGGGTTATAGCCTTTACTTAATTGGTTATATCTGAAATCTATTTTTGGAAGTAGTTCTTGAAACTTCAACCTTTTCTCCACCACTAATGCATCTATTTTATAATCATAACTTTTTAATGTCGGATGATTTTTATCCGCAGCATTCAATAAATCATCTAATACAATATTAAATGAGGAAAATAAACTTGGATTATCCCATGTAGTATCTGGAATTACAAATTCAGTAAGGATAAGAGCAGTTTCGTTTTCAGTCCATAAATAAGAAGATAACTGTAAGCCCGCATTTTGAAATGCTAATTTAGCTTGTGCTTGTTGGTATAAGAAACTCTGTAATTGCGTCATTGCCTCCACCGTATCTATA
Source organism: Bacteroidota bacterium (assembly GCA_037130135.1). Classification (GTDB taxonomy): domain Bacteria; phylum Bacteroidota; class Bacteroidia; order Chitinophagales; family CAMDFR01; genus CAMDFR01. The sequence goes on from JBAXTO010000007.1 coordinate 106,619, forward strand.
GCCGCGCGTTCACCATTCACAAACGAACGAACAATTAAATCTGTCCGTTTTTTTGTAACTTCTACATTAGCTGATACAATTTGATAGGATTGGTATGCTTTCACCCAACTCCAATAGGCATCCATTGATTCCATCAATAAATCATTGATCATTTTTTGTTGTTCTACGGATGCTAAACTTTTAAAAATTTGTGCTTGTCTGAGTTGTGCTCTTCGTTTATCAAATATTAAATCTTTAGCAAGTGGAATACTAATACCTACATAATTACTTTGACCACTAGTCTCAGAGGGATCTAATTTTGCACCTGTTAAATTTTGAATACCTGTATACAGTTCAATTCCATACCAAGTGGGTATTTCAATTTCGGGAGTAATTTGGTTATAATATTCTTTGCCTCCAAATGTTTTACGACTAATATACGTATTGATTATGGGGTCGAAAGAACCACGTGCATTCAATAAATTAGCTTGTGCGTTTTCTATTTGTAATTGTGATTGTTTAACAATAGGATGATACTTTTTTACAATTTGAAAAACCTGTTCAGCATTTAATGTGCGTAGTGTGTCTTGTCCAAAGCATAGCACACTAGATGACATGAATACTGCAAGTACAAACCATTTCATTTTCATGAAAAAAGAATGCATATGGTTATTTTTTTGATTCATAGGTTTTATCTTTTTTGCTTTCATCTGTTTGATAAAAATCAGGAGGAAATCCATTTATATTTCGCCATAATTCATACCATATAGGTACATCTTTAAGAAGTATGATTCCTTCTGCGCCACTCCCTACTTTAATTTGCGGAGGCCATTTTTTTCCAGCTTTAGTTTCTGTTACTAATATTCGAAACATACCATTTTTACTTATAGCGCTTTCAATAGCAATTACATTACCTGAAAAAGTACCATAACTATTATTTGGCCATCCACTAAATACAATTGCAGGGAATCCATCAAACATAAATTGTACTTTTTGTTGTTGATGAATCAATGGTAAATCAACAGGTCGAACATACATTTCAACAGCATAATTTACTAGATTAGGAACAATAATAGCGATAGACTCTCCTTCTTTTATCACCTCACCAATACCAGCACTAACGGCTTGTATTACTTGTCCATCTTGAGAGGCTAGTAATACATACATACCATTTCTGATTTTATAACTACTCACTTGACTTTCTAACTTAGCTACTTCACCTGAGCCAGTAGCCACTTGGCTTAAACTTTGAAATCTATCACCTTCAACTTTACTGATTTTTTCAATATACTCTTGTTCAATACTATTTTGTTCAATCCTGGTATTGATTATTTCTTGTTGAGTTTGCATCACTTTGTTTTCTAAAGCAATGTTTTTAGCAATCGTATTTTGATACACAATATTTCGTTGTTCCAATTGTGTTTTAGAAACCAAACCTTCTTCAAACATTTTTACTTGTCTTAAGTATTGGTCTTTAGCTAACTGAGTTTCGTTTTTTATTGCACTTAATTCAGCTTGTTCCCCTGTTAGTTTACTATCTAATTGTTTCAGTTTATTTTTTAATTGCTCTAGTTTTAACTCTTTAGCATTGTTTAGCGACTGAATTTGCTGAGAGGCAGTAGTAATTTTATTTTCATAATATTGAATACTACCTTTTTTAGCATCTACCTGATTGATAGTACGAGCAACTAAATTAGGATCTAAATAATCTTCTTTGATTTCAGTCAACAGTAAAATAGTGTCTCCTTTTTTTACATAGTCTCCTTCTTTCACCCACCATTTCAATATTCTTCCTGGTATTGGAGAATTAATTTCTTGAGGTCGTTGATCTTGGTATAGAGTTGTGATATTCCCTTTCGTTTTAATATTTTGAGTCCAAGGCAATAGTAAAAAAACAATCATAAAAAAGATAATACCATAAAACCAATATTTGATATTACTTTTTTTATCTAATCGGTAAATAGATTGATATGATTTTAGTTGTATTTTATATGGATTAGTAAGCATATTAGTTATTCGATTTTAATTGTGCTGTACCGTTAATTAATAATATTTGATGATGACATTTTTGAGCAAATTCACTATCATCACTTGCAATAATGATAGTAGAAGTAGAAGCAATTTCAAATAAGTAATCTATGAGTTTATTTTTTGTTTGGATATCAATACCTAACCAAGGCTCTTCTAATAAAATCAATTTAGGCTTATTAATAAATGCACGTAATAATTTAATATGTTTGATTAATGAACTGGTTAATTTTAGTCCTTCAGGTTTTAATATAGTATTATAGCCATCTTTTAATTCATTAATACTATTTTGAATACCAAGCTTATTAGCTAATGCTGTTATTTGTTCAATGCTAATATCTTTTCTTCCCATACTAATATTCTCGAATATACTAGCCGCAAAAATATCTTGGTGCATCATCAAAAAGCCAGTTTGACTTCTAATAGATTCTAATTGATAATTACTATAATTCAAATTATTTACAAGTAGTTGACCTTCATAAGTAGTAAAATTGCCACTTAATATTTTTAATAAGGTGGTTTTACCAGAGCCAGTCATATTGGAGATACAAGTAATTTGATGGGCAGGAAATACAATTGATATATTTTTGAGTACTTCATTACCATCAGGATACGTAAAAGATAGATTTTTCATTTCTAATTGTATACCACTAGTAGTTGATTCTAATTTAACATTCCCTTCTTTTTCAAGAGGAGAATCTGTAATGGTTGAAATTTTTTCTAATGAAGTAATTACATCATATACTATTTCTAAACTGCTAATCAGTTTTTCTACAGCTGCAATCAAACTGAGGATTACAATCTCTGCAGCAATAAATTCACCTAGATTTAATTTTTGATTTAATAATAGATATGTACCGATACTTAACATGGCAGTTGTTATAAGTACTTTAAAAGCAACTAATGTTTTGTATTGAAATAAGAGTACTTGAAAATGAGCAGTTCTAGATTTTAAATATCCACTCACATATTTATCCGTATGAATTAAGTTTAAATGAGTTCCTTGGCTAAATTTAAATGTTTGAATAACACGAGCCATCTCTTGTAACCAAGCCACCAGTTTATATTTATAATTGCTTTCTTCATAACTGGTTTCAATGCCTTTGGTACTTGTAAGCTTTAGTATCAAATACAAAATAAAAATAAGTAAAATACCAAATATTATAAATATAGGATGATATAGAGATAATAATATCAATCCAAAAACAATTTGAATACTAGCAGCCGGAATATCTAATAATAATTTAGACAAACTTTTTTGAATGGTAATGGTATCAAAAAAACGATTAATTTTTTCAGGTAAATAAAGATGGTCCGTTTGAAATAGGTCATATCTTGGAAGTTTTTCAGCAAAATCAAATGCATAACGAGTAAATATTTTTTGTTGTATTTTCTCAATAATTTTCATTTGATTGATTTGAAGTAATCCAATGATTAGTACCCCCAATAAGACTAATAAAATTAGTATATATATAGATGTAACCATAGATGCGCCCATAATAAATCCTATGATGGCTTGAATACCTATAGGCACACTTAACTGAGTAATACCACTCAGTATAGCATAAAAATATACAGAACCAATTTCTTCTTTTTCAAGATCTACAAGCTTCCATAGCTTATTTAAATAATTGCTGTGTAACATATGATTTTTTATTTCGATACAAATATAAGTATTAATACAATAAATGATAGTAATACTATTATGTATGATTGTTAAAATATATTAAATGATTGTAATACTACAAAAATTCTTATATTTGTAAAATATTATGGAGTTTCAAGTTTCATTTCCAATTAATAACAAGATCTATTTAAGAGATCCTGAATCAACTGATTTAGGGAAATTAATAGTTAAGAAAGCTATTGATTTAATTTATACTATTGGTTTTGAACAATTTACTTTTAAAAAGTTAGCTATTGAAATTCAAACTACAGAAGCTACTATTTATAGATATTTTGAGAATAAACATCGTTTGTTATTGTATATCTTAAACTGGTATTGGTATTATATGCAGTTTTTAATTGAATATAGAGTGCAAAATATTACCAGTACTAAACTAAAGCTAGAAATGTTATTGGATATACTTACTAGCGACTTACCTATAAGCATTACTAAGACAGATTATAATAAAAAATGGCTGAATGAAATCGTTATGGTAGAAAGTAGTAAAGTATATTTAGTGAAAGATATAGATGCAATTAATAAAGAACAGTTTTTTCAACCCTATAAAGATTTATGTGCTTATATAGCTCAATTGATAAAAGAATATCAACCTAAATATAAATATCCTCATTCCTTGAGTAGTACGCTCATTGAAACATCACACAATCAACTCTATTTTAGTTTGCATTTACCACGTTTAACGGATATTAAGAATCAAGACTATCAAAAATATATCAAAACCTATCTGCACCATTTATTATTTAGTTTACTAGCATAAAATTTATTTTAACTAGCTATTGACATTTTGATTTTTATATATAACTTTGCATTACAAAGCACTTTCTAAAATGACAAAAGATAATCAATCTACCCTTCAAGATATTCATTATATCAAAGATATGATGGAAAAATCTTCTCGCTTTATTTCTTTAAGTGGATTAGCAGGCGTATTTGCTGGCTGTTTTGCTATCATTGGTTCTGTAGTAGCTTATATATACTTAGGTTCTATTGGAAGTGCATATAGTGAATTTGCTACCTCTTTTCCAAGACACACCATGTGGGATGATTTAGTATTCTTAATAGCAGATGCTTGTATTGTTGCCTTTTTATCTATCACTTGCGGCTTGTATTTTACCATAAAACAATCTAGAAAAAAAGGAATTAAAATATGGGATAGTACTTCCAAAAGATTATTAGTTAATCTAATGATTCCTTTATTGGCAGGAGGAGTATTTTGTATCGCATTATTAAAATGGGGATTATTTGGATTAGTAGCTCCTAGTACTTTATTATTTTATGGCTTTGCATGTTTTAATGCAGGTAAATACACACATAAAGAAGTTCGTTATTTGGGCATTTCAGAAATCACTTTAGGATTAATTGGCGTATTTTATATTGGATTTGGATTTGAATTATGGATACTTGGTTTTGGTATATTACATATTCTTTACGGTGTTATTATGTATTTTAAATATGATACTAAAGCCTAAGGGATAGATGAAATTTATTTTATGAAAAATATTATTGAACAATTGAATAAAGCATTTGATAACCGAGTTCGGCTGGGTATCATGTCTATTTTATTGGTTAATGAGGAAGTTGATTTCAATGAAATGAAAGAGCGTTTAGATTTAACTGATGGTAATCTAGCCAGCCATATTAGTGCCTTAGAAAAATTAGATTATGTACTAGTAAAAAAAGAATTTGTAGGTAAAAAAACTAAAACGACTTATCAGGTAAGTATACTAGGCAAAAAAGCTTTTCAAGATCATATTAAAGCATTAGAAAAATTATTACATAAAAAATAAAACCTTTTTTTTGTATGAACACTTTGAAATACAAAGCACTTTCAAGATATAAATTTTCACGCATGGAGCTGCCAGGTTTATTGGTAGAACTAACAAATACATTCTATAAAAAACACTTTAAATCAAGTAAACAAGCATGGACCATACAACAAGCTGATTTAATGTACTATCCTTCAAATTCATTAGGTTTTCAATTACATCTTTTTTTGCATCCACTTCACTTGCATTTAATGTCCAAATTTGAACGTCATGATGTGTACCATATTCTAACAGATTATTCAACTCATCCAATCGATGAAATTCGGATGCAATTTTTTTTATGGGGTAATGGTAAAAAAAGTCTATTTCAATTGGGCACTATCATAGTTGGTTCCATTTTATTGCCCGAATATTTTACTAGTTATATACAGGCATATCGAAGAGGAAAAAATGCGTATAGATTTTATAACTGGGATTTTCAACATTTATTAAAAGAAGATTTGGTGGCTACCAAAAAACTCATTTTTCAAAAAAAAGCAGATCTTAAATTATTTCAACACATACATTTTTAACTTAAATATTATTTATATGAAAAAGAACGATTATTTTATTCTACTTGCAACAACAGCTTTTACTTTGCTTTTTTATCATCAATTGATAGGTGTCAATTTATTTATTTATACAATTATATTAGTACTACTACTATTGTTGAGAGATAACAGTTTAGTAAAAAATAAAGTTTTTTTACTGAGTGCTAGTTTATCTATCTTAACAGCATTCGCAGCATATTTGCATAGTTCAAATTTTAGTATAATGATGAATATTATATCATTAATACTTACAGCAGCTATATCTATTCATCCAGAAAATTCGATAATAGCCAATTTTTTTCATGGAATATATTCTCAGATAAGTGTATTTGCCTATATGTTGTATGATATTTTTAAAAAGCAAAATCAACTAGATGACAATCTACAAAAAGATAATCATTGGGCTAAAAAAGTAATTTTAAGTATTATTCCAGTACTCATATTTTTTATATTCTTTTTTTTATACAGAGAAAGTAATGTCGTTTTTAAAAATATATCAGACCAAATCAATTTAGATTTTATTTCTGTGGAATGGATCGGATTTACCATATTAGGATTACTCCTTACTTATCCATTTTTCTTACAACACGCTATTGATATTATTAAGAAAAAAGACAATGAATTAAATGAAAACCTTAGTAATACTCATATACAATCTGACAATGATCATGAAAGCACCTTTATGTCGTTAAAAAATGAATCTATAACAGCCATACTTTTGTTTGCCTTACTCATTATTTTAACATTAAGTGTAAATATTACAGATATTATGTATACCTGGTCAAGTACTATTTTGCCAAACGGACTTACTTATTCTGAGTATATACATAGTGGTATCAGTTCGTTGATTACTTCTATCATTCTTGCAATAGTAATCATTCTACTATTTTTTAGAGGGGCATTAAATTTTTATTCAAACAATAAATTTTTAAAAGCTCTTGCCTATATATGGATTATCCAAAACGTATTTTTAGTATTATCTACTTTGATGCGTAATAAAATGTATGTGGATACATATTCGCTCACTGAAAAACGAGTAGGTGTATTTATCTATTTAGGCTTATGTATAATTGGTTTACTATTATGCTTATATAAAATTGCCTTTCAAAAAAAGAATATATTTCTATTTCGTAAGAATATGTGGGCTATATATATATCATTATGCATGCTTTCTATTCTTGATTGGAATTATTATATAGCTGCGTATAATGTTTATAGAGCAAAAAAGTCAAATGATTTTTACTTAGATGCAAATTATATGGGAGAATTAAATGAAAATAATTTCCCAGTAGTTTGGAATTATTATCAAAGTTTGCCAGATACAGATTTTAGAAAAGCAGTATTGAAAAAAATAGTAGATACTAAAATGAGTACGATACTTTTAAAATATAATCAACATGATTTTCGCTCACTTACTTATAAAAGACAAGCAAGTTATAGAATGATTTCAAAATTAGATCAACAACAAGCGATTCAATCGCTCAATGCTTCAAGTTTAAGAATAAATGATTTATCGTTCCTTATGCCTCTACAGCATTTGATTGAAATAAATTTAAGCAACAATGAATTGAAAGATATTTCTAAACTCTCTCAATTACCTTCATTACAAATAGTAGACTTATCTGTTAACATGTTAGATAGCATCCATAAATGGCCTGAATTGCCTCATCTGAAAGAATTAAATTTAAGCAATACAAAAATTAGTAATCTACATAAGATAACTCCTTATACTCAAATTACCTCTTTAAATATTTCGAATAATTCGATTTATACTATAGATGAAATAACAGATTTTAAGCAGCTTGAAAATTTAGATATAAGTAATAATCCATTGTCTAGTATAACAGTACTTAGTATTCTGCAACACTTAAAAAGTTTAAAAATCTCAGGTGTTTTATCTCCTTCCATAAAACTCCCAACTTTAGCAAGCTTAGAAAAATTAGATGTTTCTAATTCCACTAAATTAACTACACAAACTGATACTATAACTGTTTTTAGTGAAAAGTTAATCAATCAACTTAAAGAACTTAATATATCTAATACTCAATTACAAAATCTAAATATACTCTCTAACCTATCTTCAACAAATCATTTACAGAAATTAAACTTATCTTCTAACAATCTAAATGCTTTAATCAATCTCTCATTAGCCAATGAGCTAAAAGAATTAAATTTAAATAATAATAATTTAGGCGCATCTACTTGTTGGCTGCCTACTTCCATAGAATATCTTTATGTGAGTAATACCAATTCAAGCGACTATACTTTTATAGAGCCATTACAACAATTAAAAGAATTAGATCTAAGTTCAAATCGAATACAATTTAATGATACATTTCAATTGCCTAAATTGGAAGTTTTAGATGTAAGCAATTGTCAATATTTACTAGATTTAAAAAAGATGCAATTACCTCATCTTAAAAAGCTGGTGATTAAACAATGTGAAATAAATGATTTTACTTTCATTAAACAATTACATTCTTTAGAAAGTATAGAAATCAGTGCCATTAATCCAACATTAGGAGCAATATTATTAGAGTTGCCTTCATTGAAAAAGGTTGAATGTTATTCTATAGATGAAAAAATATACAACGCTTTAATTTCTAAAAATCAGAACATCTATATAATAAGAAATGACCAATCACGTTTTCTTGATTCTAGTATTTCCAGTTCATATTAATTCATTAAAATAATTTAACATGCAACAACATCCAGTAAGTTTAGGTGCACATTTCAAATATGCATTTAATGAAATAAAACAAAACAATTCCTTAATTTGGTATATTATCGCATTTATACATATTGATTTATCTATCTATATTGCGCAAAATTTATATATTGCGCATAATACCCAAAAATTGTTTTTTATATTTTACATTTTATTGACGGTACAATTATTACTACAATATTATCATCAAAAGTATTGGAAACATATATACCTGATTCTATTATCATTATTTCTTTTATTTAGTGTATTTTTGGTAAGAATTGTTGATACAGGTAAAATTGTTTGGATCAAAAATATCTATCAACAAGAAGCTACTAAACCTAATAAGCATGCAAATAAGGAAGTCCATTCGTTCATTTAAACCTGCTCTAAAAGGTATTGTTGAAAGTATTCGGGAAGGGAATAATATCAAAATACAAATAATTGCAGCAATCTGTGCTATTATACTTTCTTGTTACTTACATATATCCACCATTGAGTGGTGTATCATTCTTCTTTGTATTGGCTTAGTAATGAGTGCTGAATTATGTAATACGGCAATTGAACTATTAGTAGATAAAATTACTACACAACAAGAGGAGTGGGCCAGAAGGACTAAAGATACAGCAGCGGGTGCCGTATTGATATTAGCCATTACATCTTTTGTAGTAGGAATATTTATATGGTATCCGTATATAATAAAAATTATAGAATAAATACATTTTCATTAATTTCCATTTCTTTTAAATGGGATACAATTTGTGTGTTTTTTTCAATATAAATTTTGAATATAGATTGATTTCTAAATTCTTCTTCTCCTTCATAATTAGGGACAGATTGCCATTCTAGAGCGCTTTGATAGAGCATCTCTAAACACATATATTTATCTTCTAAGTCATTAACAAACATTTTATCATAATCTTTTATAATTATAATAAATATATTTTCATTGAGCCAATCTAAGTCGTTAATCAATTCATAAAAGGCTTCTGTATTTTCGCCAAAATATTCAGGAAAGGAAAATGCATCACTAAATGCATTATAAAAAGCATCCATAGTTTGAATAGTTGCACCATCAATAGTTGCAACAATACTATTTGGCACTTTACTGATAGTATCAAGTTGATTTACGATATAAAATCCATTATCCATAGTATAAATTTAAAATTCAATAAACGTTTTATAGTGATTAGCAGTATAATATCTAGATAAATTATTCCCAAGTATGATTCTTTCTGCACCTCTATTTATACCTTTCATTTTAGGATGTATATCAAATTCTTGATATACTATTTGATGCTTAGATTTATCTAAATTGGGTAAACGATGTTCTCTATTTTCAAATTCTCGTCCACCTACATAACCTTTAGGAGCTTTATGATATGTCTCAACATATTTAGCTACTTCATATGCTTCATCAGGTACGCCAGCTTTATGTATTGTTTTTGTTACTTCTTCGCTTTTAATTTCATTGGTAAATTTCGACTCAATATTTTTAACTTCCTTAACAGGAGGATTGCTTTTACATGCAGAGATACTAAGTAATAAGCAACTTATAAAACAATATATAAATAATTTAATTTTTTTAGCTACCATGTTTTTTATTAATAAGTAAAGTTTCAAGTGTCCAGTCAACTTTATGAGTAAAAGCTTCTTTACGTACTTTACATGCAGCAATACAACATATCTTACAAGAAGTAGGAATACATGGATCTGCATGAATAAAAAACTCTAATTCACCTGGATGCATTTCATTTATTTTTTTATCAATAGTATCAATTTCTTCATGCGCTTCATCTAACGAAATATACCAAGGTAGAGTCATATGGCAATCGATATGTAAGGTTTTACCATATTGTATCATACGCATGTTATGAATATCAATCCAATTGTCTTTTCGTATTTTATTAATGGTACTTATTAATTCACCTAATATTTCATCATCAGCTTCATCCATGATTCCTTTTAATGATTGGCGTATTAATCGTGCCCCCATAAAAATAATCCAAATAGAAATAACAATCGCGATCACACTATCTAACCAGACTAATTTGGTGAAGTATAAAATACCGACACCTATAATTACACTAGCGGAGAGCATAAAATCAGAATAAATATGTTTTCCATCGGCTTCTAATGCAATACTATTTAATTCTTTTCCTTTCTTTACCATATATCTGCCAATGATTAAATTAACAATACCTGTAGCAGCAATTACTATACTACCTACCCAAATATGATCTATGGTAGTAGGATGAAAGAAATTAGTTGCTGATTTTGCAATGATGATTATACCAGATGCTACGATTAACATCCCTTCCATGCCAGCAGCAATAAATTCAATTTTACCATGTCCATAGGGATGATTATTGTCACGAGGTTTTGATGCTATATAAATACTATATAATGCAAAAACACTGGTGATAATATTTACAATAGATTCGAGAGCATCTGTTAAAATAGTATTCGAGTGCGTTATACCATAAGCAACAAATTTTGCTGCAGTTAATAGTAGTGTAATTATAACAATTACTTTTTGAATCCTTATAGCTTTGTTATTCATGTGCTATGTTTTTATCAGCCTTAATTTTATTTTTAATATCCCACCAAAATGCTACACTAATAAATAAAATAATAAATATAAAATGAATCGTCATTCGAATCCATTCAGTATGAACTTGATGTTGAATCCAAAGATGAGAAATAGTGTATAACCCTAATGCAAAAATTAAATAGAATAACATTTTTGATAAGTTGTATTGAACAGGATAATATTTTTGACCCATTCCATAGGATAATATACACATGGTTCCATAGCCAACTATCGTTCCTAATGCTCCTGCTAAAATATCAAAATGCGGAATGAGCATATAAGTAGAAATAATTGTAGCTACAGCGCCAGTTATTGAAACATAACTTGCTAAATGTGTTTTATCGGTGAGTTTATACCAGGTAGATAGATTATAGAATATGCCTAATAAATAGTATGCAATACATAGATAGGGTACAATATATAATCCACTTCGATAATTTTTGCCAATAATGGCGATAAAATATTCTAAAAATAAACTAATCACTAAAAACATCGCCAGCATAAAAATGGAGAACACAAGCATCACGTCTGCATTTGTTTTTTTTGCATCTTTTTCTTTTGCTTGTTTGAAAAAAAATGGTTCAGCCCCCATTCGAAAAGCTTGTACACAAAGATTCATTAATATGGCTACTTTATAACAAGCACTATAAATACCAATTTTTACATCTACTTCATTTGGTGTTCCAGAAAGAAATCTTTTGAGCATTACTCGATCGATAACTTCATTAACAATACCTGCTAAACCTACAACAATCAATGGAGAACCATAATTCCACAAGGTCTTGGCAATTTGTTTATTCCATTCTAAACCCGTTTTAAATATACTCGGTAGAAATATAGCAAAGGTCAAAAAACTAGCGATTAATTGAGCTATAAATACATAATAGACAATATAACTTTCATTATAATGAAATCCTATAGATGCAAATAATTCAGATTGGTGCATATATGCTGGGGCTAAAAAAAATAAATTCAAGCCTACATTAGTACAAACATTACAAAGCTTAATAAGTAAATACTTAAGCGGTTTGCCTTCAAGTCGAAGTTTTGCAAACGGAATATTTACAAGTGTATCAAATCCGATAATGAGTGCAAATACTTTTACGATGTTAGCATGATCGGGATAATGGATAAATTGAGCAATTGGACGAGCAAAAATGATTAATAAAGAAACCAATAAAATAGTACTAGAAAACAACATGGTATTAGCCGTTTTAAATACCTGATTTTTATCTTCAGCTTTTGAAGCAAATCTAAAGTATGATGTTTCCATTCCATACATGAAAATTACATTCAAAAATGCGATGTATGCAAAAATGACAGAGATAATACCAAATGCTGCTTGATCGGTAATGACTCTAGTTTGAATTGGAGCTAATACATAATTTATGAGTCGAACTAATATCGTACTTATACCATATATGGCTGTTTGTCCAGCTAAATTTTTAAGTTTACTCAAGATGCCAAAATTATAACTCAAAAATACTATGAATTCAGCATTTATTTATGTCTATTATCCTCAAGTGATTGTTTATTAAAATTACTTGATGTTTTTATATATCTAGGTTTCAATTGGTATTGTGTAATGTATGAAACTAGAGAACGATTTAGAAAAGGAAATGAACTATTTTGTATTATTTTTACTTATACAAATAAAAACAAGTATGAATATAGGAATTGTATGTTACCCAACATTTGGAGGAAGTGGCGTTGTAGCGACAGAATTGGGTAAAGCCTTGGCAGATAAAGGGCATCATGTTCATTTTATTACCTATAGTGAACCAGCGAGACTTGATACATTTCAACCTAATGTTTTTTATCATGAAGTTAGTTTTGAGAATTATGCCCTATTTCAATATGCTCCCTATGAAACTGCCTTAGCGGGCAGGATGGTTGACATCATTAAATATGAAAAGTTGGATATTTTACATGTACATTATGCCATTCCGCATGCTTCAGCAGCTTATATGGCTAAAATGATATTGAAAGACGAAGGTATTGATATTCCGATTATTACTACCTTACATGGAACCGATATTACTCTAGTTGGTAAAGATCCTTCCTTTTCTCCGGTCGTAACTTTTGCTATTAATCATTCTGATGGCGTTACAGCTGTATCTCAAAGTTTGAAGCAAGATACCTACGACAATTTTAAGATAACGAGAGATATTGAAGTCATTCATAATTTTATTGATTTAAAACGATTTATTAAAAAAGACAAAAACCATTTTAGGAAATTAATTGCTCCAAATAATGAGAAAATATTAATACATACTTCAAACTTTAGAAAAGTAAAAAGAGTAGAAGATGTTATTTATATTTTTAAAAATGTGCGTGATAAAGTAGCTTCTAAATTATTATTAGTAGGTGATGGCCCAGAAAGAAACAATGTAGAAAGTATTTGTAGAAGTATTGGTTATTGTGATGATATACGTTTTTTAGGCAAACAAGAAGCCGTAGAAGAGCTATTAGCTATTGCAGATTTATTTGTACTTCCATCAGAAAAAGAAAGTTTTGGATTAGCAGCACTAGAGGCGATGGCTTGTGAAGTGCCTGTAATTTCAAGTAATACAGGAGGATTGCCCGAAATAAATATCCAAGGTAAAACAGGTTTTATGAGTAACGTAGGCGATATAGAAGATATGTCGAAGAATGCTATTTTTATCTTAGAAGATGAACAACGACTAAATGAATTTAAAGCCAATGCATTAGCGCAAGCTAAAGAATTTGAAATTCATAAAATATTACCCAAATATGAAGAATATTATATGCGATTTATTAAAAAAGCATAAAGTTTAGATAGTCTTAAAAAATAAAACGACAGAAAAAATTAACCCTTTAAATCTCTTTTATTTAATAAGAACCAAGAGGCGGCATTAAATAATATCATATAAGCAATTACGACTAAGATAAAAACCCATAATGGGGGTGGGGTTTCGGGAGTTAATTGTTTTGCTATCTGTTCGAATAATGGATTATTAATTAAATTACTCATACTAGCAAAAGGTAGCATATCAAATATGGGATTGGTAATAATCCAACTAACTAAGCTATCTCCAATATAGAGAATGACCAGCGCAATAATAGAAATAATTCCTTTTTTAAATAGCAAGCTAAGCATATATGCTATAGAGAAAAATGTAAAACATTTTAAAAAATGGATTCCTACGAAATAAAAATCGTTGAAATAGTTTTCGGCATTAAACGACTTAGAAAAAAGTGCTGAAAACAAGGTGCCAAGTAAAACCACAAGTATAGTTGAATAAAGAGAAAATAATAAATGAACCATCACTTTTGAAATAAAAACTTCAGTTCTACTTAAACCATCAATTACATTCTGCCGAATGGTATTAAACGTATATTCGTTGGTGGTATACAATATAGTAAGTAAAACTAAAAAAGGATTTAACCAACCAGCAATATAGGTTAATCCTTGCCATTTCATAGGAAATCCTAATGAAAACTCTTCGCTAGATGTAGCTTTTTTCACTACATAATAAGCACCAAATAATAAGATGCTATACAGACCTGTAAAAACCCAAAAGATTGTATAGGGCCTTAATTTATACCATTCTATTTTTAATAATTTTATCATTGTTATTTTCTCGACTATTTGATGATTTCAAAAAATTGTTCTTCTAATCTTTTCTTTACTTGATTCAGATGCGTAGGATAGATGTTTTTTTCTTGCAAAATTTTACTTATTTCTGCAATCTCAACATCTCTATTTAAACTGATAATGAGCATATTTTTACGCTTTTCAATTTTCTTTACGAATAATTGTTTTTTAAGTACCTCTTCAAGTTCAACTAAATTTTCACTAGCAATTTCAATACGAGGATCTGCCACTAAAATTTCACTTACCGGACCATACTGAAGAAGATTCCCTTTTTTCATTATAGCTACATGTGTACATACTTTTTCAATTTCATCAATTAAATGACTTGCTATGATGATGGTTTTTCCTTTGCTTGAAAGTTCATTTATTAAATCTCGTATTTCAACAATTCCTTGAGGGTCTAGTCCATTGGTCGGTTCATCTAATACCAGTACTTCAGGATCACTAAGTAATGCATTTGCAATTGCTAATCGTTGTTTCATCCCCAAAGAGAAAGTTCTGAATTTCGAATTTTTTCGTTCCAGTAAATTCACTCTACTCAATACTTCATCTATTCGGTCAAAGGATACGTTTTTGATAAGTGCATTCACTTTCAAATTACTTTCAGCATCTAAATGGGGATAGAAATTAGGAGTTTCTAATATGGAACCGATTCTATTTCGATGATTTTCATCGGCCGCTTGATCAAACCAAGAAAAGCTACCACCGTTTCGTTCTACTACGTCAAGTAAGATACCTAAAGTAGTAGTTTTACCGCTACCATTAGGCCCTAAAATACCAAAAACAGTGCCTTTTTCTACTTCAAATGAAATATCATTTACGGCTACTATGTTTCCATATTTTTTAGCTAAGTTTTTTACTGATAATATCAAAGTTTTCTTTTTTTATGTAAATCTAAGATAGTATTTTTTTTGAAATTGAACTTTGTTAATCTTTATTAATTTTAGTTGACTACCAGCTAAAAAATAAATTACAATCATTCATATACCCTTTAACAGCTAATACATTATTTTTACAGAGAGATGTTATTACCATATAAGAATAAAGATTTTATTGAAGTGGGTTGTGATGAAGCTGGCAGAGGTTGTTTAGCAGGTCCTGTGGTTGCTGCTGCTGTTATTTTACCATCAGACTTTTCAAATGAGTTATTAAATGACAGTAAACAATTAACAGAGAAAGATCGTAAGGTGTTGAAGAGCATTATAGAAAAAGAAGCTCTTGATTTTGCAGTTAGTTTTATATATCAAGAAAAAATAGATGAAATTAATATTTTAAATGCTAGTATTTTGGCCATGCATGAATCGTTAGATCAATTGAAACATTCATTTAATTTTATATTAATAGATGGAAATCGATTTAAAAAATATAAAGAGATTGCACATGAATGTGTTGTAAAGGGGGATGGTAAATATATGAGTATTGCAGCAGCATCCATACTCGCTAAAACCTATAGAGATGAGTATATGGAACAGTTAGACAAAGATTTTCCCCACTATAAATGGTCGCAAAACAAAGGATATCCTACAGTTTCGCACCGTAAGGCTATTAAAGAATTTGGGGCTTGTATTCACCATCGAAAAACTTTTAATCTTTTAGGAACGAATCAGATGGAATTATTCTAATTTTATAGTTGTAAATAATTTTCAATGAGAAATTTTTCTTTTTTACTTAGTATCGTATTACTTCAAATCGTTGTGTCATGTAATTCATGTAAAACAAAACCGAATGTACATACAGTAGATACTGATCCAACAACTCAACCTATAACTGCAGAAGCCCCTAAATTTAATGAGGATAGTGCATATGCCTATATTCAAAAACAAGTAGATTTTGGTCCAAGAGTTAATAATACTAAAGCACATATACAATGTGGTGACTGGATGATTGCTTTTTTAAAACAAAAAGCAGATACAGTATATGTTCAAAATACTGATTTGATTGGATTTGATGGGAAAGTGTTACATGCACGTAATATAATAGCAGCTTTCAATCCTGCTGCAAAACAACGAATTATTATCTCTTCGCATTGGGATACACGTCCTTTTGCCGATCAAGATACAGTTAGAAAAAAGGAACCAATAGATGGTGCTAATGATGGTGCAAGTGGAGTAGGAGTGATGCTAGAGTTAGCCAATCAGCTACATCAAAATAAAGTGGATATTGGAATAGATTTAATTTTATTTGATGCGGAAGATTATGGAGCACCTGCAGATGTTGAATCACAAATGGAAGATACCTATTGTTTAGGGGCTATTTATTGGGCAAAAAATAAACATGTACCTAATTATACAGCAGATTTTGGTGTATTATTAGATATGGTAGGAGCTCCTGGAGCAACATTCACTAAAGAAGGGGTATCGATGACCTATGCAGCAGCATTTGTAAATTATGTATGGTCTGTTGCTAATGATTTAGGTTATGGTAGTTATTTCACCTATGAATCAACAGGAGGATTAATAGATGATCATAAATATGTAAACGAAATAGCGAATATTCCCATGATAGATATTATTGATCGTACACATAATACACCTAGTGGATTTGGAGCTTATTGGCATACTCATAATGATAATATGAAAGCCATTAGTAAGCCAACCTTAAAAGCTGTAGGACAAACATTATTGCAAGCGATATATAATTACAATAAAAAGAAAAGTGTTTAATCATGCTTTTTGAATTTAGAAAATTAGTATAACATGGATCTAAAATGATAAGTAGAAAATAATGATCATATTACGCCTCATATTGCAAAGTTTTATATTAGCTTCACAAGAGCTTTATAATAACAAATTGAGAGCGATACTATCGCTTACTGGTATTTCTATTGGAATATTATGTATCGTTTCTGTGCTTACGGCAGTAGATTCTTTAGAGAAAAATATTAAAGGTACTATTCAATCATTAGGTAATAATTTAGTATTTATTGAAAAATGGCCTTGGGAATTTAATGCGGAATATCCATGGTGGAAATATTTGAGTAGACCACAAGTATCGCCAACAGAGTTAAAATTGATTCAAGATCATTCAAAATTAGCGAAGTATTGTGCTTATGAAATATTGATGCAAGGGAAAAAAGTAAGTGTAGATAAGTATCAAGTAAACGGAGTAACAGTATCAGGAATTAGTGATGATTATAATTTGGTAAAAGAATTGAATATTAAAGAAGGTCGATATTTCACCCCTTCTGAATTTTATACCAAACAAAATGTTTGTATAATAGGATATGCAGTATCTCAAATATTATTTCCTAATGATACTTCTTGTATAGGTAAATATATTAAATACAATGGAGATAAATTAAAAGTAACAGGTGTTTTAAAAAAAGAAGGAAAAGATATTCTAAATATTTCCAATGATAATTCACTTTATCTTACTGCAGGTTATATGAGTAGATATGTAGATGAGAAAAATTTTGAAATAAGTCAACGCTTACTCATTAAACCCAAAGATGGAATTGAGATTGATGAAATTAAAAGTGAACTGGCAGGTATATTAAGAGCACATCGTAAAATAAGACCAAGTTATGAAGATAATTTTGCATTAAATCAGATTTCGATGCTGACTTCTTTATTTGATCCAGTATTCTCCTTATTATATTTAGTAGGATTATTTATTGGAGGTTTTTCAATTTTAGTAGGGGGCTTTGGAATAGCTAATATTATGTTTGTGAGTGTAAAAGAACGTACCAATTTAATAGGAATAAAAAAGGCTTTAGGAGCTAAGAATGCTTATGTATTAATTGAGTTTTTAATTGAAGCAATTTTATTATGCTTATTTGGAGGTATCATAGGATTAGTGTTGGTGTTTAGTATTTTTGCGGGCTTAAATTATATGACGAAATCAAGTACTGAAATGAATTTCAGCTTTCAAGTTTCTACTATAAATGTGATCATTGGATTAGGAATATCTGTGATGTTAGGAGTCATATTTGGTATAATACCAGCATTTATTGCCAGCAGATTAAATCCTGTAGATGCTATGCGTAGCAACTAAGTTGTGTATTTAAATCGTATAGCTCTACTATATTTTAAAAATACTTCTCTTGCTTGATTGAAACAAATATAGATACCGGTGAAACCTTCATTATAGCCTAAGTTATAGATATAGTTTTTGAAAAATTTAAATGGCGGACTGAAAATCATTTTATAGATTAAGAAAAATAAATTTTCATGTTTATGATGTTTAGCACTAATTGTTGCGAAGTTATCTACTTGTTTTAAAAAATCTTCTTTTGTAGGGTAGGTATCGTGTAATAAATCACCTTTTAATGGTTTAATTCTAGAGCCATCTTGCATGGAAAAACGATCATGTGGATTAGTCCCTTTCCATCTACCTTTTTCACTATTCCATAATCGTAATTTTTTATCTGGATACCAACCACATGTTTTAATGGGTTTGCCACAATAAAAATTTAATCTGTTAACGGTATATCCATCACTTAATCCTGAACCTTTAATCACATCAATACTTTTAATAAGTGTTTCAGATAAATATTCATCGGCATCTAAAGACAAAATAAAAGGATATTTGGCTTGTGTAATTGCCCAATTTTTTTGTTGTACATGCCCTTCAAAGGTATGTTCAACTACACGAGCGCCTTCAGCTAAAGCTATTTCACGCGTTCTATCCGTAGAATGTGAATCTACTACTACAACATCATCAGCTATTTTTCTCACTGAGCGTATACATCGAGCAATATTTAGTTCTTCATTAAATGCAATAATAACAACAGATACTTTTCTTATTTTCATAGGTCATGTTCTATTTTATAGTCTCTACAAATTACTAGAAAATAATAATTCTAGATTACTCATTTTTATTTTAAATTTTTCTGATAAGTGCGCATTTACTAAATTGCCTTTATAAATATAAGCACCATGTCTAAAACCAACATCTTCATGTAATAAGTTTTTAATACCTCCTAACTCTTGTGTTCTTAAAATTAAAGGAGATAAAATATTGCTAATAGCTTGTGAAGCGGTTCTTGAAACTCTAGAAGCAATATTGGGTACGCAATAATGAATGACGTCATGTTTTACAAAGATTGGTTTATCATGGGTAGTAATTTCACTAGTTTCGAAACAACCTCCTTGATCTATACTTACATCAATAATAACGGAGCCAGGTTTCATATGACTAACCATTTCTTCGCTTACTATTAAAGGAGTTTGTCCACTTCCACTATGTATAGCACCGATAACCACATCCGCATTTTTCATTTCTTTATCTAGTATAGCTGGTGAAATAACCGAAGTAAAAACTCTAAAACCTAGATGACTTTGTAAACGCATCAATTTATAAATATTATTATCAAATACGGTTACACTTGCCCCTAGTCCGATGGCAGCTTGTGCAGCATACATACCAACCACGCCTGCTCCTAAAATAACTACCTTACTGGGTGGTACACCAGCTATTCCGCCTAATAATAGTCCTTTTCCTTGTTTGCTATTACTCAGGTATTCTGCAGCAATTAAAATCACGCTACTTCCCGCAATTTCACTCATGCTTCTAACAAATGGATAAGAACCAGCTACATCTTTTAAATATTCATAAGCCACTGCTGTAATTTTCTTATTCATCAATTTGATGATATATTCCTTCGTTAAAGTAGGTAAATGAATTGGAGAAAATAAGGTTTGATCATTTTTTAATAATTCAATTTCATCTATAGTAGGAGGGGCAACTTTTAATAGAATATCAGCTTGAAATACTTCGCGAACATTATCCGTAATTTCAGCTCCTGCTTCACTATAATCATGATCTTTATAATAACTTTCTCTACCCGTTCCACTTTCGATTAAAACTCGATGACCATTATCACAAATGATTTTAACATCATAAGGGGTTAAACTAACTCGATGTTCTTGGAAGGTTTTCTCTTTTGGCATACCTATAAACAATCCCCCTTGTTTATGGCCAACTAATTGTGGCGCTTCCATGGGTGAAAGTCCTAGTTTGTTGGTTATTCCTGCATATTTTGAAGAATCACTCATAGCAATAGAGCCCATTAAATTTGAACTCACGTAAATATAATAATTTTTCTATTATTTTCAGTTTTTTTTTCAAATTGTAGTTTTACAATTCTTTCGCCTATTAATAGTGGATAGGAAAGAGAGGGCCATTCAATTACTATTTTTGCTTTATCTTCAAGAAGATCTTCAAACCCAATATCTATAAGTTCTTGAGTGTTTTTTAGTCTAAATAAATCGAGATGGTAAACGTATGATCCATTGGCACATAAATATTTATTGATAATGCTATAGGTAGGAGAACTTACATTATCTATAACTGTCCATTCTTTACATAATGTATGTATAAAGGTAGTTTTACCTGCCCCCATTTCACCTTCTAAACAAAAAATAGAATAGTCTTTATATGTGCTTGCAAATTCAGCAGTAATTTTACTCAATTCCTCTAGTGAATAATCAATGGTACGCATAGGGATTTCCTACTTTTTTACGAAGGTAGCAAATGGAATAATAATTTCTTCGAGAGATACACCACCATGTTGGAAGGTATCTTTATAATAGTTTGCAAATTGATTATAATTATTTTGGTATACTAAATAATTATTTTCCTTAGCAAAAATATAGGTAGAAGTAATATTAGATTTTGGAAGTTTTGCTTTTACAGGATCTTTAATAACAAATACATCTCTTTCTTCAAATGCTAAATTTCGACCAGTTTTATATCTGATATTAGTTGATGTTTGTCTATCACCCACACATTTACTTGGTGAGCTAACTCGAATGGTTCCATGATCTGTTGTTATGACTAGATTGATATCCATGACTGCAATTTTTTTCAACGCTTCATATAATGCAGAGTGTTCAAACCAAGATAAAGTTAAGGAACGATATGCTTTTTCATCATTTGCTAATTCTTTCAATACTTCCATTTCAGTTCGAGCATGAGATAACATATCTACAAAATTATATACGATAACATTAAGCTTATTGTTCATCCAATTGCCAATATTCTCTACTAAATCTTCCCCTAGTTTAAAATTAGTTACTTTATGATAATGCATTTTAATATCTTCTTTAAAAACACGTTTTAAGTGATTATCTAGTAATTGTTCTTCAAACATATTTTTACCCCCTTCATCATCATCATTTCGCCAATAGTGAGGTAAGTTTTTTTCAATATCACCGGGCATCATCCCTGCAAAAATAGCATTTCTACTATATTGAGTGGCGGTTGGAAGGATGCTATAGATAGTATCATCTTCTACTTGTTTAAATAACTTTTGTACTAAAGGTTGAATGGTTTTCCATTGATCTAAACGTAGATTATCAATAACAACTAGTACAGTAGGTTTATCTTGTTTAAGTAAATGAAAAACTTTTTTAGCTAATACATTACAAGTTAATACAGGTGTTTCAGCTGCATCAGGCTGTTCGATCCATTTTAAATAATTCTTGGAAATGTATTTGCAAAAATTTGTATTTGCTTCACTTTTTTGCATGGCAAATACATCACTCATGGTATTGCCACTTTGTTGAAGTTCTAATTCCCAATACACTAATTTTTTATACAGTTCAGACCAGGCTTCAAAATTATTGTCATCTTGCATGGACATAAATAATTTTTGAAATTCTTGCTGATAATTACTGGTTGTTTTTTCGCTTACTAAGCGATCATTATCAATTAATTTTTTAAGAGAAAGTAATATTTGTTGAGGTTTAACGGGTTTTATAAGGTAATCGCTAATTTTAGAACCAATTGCATCTTCCATTAAGTTTTCTTCCTCATTTTTAGTAATCATTACAATCGGAATATTAGCTTGTGTTTCTTTGATTTTGTATAAAGTTTCTAAACCGCTTAGTCCAGGCATACTTTCATCTAGAAAAACTACATCGTAAGTCATTTTTTTACACGCATCTATTGCGTCTTGTCCATTATTTACAGGAGTAACAGTATATCCTTTTGATTCTAAGAAAATGATTTGTGGTTTTAAAAGCTCAATTTCATCATCGGCCCATAGTATGTTAATTTGTCCCATTTATATATTTTATTTAATTAATACAGCAATTGTAAAATGTATAACAGATATTTGCATAATCTATTATAACACAAAAGTACAATTTAACATTTTATAAGTATTGTAAAAAATGTCAAATAAACACAAAATCTTCAATGATCCAGTACATGGATTTATTGCCATTAAATATAAGATAATTTTTGATATCATTGAGCATCCAATTTTTCAAAGATTGAGACGAATTAAACAATTGGGATTGACTGATTATGTGTATCCAGGGGCACTACATACCAGGTTTCATCATGCTTTAGGGGCATTGCACTTGATGCAAGATGCAATTAATGTTTTAAGAGAAAAAAACATAGAAATTACGGAAGACGAGGAAATAGGGGCATTAATTGCGATTCTATTACACGATATTGGTCATGGTCCTTATAGTCATACCCTTGAATATAGCCTATTGGATAAGGTTTCGCATGAAGAAATTTCTATGGTTTTAATGCAACAATTGAATAAAGCATTCGGACTTCAACTTTCTTTAGCTATTGAAATATTTAAAGGAAAATATACCAAAAAGTTTCTTCATCAACTGGTGTCTTCGCAATTAGATGTGGATCGTATGGATTATTTAACGAGAGATAGTTTTTTTACTGGTGTGAGCGAAGGAGTTATTGGTCATGATCGTATTATAAAGATGATGGATGTTGTGGATGATGAACTAGTGATTGAGGCTAAAGGAATCTATTCAGTAGAGAAATTTTTAATTGCACGTCGATTAATGTATTGGCAAGTTTATTTACATAAAACAGTTTTATGTGTTGAACAAATGATGATTCGAGCTATTTCTAGAGCAAAAGATTTAATGTTGCAAGGAATAGAATTACCTGCAACAATAGATTTAAAATACTTTTTAGAAAGAAGAATTAATATTGCCGATTTCAAGGTTGATACAGATGCAATTAATCATTTTACGAAACTTGATGATATAGATATTTTTTCAGCTTTAAAAATGTGGATGTATAGTGAAGATAAAATATTAAGTAGTTTATGTACTGCCATTGTAGAAAGAAAATTATTTAAAATTGAGGTCTTAGATTATGCACCTACTGTAGAATATGTAAATGAATTACGTAAACGTGCAGCTGCACATTATTCTATTGCTATAGAAGAAGCCAATTATTTAGTATTTACGGAGTCAACAGGTAATCACGCATATAATCCTAATGCAGGCAGAATTGGAATATTGCATAAGAATGGACAAGTAGATGATATAGCAAAAGCGAGCGATCAATTAAATATAATGGTGCTTTCCAAACCAGTAGTTAAATATTATATATGTTATCCCAAGGCTATTTCTATGAACTAATAGAATTTTTATATTTATCCATTAAATATTTTTAGCATATGCGAATCTAGTTGAAGCTCATTTGCAATTTTTGTAACAAGAGATTCTTCAATTACTTTTTTATTATTAAAATGAAAAACAGCATCAATCCATGCCTTTTTATCAGAGGTAGGTAGTACTAAACCAATTTCCTTATCGAGAATAATTTCTTTGGCTCCAACATTATCAGAGGCCATCACATAGGTTCCACAGGCAATTGATTCGCTAATGATTTGTCCGAATGGTTCATAAATAGCGGGATGTAATGTTGCGTCAACTGCACTATATAGT
Source organism: Bacteroidota bacterium (assembly GCA_037130135.1). Taxonomy (GTDB): domain Bacteria; phylum Bacteroidota; class Bacteroidia; order Chitinophagales; family CAMDFR01; genus CAMDFR01. The sequence goes on from JBAXTO010000007.1 coordinate 131,250, forward strand.
TCGTGCATTTCAGTAATAAAACCTAGAGAATGAATATTTGTTTGTTTGTATGAGGTATGTGAACCTGCTATATAAAGATGTTTATGTTTATTTTCGGGACTTGAAAATATATTTATAAGGAGCTCTAAACCTTTACGTTTATGGCTTGTAGATACAAAACAAAAATTAATTTGAGTGTCATCAATACCATACTTCTTTTGATATAGGGCTCTATTTTTTCTTATTTCTAAGTTAAATTTAGTGGTATTTAAGGGAGGATAAACCACTTTAATTTTAGAGGGCTCGATGTGATAATCTTGTACGATTTCATCTTTAACCATTTGAGAACAAGCATAGATATGTTTAACTGTTTGAAATGATTTTTTATCTAAATAGAGTTGTAGTAAATCGGATAAATCTCTGAAAAATTTATGTTGAGCTTTCAAATAACCAATATGTGTATTTGGGGCTATTAAGTGGTCTTGTGTCCAAGTTCGTTCTAACGACAATACATAATCAAACGTATAAGTAGGAAGTAGCTTTTCTAATTTATAATTAAAAAATAAAAGTCGACTAAACTTAGGATAAATACTTAAAGGAACCACCATTAAATTTACCTTAGAAGGCAAGCTTAATTCACCCGAAATTTTAGAAGTAATAATGGTAACTTCATGTCCTTTATCTAAAAAGTAGTTCATATAATTAATCAAACGAGTTTCTAAACCTCCTTTGTTCATTAGACGAATATGAATCAATGCTATCTTCATTTATTTTTATTTCAGAAAAGTAACTTCGTTTTCTAGGAGCAAAGGTATTCGATTAAATTTAAAAAAAAGTTGTGCGGTGGTAAGAACATCTTTTTGGCAATAGATACTTATTCTGTTTAGATCATTTTGTTGCCAATATACGGATGCTACATCTTTCCCTTCCATATCGTCTTTTGGTGTTTGAATTTGAAATAAATGAGCCAGTAATTTTAAAGAAGTATAGTTTTTATAGTCGCCAAATTTCCATAATTGTAAGGTATCTATAAATTGAGTTTCCCAAGGTTTTGTACCACTCACATCTAATATTTTAGGGATCTCCATATTATTTACAAGCATTCTTCGACATAAATAAGGGATATCAAATTCTTTAATATTATGACCACAGAAATTATTTTTTTTAGTATTAAAACTTTTTTTCACCATTGCAACAAAAGCTTTCAAAATGTCTGCTTCATTATCAGCACAAAATGATTTAATACGGAAATCTCTTTTTCGTTTATCCTCATAAAGATAACCAACAGAAATACAAACTATTTTACCGAATTCGGCATATATTCCTCCTTTAATTAAGAATGATTGATCGGGAGTTAATTCTGTTGTATCTCGAAAAAAATGATGTTTATCGGACCATAATTTTTGAAACTCAGGATCTAAATCTTCAAATTGTTTTTCAATGGGAACAGTTTCAATATCTATAAAAAGGATATTTTGGATATCAGTTGAAGTCATACGGTGTAATTTTATTTTTTCACTAAATCAAAAATCAATTCATTACCGCTACGAGGAGGAATTGAGTTTGAACAGGTCTCCATGGTTACTATATCAAAATAGGGTTCAAATAAAGTCAAATATTCTTTTTTGTTACCACCAAAAGGAGGTCCTGCTTTTTCAAAAGTACAATTAAATAATAAACCTTGTAAGTGACCTTTGACAACTAATAGAGATGAGCATTTTTTAATGTAATCAGACCTCATAAGTGGGTCTAAAGCACAAAAGAACGTTTGTTCGATAATGACCTCATATTGACCTTCATGTTTAAAAAAATCTGCATAAATGATTTGATTTTCAGGAAAATGAGGATGTTTTTTCTGAAAAGCTTGAAGTGGTTCAAGAGCCCAATCTATAATAAATGTATTTTTAAACCCATTTTCATATGCATATGCAGCTTCATAAGCATTACCACATCCAGGAATGAGTATTTTGGTGTTTTTATCGGTAAGTTGGTCTATAAGTGCTGTCAACGCTGGAGCAGGATATCCAATATCCCATCCATCTTGTTGGTTTTGGTATCGATTTGACCAATATTGTTCGTTGAACATAGATTTAATGTTTGGGTTTTATAGATATTAACAAAGCTTAGCTAATAAATAAATAGGCAAATGCTCCTATTTGTAATTAATTAGAATAATTTTGCGTTGTACAAATATAAAAATATTAAAATTTAAAACATATGTCAGAAAATCAATCAACCGGAAATAATGTAAATAAAATTCTTATTGCATTATGTATATTATTAGCATTAAGCACAGCCTTTTTTGCTTACAAAGCGTTTAATCCTCAAAAATCTGTAGAGTATATTACTCTTAAAGATCAACAAGTGAAAACAGAAACGGATTATCAAAACACAATGAAAAATTTAGCATTAACTTCTGAGCAATTAGAGTCGATGAAAGGGAAAAATGCAGAATTAGATGCATTGATTAAAGAAAGAGAAGAAAAAATTGGTGGATTGACTGCCCAATTATCAGCACTTGGAAGTAAAGCAAAAAAATCGGATGCAGATAGAGCTAAAATGCAAGCATTAATTAATGAATTGCAAAAACAAAATGCAGAGTATATCAATCAAATTAATACTTTAATAGAAGAGAAAAAAATATTGACTGATAAAAATATTAAGTTAGAAACAGATTTAACTACAGAAAGAGAAACTACTAAACAATTAACATCAGATAAAGAATACTTAACTGGTAAATTTGAGTTAGGAAAATTATTACATACTAATAATATTAAAGCTACTGGTGTTAAAACAAAAGGAAGTGGAAAAGAAATCGAGATTAATAAAATCAATCGTTTAGATAAGATAAAAGTATGTTTTGAGACTGGAGATAATAAAGTAATAGATGCAGGTAATGTAACTTTATATGTTCGATTGATAGGACCAAACGGAACTACTATCACTCAAGAATCAATGGGTTCAGGGGTTATTAAAATTGAAGACGGAACGGATGTTCAATATACAAAATCAGTTGAATTTGATTACCAAAACACAAGTAAAAAAGTTTGCGTATACTGGTCACAAAATATTTATACAGAAGGAAAATATACGGCTGAGGTATATCAAAATGGATACAAAATTGGATCAACAACATTTGTGTTGAATTAAACTAAAATATAATTTTAAAAGGGCTATTCTTATATAAGAATAGCCCTTTTTTATTTATACACATTCAAATACGTATATCTAGCTTTTAACTTGTTAAAGATATTCTTTACTTTTATCTAACATTAATCAATTATTATGCAATCAACTAATCAAAACAATAACAATTACTCAGCCTTAGCAACTATTATATCCGTATTTTTCTTTTGGGGTTTTGTAGCAGCAAGTAATGGAGTATTAATTCCTATTTTAAAGCAACATTTTACATTAAGTCAATTTGAATCTCAATTGGTAGACACCGCTTTCTATATTGCCTATTTTGTAGGTTCTTTGGTTTATTTTATTTGGTCGAGTATGTTTGGAGATCCATTTAATAAATATGGGATGAAGTCTGGTTTAGTAGGTGGGTTAATAATTTCAGCTATTGGTGCTTTATTGTTTGTTCCTGCAGTAAGTACCAATCAATATATGTTTTTTCTAGTTGGTTTGTTTGTAATTGCTTTTGGATTCTCCATGTTGCAAATAGTTGCTAATCCATTTGTGATTAATTTAGGAGATCCATCTAAAGGATCATTTCGTTTAAATTTAGCAGGTAGTATTAATTCATTAGGCACATCCATCGGTCCGGTAGTATTTGGTTTTGTTATGTTTGGTTCTGCGGCTAATTCAGCTGTTACAAGTTCTATCAATATAGAAGATTTAAAAATGCCTTTTTTAATATTAAGTATAATCTTGTTGTTGGTGGCAGCATTTTTAGCCTTTTCTAATTTGCCTACTCCTACATTAGATGAAATAAAAGAAACCAGTTTAGGTGCTTTGAAATATCCTCAGCTAGTTTGGGGGATGGTTGCCATATTTGTTTATGTAGGTGTAGAGGTAGCCATTGGAAGTAATTTAGGTGCTTTATTAGAAGATAAAGCTATTAAAGGAATTCAAGTGAATCAAGTAGCCAAATATGTATCACTCTATTGGGGAAGTTTAATGATTGGTAGATGGACAGGTGCAATCAATGTTTTTAAGATGAGTAAGAATGTAAAACGAGTTTTAAATGTTGTAATTCCATTTGTAGCATTTGCAGTGGTATTATTTTTTAATAATATTAGAGAAGGTAATGTTACTGATTTATTTATTTATGGTATATGGATACTAGTATTTATAGTGGCAAATTTTATGGCTCAAGAAAAACCAGCACGTACCTTAATCATATTTGGATTAGCGGCTAGTATCATGATGTTAATTGGATTATTTACAACAGGTGATATTGCTTTATATTCGTTTATGAGTGGGGGTTTATTTTGTAGTGTGATGTGGCCTTGTATATTTAATTTAGCCATTGCAGGATTAGGTAAATATACCAATCAAGGTTCTTCATTATTAATTAGTATGATCTTAGGTGGCGCATTAATCCCGCCATTGCAAGGAAAATTAGCAGCACCTGAAATATTAGGTATTCATCAATCATACTGGGTACCTGTTATATGTTTCTTGTTTTTAGCATGGTATGGTTATCATGTTCGAAATGTATTAAAAAAACAAGGAATAAATTATGATGATAATACAGCAACAACAGCCCATTAAACTTTTGTTATGAAATATTATTTATTATTTTTTTATATGAGTATTAGTATAACGCTAATGGCTCAAAGTGAAAATTTTACCCAATATGTAAATCCATTTATAGGTACTGGTGGTCATGGTCATACTTTCCCAGGTGCTACACTTCCTTTTGCCATGGTACAATTGAGCCCAGATACAAGAATAGATGGTAGCTGGGATGGCTGTAGTGGTTATCATTATAACGATACAGTTATATATGGATTTAGTCATACACATTTAAGTGGAACTGGTTGTAGTGATTATGGAGATATAGCTTTTCTGCCGGTTTTTTCAACTACTAAAATAGATCCAAAACTTTTAGGTGCTACTAATTTTGGCGTCTCCTATAAACATGAAAATGAAAAAGCAACTGCTGGATATTATGAAGTACTTCTAAATAATGGAGTTAAAGTAGCATTAACAAGTACATTACGCGCAGGCATTCAAAAATATAGTTGTCCAGAAACAGGCTATTTATATATTAAATTAAATTTAAATCATAGAGATGCCTTATTAGAAGGAAGTATACATGAGATTAACAGTATGTGTTATTCAGGTATTCGAAGAAGTAAAGCATGGGCAAGTAATCAAGAATTATATTATTATACTCAGTTGAGTAAAGCACCATTAGATCATAAAATAGTAAAAGGAATTCATGGGGATGAACAATTATTTTTAGTATATGAAGTTAAGAAAGGAGAAATTATTTATATTAAAACAGCGCTTTCAGGAGTAGATGAAGCAGGAGCAAAAAATAATTTAGAAAAGGAAATAAATGATTTTGATTTTAATAAATATATTATCAATGCTAGTAAACAATGGAATAATGAACTCTCCAAAATTAAAGTATATGAAAATACTAGAGAAAAAAAGATAATATTTTATACCGCTTTATATCATTGTATGATACATCCAAGTATTATGAATGATATTGATAATAGATATAGAGGAAGAGATGGAAAGATTCATAATACAGAAGGTAAATTTGATTATTATAGCGTTTTTTCACTTTGGGATACTTATAGAGCTTTACATCCATTACTAACAGTAATAGATCCAAAACGAAGTAATGATTTCATACAAACATTTATAAAACAATTTGAAGAAGGAGGTCGATTACCTTTTTGGGAGTTATGGGGTAATGAAACAAATTGTATGATTGCCTATCATGCGGTTAGTGTTATTTGGGATGCTTATAATAAAGGTATACGAAATTATGATGTGTCAAAAGCTTATCAAGCTATGAAAAGTATTGCCATGGAACAAACTGATGCATTAATATCATTACAAAAATATGGCTATGTACGTGCAGATGACGATGCTGAAAGTGTTAGTAAGACATTAGAATACGCCTATGATGATTGGTGTATTGCACAAATGGCTAAGGCTTTAAATAAGATGGATGACTATACTTATTTTATGGAACGTTCATCGTCATGGAAAAATGTATATGATCCTATTAGTGGCTTTATGCGTGCCAGAAAGAATGGAACGATGTATGAGCCATTCTCTCCATTTATGGTAGATAATAATTACACAGAAGCCAATAGTTATCAATATAGTTTTTATGTGCCACATGATTTAACTCAGTTTACTGCATTACTTGGTGGCCCAGCTAAATTGGAACAAAAGTTAGATGAATTATTTACAGCTAGCTCTACTACAGAAGGAAGACAACAAGCAGATATTACAGGTTTAATAGGTCAGTATGCTCAAGGTAATGAACCAAGCCATCATATTGCTTTTTTGTATTCCAATGTCAATAAACGTAATACTTATGTTCACTATATTATTGATAGTTTTTATAAAGATGAGGCAGATGGATTAATAGGCAATGAAGATTGTGGTCAGATGAGTGCTTGGTTAGTTTGGAGTGCTATGGGGCTATATCCAGTTTGTCCGGGTAAGAATGAATTGATAAATTGTGAAAGTATTTTTGATAGTCTTAAAATAACCATGGCAAATAGAACTATTACCTTACATAAAAATATTGAAACACAATTATTTCCAAAATTGCCCAATACAGATGAAACGATACAACCTATTACTGATGCATTAGTACCTTTCATATATCCTACACAAAAAATATTTAAAGACAGTGCTACTATTAAAATGGGAGGAGGTGCTAGTATATATTATTCTATCAATCAAAAGCCATTTGAGTTATATACAAAAGAACTTGTTCTAAAGGATAAATCCTATATTCAATTTTATGGATTAAATAATCAAACAAAATCAAAAATGCAAGAAGCAATGTTTTATAAGTTGCCCAATGATAAAAAAGTGATTTTAAACTGTACTTATAATCCACAGTATCATGCAGGAGGTGCAGCAGGTTTAATAGATGGCATTCATGGCAATATTAATTGGAGAAAAGGAGATTGGCAAGGATATCAAGCACAAGATTTCAATGCTATCATTCAATTAGATACCATCCAACAAATACAACATGTAAAATCTACATTTTTGCAAGACCAACGATCGTGGATATTCTATCCCATAACATATGAAGTATATACTTCTATAGATGGAAAGATGTATGATTTAAAATATTCAAAAACATATCAAGTAGAACGTGCTGATGATAAAAATAGTATAACTCTATTAGATGCAGAAATAAATACAAGGTGTAAATTCATTAAAGTAGTTGCCAAAAATTATGGGAAACTACCTAGTTGGCATGAAGGTGCAGGAGGGGATGCATTTATTTTTATTGACGAGATAGATGCAAACTAAATATTCTCATTCATTTTGTATTGTCATATAATAGTCATATAAGTAGTCAGCTATTGACATTGATATAGAAGCGAGCTAGATTCGTAAACATTAAATCTTGTAATATGAAAAAGATTATTTGTTTACTCAGTATATTTTTTCTAGGAAATTATATGCTTTATGCAGCAGATGAAGATTCTCTTGTGCATCATTCAGATACCATTTTAACTGTTGCTCCATCATTTTTGATGCATACAGGTGCAGCAGGTGAGATCAATGAATTGCCTCAAGCAATTGTATTTCCCAATCCAATACAAGTTTCAATGATTCAAATTAAGTTTGATAAATATGTATCAGATGGTTTAGCTATTATATATATTACTAACTTAAATGGAGAAATTGTATATAATGGACAAATTATGGTTAATAATAGTAGTGCCTATTTAGATTTGCAAGATAAGCATCTATCTAGGGGATACTATAATATCACTTTAATAAGAGGAGTTGAGAAAGTAAGTGGTAAGTTTTTAGTAGACGAATAAGTACTTAAGTATTATTCAAATAGCCTCTTTAGTCCTTAACTTATAATAGTTGACTTTTAGCCTTTAATTTCTATATTTTTCAATTAGTATTCGATATAATATATTAGGTTTGCATACGTTAAGCAATGCAATTGTAAACTTATTAAATTATATAAATGAACAATAATCTAAATTTTATAGATTCGATTAGAATAATACTTAAATGGAAATGGCATATACTAGGAGCAACATTATTAAGTGCCATTATTGCTGCATTAGTATCCATGTTTGCTATGAAAGAATGGTATTTAAGTAGAGCGATTATTTATCCGATCAATCAGGGAATAACAGATCGTTCTACCTTATTTAATGAGAAAGGAGAAACCCAAGTGGAATATTATGGGACAAAAAATGATGTAAATAGGTTATTAGAAATTGCTAATTCGAGCCCCATTACTGATTTTTTAATTAATTATTATCATATAGTAGAACATTATGGAACGAATAAAAATGTGCCATTTTACAGAACAAGAGTGAAGAAAAAATTTATGAAGAACTACCAAGTCATAAAAACAGAGAGAGAGGCTATTGAAATATCAGTTTTAGATACAGATCCAGATACGGCTGCTGCTATGGTAAATATGGCTATTGAAAAAATTGATGAGTGGAACAAAGCGCCTGTAGTAAAAAATAAATTACGTATTGCAGCCAGATTTGAAGAAGATGTAATAACACAAAAAAATGATTTAGATACATTAACCAATCAATTAAATGCTTTAGGATTGGTATATAATATATCAGTAAAGGCAGATGATAAAGGGAACTCGATCATTAATGGAGCTAGTGCAGAGGGTGTAGAAAAATATAAAGTATTACAACAAGTACAACAAAATGCGTTATTGAATTATACCAAAATGGTTACTTTGAAAAATCAATATGCATTATCAGCAAAAGAAAATGTACCTAGTGTATATGTAGTAGAGCAAGCCTATCCTGCTGAGAAAAAAGAAAAACCTATTAGGAGTATCATTGTAATTATTACTGCAATGATTACTTTATTTGTGTCTGTTGTTGCAGCATTACTCTCTGAACAAATAAAAAATATTAGACAGCAGTTAGCAAATGCACAGTAAAATACTTGATAAAGAATCAGTAGTTTATTATTGGATATATATTCTCCTTTCTATTGCGGCAATAGTTACTGCATGGGCGAGTGAGTTGTATGTTTTATTTGTAGTACCTATAGCTATTATTATAGGAGTCATTACATTTATCGATTTTAAAAAAATATTTTATTTTTTATTATTTGTTATTCCTTGTTCGATAGAATATCAAGTAACACCTAGCTTAGGTACTGACTTGCCTACAGAGCCTTTAATTGTAGGAATTATGTTGGCCTTTATAGTTTATATAAGCCTCCATCCGAAAAAGCTAGATTATAATTTCATAAAAAATCCCATAACCATTTTTATAATTATACAATTTTTATGGTCGATTATCTGTAGTATACATTCAATAAATGGATTAGTTTCTACGAAATATGTTTTAGCCAAAATGTGGTATATCACTACTTTTTTATTTGCTACTTCTATTTTTATAAAAGATATAAAAGATATAAAAATGTTTTTTTGGTGCATCTTTATTCCATTGAGTATTTTAGTTGCAGTAACATTAGTTCGTTATTATCCGATGCATTTTGCATTTGAGGATGTAAACAAAACGATGGTGCCCTACTTTAGAAATAAGGTTAATTATGGTACAACTCTTACTATTTTCTTACCGTTTATTTTATTGGCTATTACTTGGCAAAAATCAGGTACCTGGATAAAGAAAATTTTAATTGTAAGTGTACTTTTATTTTTAGCTGGTATTTATTTTTCTTATACCCGATCATGTGTTTTAGCTTTATTGGTTTGCATAGTAGCCTTTTTCGCCATCCGTTGGAAAATGATTAAGCTATCAATACTTGTATCCTTAATAGGAGTTTTCGGATTTGTAAGTTATATGGTTTACGAAAATGAATATATGGATCATGCACCAATTTATGAAAAAACCATTCAACACGATAAATACGAAGACCATTTAGCGGCCACTGTTTCTTTAGAAGATGCCAGCAGTATGGAACGTGTATATATGTGGATTGGAGGAACATTTATGTTTTTAAAACATCCAATAATTGGCAATGGACCTAATACTTTTTACCCTAATTATAAGCATTATACAGTGCATAGTTTTGAAACCTATTTAAGTGATAACGATGAAAAATTAACGGTACATAATTATTTTCTTCTAACACTAATCGAACAAGGTATTGTTGGTTTGTTCTTATTTTTTATAACCATATTTATTTTTTTAGCATTAGTACAGAAGTATTATCATGCAACTGAAGATCCATCCTACAAAAACATTATAATGGCTTGTGCCATGTCTTTTGTAGGAATCATGGTAAATATTTCATTAAGTGATTTGTTAGAAGTAGATAAGATAGGATCGATCTATTATATCTCTATAGCTATAGCTATTAATGTATTTATTGCAATTGATAATAAACAAAAAGAATCCTTTACTTTATCCGAATAAACATACTACTGATATCATCAGGGTATGGCATATCATTTTTATAAGAGTATACATAACTATGTAAATCATTTATGAATGTGATAACCTCTTTATCTTTATTTTCTTTCACATATTGTTTTAATAATTCTACTGTAAACTCTTGTCCTTTATTATTAACGATATCTGTTAAACCATCGGTATAGGTAAATAATACATCACCAGAATTGATAGTTAATTTCTCCGATTTAATACTAAATAATTCATCAAACATTCCAATAAAAGTACTACCTACGGCAAGATCTATGAGTTCATCTTTTTTGAGTAAGAATGCTGGATTATGGCCTGCGTTAATATATTCAATAGTAGAATCATTTAAATCTATATAACCAAGAATTAAAGTAATTTGTTTTTCTCCTTTGGTTGTAATATAGGCTTTCTCATTTAGGATTGTAATAAGCTCTTTGATTGGTAAATCTTGAGAAGCGAAAATGCGGAACGTTGCTTGAAAATTTGACATAATTAAGCCAGCACTGATTCCTTTACCAGCCACATCACACATGCAAAACACATATTTATTATCTTTTATTTCAAAGATATCATAGTAATCTCCTCCTATATCTTTATGTGGAATATAGTTGAAATAAGCTTTTAATTTTTGAGTTTCGAATGCATCAATTGGAAGTAACATCATTTGAGCAACAGTAGCATTACTGATTTCTCGTTCATAATAAATTTTGGCAATTTCTTCTTGAATCAGTCTTTTATTTTCGATGCTCGACATCATTAAATAAGTCAATGATTTAATGAACTCGAGACGTTCATTTTTACTTTCTACGAGATCGTTATTAATGCCACCTAGAAATACAAAAGCTAGTGATTGGTTATTCAGCTTGATAGAAAAATAAGCTTCAAAATCTTTCAGTAAAGAACTGCTACCAGATTTAGGTGCTATTTTATAATCATAGTAAGATTGAATATCATAATTATTAGGATCTGTGTTATAATGACATAAACAATTCCATTCACTATTTTGAGAAACGTAAAACAGAATCTTATCAATCTTTAATTGGTTGATCAATATATCTTGATAGATGGCGAACAAATCGTGTAGAGATAAATTTTGAGTCAGTGCTCCGGATATTTGCAATACGGCAGACAAGTGCTCCTTCTTAGTGGAAATAATCTGATTGGCTTCACTAAGTTGTATATCAATACTTTTTGTAGATTGTTCACGCATTTATTATCTAAAGATAAAAATCATATTTTAAAATGTCAAATTAATTTGATCTAACATCTAATGCATCTCTTAATCCATTGCCTATTAAGTTGAATGCTAGTACAATGCACATAATAGCGATTCCAGGAATTAAAGTCAAATAGGCTTTATCTGTATTTAGAAAATCTCGATATTCACTAAGCATTTGTCCCCATGATGGTTTGGGTGCTTGTATCCCTAATCCTAGATAACTTAATGCCGATTCCGTGAGTATGGCACTTGCAAAATCTGCAGCTAAGATTACGATAACAGGTCCCATGATGTTTGGTAAAATATGTTTTACAATAGTTCTAAAATGACTATAGCCTAAACTTTGAGCTGCCTCTACATATTCTTTCTCTTTAATGCTGATAAATTGCCCACGTACCATACGTGCCATATCTACCCACATCGTTAAACCTACTGCAATAAATATCAAAATAAATTTAAACGACTCACCAAAATCAATTCCTGTCATTTTAGTTACAAACTCGCTTGTAAGACTTAATGACAATCCCATGGCTAATAAAAAAGTGGGTATAGACCAAAAAACAGTGATAAACCACATAATAATATCATCTATCCATCCTCCAAAATAACCCGCACAAGCTCCTAAAAAAACTCCAATTAAAAAGCTAATGCATACACTAACTAAACCAACAGATAAAGAGACTCTAACGCCTAAAATCATTCTGCTTAAAATATCTCTACCAAATTTATCAGTACCCAAATAGAAAGTACGTTTGAAAATTTGATTATTAATAGCATGAGTCATTTCACTTATAGATACACTCATAGGTTTTTCATCCACATTCGTAAAAATGGCCATGCCATTTTTATATACAATTGAATCATTTTTTTGTGATTTAGCATATAATACATCTACAAGAGGAATACTACGTTCTTTAGCTTTGAAGTTTTTACCTAAATATTCTTGAATGATAATATTAACGCCAACTATTTTATATGAATTTATTGGAATTAATTCATAACTGCTCTCATTACCATCAACTAGTTGAGCATATAAATGTGAAATTCCATCGGCATGTCGTAATTTTTTATCTCGTTTTACTTGTACTAATTGAATACTAAAACCAGGGGCATGTGTTTCAAGTTGAAGTATTTGTTCATCGGCATTTGTGGTATTATCGGGAGCGATAAAATAAGCAAATATTGCAATGAACACACATAGAATAATAAAGTAGAAACCTGTCATGGCCGACTTATTTTTTTTCAGTCGTTTCCAAGCTTTTTTACCAGGAGATTCTATGCGTTGATTCATTTTATATTTTTAATCGTCGGTTTTTCCAAGTATAATTACCAAATGAAGCAGTCAGTCCAATTATACTTATATAACAAATATAGATAAATTCAAAAATAGGCATTAAAAATATATTAAAAGGCTTATTCAGTTTTTGGCTAACTGAATATATAAATACAGTATCTATTATAGTTTTAGAGCCAATAACAATCAAATATAGATACCAATTACTTAGTTGACATAGTATACAAATGGGCCACAATAACAAACAAAGATGAAATACGTACATAAAAGCTAAAGTCATTTTGATAAAACCATTTTTATAATGTGCAGATTTGGAAACCCATCTAGTTCGTTGTTGTAAAAATCCATTCCAATTTTTTTCAGCATAAGTATATACCAAGGCATCCTCATTTAAATTATAATAAATAGCTTTTCCTCCAAAATGTTCATTGATTTTATGCATTAGTAAAACATCATCACCAGTAGCTAAGTGATCAATGTTTTTGTATCCATCCACTAATTCAAAAGCCTTTTTTCTATAAGCTAAATTAGCCCCATTACACATATATGGTTGATTCATCTCAATACTTGCAGCGCTCATCCCAATCATACTATACATATCAGCTGTTTGAAATTTCTCTAGTAAATTATTATTGTTTATATATAAGACAGGACCTGTGCTAAATTGAATATCCTTATTTTCAAAAGTTTGTCGTATTTGCGTTAACCAATTTTTAGAAACAAAAGCATCTGCATCAGAGCAGGCAATAATACTCCCTTTAGCTTGTTTAATAGCTAGGCTGATTCCCCTTTTTTTATTAGCAGCAGTAGAAAATTCTGAAGATAAAATATTGGCTAACGAAATACATTGTATAAAAGGATGATTTAAATCTGTGACTAGTGCTAATGTTTTATCTTCAGAAAAGTCATCTACCAAAATTATTTCAAAGTAATTGTTAGGATAATTTTGTGCTACTAAATGTTCAATACATTTTTGTATATGCTCTTCTTCATTTCTTGCAACTAGGATAATAGTAATAAAAGGAATCTCATTTGTAGTAGTTGCAAGTATATTTTTTTTAATTGATTTTATATTCCAAAAATAAAAATAAGTAAGAAGGTGTATTAGGTATACACTGCTTAAAATTATAATTATAAGCTGTAAAATCATTAAAAGAGTAGTTTGAGTAGTTCGTATACTTTACTTACAGGTACAATTTGAATAGTATATTTTTGTTGTATGCCTTTGAGCGCATAACTAGAAATGAAGATTTTTTCGAAACCTAATTTTTGCGCTTCGGCAATTCGTTGTTCCACACGAGTAACAGAGCGTACTTCACCGCTAAGGCCTACTTCACCAGCAAAAGCATATTTGTAAGGTATCGCTTGATCTTCATAAGATGACATGATACTTGCAATCACTGCTAGGTCCATGGCTGGGTCAATTAATTTGAATCCTCCAGCAATATTTAAGAATACATCTTTCATGGCAATTTTATATCCTGCTCTTTTTTCTAATACAGCTAATAACATATGTAATCTTCTAACATCAAATCCGGTAGCACTTCGTTGAGCGGTGCCATATACTGCATTGCTAACAAGAGCTTGAATTTCTGCCATCATCGGTCGTAAGCCTTCCATGGTAGAAGCAATACTGATCCCACTCATTTCATCACTCCGATCGGTTAAAAGCAATTGGGATGGATTGTCTACGATTTTAAGTCCATTGCTATTCATTTCATAAAGTCCGATTTCATTTGTTGAACCAAATCGGTTTTTTAGGGTACGTAATATTCTGTATAAATAGTTGTGATCTCCTTCAAATTGTAGCACCACATCTACTATATGTTCTAAAACTTTTGGACCAGCAATACTTCCATCTTTCGTAATATGACCCACTAATAAAACACTTACTCCATTTTCTTTTGCATAACGTTGCATTTCTGCGGCGCACTCTCTAATTTGAGATACACTGCCTGGAGTACTTTCAATAGAATCGGTAAAAATGGTTTGAATAGAATCGATAATGACTAATTGAGGTTTTAACTCTTTGGTGTGTTGAAATATTTTTTGAGTATTGGTTTCGGTAATAATATAAAAATCGGTATTACTTTGTTTAATACGTTCTGCTCTCAATTTAATCTGCGAACCACTTTCTTCGCCACTTACATATAACACACGTTGATTTTTCACCTGTAAGGCTACTTGTAAAAGCAAGGTAGATTTTCCAATACCTGGTTCACCACCTAATAAAATAAGAGAACCTTTGACTAAACCACCTCCTAAAACTCTATCTAATTCTATATCTTCAGTAGAATTTCGTTCATTTTCATTATCGGCAATTTCTTCTAATTTCTGAGGTATTGGCGTATAGTTTTGTTGATTTTTTCTATCTCTCCAGGTAAATTTCTCCTCTTCTTTTTTATTGATGATTTCTTCCACATAGGTGTTCCATTCATTACAGGAGGGGCATTTGCCTATCCATTTAGCTGATTGTGCGCCACAATTTTGACAGAAATAAGTGCTTTTAGTTTTGCTCATATAGTATTACAAAGTTGATACTTTTTCAAGGATTTCTTCAATCATTTTTTGAATAGATTGAGTAGGAGTTTTGCTAAATGTATTTTGGATTCGATGTGCCATGATTACACTCACAGATAAACATTCATGACCTAGCAGTTCGCCCATAGCATAAATACCTGCTGTTTCCATTTCAAAATTAGTAATTTGATGCTGTTCAAATATAAATTTCGTTGCATTCGAATTCAATTGTTGGAATCGAGGAGTTAATCTTAACTTTCTGCCTTGAGGACCATAAAATCCCGGACAAGTAAGAGTAATTCCTTGTTTATAGCCTTTGCCAATCGTATTTATAAGTGTTTTTGAAGCTTTAGCTATATAAGGAGATGAAGTAAAAGGACTATTAAGTACTTCTTTTTTGAATTTTTCGATAATAAAAGTTTCTTCTATATCATTTTCGAGTAAATAAAAATTAGCCAGGTTATCGAGTCCAATTCCATGTGAGGATACGATAATGTCATCCAAAGCAATATGGTTTTGAAGTGATCCAGAAGTACCTACTCGTATTATCTTTAGTGATTTATGTATAGGATTAGGTATTCGGGTTTTAAAATCGATATTGGCACAGGCGTCTAATTCATTCAATACGATATCGATATTATCGGTACCTATACCAGTTGAAAGAACCGAAAGTCGTTTATTGTTTAAATAGCCAGTATGTGTTACAAACTCTCGTTTAGCGACTTTACACTCTATAGAATCAAAGTATTTACTCACTTCCGACACACGTTCAGGGTCGCCAACCGTAATAATTGTATCAGCAATCATATCGGGTCGGATGTTCAAATGGTAGATGCTACCATCAGGATTTAAAATTAATTCTGATTCAGGTATAGGATTCATTTTTTTTTATTCATAAAAATAAGTAATATTTGCATATTGTTTTTATGTTTAATACGATAACGAAGATTTTAATACCTACCGATTTTTCAGAAGCATCTATACATGCGCTGATTTATTCGAACTTGATTGGTTCAAAGACCAATGCAGAGCTAGTTTTATTGCATGTAAGAGAAGACTTATATACAGATTCACTGAAATTAATTTTAGGTGAAAACGAACATATAGATCTATACAATTCCATCCATGAAAAATTAGATACGATTAAAGAAAAATATCAAGAATTAAGAGATATTAGATTTACCATTATAATTTCTACTGGTAAAATCCATAAAAGTATCCAAAAAATTGCCAATCAAATAGGAGCTAATTTAGTAATTATGGCTACCTCTGATCAAGCGAAGGGGATGTATAATGGGTTGAAACGTTATTTTTTAGGTACGAACACCTTTAGAACAGTTGAAGTGTGTGATATTCCAATTATTACTATACACATTGAGAATACCAAAAAAGAGCTCAAGTGCATCGTATTACCTATCGATTTAGAAGATGATTCTACCACAGATAAAGTAGAGTATACTAAAAATTTAGCAATGAAATATAATGCGGTTGTTCATGTATTGGCCATTGCAGATGATACTGCTTCGAATGCAACTGCAGATGATTTAAAAATGACTTTGAAACGTGTATGTACAGATTTTAAGAGTAATGGATTAGAAGTTGAAACTAATTTGTTACATTCTGTAGATATAGCAATGGATATAGTAGATTATAGTATTCGCAATCGCGCAGATTTAATAGTGATTATGAGTAAAAAAACAAAAGGATTTGACCAAATCTTTTTAGAAAGTGAAGAACGAATCATTATTGAAAATCATAGAATTCCTGTGTTGAGCTTAAAATCAATAAATAGTTCACCAGAAAATTAAATAAAAAAAGAGCGACACTATTAAGAGCCGCTCTAACACTAACAAAACTTATATTTCAAGGGGTTATTTTACGTTGTTTTTACCTAAGTTTTTAAATGCTTCACCCATTCCATCCATATCGTGGTTAAATTCGTTTTTAAAAGCTATCCAATCAGTACGTTCGTTTTCATAACCATAAAGACGACTTTTCAATTGCGCATTTCTTTATTCTAATTCATCAATTTGTTTTTTACGAATTGGATCTAAAGGTAATTTACCTGGTTTATTTAAAACGGCTCTTAATTCAGCAATTTCAGTTTCGTTAGCTGCAATCTTCATTTCAGCTTCCGATTTAAATGTAGGATATTCTGCATTTAATTCTGCCTTAGCATCTTTCAATTCTGTTTTAGCATCTTCTACTTTTACTGTAGCATCTTCTACTTTTTTTGCTTTCGATTCACAAGAAATTAATGCTACTGACATACTAGCTGAACATAATGTGATAAATAATAATGTTTTTTCATTTTTTGATTTTTTTGATTTTTAATATGATATGTATGTTATAATGTGGCAACAATGCTTGCAAATTCTTCTTTGGTTTTACCAAGCTTTGTTTGTACTTTTTTAAACATCTCTTCTTTTTTGCCAAGCTCAAATTGTAAGTCGCTTTCTTTGAGAGTACTAAACTTCCCTTTTAATTTCCCTTTTAATTCATCCCATAATTTTAATTGTAATGTGGCTTCTTTTGAAACAATTGGTTTAGCTGGTTTTTTTATTTCTCTCATGATTTTGTTTTTTACAAGTTATTTAATGATAAGTAAGGTTGTAAAGGTGAAATTATAATGATTGAATACGTTATATAATTATAACTTACACTTACAAGATTCACACTTTTAATAACTAAAATGAAAAGCCTATATTAGCAATAGTTGCCCCCCAACCGAGTTCTGCGAAGAAGGCAATACTTTTTCCCCAATATCGAATTCCAGCATGTGGTCCTACGTAAAAGAAGGGAAATACCCCACCATAAGGATCTCTATGAAATGCAGGCCCACCTCCAATATTCATTCCAGCATAAAAATCTAATCGATCTTTATGTTTGCTTTGAGTTGCTTCCAGGATATGAAAATTTACTTTTGCTCCAATTGGTATACCTACAATAGTAGAATTATAATAATGATCTGTGATAGTATTATAATAACGTCCGTTTACATATATGTTTACACCTGTTTGCCAGCCTAATCCTATAAATCTATGCACTTTATACTCTCCTGACATATTAATAGAGAGTCCCATTGAACCAGTATGATTTAAAGGGTAATTCCGAATAGGTAGAAAAAGAGATTGAGTAATACCTACACCTACTGAATATACATCCTTTCTATTTCTTGTCCATGATTGAGCTTGTATTTGCTCAACGCTAAGACTTAATACAACAAATAGGAGGATAATATGAGCTATATATTTCATTATAAACTTGCTTTGCATTTATAACCCATAGCTTTATAAGTATCTATAGTGAAACCATACTCTGTATTGCTGTTATAATCTTTTTCACAAATGCGTACTTCATTAGATGAAGCTTTTGTACATACTTCACAACTTGAACAAGCGGTGAACATATAAGATGTAGCCATCAGGCCAATCATAATAATTGTAATTTTTTTCATAATATTTTTTTTGATTTAATGTTTAAGAAGTAATTTTTTGACCTTTAATAAGTCTTAGAAGAATAGCAATGATAGCAAATACTAAGAGGATATGAATAATGCCTCCTACATGATAACTAAATAGGCCAATAGCCCAAAATATGACTAAAATTACTGCAACTACGTATAATAAGTTTCCCATTATTTTTTATTTTTTAAGTAAATGATATTCTTTAACACCGCTGTCTTCAGAGACACTAGCAGAAGCAAGATTGATTTCAATTACATGGAAGAAACGTTTGCTACCATCTACTTGATTAGTTAATTCAAAATCATCGCCACCATTAGTCATTTTCCAAGTTCCTGCATTTGTAATATTTATACCAGCTAGTGTATAGGTTTCGATATAATTATTAGAGGCATCGAACATTAGTAAGTAATTTAAGTAAGACGCTTTGTAGATGGTTGTTTTATCTATTCCGTTTTCAGAATAACTATCTACTTCCCATTTGCCTAATAAAGTAATTGCTTCAGCTGTCTTTTTGCATGAGCTAAAACTCAATACAACAAACATTAATAAGATTAATTTTTTCATATTTTTTTTTAGATATACCAAATCAAATTAAATCTTAGATATTAATTTGATTTGGTAATGATTAGATTATAGTTTTGAAATAATAGTAAAAAGTTCTTCTTTGGTTTTACCAAGTTTTTTTTGAAGTCTTCCCATCATCTCTTCTTTTTTACCTTCTGTGAAAAGTAAATCATCATCTGTAAGTTGTGCAAATTGTTGTTTTAATTTACCTTTCTGTTCGTTCCAGTTTCCTTTTAATTCTGTAGTATTCATCATTTGTTTATATTTAATTTATGGTAGAATTACCATAAAACAAATGTGCAACTATATATGTGTAATTAATTATACAATTCCCTAATAGTATTACATCATTCACACATTGAAATCTTTTTTAAGGAATCATCTCTATGTTAATGCTAGAAGTTTTTTCATTAAATTCGAATTTGCAATTATCAAAACTTGGAGCTCTTAATTTTGGAATATAGTTTTGTGAAAATCCATATCGTTCAGTAGGAATACCTAACATGTTTTTATTAATTTGACCACTATTATTTTCATCTTGATACATGGCTATTGCATAGGTTCCATATTTTATTCCTTTTAAAATGGCTGTGTAATTAGAACTATTTATTTTAAAAGCAAATGTTTTAAGCTGATCGCTTGTACTAGGGAAATCATTGTGAACACCATAAATACTGATATTTAAAGTAGATGGAATGGCTTTTAATAAACTGATATGGATGCTCAAAGTTACTTCTTTACTTGAATCTAATAAAGTGTCGGTATCATTTGTTGTATTACTGTCTGTGTTATTCATGTTGTTTTTTATATGTAAGCTATCTGTTTTAGTCGCTTCTGTTTTACTTATTTTTTCTTTTACGGGTGGTTTACATTGTATTAAACAAATGATACAAATGAGTATTATGACAAATAGCATTATTTTATTTAACATTAATATTATGTTTTATTTTTTGTTTTAAACAAATTGCGCATTAACACTATACAAGTCCCAACAATCCATTCAGGATTATCGTTGGCAATCTTGGTACATTTGTTTAAAATAGCAATACCACCAATTTTATAAAGTGGGTTTTGGATATTTGATTCTATAATTTTTTTGGATAGTATATTATTAGAATATGCAACTACAATTTGTGCAATTTCCAATCTAATCTGATTCGATTTTTGTAATTCATCTAAGGTGTTTTTTAAAAAATTAATCGGATGAATTTTTTCAAATGTAATTTCCAATTGTTTTTTCAATGCAAGTTCCTCAATTACTTTTTGTTCTTCTAGTTGCAAAATGGCAGCTTCAATATCTTCAATAGATTCTATCATGCCAATAAGTATTTAATTAAAAATTTACTAATGCTCAACTTGATTTTTTTACTAAAGAATAATGAAATGAGTAATGCTAATAATAAAAAGAGAGTTGCTATTATAAAAAAACCGTAATAGTTTTTACCTAACAATTCACCTAACCATAATCCAAGAGCTATGGCTAATATACCAAATCCCATCATTACTAAAATTGCAATACACAAATTTGAAATTAATGTTGAAGCTACTAAAGCAGTAGCTTTCAACGATTTTAATTTAGCTAAATGGTAACTAGTTTTACTATAGTTTTCTACTTTATTAAGTACCTCTTCTAGAGGAATAATGCTATTTTCCATTTATTTTAAAGCAGCACTTACTTCGGTAATCATATCTTCGGCTTTTACTCTTCCATTTTCTGAAATTTTCAATGCCTCTGTTTTTACTGATTCAAATTGTTTAGAAATAATTCCCATAAATTCATTGAATTTATCTCCTAACTCTTCTGCATAATCTTCGCCTTTGTCAGATATTTTTTTTCTTGTTACTGAACCTTTTTCTGGTGCAAATAAGATTCCCATAGTAGCACCTACCGCCACTCCAGCTAATACGCCTAATAATACTTTTCCATTACTCATGTTATATATTTTTTTATGTATGCATTAATTAATAAAACAAAGATGGTTTTTTGTTCGTCAAATAAGTTATACATTAAAGCTAATATATTGTAAGATTCACTGATTATTCATAACCGCTCTTAATCACGGATAATATCATTTTAAAACGACCGTTTGGTTTGATATAATTTTTTACGTGTGCGGGGATGACGATAGATTGACCAGTTTCTAAAATATGCGATTGGTCATCTATAACTATTTCAGCCTTGCCATCAATAATTTGAACAAATGTGTCAAATGGAGTTATTTTTTCATTTAATCCTTCACCTGAATCTACTGACATGACGCTAATATTGCCCGTTGATTTTTTAAGTATAGTTTTTGTAACTACAGAATTGGCAATGTATTCAATTATTTCAACGGTAATAAATGCTTTTTCTTTTTCTATTTCGTTATTTTCCATATAGCTATTTTTTAATAAAATGAACTCACAAGGTGATGCAATTCATTCAATGTATAGTTATATAACTATAGTTAAAAATTACATCATTCACAGATTTTCTAAATTACTAAGTCGTTTGTTTTTTATTTTTTTGAAAAATGTAGGAGTCAAACCAGTAACTTTTTTAAATTGATTTGATAAGTGTGCAACACTGCTATAGTTGAGTTTGTAGGATATTTGAGTGAGGTTTAGTTCATCATATAAGAGCAGTTCTTTTACTCGTTCAATTTTATGAGAAATTATAAAATGTTCAATGGTACTCCCATTCACTTCAGAAAAGATATTAGATAAATAGGTATAATCATAATGTAATTTCTCGCTGATGTAATCAGAATAATTTACATTAGGCAACTCATCATTATAATGAATCATCTCAATAATTACATTTTTGATCTTTTCAATTAGGATGGCTTTCGGATCGTCCATCAATTCTAACCCAGATTTTTTTAAGGCCTTCGTTAATGCAATTTTTTGTTCAGAAGTGATATCTTCTAATATTTCTATTTTACCAAGATCTACTATAACAAAGTGTAATCCTAGTTTTTTCAATTCTTGTTTTACAAGTATTTTACAACGTAGGCTAACCATATATTTAATATATAAATTCATATTTATTGTACTTTAATTTTAATAAAAAAAGATACAAAGTCTTTATATCTAAATATAGTAGGGGTATAATCTAATATGCTTAAATAGATAGGGTGTATGCTTTCAAATATACATATACTACTTACATAAACAATAAATTGTATTTTATAATTCCAATTATATTCGTAATTCACTAATTATCTACCCATACTTGAGTGCCTTCGGTACAATTGGTGCAAATATCTATCTCACTTCTAGCTTTTAAAATGCTAGTTCTAAAGTTCATGTACTGATGATTATGCCATATTTCATGAAAAGGAGTAATTTTTAAATCACCTAAGGTATGTGTAGCATCTTTGTCGAAGCAGCAAGGAACTACTAGTCCATCCCAAGTAATGACAGAACTATGCCATAACTTCCAACAATGATTGAGTAATTTGTTTTTTAGTTGATAGATGCCTGATTTATTCTTTTTATAGCGAGAATATTTCTCTATACTGGGTATTAATTCATTGCCTTGAGCATATTCATATACTTGTGCTGTTTTAAGTTTTACTTCATCAACACCTAATGTATTTGCTAATACATAGATTGAATCAATTTGATGTTCATTTGGCTTTACCACTAAAAACTGAATGATAATATGTGGGGTTGAAGATTTTAGTGTTTTTTTATAATGTACTAATTGCTTTGTTCCTTCTATCACTTTTTCAAGACTACCTCCTTTTCTATAATTTTCATATACTTCTTGTGTGGTCCCATCAATAGATATGATTATACGGTCTAATCCACTTTCAACTGTCTCTTTGGCTTTCCTTGCAGTCAAAAAATGCGCATTTGTGGAAGTAACGGTATATATGTTTTTTGATTTTGCTAAACGAACTAAAGCTAAAAACTGAGGATGTAAATAAGGTTCTCCTTGAAAATAAAAATATAGGTACAATAGATTTGAATGTAATTGATGAATCATCTGCTCATACAATTCAATTGAGATATTTCCCGTATTTCTACTAAATATTTTTAATCCACTGGGGCATTCTGGGCATCCTAAATTACAATTGGTGGTTGGTTCTATAGATATAGTAAATGGCATACCCCATTGAACAGCTTTCTTTGTATATCTGGATATGTAATACGAGCTAAGAATTTTAATAGCATTCCACACTCTATATATAGTGAGTTTGGAAATAAAATTTAAACTATCCGAATAATATATTTTCAATGGTATTAAGGATTTTTCGTTTCGAATCGAAAGTAAGTTCCTAAAGGTAATTTTTTTTCAAATCGATCAGACACATATAATTCACCCATTTCTTCAGCGGCTATATGTTTAAAATGTAATTTAGCAAGATTTTGCATCACTAAATAAGATAAGCCCATGGAGTACATATTAAAAAC
The DNA here is from genome assembly GCA_037130135.1 of Bacteroidota bacterium. Taxonomy (GTDB): domain Bacteria; phylum Bacteroidota; class Bacteroidia; order Chitinophagales; family CAMDFR01; genus CAMDFR01. The sequence goes on from JBAXTO010000007.1 coordinate 155,259, forward strand.
AATAAACGCATTTGAGGGTTCAATAATTTGAGCGCAAGTAGCCACCAATTCATCAATCATATCTTCCAATATCCATTTTTCCCCATCTGGTCCACGACCATAAGCAGGAGGATCTAAAATAATTCCAGTATATGTATTCCCTCGTTTAGCTTCTCTTTTTACAAATTTCAAGGCATCTTCTACCACCCATCTGATGTCTTTTAAGCCTGATGCTTCCATGTTTTCGCGACTCCAATTCACTACTTGTTTTACGCTATCAACATGCACTACATCAGCACCTGCACATTTTGCAGCCAGGGATGCTCCACCTGTATAGGCAAATAAATTCAATACTTTTGATTGTTTTTGTCCTCGTATTTTATTAAATATATACTTCCAGTTTTCACTTTGTTCAGGAAATAATCCTACATGTTTAAAGGCTGTTAAACCGAGACGAAATTGTAAGTTTAATTCACCATGCTTATAAGCAATAAACCATTGTTCGGGCATTTTTTTGATAAAGGTCCAGTTTCCTTTTTCAGGATTTGTTTTATCTCGTTTAAACTGTGCATGTACTTGTGATTGCCATTCCTCATCCGACAATGATTTTTGCCATACGGCTTGTGGTTCGGGACGAGCAAGTACGTAGGAGCCAAAACGTTCCAGTTTCTCAAATGAGCCACAATCAATTAATTCATAGTCGCTCCAATCGTTTGCTCCTAATAATTGTATCATGATTCAATAGATTCTTTCGCTATTTTTTTGGTGCCTTCATACATTTCATATTTCAAAAATCGGCATTCTAATTTTCCATTAAATAAGGGGATTCTTCTGGATGCTTTTAGTCCAATACTTTTTACTGCATTTTCATTCGAGCTAATCAACCAAGCGGTTGCTTGAGTAAATTTCTGTTTGAATGTATCGCCCATTTTTTTATAAAATTCCTCTATATCTTCAATACGCATACGCTCTTGATAAGGAGGATTTGTTATAATAAATACGGGTGTATCTTGTTTTTCATGCTCAAAGAAATCACGTTGTTTTAATATTACAAAGTCATCCACTCCTGCATTTTCAATATTGATAAAAGCTTTATCTAAAACTCTTTTATCGATGTCTGTTCCTCTAATTTTACAAGTAACCTCTCTTCTTTTACTTCGAAGCTCTTTTCTAATTTCCATCAATAATCTTGGATCGTAATCAAACCATGTTTTAAATCCAAATTCGTTTCTATTTAAATTAGGTGCTGTATTAGACGCTATCATGGCTGCTTCGCATAAGATAGTTCCACTTCCACACATAGGATCAAGTAAATCTGATTGTCCGTCCCATTCACTTAATAAAACCATTCCTGCTGCTAAAACTTCATTGATAGGAGCTTCATTCGTATCTTTTCTATAACCTCTTTTAAATAAGGGTTCACCACTACTATTTAAGGAGATGACACATATTTCACTACTGATTCGAACATCAACATATAAATTAGGGGCTACTAAATTCACTGAAGGACGATCTTTGAATTTCTCTCTAAATCGATCTACGATAGCATCTTTTGTTTTATAGGCTACATATTGTGAATGGGTGAAATACTCTGACTTTACAGCTGTTTCAACCATAAAGGTGCTACTGGTACTTAAATATTTTTCCCATTCAATGGCTTTTACTTCATTATAAAAAGTAGTTTCATCTTTAGCTTCAAAAGATTTAATTGGCATGATGATTTTGATGGCTGTACGTAATGCCATATTAGCGGTGTACAAAAGCTTTTGATCTCCTTCAAATTCTACCGCACGCTTAGAAATAGCAATATTTCTAGCTCCGATTTGTTCTAATTCTTTTGCTAAAACTTCTTCTAATCCTTGAAATGTACGTGCAGTTAATGCAATATTGTTTTTATCTTCTATCATATATTTATAATGCAAAAATACATGATTAAAAACTCTTAAAGCTTAGATATTATAAATATAGTATTATTTATGTCCAAATACCTTTGTAAGTAGGTCACTACGCTGATGAGATGATTGTGTACGAATATTATATTCTTCTACTTGTAACAAGTAAAAATATCGTTCACATAATTTTTCTGTGAGGTATTCGTGTAATTCGGTATGCAATAGTTTAGCACCTGCAATTATATTATAAGCATTTTGAAATGTAATATACTCATGATTTAAATCAGAATCGATAAGTCTTCTTTGTACTATTTGTTTACATAAAGTTTTAATCGCATATTCTTGTCGGCTCTTTAATAAACTACTTGCTCTACATTCATCACTCTCAATCAAATAATATACATCGTCAAATGAAGTGTTATTAATTGCATCATCAAATAATGGTTTTAGCTCTACAGCTAATGAACAAGCCTCCGTATTCAATGCTTCAGTAATTTCTATTACTTCATGATCTCCTCCGGGGATTTTATTCATGATATTATTCGTTAAATCTTCATTTTGAGGAAAATAAATTTTGGTCAACTCATCTGAACTCATTTTAGCATTATTCTGACTTTGCGTATAGGCAGAATCTGAAGATACTTGTAATAATTCTTTAACAGCAGCAGTTGCTTCTTCTTCCGGAATAAATGTATCTAACTCCTTACAAGCAGGTACGATAAGGATAATAATCCCCAAAAAGATTGAAAAAATAAGATATTTATATGATTTGTTCATGTATAAAAGTGCTTGTAAATATAATAAAGTAGTTGCAAATGATTTACAAAAAGTTGCATCTAACTTCTATTTTCATGCATTTTTAACGAATTAGGTAAATTCTCCACTTAAAAATGGATTGTATTTTTTCTCATGAGCAATTGTAGTTTGTTCTCCATGACCACTCAAAACAATAGTTTCATCGGCTAACGTAAATAATTTAGTACGTATCGATGTTAGTAGTGTTTCCATATGGCCACCTGGCAAATCGGTACGTCCTATGCTTTCTCTGAATAATACATCTCCTGCTACTACGAAGCCATCTGATGCGGCATATAAGCTGATGCTTCCGGGTGAATGACCAGGTGTAAATAGGATTTGCAAAGTGCTATTACCAAAATTTAAGGTATCTCCATCATTCAAATAATGTGCAGGTTCAGGAGATTCGTCACATTCTAAGCCAAAAACAGAGGCATATGCTACAGTAGCTTTTAAGTTTTTTAAGTCCTGTTCATTCATGTATAACTCAATACCATAATGTTCAGCAACCCATTTATTGCCTAGTACATGGTCAATATGACAGTGTGTGTTGATCAATTTTACTGGATTCAATTGATTTTGTTTAATATAATGTTCTAATGCCTTACGTTCATTGCCATTACTACAACCTGGATCAATAATTAAACATTCTTTAGTCTCATCAAAAAGGATATAAGTGTTTTCTTGAAAGGCATTAAAGGTAAAATAATGAACTTGTATCATTCTATTTTTGTATTTTTAATATTCGAATTTATATCAACAAAGATAGATATACTTGATTGATTATTTTGCGATAGCTTATATGAAAAACAAAAGATACTCTTTTACATTACTGACAATTTTCTTTTTAGTACTTTTTAGTACTATTAAAAGTCTTTACGCTCAATCATCTACTGTTACTTTCGGACAAAATAGAGTTCAATTTCACGGATTTGAATGGAGTTTTTATGAAACAGATCACTTTAATACTTACTTCTATATAGGCAATCAAGAGATTGGTAAATTTGTGATTTTAGATGCAGAAAAAGAATTTAAAGAAATCAGCAATTTATTTGACATGCCTATTAAGAGCAAGATTGATATTCTAGTTTATACGGATATCACGGATGCCAACATGACCAATATCGGGATCTATCAAGAAGATCAAAATGTAGGAGGGAATATCAAAATCATAGATAATAAGTTGTTTGTTTATTTTGATGGAAATCATAATCATTTACGTGAACAAATCCGACAAGGGATTGCTCATATATTTATTCAACGTATTTCTCAAGGTACCAATTTTCAAGAGGTGATGCAAAATGTAGTGAGCCCCAATGTGCCTGTTTGGTTTTCAGAGGGCCTAGAGCAATATGTGAGTAAAGGCTGGACACCTAACGATGATAATATTTTTAAAGCAGGTATAGAAAAAGGAAAGTATACAAAATTTAAAAAACTCGATGGTGAGCCATTGAAATTTTTTGGAAAAGCTTTTTGGAATTTTGTCAAAAATCAATACGGAGAAGAGGCAATAAGCAATTTGCTTTATATCATACGTGTAAATCCGAAAAATATTAATAGTGCATTTTCATATGCATTAGGAAGTAGTATGAATGAGATGCTCAATAAATGTATGAAATATTATGTGGCAAGATATGCACCTATTAATGAAAATACTGATTTGCTTTTAAAGAATGATATTCTAAATATACATACTAAAAAAAATACTACTTATTATCAAGTTGATTTAAGTAAAGATGGAGATTATATAGCTTATTGTAGCGATGAATTTGGGCGCAAAAAAGTATATGTATATGATACCAAATTAAAGAAAACGAAGGTCTTGCTTCGAATTGGACATAGAACTCGTACTTTACTCACAGATCAATCTTATCCATTAATTGCATGGCAACCCGATGCTCCCGCGCTCAGTATTATATATGAGCGAAGAGATAAGATAAGATTGCTTACTCAAAATATTAAAAGCAAAAAGAAAGTAGTAAAACCCATTACTAAATTTCAAAAAATATATAGCATGAGCTATGGAAGTGATAATGAAACCTTATTATTTTCAGCACTTCAAAAAGGACAATGCGATATTTTTAGTTATGATACTAAAACCAGTAATGTGTTACAATATACCAATGATTTTTGGGATGATTTAGATCCCGTTTTTATTCATACTGATTTGTATAAAGGCATAGTATTTAAAAGCAATAGAAGAAGCGATACTATTAGAACAGAAAAATTAGTAAAAGAATTGCCTTTAGGTCCAATGAATTTATTTTTTTATAGCCCACTTTATACCCCTCAATATTATGCTCAAATCACGAATCAATCTATTTGGTCAGATGTTTATAGTGTAAATGATTTTAATGATACTTTTTTTAGTTATATTTCAGATGAAAGTGGTATTGCTAATAGATATGCAGCTAAACTAGAAAGTAATTTTTGGTATACAGGCAAAATGGTTTTTTTCACCGATACCTTTGAAAATTATTCTGATTCGATTTTTATCCATGAAGATCAAGTAATAGATTCATATATGGACATGAGTGCGATTCGAGTGGATAGTTCGTATACCATGCCTGTATATAAATTGGTAGGTACTACTTCAGCGATAAGCAATAGCAATAATAGTATTTTAGAAGAGAGTATCGACTTAGAAAAATTGAAAGTAGCTGCTTGGCACTTTGATGGCATTCGATATAAACTTTATTATTCTACTATCGATACCAGTAGAATGAATATGTCAACTGCAAAACCCTATCAAGTAAATTATACTAATAAAGTAATTGATACTACTTTAAATGATGAAGTAATAGGACTTGACTATCAAGATGGATACTCTGATACTACTGAAACCATACAAGTGAATTCTAGTACTACTCAAACAGGTGCTTTAGGAGTTAAGAAATTTCAAAATGAATTTGATTATATTATCAGTAATCCAACACAAGATTCGATTATACAATTTACTATAAGAAAGAATTTACTCTATAGCACCAATGGCTCTGTATCTAATATGGGAGGAAGCTTTAAGTTTTCAAAACAACGTCCGTATATAGTAAAAATGATGGCTGATAAATTAGCTGCACAATTAGATAATACCTTATTAGTAACTCGTTATGCGGTGTTTAATCCTACCAATCCAACACCTAATATGCCTGCATTAGGAGGCTTATTTAAATTAGGGGTGGTTGATTTGATGGAGAATTATAGAATTACGGGAGGCTTTAGAATCCCATCCAGTTTTAGTGGAACTGAATATTTTTTAAGTTATGAAAACTTGAAAAAACGTATGGATGTAAAGTATACCTATTATAGAAGTAGTAAACCATTTAGAACGGAGAATCCTTATGTACCTTTTGATACAACGGTATTAGATATTTCAAGTTTGCCATTTGAATATAAGGTAAAAACCAATTATGCAGAAGTACAATTGAAGTATCCTATAGATGTATTGCAATGTGTAAAAATGGGTATAGGCTATAGAAATGACAAGTATGTATATAAAGCCGTAAATGAGCAAACTTTAGCTTTATCAAATTATGCTACAAATTGGGCTTCCTTAAAATTAGAATATGTTTTTGATAATACGTTTAATATAAGTACGAATATTCGAAGAGGGACTCGATTAAAAATATTTACCGAATGGCATAAAGAAATACCGATGGCCGATACTAAAATCTCCTCCACTTTTTCAATGAAATTACCTCGATGGAATAATGCCTATTTTGGTATTATTGGTGCGGATATTCGACATTATGAAAAGCTGTATCGCAATATTATTTTAGCTACTAGATTTTCGTGGAGCACTTCAGTAGGAACTCGAAAAATGATTTACTATTTAGGAGGAGTGGATGGGGGAGTAGCACCTAAGTTTAATACGACCACCCCTATCAATGACCAATACAATTATGCCTTTCAGAGTTTAGCAACCGACATGCGTGGCTTTGATCAAAATATTAGAAATGGAAATTCCTATGCATTAATAAATGCGGAAGTTCGTATCCCAGTATTTTCAGGCTTATTCAATTTAAATAGTAGAAGTGAGTTGATCAAGAATTTCCAATTGGTAGGATTTACGGATGTAGGAACTGCTTGGGAAGGTTTAAGTCCGTTTACCAATGAAAATCCTTTATTTAAAAATGTGATACGCGATCCTATAACATCACCTATTACCGTAACTATTTATCAAAAAAGAAACCCGGTAGTAAGTGGATTTGGGGCAGGTTTACGCACTACTATTTTTGGTTATTTTATTAGAGCCGATGTTGCTTGGGGATATGATGGCGCTAAAATCACCAGTCCGAAACTACATTTCAGTTTCAATTTAGATTTTTAGAAGTGATTTTATAAGTAATAGTTTTTTACACCGTAAATCAGCCTGTTCAAATAGTTAAACCTAAACTCCGCTGTTCGACATGTTCCGCAGGGCATGTCGAACTGCAGATAAAAAGGCATTTTAAATGCCAAGTAGTATCTATAAAAATGAATAAATATTTTTTAGTATAATTATCGAATATATTTTTTCAGCTGAACATTTGAAATGTTCATTATCTAACCATCGATATGCTACCGCCTTTGTCGGTACAGGCATCTCAGAACATGTCGAAGAGCACATTTCGAATGCCTACTATTCAAATTCAATATCCAGTAAACCTTTTCTAATACCATAATAATCTCCAGCACTACTAAATATATAATCCTCTTCTTTCTCTACTATCCCTGCCCTTACAGGATTTAAATGAATATAGTCTCTTTTTATATCATAAAACTCCTTAGTAAATATTTCCTCCCCATGATAACCTTCTTCCCAAAAACAAATATTATTTTCTTTTTTCAATAACCATAGTAACCATTTTTTTCTACTTTCTTGAGTATTGTTTTCAATAGATTTTATTATTTGAGAAGCTGTATATTTTTTAAAATCTCTAATAATATCACTTAAGTTAATTACATCACTTTGAATAATTAAATGAATATGATTTGACATGATAACCCATGCATAAATTTTCAAGCCTTTTTCTTTTTGACAAAATTGTAGACTTTCAATTAAAATATCTACCCATTGATGCACAGTAAATGTTACAAAATGCTGTTTATGTTGGTTTTTTATACTATATGCGAATCCCATTTCTTATTACTAAATTAGTTAAATGAAACATTACAAATGTTTTGTTATCTGAATTTCTAGATGCCTTTCAGAACATCTAGAAGAGCATCATTCACATGTAATATGAATTATCGTTTTTAATTAGTCCGTAGTCGCCCACTCACTAGCTACGCGTCAGACTATGGACTGAATAAAGACAGATACAGTGATAAATCTATAATTCCTTAATGAGACCATCAAACACAATTTCATTAAATAGCTATTTTAATTCACAAATGTAATTATGTAAGTCATTGACTAAATTAACGTGTATTATAGTCAGGAGAATGTGACGAATGTTGAATGCGGCTATAGTGAAAATAAAAAAGGTTCTAAGCATTTGCTTAAAACCTTTGATTTTATTAGTGTGGTCCCACTTGGGCTCGAACCAAGGACCCCCTGATTATGAGTCAGGTGCTACTAACCAGCTGAGCTATAGGACCAGTCGTTTTAAATATTCTTCAAAACGGGTTGCAAATATATGATTTTTTTATAAAAAATACTAGGATATGTTTTATTCTACAAATAAATATCACTTTTATAATGATGGTGGATAGAATCTAGGCCGACAATATTTCAATTAATAAATATTTCTAATTACTTCTTGATTCTCTGCAATATAATATAAATTTTATTGTATAATAAATAGTACATACAAGAATCGATATTTTTTAAAATACTAAAAACTTTTATTTATCTTTATCATTACTTTTTAAAGCCAAGAATATTATTGCCTATGTTTCAATTATACAAAAATCAGCTACTACTATTTATTGCGTTTCTGCTTTTTGCTTTTTCAAGTTATCAAGCAAAAGCTTCGCATATTATGGGTTCCGATTTAAGCTTTCGTTGTATCGGTACCGATTCATTTATAGTTCGACTTATACTTTATAGAGATTGCAGTGGAACGGCCTTACTCTCTACTCAAACTGTGCGTGTTTCGTCTGCTTCTTGTGGAAGAACTTTTAATGTTACAGTAACACGTTTAGCGGGTTCTCCCATAGAAGTATCTCCAATATGCCCGGCTAGAGCAGCTCTCAGTTCATGTAGAGGAGGAACTGTACCTGGAGTACAACAACACATTTATGAAGGTTTATTAATTTTTCCAGCTCGTTGCACCGACTGGACCATGAGTTGGACTACCTGTTGTAGGAATCCAGCCATTACTACTATATCATCACCTGGTTCAGTAAGTACGTATATTCAAGCAACGTATAATAATACGGTTTATCCCTGTGATAATTCACCTGAATTTACTTCCTTACCCGTCCCCTTTATCTGTAATAATAACCCCTTTGTATATAATCACGGAGCCGTCGATGGGGATCGAGATTCTCTCTATTATTCGATTGTTCCCTGTAACACTACAGGTCCAACGGCTTATGTCCCTTTTATAGCCCCACGTACAGGCTTATCTCCTTTATCAACCTCCGTTCCACTTACGATAGATCCATTAAATGGAAACGTATTTATTACTCCTAATGCCATACAAGTAGGGATCATGGCTATTTTGGTGCAAGAATTTAGAGATGGAGTTTTAGTGGGAAGTACGATGCGTGATATTCAAGTAACCGTATTGCGTTGTGATAATGAAGCACCAATTTTAGATACAATTCGAAATGCAACAGGTGGAGGAAGAATTACCCCTTATCGATATCATGTTTGTTCGCAAGATAGTATTAGCTTTAATATATATGGAGTTGATACCTTAATTGATACAATTACCATGACAAGCAATATTGGTATTGCTATACCTGGTGCACGTTTTACAACACCTCCCAGAGATACACCCACTGTTGTAGGGGTATTTAGCTGGAGACCAACGGATGCTGATTTAGGTTCGCATAGTTTTACTGTGACTTTACAAGATAATGCATGTCCGGTATTCGGTACTACTATTGTTGCTTATGATGTCGTCGTCGTTGGCGTCGCCATAGATGCCCCAGATTCCCAATTTGTTTGTTATCCACCAGGGGCTACATTTACACTTGATGCATCCGGAAGTGCATCCTTTTATACGTGGCATGTCCTTCGAGGAGATTCAAGTACCTTAATTTGTGATACCTGTAATCCAATAGTAGTCACACCTACACGTACTACAACCTATGAAGTAGTAGGAGAGACTTCTGTTTTTGGTTGTAGAGATAGGGATACAGTTACCATCGTTATTATCCCTCAATTTACTTTAAATGGTTCACGAGATACTACCGTTTGTAGGGGTAGTCCGGTACGCTTGAGTGCTACACCATCAGTCAGTGGTAGTTATGTATATACGTGGTTTCCACGAGCCGGATTGAGCGATTCAACAGTTTCGAATCCGATTGCTACGCCAACAACTAGTACTACCTATTATGTACATGTTGTAGGTGGGGGTACTGGAGGTTGTGATAAATGGGATACTATTCGAATCAATGTAGTGAATGGCGGCATTTTCAGAAAAGATGTAAAAATTTGTAGAGGCGCAACTTATACCTATGGCTCTAGAGTTTATCCGGGTGCAGGTATTTATAATGACACTTTTGGAACTACACTTGCAGGATGTGATTCTATATTCCAAATGTATATTGCATTCGATACTTCAGTAACCTTTTTAAATCGTCAAGCTGATACATCCATATGTATTGCAAGGTCTGTCTATATTAATGATATTATTCGATATGACACACTAATTACATATGATACCTTTGCTCGATGTGATTCTTATTTAGTAGCATCCATACCTTTTGCACCCATAGTGGGAGGAGGCACACCGATTACATTATTGACAACAGGTTCGGCTTCTGTCAGTCCAGCAGCACCGATAGGATTTACATTTAATTTCTTTTGTACGAATTTCACTCAATTCTATGCAGCTACGAATGGCTTTGTTACTTTTACTGGTGGTTCTCCAACGGGTTGTTGTGTAGGTCAATTGATACCTAGTGCTACCACCCCTAATAATCTAATAGCCTGTGGTTGGAATAATTATACTCTAACTGGAGGAGGAACGGTCACGTATTATACTACTGGTCTTACCCCCAATAGACAATTGATTATTAATTATAATGGTTTGGCTCACTTAACAGCAGGCGATGGTGGACCTTTAACCACACAAGTCATTTTATATGAAAATAGTAATATCATAGAAGTTCATACAACAAGCTTACGTGCTGATTATACAGGAGGTTCAAATGGACATACCATTGGTATCGAAAATATTACAGGTACAAGAGCCTTAACTCCTCCGGGTAGAAATAGTACAGAGGGTTATACGATTGTAAATGAATCTTGGCGTTTTTCACCTTATAAATATCCAGTTGCACGAAAAATTCCATTGAATATTACGTGGAGTCCTACTACTGCTTTATCTGTAACAAATCGAATTAATCCAATTGCTTCACCAAGTACTACTACCACCTATACTGTAACAGTATTTGATAGCTTATGTTATTTTAGAGATACGGTTACTATTTCCATACGAAATAAAGATTCTATAAACCAAAGTTTCAATTTATGTCAGGGAAGTATAGTTCGAGTAGGTACTCGCACCTATATATCTACCGGTAATTATAGAGATACGCTTCGTAATAGTGCTGGTTGCGATTCACTCGTACTTACTAGTTTAGTAATTATTCCTAGAGATAGCTTAGCTCAAACTATTATTATCTGTAACGATTCATCGTATACCTATCACGGACATACTTATACTGCGTCAGGTGTATATCAAGATAGTTTTACAAATATTTATGGATGTGATTCGATTATGTTTACGACACTAGTTGTTCGTCCACGAAGTTTTGTTACACAAAATATTCGTTTATGTATTGGACAGCGATTGAATGTAGCCACTCGTACGTATAGTATTACGGGCACTTATAGAGATACGATGACAAATATACTGGGTTGTGATAGTATTATTACTACCAACTTAACGATAGATACATTAGTGGTTAGCCGACAAACGATTCGTATTTGTCCAGATCAAAGTTATGTAGTAGGTACTCATTCGTATAGTGCTGCAGGTGTGTATAGAGATACATTCCCTAAACCTGGTGGATGCGATACTATTATAGAAACTACGATTATCAATACACCAATTAGTACAACTACAATCACTACTTCATTCTGTATCGGAGATACATTGAAAATTGGTGCTAGTAGATATACTACAACAGGAACACGATATGATACTTTAGTTAATTATGTAGGATGTGATAGTATTATTACCAGTAATCTTACCGTATATCCAACTTTTATTACTCCTATTACAGTAAGAATTTGTTACGATCAAACCTATTATTGTGCAGGTGCGAATCAGAATGTTACAGGAAATTATTTTGATAGTTTATCAAGTATACATGGTTGTGATAGCGTGATACGTACAATACTTACTGTAACTCCATTAGTTACTACAAACCGAACTATTAGTATATGTTTTGGCGATTCGGTATTTATTCAAGGATTGAATCGAGGAAGTGCAGGTATATATTATGATACATTTAGTTCTTATTTAAGTTGTGATAGTTTATTGATCACTACATTAATTGTGAAGAGTCATAGTTATACTACGTTGAATCCAACCATTTGTAATGGTACTTCTTATAATGTAGGTATACATACCTATACCAGTGCTGGATCCTATCAAGATACATTAGTTAATTATCAAGGTTGTGATTCAGTAATAACAACTAATCTTAGAGTTGATACTATTGTACTTGCATTTTCAAAACGAAATGTAAAATGTTTTTCTGGTAATGATGGACAAATCAATGCTACATCAAGTGGTGGAACAACACCATATCAATATAATATTGGAGGAGCATGGCAAACTTCAGGATTATTTACCAATATAAGTGCTGGTACATATACATTAACTGTAAGAGATTTTACAGGATGTACTACTAATACTACTGTTGTTATCACTCAACCATTGCGTATTATACCAACGATATTAGTGAATACACCTACTACTTGTAATGGTTCAAGTGATGGAAGTGTACAAATAGGAACTACTAATGGAACTGCACCTTTCCAATATTCATTAAATAATATTACGTATCAAGTATCTAATATATTATCAGGATTAGCAGCTGGAAATTATCGAGCATATGTGCAAGATTCATTAGGTTGTATCGATTCCGTAAACTTTACAATTACACAACCTGCAGCAATTGTTATTGATGCTGTATTGACTCAAAATAAATGTCATAATGATGCTACAGGTGCGATTACTATTTCTCCAAGAGGTGGTACAGCTCCATTCCAATATTCAATCGATGGAGGAGTAAGTTTTAACTTTACAAATACATTCACTGGATTAACCGCAGGAACATATGTACTAGTTATAAAAGATCGTAATAATTGTTCTTCTAGTATCTCTGTTACCTTACTAAACCCAAGTTTATTTGTTATCAATGCTTCTGGAATAGATGTACAATGTTGGGATAGTGAGAATGGTAAAATCACCGTTGCTGCAACAGGAGGTACAACTCCTTATAGTAATTTTGAATATTCTCAAAATGGATTAGTCTATAATAGTAGCCCATTTGCCGTATTTGAAAATTTAACTTCAGGTTTTTATTATGTTCGTGCTACAGATGCAAATGGATGTATTGCTACAGATACGACTAGTATAGGAAGACCAGCCATCGATACATTCTCATTTATCATCGATAGCACTAGTTGTTATGGAGCACAGTATACAGATGGAAGTATTATTGTGAATGCCTTAGCTAATCCACCATATACTTGGAGTATAGATGGAGGTCCTGTACAAAATTTTGGTTTCTTCTATGGTTTAGGAGCTGGAACACATACGATAGTAGCTACGAATGGAAATGGATGTATCGATACATTGATACAATTTGTTCCATTCCCTCCACCAGTCATTGTAGATGTAATTCCTGATTCTGTATTTTTAGAATTAGGGGCATCTCAACAAGTATATGTGAATGTACAAAATGCAACTAATCCAACGTATGTGTGGAGTTCGCTTCAAGGATTATCTTGTAATGATTGTCCAAACCCTATCGTAAATCCATATAATGATATGGTATATACAATTAGAGTGTATGATCATTCACATACTTTAAATCCTAGTGATTGTTATGGTGAAGCGACCTTATATGTTTTTGTTGAAGATCACGTAAAATCATATGTACCAAATGCATTTACTCCTGACAACGGCGATGGAATAAATGATATATTGAAAGTATATGGCGAAGGAATTAAGAAATTGAAATTTACCATTTATGATAGATGGGGTGAGTTATTATTCGAAAGTAATAGACAAGATATTGGTTGGGATGGTACATTCAAAGGAAAAATAATGAATCCAGGCGTGTATGTTTATTATGTAGAAGCAGAATATTTAGATAGCAAACGTGAATACTATCAAGGTAGTGTTACATTACTTAAATAAAAACAGATATACTATCTTTAAAAAAACGCTACCCATTTGGATAGCGTTTTTTTTGTTCGTATAAAAGATTAAGAAAATAGAAATATTATTTTAGCTTTGCCTAAAATAAAATTTCATGGACCATTCATTATCCATTGCAGAAGAAAATTATTTAAAGGCTATCCAAAAACTATCGGATGCTCAAATACATAAAATTTCGACCAATGATATAGCCAACATGATGAATATTGCTGCACCTTCAGTAAGTGATATGTTGAAGAAGTTAGCCCAAAAGAAAATGATCAGTTATGAAAAATATTATGGTGTAAAACTGACGAAGCAAGGAGAACAAATTGCCTTTTCATTGATTCGAAAACATCGATTATGGGAAGTGTTTTTAACACAAAAATTAAATTTTGCTTGGGATGAAGTACATGATATTGCAGAACAATTAGAACATATTAAAAGCGATGATTTAATAAATCGGTTGGAAAAATTTCTAGGAAGCCCTAAATATGATCCGCATGGGGATCCCATACCAGATGCCAAAGGACAGATACAAGTAAGAAAACAAATTCAATTAAATGAGTTGAAAAAAAATGAGAAAGCTGTGATTGTTGGAGTGAAAGATACAGGTGCTGTATTCTTGCAATTTTTAGATAGCATACAATTATCCTTAGGTACGAAAGTACAAATGAAAAATGTGATTGAATTTGATCAGTCTATCATTATAAAATTATCAGATAATAGAGAATTGATGCTATCTCATTTGGTAAGTCAAAATATCTTTGTTAGCCCTGCTTAGTTTTTTGTAATGATTTTCGGAATGAAATGCCTGTGGAAACAAAATAACTAATAGGTTGTTGCAAACTTATACCAGCAGAAATATCCAGTTGCGTATTGTTACCAATGAGATACGTGAATCCACCATCTATCAAATTGTTTGGTGTTTGATATCTTTCATAAAAAGCATAGGATTCAATATAAGCGCCAATATGTTCATTGATGGCATAGGCAAGAGATAAAGTATATAAATAAGTGGGTCGATTACTTTCAATATTCCATTGCAAACCTACATTATAACTTAGGTTTAGATTTGATCTTAAACTATGTAAAAAGGTGAATCGAAAATCGGGACTTAGTTTTACTTTTGAAATTTTAGTATCCCAAATCAATGAATAATGCATAATCAAAGAGCTTTGAGGGATAGCTTTATGTTCTTCGGTGTTCTTAGTTTTTAATCCTATACCTATTTCATTCCAATGCCAAGTCCATTTTTTATTGTTGATATCGGTATAGATATTACTAATAAATCTACATTCGAATCGATTAGAGATACCATATTTCAACAAAATAGCTGGATGTTCTAGACTTGCTTCATTGGTATTATTCGACTCATATGCAAAACCAAGTTCAGCTTGCATATATTTTTTTGGTACTAAAAATGAACTTTCAGTTTGATCGGGTCTATCTGTCTGTATAGGAGCAATATCTTGTGCCACTATAGAACTAAACAGGAATAATAGTATAGAAAGAGTAATTACAGTTTTCAACTAATAAATGTATTGATGAGTAGATATACATTTAAACCACATATAAAAAAGGCAATGAGCCATGCCGTATATTTAAGTATGGCACCATTAGCAAAACTTCCCATTTTAGATTTGCTCGAAGTAAATGCCACTAAAGGAAAAACTGCGAAACTTAATTGCATGGATAAAACTACTTGGCTAAAAACCAGTAATTGTGTAATAGATGATTCACCATAGATTAAAATAACAATAAAGGCGGGAATTACAGCAATTAAACGAGTAATCAATCGTCTTAACCAAGGCTTTAATCTAATATTTAAAAATCCTTCCATTACTATTTGTCCAGCAAGTGTTCCCGTTAGAGTAGCATTTTGCCCAGAGGCTAAAAGTGCTATCCCAAATAAAGTACTAGCAATACTCACCCCTAAAATACCATCTAATAAATGATAGGCTTCATGTATATCACCTACTTTATTATACCCTGTAAAATGGAACGCTTTAGCTGCTAAGATTAAGATAAATGCATTGATAAAGAAGGCTACTATTAATGAAAGAGTGGAATCAATAGTAGCAAATTTAATAGCTTCTTTTTTTGCTTCAATAGTATCATCGCACTTACGAGTTTGAACAATACTCGAATGTAAATAAAGATTATGAGGCATCACGGTGGCACCTAAAATACCAATAGCAATAAACAACATATTAGGATTAAAGATTATTTGCGAAGTAGGAATAAAGCCTTGAATGATTGGAGCAATCTCTGGTTTAGAAATTAGGAGCTCTACAATAAAACAAATAAGAATTGTTAAGATTAAGGTAGCCACTAATGCTTCTAATTTTCTAAATCCTTTATTTTGTAAGTATAACAAAATAAATACATCGAGTAAGGTGATTGTTACGCCAACAAGCATAGGTATTCCGAATAATAAATTTAATGCTAATGCTGCACCAACTAATTCTGCTAAATCACAGGCAGCGATGGCAATTTCACAAAGCACCCATAAAAAAATATTCACAGGTTTATTATAATTTGCTCTACAAGCTTGTGCCAAATCCATTCCTGTAACTACTCCTAATTTAAGAGCCAAATGTTGGAGTAAGATAGCACATAGATTAGAAAGTAAAATAACACTCAATAAAGTATAGCCAAATTGTGCACCACCAGCAATATTGGTTGCCCAATTACCTGGATCCATATATCCTACAGCTACCATTAAACCTGGACCTGTATAAGCAAATAGTTTTTTCAAAAAAGATCCTTTTTTAGGGAAATCAATAGTGCTATTTACTTCTGATAAACTTTTATCTTGTATTTTGTTCATCCAATTCATGCAACAAAAGTATATTCATATTTTATATTTGTATAAAATAAAAATTAGACAAGACTAAAAAAGTCTAAGATTAATATTATTTCATTTATATAGTATCTTTGTATCAAGTGAAGGATATATTTAAAATAGGAGATAAGCGAAGTTTTGTTAAAGTAGTGCAAGAAGCAGATTTAGCACATTTTGAACAAGACAAGGTACATGAAGTATATGGCACATTCGCATTAGGGCGTGATGCAGAATGGTGTTGTCGATTATTTGTAAAAGAGATGAAAGAAGTTTTTGAAGAGGGAATTGGAACCTATTTACAAGTGATACATCAATCGCCAGCACTAGTAGGACAAGAAGTACATTTTGAAGCGACAGTCATAAAACTTGAGCGAAATGAAATTATTTGTTCATTTATTGCACAAGTGGGAGATAGAGTTATTGCAACTGGTGAACAAGGGCAAAAAATTATTAGTAAAGAAAAGTTGGCAAATTTATTTGAAAAGTTGAAATAATGGCGAAGTTGAAACAGATAGAGATTAATAATAAAAAAGCACTTTTTGATTATGAAGTGTTGGATAAATATGAAGCAGGTATTATATTAAAAGGTACTGAAATAAAAAGTGTACGTAATGCTCAAGTGAATCTAAAAGATGCCTATTGTTTTTTTAAAGGAACTGATTTATTTGTAAAAAACATGCATATTTCTCCTTATGAATTTGGTAATAGTATGAATCATGAACCATTGAGTATTCGTAAATTATTATTAACAAAGCGCGAGTTGCATAAATTACTGACTAAAATAAAAGAGCGTGGCTATACTATAGTACCTGTACGTATGTTTATTTCGGAGAGAGGATTTGCTAAAGTAGAAATTGCATTAGCTAAAGGTAAAAAATCATTTGATAAACGACATTCCATCAAGCAGAAAGACTTGAAACGAGAGATGGATAGAAATTTTCGATAAGCATAAAAAAAAAGACCCTTTATTATAAAGGGTCTTTTTTTTATAGCTAAGATTTTATTATTCTTTAATAAACTTAGCAGTATATGTTTTATCAGCCATTTGAATTTTGATAAAGTATAAACCTTTAGTAAAATCTTTAACATTAATTTGTTTACTGTTCAGTTGATTTACTTCACTTGAAAATACTACATTGCCTTGAACATCGATAATGTCTACTTGATTGATGAATTCATTATTGATAGATTCAATGTTTAAGAAATCATTTGTAGGAATAGGATATATAGATAATGCAGCAGCACTATTAAAATTATAATCATTAATTTTTAAAATAATATGATCTGGATTACATTCTAAATTTTTATATAAGAAACGTACGGTTCTGTTTTCGATCGTATCCCAAGTAGAAGCTAAACCATCTGCAAAGGGAGGGTGATTATTACCCGGAAACTGCCAGTATTCATGATATACACCCGTACTATTTCCATGTCTATTCATCATACGACCACCATGTAATAGAGGTAAAGTACTTAATCCTAATGGATATCCAGTTGAATCAGGAACTGTACCATCATTCACAGAATGAAAATCTGTCCATGGAATATTGGTTTCATTCATCCAATTGGTATCACCGATACCACCAGCAAATGAAACCACTGCTTTCACGTTAGATGGATAACCAGCATTTCCACTAGTGCCTTCAAAGCCACCAATTGCATTAGCCCATGTAACCCATGTACCAGGAAGAGGATCTGTCTCTTGCATATAAGCTAAATGTAAAGCTAAGATAGCTCCGGCAGAAGTTCCACCAAAGAAAATTTGAGTAGGATCAATTTTGTATGTATTAGTAGTAGCAGCATCTTTTCTAAAAAAACGAACAGCTGCTTTGCCATCTTGAGCGGCACGTACCACTTCTTTTACCATCAATTCATTTGCATTTGGAGCAACAAAAGCCAATGCATTTTCTAGTCGATATTCGATAGAAGCACAAACATAACCTCTAGCTGCTAACCCTGCACAAATTTTAATCATATCAGACGTTTGTCTATCGCCGGCTACAAATGAACCACCATGTGCAAAAATGACAACTGGTCTGAACGAAAAAGTATCACCAGCAGGTCTGTAAATATCCATGACTAAATTAGTGGTACCAGTGCCAGAAGCAGGAGTATTTGAGCCATATACTATATTTTTAATAGTATCAACACTGAATGTTTTGTTTAAATATCTACCAGGAGGGCATTGTGCTTGTAATTGGTAGAAAAAGAAAGAAAGTAAAATCGAAGAGAGTATTAGCTTTTTCATATTTTAAATTGGTTTAGATAATAGTTTAATATTATAAAATTACACATATTATTATGGAATACAATAAAATTTTGTAGAAGTTTCATTTTTGAAAGTTAATTTATTGTACTTTTATTTTTCTTTATAAATAATAGAAATGAAGCGAATAAATTATCTGTTATTACTAGTCATAGTAGTAAATTTAGCTACTGCCTGTGGCCGTTATATGCTAGTAAAACAATCTTATGAAGCCAAAGAGATAAGTATAAACACTCAATTGCCAAAAGATACACATATAGATTCGTTAATAGCCCCTCAAAAGAAATTATTAGATTCATTGATGAATGTAGTCATTGCAACAAGTGAAGAAGAATTAATAAAAGAAAAACCAGCTGGTACTTTAAATAATTTTTGTGCCGATGAAATGTTACAAATCGCACAACAACAAAATCCTACAGCAGAAATTTGTATTGTAAATTATGGAGGAATTCGATTGAGTTCTTTACCTAAAGGGGCTATTACAGTTGGTAAAATATATGAGTTATTACCCTTTGATAATATGATTGTGATACAAAAAATAGATGGTAAAACACTCAATGATGTACTTGATTATATAGCTTCACAAGGAGGATGGCCTATATCGGGATTGCGCTTTGATATACAAAATAAAAAAGCTGTTCATATAATGATACATAATGAACCAATCGATTTAAATAAAATATATACTGTAGTATTATCAGATTATTTAGCCAATGGAGGAGATAATTTAGCGATGTTAAAAAAGATACCACAAGAGCCAACAAATTTAATTATGCGAGAAGCATTTATACAAGCTATAAAAAAAGCAGGGGTATTACAGATTGATCATGAAAAAAGAATTCAACATGTGGACTAGAAAAAAATTTATTCAAGCAAGTACAGCCGCTGGAGCGATAACCTTATTAGGAGGTTTTCCTTATGAAGCATTAGCTGCTTCAAATAAAGATGATATTATATTAACCATATTACATACGAATGATGTACATAGTAGAATAGAGCCTTTTCCGATGGATGGTGGCAAGAATCAAGGATTAGGAGGAGTGGCAGCCAGAAGTAAATTAATAAAAGAAATACGAGCAACACACCCAAATGTATTGTTATTAGATGCAGGTGATATATGGCAAGGGACGCCCTATTTTAATTTCTTTAATGGAAGTGTAGAATATCAATTGATGAATGAGATGGGATATGATGCAGCTACATTAGGCAATCATGATTTTGATATTGGATTAGAAGGATTACAAAAGCAACTACCAAATGCTAAATTTGCGATCTTAAATGCAAACTATAACTTTGATAATTCGATACTCAAAAATCAGATAGAATCGTATAAGATTTTTGAAAAATGTGGATTAAAAATCGGGGTATTTGGAATTGGAATAGAATTAAACGGATTAGTACCAGAAAAAAATTATTTAGGAGTACAATACAACAATCCAATCGATATTGCAAATAATATTTCAAAAAAATTAAAAGAAGAATTTAAATGTGATTTTATTATTTGTTTATCTCATTTAGGATTCAAATATGAAGATGGAAAAGTAAGTGATGAAGTATTGGCACAAAACACCTCAAACATAGACCTGATACTGGGTGGACACACACATACATTTTTTGAAAAGCCCTTAGAATACACCAATAAAGAGCAAAAAAATGTAGTTGTAAATCAGGTAGGCTGGGCAGGAATTGTATTAGGGAAATTGGATTTTCATTTTGATAAAATGAAAGAAAAAAAATATTTAAAATTTTCTAAGCAAGTTATTGCGAAATAGCTTTTTTTATTTTTATCTTAGAGGCTGAATAGAAAAAAAAAGTGTTTTTTAAAGTTTTTTATTAACACTTAAAAAAATTTTCCACAAAAACAAGTGAAAAAGTATTTTTTTTTATTTTTTTTTTATTCAATTTCGCATACCCAAAATATTGTGTCACTCGCTTAACTAAAACATAAATGAAATTAACATACGAATCAGTTTGGAACAATTGCCTCAAAATAATAAAAGATAACGTAAGCTTACAAAGTTTCAAAACATGGTTCGAACCCATTCTTCCAGTTGAATTAAAAGAAAACGTTTTAACTATACAAGTACCAAGTCAATTTTTCTATGAGTGGTTAGAAGAACACTATGTTTCTTTATTACGTAAAACGATTAAAAGAGAATTAGGACCAGAGGCTAGATTAGAATATAGAATTGTTGTAGAGAATAGCAACAAAAAAAATGGTCCATCTACTATTAATGTTCCTAACTATAATACAGGGAATAGTAAAAATCAAGAGGCGAGTATGCCATTGAGCTTAACGAAAAGTATTCAAAATCCATTTGTAATTCCTGGATTGAAAAAAGTAAATATCGATTCACAATTAAATCCTGTTTATAATTTTGATTCATTTGTAGAAGGAGATTGTAATCGTTTAGGTAGAAGTGCAGGATTTGCTGTGGCACAAAAACCAGGTGGTACTGCATTTAATCCATTAGTTATATATAGTGGAGTAGGTTTAGGAAAAACACATTTAGCTCAAGCGATAGGAAATGAAGTGAAAAATAAATTTCCAAATAAAACAGTATTATATGTATCGTCAGAAAAATTTACCAATCAGTTTATTGATTCATTAAAAAATAATGCAGTAAATGATTTCGTACATTTTTATCAATTGATAGATGTATTGATTGTAGATGATATTCAGTTCTTCGCTAATAAAGATAAAACACAAGATATATTCTTCCATGTATTTAATCACTTACATCAAAGTGGAAAACAATTGATCTTAACAAGTGATAGACCACCTAGAGATTTAGAAGGAATGGAAGAGCGTTTATTATCACGTTTCAAATGGGGTTTGAGTGCTGATTTACAAGTGCCAGATTTCGAAACTAGAATTGCTATCTTAGAAAAAAAGATGTATGCAGATGGAATAGAATTACCACGTGATGTCATCGAATTTGTAGCGTATAATATCAATACCAATATCAGAGAATTAGAAGGTGCTTTGATTTCTTTATTAGCACAATCCTCTTTGAATAAAAAAGAAATTGATTTAGAGTTAGCTAAAAAAATCATTAAGAATTTTGTTAAATCTATTTCTAGAGAAGTATCTATCGATTATATACAAAAAGTGGTTTGTGAGTATTTCAGTATTCAAAATGATAAATTGAAAGAGAAAACGAGAAAGAGAGCGGTGGTACAAGCGCGTCAATTATCGATGTTCTTAGCGAAGATGTATACCAAAAATTCATTAAAAGTAATTGGTAAATATTTTGGAGGTAGAGATCACTCAACGGTGATACACTCTTGCCAAGCGGTACAAAACTTGATAGATACCGATGATATATTCAAAGAGAATGTATCAGATATCCAGAAAAAAATCCAAATGAGTATTGGATAATTATTTTATTCGTAAAATAATTCTTTGAAATAAAAATAAAACTCTTATTTTTGCAGTCCTTTTTTAAATAAAAGAAAGGTGAGGTGACTGAGAGGCCGAAAGTAGCAGTTTGCTAAACTGCCGTACGGGTAACTGTACCGAGGGTTCGAATCCCTCCCTCACCGCAAATTTTGAAGAGAGTATCATCAAAATAAAAAAATATAAAATGTTTCGGGGTGTAGCGCAGCTTGGTTAGCGCACCTGGTTTGGGACCAGGGGGTCGCAGGTTCGAATCCTGCTACCCCGACATTAAATGAAAACCATCTTTGAATAAAGGATGGTTTTTCTATTTTATAGCATGTGTGTACAAATGATTGTATGCAGTAATAAAAATAAGTTATTTGATAAACGAATAGTCGCAGGTTCTCACGCCAAGGCGTGACTGCTACCCCGACATTAAATGAAAACCATCTTTGAATAAAGGATGGTTTTTCTAT
>JBAXTO010000008.1:0-132509 GCA_037130135.1 Bacteroidota bacterium
CCAGGGCGTGATTTAATGCTTAATGTTGAATGCTTAATGTTTAATTAAAAATTACGAATTACGTCACGCCAGAGCGTGAATTAATGGTGAATGGTGAATAATGAATTAATTTAGACTAAAGCTTGAATGAATTAAAAAATACGTTCAGTAATGGTGCTTCCTAATTCGTAATTTGAAATTCGTAATTCGTAATTGAATTTTCTACACTGGAAATTGCAATATAAATACCGTGCCCGATGGGAAATTCTGATCAATCGATACTTTTCCTTTTAAGGTATCGATTATTTTTTTTACGATAGTAAGTCCGATACCTGTACCCTCATATTCATTTTTAGCATTTAAACGATGAAATATTTCGAATACTTTTTCTCTATAATCTTCATTAATCCCAATGCCATTATCAGCCACTCTAATCTCATGAAATTCTTCATTTGTTCTTGCAGAAATATTTATGAGTATGATTTCACTTTTGTTATACTTAATACTATTGGATAAAAGATTTTGAAAGACTTGAAACAACAAATTCTTATCTGCCATTAAAATAGGTAAGTCATCATACTTGATATCAATTTGTTTTTCTTTATTAGCGGCATACAATTGAATCTGTATTTCCTCAATGATGGCATTGATATCTACAGCTTCTTTTTTAACAACCGGATGAATATTATTCAAATTTAGTACGCTATCTATTAAGCTATACATCCTTCTAGCACCTAATTTTATATAATTAAAATAGGCTATTTGATCGGTATTAGCAGTTTCTGCCATACTCTTTTCTAGCTTCTGTACAAATAAATTGACCATTCGAAGTGGTTCACGTAAATCGTGAGAAGCGATATGTGCAAATCGCTGTAAGTCTTTATTGGTAAGTTCTAGCTGATGAAGATACGCTTGAATCTCTTCATTTTTTTTACGTAAAAAATTAGCTTCTTTTTCTTTTTCTAATAATTCGAAGGCAATTTTTTCTTCACTTAATGCCGATTTCTTATCAAACTGCTCAATTTCATTCTTCACTAAAATATATTTATGAAGCATATATAACGACTCTTCATAATTACCCATTTTTTGTAATACATAACTCCATTCTTGATATAAAGCTAATAAATCTGTTTTGCTTTCCGATTCTTCAATTAACTGTTTACATTTTTTAAAATCTTGAATGGCCTCCTCAAAATAGTTATTGTTCGAATATGCTATCCCTCGAATTTGATAAGCGTTTATCATGAATTTTTTCTGGCCTAACGCTTCTAACAACTCCACTGATGTATTCAAACATTCTATTCCTTTTTCAAATTGTCCATGATTCGAATAATACAATCCCATATTTGATAAAACAACTCCTCTCCCTCTGCTATCATTCAATTCTCTAAAAAGTTGTTCTGCTTCAATATAAGTGTTTAAACCTAACTCCGTATTTTTATAGTCAGGATGATAGATAGAATACGAATTTAAACATCGTGCATAGCCTAATTTATAGTTGATTTCTAAAAAGTAGTCTTTTGCTTTATTTAAATAACCAATACGTGTATCGTTATAGGAGGTGTCTTTATACAGATTCGTTAGGTTAAAATAATTATTCCCTAATAATTTTTTTATGTAGTGATTGGGGTGTGGAATAGATTCTAATAATCGAATCGCCTCAGTATAATTATTACGTGAAAGCGTAAGCTCTCCTAAAAAAGAATAAATGATAGCAATATTACTGAGACAATTTATTTTGGCTAATGAAAAAGCTTGATCCTCTATACATAAATGCAATGTTTGTAAAGCTAGCTGCAAGGCTTTTTTATAGTCACTGAAAAAATGATAAGAAATACTAGTTTTCTCATTAAATAATTCTACCATCAATAATTGATTATTGGAGATCTTTGCTTGTTCCAATACCTTATCACATAAATCAATACAAGACCTATCTTTATTCATACGTAAAGAAAAGATGTCATATAGTTCTTTCGAAATATGTTCTTTATATTGTCGCTCTTCTATTTCGTGTAGCTCCATAACTTAATCGTATTAAACATAGTATACGTTTTTCAAATCTACTATAAAATACGCTAAAAATCTACTACTACTAAAATTAATAACTGTTTTATTTAGTGGATTTGCTTTTTACTTTTGAAGTGCGGCTAGTATTAAGGAATTAATTTCATCGCTTCGTTCCATCATCATCAAATGTGTGCCTCCTTTTACTCGAATACAATTTTTAATATACAGGATTGGAAACAAAGTATCACGCGTACCATGTATATGTACTATATCATGTGGATACGTTTTATTCTCCCATTGCATTACTTTTTTAATAGCCCACGACATAAACTCTGGGTCAGCATCTTTACTCATATCTAGCGCTAGTTGCAAGAATTTTTTTTCACTGCGAAGTTGTAATAATTTCACAATAGCTCTATTTATTACATTATAAAATTTGCCCGTAGTACTCCTGAATAAGGAGATATATTTTCCCAATCTAATAAAGTGAGGCAATTCCTTCCTGCATTTTACGGAGGAAATAATAATTATTTTATCTGGTTTCAGTCTTTTAGCTAGTTCAACTGCAATAATACCGCCCATGGAGTTTCCAATAATAGCGAAGGGTTCTTTCGTTTTAATTTGTTTACTAAAACGGTCTATATAATCTTTAAATTCTTCATCAGGCATTGGTACAAACCAATCAAGTACTTCAGCATCTGGAAGTAAATCCATAAGCGATTCGTACATCCTACCATCTGCTCCTAAACCGGGAATTAAATATATTTTCAAGGAAATTAATTTTAGTCTGCTAAATAGGTTTAGATACTTACGATTTCTTTATAATTAGGCATATAGATATTAGAAAATCCTGCTGCTTCTAAATGGCATTTAAATACATTCATTACGGCTTCTTCACCATGCACTAAAAACAATCGCTGCACTTTTGAGATTTCTTGTGCAGATAAAAATTTCAACATTTCTATATAATCGCCATGTGCCGAAAATCCATTTAATTTTTTGATACTCGCACGTACTTTAAAATAGTTGGTGAAAATACGCACTTCTTTGGCACCTGACACCAACTTCCCTCCTAAACTATAAGGAGAACAATATCCTACGAACAAAATAGTATTTCTACTATTTTCTATACCATGTAATATATGGTGTTTCACTCTTCCTGCTTCAGCCATGCCACTTGCAGAAATGATTATACAAGGTTCATTACGCTCATTTAATGCTTGACTTTCACTTTTACTCTGAATAAAAGTCAATCCTTTAAACCCAAATGGATCTGGATCTCTTTGAATAAAAGCTAACATCTTATCATTATAACATTCTGGATGAGCTTCCATAATATCAGTAGCACGCTCACTTAATGGACTATCTACATAGGTTTTAATTTTAGGTAACTTATTTTCAAATGATAAATCATTTAATGCAGATAATAATTCTTGCGTTCTACCTACACTAAACGCAGGGATAATTAATTTCCCTTTTCGCTTCAAACAAGTATCTGTAATAATCTCTAATAATTTATATTTTAAATTAGGATCTGGATCGTGAATTTTATCACCATACGTACTTTCGGTTAGTATAATATCTGCTTGTGGAAATGCTTGTGGTGATTTCAGTATATGATTATTATATCGGCCTATATCACCTGTGAATGTAAGTCGTGTTTTTTTGGAGCCTTCCGTAATAATTAAATTAACTGCTGCACTTCCTAATATATGTCCATTATCCGTAAAAAGCACTTGCACTTCTTCAGATATTTGATAAGGTTCATTATAATTAACAGTTACTATTTTATTTATTGTTTGTGTGACATCCGATTTTTCATAGAGTGCTTCCAATGGACTTAAGCCTTTTGTAAATCGTTGTTTATTGATAAACTTAATATCACTTTGTTGAATACTGGCACTATCTTCAAGTAAGGCTTCGGTTACATCCTTTGTTGCAGCAGTGCAATAAATTTTACCCTTAAATCCTTCCTTAACTAATTTAGGTAATAATCCAGAATGATCGATATGTGCATGTGATAAAATTACAAATTGAATTTGCTTAGGATCAAATCCGAAATTTTTATTCCATTCGTCAATTTCTTCTCCACTACCTTGAAACAAGCCACAATCTAATAAAAACTGTGTACCACTATCTAAATAAACTAAATGTTTAGAACCAGTAACTTCTTTGGCAGCTCCGTAAAATCCTATTTTCATAAATAATTATTTTTAAAAAAATAAAGCTATTGATTATCTCAATAGCTTTATCTTATATGTATATTTTGTTTATTTCTTTTTTGGTGCTTTAGGATTCATAATCATGAACATCCTTTTCCCTTCTAGCTTTGGTAATTGCTCTGGTAAACCAATATCTTCTAAACTTTTTGCAAATTTTAGTAATAATAATTCACCCATATCTTGAAACACTATAGCTCTTCCTTTAAACTGCACGTAGCACTTTACTTTAGAACCATCTTTTAAAAATTTTTCAGCATGTTTTACTTTAAAATCGAAATCATGATCATCTGTATGTGGGGTAAATCGTATTTCTTTGATAATCGTTTTTTGTGAATTACTCTTGATTTCTTTTTCTTTCTTTTTTTTATCATACAAGAATTTTGTATAATCAATTAGTCTACATACTGGAGGTACTGCATTAGGAGAAATTTCAACTAAGTCTACTCCTTCGTCTTCTGCCATTCGCAATGCCTCACGAGTACTATATACTCCTGGTTCAATATTTTCACCAACTAATCTTACTTCTGGAACTCTAATATCCGAATTGATTCGGTGTTCTTCTTTTTTCTGTGGGGGATTAAATCTGTTATACGGGGTTTTTGAATTTTGTGTTAACGCCAACTTTTAATTGTTTTAATGAATAATGAGTTTATTTTTTTGCTACGTAAAATTAACAAATAAATTTCGAATTAACTATAATATTAATCTTCATTTTTAAATGATATAGTATTAATCCCAATATAAACCATACTTAATGAGCCGAATATCAGATAAAATAGGGTTTGCCCAGCATGTATAACGATTGGAATACTTAAACTTTCAGTAGCTTGAACCAAACAAGCTGTCAGTGCAAAAGAAGCGCAAATATGATAGGCTCCTAAACCATGCGCAGGAATAGGTAAAGATCTACCTATACCACCTAATACGATTACTAATAAAGCTGTTTGAATACTCAAATGCGCATCTGTAAAAGCAAAAAACCAAAAATAGGTCATTCCTAAATACATCAACCAAATCAGAATGGTATACATTAGAAACGTTTTTTTAGCTTTCAATTTTATAATACTAATTAATCCATCTGTAAAATTTTTCAGCTTCGTTTCCAAAAATTGTCTAATTGATTTTCTATAAAACACTATTAAAATCCAGATTATAAGAATTAATACAATTAGTATATATATATATATTCTATGGGTACTTAAGTTGAATAATATAGGAGAAATAAATTGTTGAATAAAATGATAAACACTATCATGAAATAAAAAAATGGAAAGTATAAATAAAGTGAATAAACTTAGTACATCGATAATTCGCTCAATAACTACAGTTGCCAAAGAGAAACTAAACGGCACTTGATTTTTTTTAAACAATACCCCGCAACGATAAAATTCACCTAGCTTACCTGTCACAAAATTGACTAAATAGGCACTCATTAAAGCATTATAAACATCTAATGTAGGGAGTTTGTAGGATTGTACTTCAAGTAATAATTGCCATCTCTTGGTGCGGAAATAATGACAAAATAGAGTACATATTAATACGGGTATATACCAAATATAATGAACACTCCGAATGGATTGAGATAGTGCTTTAAAATCTTGATTTTTAAGGGAGAAATAAATACAAAGTACTCCAACCAATAAGAAAAATATAGAGCTTCCTATTGTTTTAAATCTATTATTCATACTTCATCATATCATTGTGATAAATCCCTGTATCTAAATAAGCCTCAGATATGACTTCAAATCCAAAACTCTTATAAAAATCAACTAAATAACTTTGTGCTTGAATTTTAATAGCCTGCTTCCCAAAATAGGTATATAAACCCGATATAGCATTTAAAAATAGCATACGACCTAAACCTAATTTTCGAGCTGATGCTATCGTTAATACTCTTCCTATAGTTGCTTCTTTATAAATAAGCCCTTTATCTAATAGACGTGCATAGGCTATCAAAAGACCCTGTTCATTCTTTAACAGAAGATGTATGGCTTGTTTATCATAACCATCTGTATCAATAAATACACAATTTTGTTCTACTACAAATACCTCTGACCTGATTTTTACAATTTCATATAATTCTTCTAAAGTCAATTCTTCAAAAGATTTGAATATCATCGTATAAGAAACTGTATTATGAAAAAGCGCTTCTAATTTCATTTTGCAAAAGTATGAAAAAGAAATTTAGCCTATCTTTGAAATCGTATGTGGACTTACATTAAATGGGTAGTATTTATTGTTGCAATTTATTTTACACATAATCCTTTAGTTGCAGGTATTATATTAATAGCATTTTATTTGATTCAATTAAGTACTGAAGAAAATAAAGAAGTAGATGATGATCGCGATAATAAATATAGCAGGTATGTAAACAAAGGACGAATCAGTAATCATGCAGATAATGCTGATATTGGCTTAATCTATTTAGCAGCCTATATTATACAAGTCGACCCAATTGCTCCAGAAAAACAAGTGGATTATATAAGAAGATTTTTACTTAAGAACTTTGATGCCTATCATGTAGATCAACGATTAACCCTTTTGCAGAGATTACTTGAAAAAAATATTTCTTATGAAGATGGTTGCAGACGTGTTATCTACTATTATCAAATAGAAGATCGTATTAAAGTTATAGATTTTTTATTTAATGTAGCACTAGCTGATGGTAAAATAACTGCTCCTGAAGTGCTTGCTATTAGACGAATTGCTTATGCTCTTTATGTGAGCATGTCTGAATTTGATGTATTGAAAAATGAATATTATAAAGCAAATGAATACGAATCCTCTTATCAAAATCAAAATAGTTCCTATTCTTCTTATACTAGTATAGAAATTCATTATGCAGTATTGGAAATTTCGAAAACCAGTACACATGAAGAAATCAAATCAGCGTATAGAAAAAAAGTGCTTATTTACCATCCTGACAAATGGATTAAAGCAACTAAATTAGAACAAGAGCAAGCCAAGAAAAAATTTATTGCTATACAAGAAGCATTCGATAAAATTAGGGAACATAAAGGTTTTAAGTAGTTTACTTACTATTATTTCTAAAATAATTAATGGGGTTGATATACCACATTTTTTTATATCCTTGTGGGGCCGAGTCTATTTGCCAAAAGTATGGAACCATAGTCATAACTTCATAATGTAAATGCGGGCTTTTTCCTTTTGCATTTCCACTATCACCAACCGCAGCAATGATATCCCCTTGATGTACATACTGAAATACACTGGTATATCGAGCATTGAGATGTGCAAAATAATGTAAACGCCATTTCGAACTGAGCATTAATACATAATTACCTCCTAAATTATTTTTACCACATCGTACTATAATTCCTGAACAAGGAGCTTTTACTTTAGTACCTATACTTGCAAAAATATCAACTCCTTTATGAGTTCCGCTTTTCCCCCATGGATAATACCAATATGAATGTGGATTATAATTACTTGCATTAGCTCCATCAACAGGGATAATCAAGTCTTGTGAAGGGATGAACCCGATTGAAATAATGATTAAACAGAGGGATAGAACAAGTGAAATTTTTACATATTTATTGTATGTATTCCATTTCATTGTAAAATCTAGAGTTATTTTTAAATGAATGAATTCGTGCTAGAGTTATTTTACTTTCTTTTTAGTACTAAATGTGATTGTCGTATTAACACCAACTCCTACATTTGTAAAGGCACTAGTATTTTTCTGTGTCCAATTGCTCAATTCCTTAATGCTTCCACCATATTTAGCTTCTGCACCTACACTAATAGCTAAGTTATTTTTAAGGTAAATTTGGTATTCAATACATGCAATAAAGTTCAAGTTATGATTAGGTAAATAATCTTTAGCGTTGTAATTTCTATTATTGTACTTAAATAACTTTTCATTATTAAATTTAGCTTCTGCACGAACTAAATATGCATAAGATAAGCCTGAATAAATATTCACAGAATTTGTATTATTTTTTGGACCAACCCAATTGCTTCTATACTTTACCAGTATAGGCATTTCTACATAAGATAATTTCAACTTACCTCCCGTAGCAGCATCATACATAGAACTTGTATATGAAATATTTTGTCTTATATAGTTCATTCCGCTTTGTACACCCACATTATTAGTAATATTATAACCCACAATCACACCAGCTTTATTGTAGATATTAGGAGCATAAATAATATTGGAACCTAACATTTTATTCTGTGTATTATTTTTAGCCATAATAGTAGCACCGCTTTGTGCTTGTGCCCCAAAATATAATCCCTTTACATTTGGTCTATTATTGATAAATATTGGATCTGTTTCTTGACGTAAATTATTGAAATTTGTAGGCATATTAGCTAAAGCTAATTCATTCATATAAAGAACTGGAACATCTTTATAGTTGCTTATTCTATTCACTTCAGCCAATTTAGATATGTCTAATTTTTCTTGAGCAATGGTTTCTAAATAAATATGCTTTGTATTGTCATTACTAACTACTACTTGACTAATATTGAATTTATCTTTTGATGTATTAGTATGATTATTTTTTGATGGATAATAAGTATTTTTTGATTGTGTAGATGTACTTAATCCATTTACTTGATTATAAGCCATTGCAAATATATTTGCATTGCCTTTAGTGTTTGTTTGGTTGTTAGCTGAACTTGTGTTTAAAATATAAAAAGAAGAGGTACCTGAAATACCAATAAGTGAAATAAATGCTAATAATAACAAGAAATATCTAGAGCGGTCTTTATTCTTTTGAATAGGCTCACCGGCTTGTACGGCCTCTTCAATATTTGCCCATAATGCTTTACTTGGCTCTATTTCCAAATCATAGAGCTTATGATGTATCACCTCATCAAAAGCATTAATCATTTTATTTTTATCTTCGTTTATCATTCTTTCTTAGTCCCTTTACAAATTTATATTTAAATATGGTTGTTTTTATTTTTTGTCAAAAACTATGCCCCTGTTCCAGTTTTACTAATTGTATGCAATTCATTCACTTTTATCTGCAATAATGACCTAGCACGTGACAATTGTGATTTAGAAGTACCTTCACTTATGCCTAACATCTCTCCTATTTCTTGATGTGAATACCCTTCAATGACATACATGTTAAATACAGTGCGGTATCCAGGAGACAACTCCCCTATTAAACGCAATAAATCTTCAGCTTGCAATTGATCTACAATATCCCCATCATAGGTTTTGATATGGTCACTTTCAATCTCAGTTACAGCATACATATTGACTTTTTTTCGGTAATGTTCGATTGCCGTATTAACGAAAATACGACGTATCCAACCCTCAAAAGAGCCTTCTCCTCTGTATTTGCTTATATTTTTAAATACTTTAATAAATCCATCTTGTAGAATATCCTCAGCTATATGATAATCATTGGTATAACGCATACATACACCAAACATTTTTGAACTAAGACTTTTATATAGAATTTTTTGAGCGATTATATTCCCCTCACAACATCCTTTTATGATGTCTTTTTCATTTTCAGTTGTGAGTTTTTGATGGGTCATATTCAATATGTTATAACAAATATAGTTTAATTTAACAATAGTTACAATTTGTTTCTGTAAAATGACAAAAACCTGACAAACGCTCTTTTTCGGTGACTATATTCATTTTTCTGTTCTAGGTTCATTTCTGCAAATGTTTTATCTAATCCTATAGGAATAAAGACGGAATCATAACCAAAACCGTTGCTTCCCTTTTCAAACTCAGCAATACTACCTTCAATAATCCCTTCAAATTGCTCATATTGACCATTTTCATAGTACGTAATAACCGTTTTAAAACGCGCTTTTCGATCAGATATTGTATGTAGCTTGTGTAATAACAGTTTAATATTATCCGCGGAAGTAGCATTTTCTCCAGCATATCTAGCGGAATACACCCCGGGCTCATTGTTAATAGCATATACTTCAAGTCCTGTATCCTCAGCCATACATGGAATACCTGCTTTTTCAGAGGCATATTTAGCTTTGCTTAATGAATTCCCTTCTATCGTTTTTTCGTGTTCAGGAAGTTCTTCGTGTATAGCCACATCTTCTAAACTCAACAACGAAATGGTTGCAGGTAAAAGTGATTGAAATTCAATCCGTTTATTGACATTATTGGTAGCTAATAATAATTTCATAGTTAAGCAAACATTCTTTGTAAACCTGCCCAGAACTCATTTTTTTGTGCCTTATTGATTGGATTTCCTAATAAAGGAAGACTATCTGTAAATAATATCTTTTTATCACTCAATTTAATGGGCCGGTTACGTATAAATTCAAATTGAAAATCAACTAATTTCTCTGCCTTACCAAAGAAAATAAAATAGTTAATAGTAGGATATTTGAATAAATCTGTAAGTGCGATAGTATGTTGTAATAATACTAACTCAAATTGGATATCACTTCTTTTTAGAGCATTAAATATATTTTGTATCAAAACTCTATATTCTTCTGTAAAAAGCTCATCTTCAAGATTTGGTGCCACAAATAACACCTGAACTGGCTCTTGAATGTTTAATATAAATTCTTCTTTTTCAACAATTTGATAAATTTCTGACTCATTAAATAAAACGCTTCCTATATTCATATTATATTTTTAAAAAATAAACACTTTCTTTGCAGCTGCTTAGCTAATTTACAATTGCGAATTATGAAACACGAAATTAAAGTAAACAAAACGAATTCTTCGAGAATAAATGAAGTAGATTTCAACAATCTACAATTTGGTAAAGAATTTTCTGATCATATGTTCACTGCTGAATATTCAAATGGTGTTTGGAGTAATTTCCAAATTGAACCTATGAGACCTATTGAATTTCATCCGGCAACTTCAGCATTTCATTACGGTCAAGCCATATTTGAAGGATTAAAAGCGCAGAAAGACAAAGAGGGTAATATATTGGTATTTCGTCCAGATATGAATGCCAAACGAATGGATATTTCTGCAGAGCGTATGGGTATGCCTGCATTACCTGAAGGATTATTTTTACAAGCTATTGATGAACTTTTAAAAATTGATTCTACTTGGGTTCCAACCAATGAAGATGCTAGTTTATATATTCGACCTTTCATGATTGCAACAGATAATTATGTGGGTATTCGCGAATCGGAAAATTATAAATTCATCATCTTTACTTGCCCAGTAGGTGCATACTATTCTGCACCAGTAAATGTATATGTATCAGAAGATTATATTCGTGCTTTTCCAGGTGGAGTTGGATTTGCCAAATGTGCTGGTAACTATGCTGCTAGTTTATATCCACTTCGTTTTGCCAAACAAGAAGGTTACGATCAAATATTATGGTTGGATGGAATAGAGAAAAAATATTTCCAAGAATGTGGAACTATGAATGTGTTTTTTATTATCGACAATATTCTTATTACTCCTCCTTTAGATGAAGGAACCATTCTAGCTGGTATTACACGCGATAGTGTAATTATACTGGCAAAGGAAATGGGTATTCCTGTTGAAGAACGAAAAATAAGTGTTGCAGAGTTTATTCAAGCACATAAAGAAAATCGTGTTCAAGATGTATTTGGAGCTGGAACAGCCGCTACTATTGCTCCTATTAATATTATAGGTTACAGAGATGTTAAATATCAAATACCTGCACTTGAAACTCGAACTGTTTCTACTGCCATAAAAAATCAAATGAATCAAATTAAATATGGCGAAGTAGTAGATAACAAACACTGGATGATGAAAGTTAAAGTAGCACAAAATTTAGTAGTTTAATCGATGCTATTAGCTTATATAGCTAATTTATAAAGAAGTAATGAAACTCTATCCTGCAGATATTCTAGATAAGCTAGAATTTAATAAAATTATTGATTTACTGAAAGAACAAACAATCTCTGAATTGGGATTAGATTGGTGTGTAAAGTTGAGACCTACAAGTGATGCTTCTTATATTAAAAAATCATTACGTCAGATTGCAGAGTTTAAAGAATTACAAAATTCTGGATTTCATTTTCCAAGTCAAAACTATATAGTTCTTTCTGAGCCTATAGCTCAATTACAGATTAATGATTATGTATTGGCTGAAGAGCATTTATTGGCTATCAAGGTATTTTGTGATACGATTGAAAGTATTTTTCAATTTTTACAAACACATAACGAACAAGCACCCAGTTTATATCATATTATCCAATCATTAAAATATGAAGCAGCTATTGCATTAAAAATCGATTTGATAATAGATGAGACAGCGACTGTTAGAAGTAATGCCAGCAAAGAGTTAGAGCGTATTAGAAAAGATAAAATCAGTAAATCAAGAGAATTAGATAATGCTTTTAGAAAAATTGCATCTCAATTAAAATTAGCAGGTTTTACAACAGATACAGCTGAAAGTATTAGAAATGGAAGAAGAGTAGTATCTGTATATGCTGAGAATAAAAGACAAATAAAAGGTATTATTCATGATGAAAGTGAAAGTGGTAAAACAGTCTATATTGAACCAGAAGAAACTGTTTTTTTGAATAATGAATTATTTGAATTAGAGCGTGCTGAAAAAAGAGAGATTTATAAGATATTAAAAACATTATGTAATGAGATTCGCATCTATACCCCTACCCTTGAGCAATATCAAAAATTATTAGGCTTATGTGATTTTACTCGTGCAAAAGCAAAATTATCTTTTATGCTGGATGCCAATGAGCCTGGTGTGTTAAATCAAGCACAAATGAAATTGGTAAAAGCGTATCATCCCTTATTAAAACTGATTCATAAAAAATCACATAAAGAAACCATACCTCATACTGCTAGTATCAATAAAGAACAGCAAATCATTTTAGTAAGTGGACCCAATGCTGGAGGTAAATCAGTCACTTTAAAAACCTTTGCACTGATACAACTTATGTTTCAATCGGGTTTGCATATACCTGCCGATAATACTACTGAATTGGGCATTTTTGACCATATAATGGCAGATGTAGGCGATTCGCAATCTTTAGAAGATGAGTTGAGTACATATAGTTCGCGTTTACGTTATATGAAATATTTCGTTGAACATGCAAATGAACATACCTTGTTTTTTATTGATGAATTTGGAACTGGGACAGATCCAGTTTTTGGTGGTGCAATGGCTGAATCTATTTTAAAAGAACTATTAGCAAAAAAAGCCAAAGGCATTATTAATACCCATTATGGCAATTTGAAAATATTTGCAGAACGTCATCCTAATATTGTAAATGCTGCCATGATTTTTGATGAAGAGCATTTAAGTCCGACCTATAAAATGCAAATAGGTAAACCTGGCAGTTCTTATACATTTGTGATAGCACGCAAAAACGAATTGCCTGAAAATATTATTGCATATGCACAAAAATTGATTGGGAATAATGTAGTAAAATATGAAGATTTATTAAGCAAAATAGAGAGTGAGCGTAAAGATATTGTTAAAGCTGGCGATGATATAGAGAAGCAAGATAAACGATTAAAAGAATTGATACGCAAATTTGAAATTCAAAATAAAGAAATTGAATATCAAAAGAAGAAATTGAAATATGATTATTATTTGCAAAAACAAGAATTTGAAAACAAGCTAGAAGTTGAGTTACAAAAAGTAGTTAAAGAAATTCAACAAGAAAAAAATGCAGCTGAACAAAAAGCGAAAGAAGCATTAAAAAATATACAACAAGAAAAAAACATAAGCACTCAGTTAGTCGATAAAAGCAAAAAAGAATTACACTTAAAAAAAGCACCTATTAGTGTGCGAGTAAATGATTCGGTAAAAATTGTAGACACCAATGAAATTGGTATAGTGGAGAGTATACATAAAAACAAAGCGCAAGTTATTTTTGGTCATTTAAAAACATGGATTTCAGTAGACATGTTAGAAGTTATTGATTTATCTAAATTAAAAAAACATACCCCTATTGCAGCTATACGTCATTTCGATAATGAGTCAGCAAAATACGAACTTGATATAAGAGGGATGATGAAGGAAGAAGCATTTCCTGTATTAGAAAATTTTTTAGACAAAGCTATTTTAGGAAATTTCAATGAAGTACGTATAGTTCATGGCAAAGGCTCAGGAGTATTGAAAATGCTAGTAAAACAATATGCTAAGAGTTATAAAGAAGTAAAAGAAACCTATCATCCAGCAGCAGAATTTGGAGGTGATGGAGTAACGATGATTAAATTCAACTAATCAAGTTTTACTTGAAATTACGAATTTCAAATTATTAATTAGTACAATTATAGTTTCAATATTAAAATTTAGTATTTGATTGTTCTAGATTATACTATCTAGCATCTAGGAAATACATATTTGATATTTATATTTAATTTATACTACTATATCAAAAAAAATCCCGTTACGCAAAGCGTAACGGGATAAATTGTTGTTTAGTTAAGCTGTAAATTATTTATTTACAGTTTTAGCTAAATCAGCACCAGCTTTAAATTTAGCTACTTTTTTAGCTTTAATTTGAATAGCTTTACCAGTTTGTGGGTTTCTACCAGTTCTAGCTGCTCTTTTACCTACTGAAAAAGAACCAAAACCTACTAAAGAAACTCTATCACCTTTTTTTAATGATTTAGTGATTGCTTCGATAGTTGCATCTAATGCTCTACCAGAATCAGCTTTTGTTAATTTAGAAGCTGAAGCGATTGCGTCGATTAATTCTGCTTTGTTCATTGTTTTTAATGTTTTTTTGTTTGTTAAAAAATGATAGTGCGAAGATAAAGCTAAGAAATCAATAAAAACAATAGTTAATAGCTAACATAGTCTGTATAATGTTGATAAAAGGGGTGTTTGTGGATAAATTCTGTATAAAAGCCTACTTATACTAGCTTTTTAAATAAGTAATTCTATTTTTTTAAAAAAAAATGTGAAAAATTAATAGAAAATGTGAAGTAAATTAATAAATACTTAATAAATGCATACAACTATATTAGTACCTTTGTGCATCTAAAATAAAAGAAAATTAAAATTATAATGAAAAAAATATTACTTGCTTTACTAGTTATTGGCTCTTTAAACACATTTGCACAATGTACTGATTTATTCTTCTCTGAATATGTAGAAGGAAATCAAACAAATAAATCACTTGAATTGTATAATCCTACAAGTAGCCCTATAAATTTATCAAACTATCAAATACATAGATGGAATAACGGAACAGATATTAGAGACACCAGTTATACTCAAAAATTATCTGGAACTATTCCTGCAAAAGGAACATGGGTATTAGTGAAAGATACAAATGCAACTGAAATCGTTTATTATTCTTTACGTAATAAAGCAAATGCTTTTGTTACAACCTCTTGTGGTACTGGTTCAACAAATCGTACTTTATGTCATAATGGTAATGATGCTTATACATTAGAAAGAGTTGCTGGTAATACCGTTGTTGATATCTTTGGTCAAATTGGTATTAATCCAGGTGAACCTAGTATTGGTGGTGGTTGGAATAATAATCCTGCAACCAATTATACAGCTGTTGATTCAAGCGAAAGTGCTTGGACAACTGATCATACTTTAATTAGAAAGCATACAGTTATGACAGGCGTTACCACTAATCCATCTGGTGGAACAGTAAATACATTTAATGTATCTGTTCAATGGGATTCTATGCACATCAATATGTTTGATAGTTTAGGTAGTCATACTTGTGATTGTAAAGATTATAATGGTATTATTAATCCAAATAATTCATTACAATTAGAGGTATATCCTAACCCTAGTTCAAATACTATTCAAATTGAAAGTGCTGAAGCTATAGTTAGCATCACAATCAATGGATTTAATGGCAATATCGTTATGACTAAAGATTTTTCAAATCAAGATATTAGAAATACTTCTATTGATATTAAAAACAATCATCTTGCATCGGGAGAATATTTACTTACTGTGATTGCAAAAAATGGTGCTAAAACAACCAAACGAATCAGTATTTATTAATTCCTTTTCTTAAATTAAATAAAGTTGTTTATATCTGTTGTAAACAACTTTATTCATTTTATATACTTTACTAATATGAAAAA
This sequence comes from Bacteroidota bacterium, assembly GCA_037130135.1. Classification (GTDB taxonomy): domain Bacteria; phylum Bacteroidota; class Bacteroidia; order Chitinophagales; family CAMDFR01; genus CAMDFR01. The sequence continues at coordinate 16,204 of JBAXTO010000008.1, forward strand.
AATAGTTTATAGTTTATTTGTAGCAATCCTTAGTATCTATCAATTAAATGCACAAACTTGTAATTTAAAAGGACAAGTTAAGGATGCTGCAACAGGTGAATTACTTTTTGGTGTATCTGTCACTCCTAAAGATGGTACTACATTAATAACAGATATCGATGGTAATTTTACTACTACTATTCCATATGGCACCTATGTATTGAAAATAAGCTATTTTGGATATCAGACTATTGAACGAACTATCAATGCCAAAACACCTGTATTAGTAATTAATTTTGATCTACAAAGTCAAACTTTAAAAGAAGTACAAATTACTTCTGACCTAGCAAAATCAAGAGAAACACCGATTGCTTTTTCAAATATCAATATTCAAAAATTAAAAGAAGATATAGGTAGTAGAGATATCCCTATGATTTTAAATAGTACTCCAGGTGTATATGCAACTACACGTGGCGGTGGTGAAGGGGATGCTCGCGTTAGTATACGTGGGTTTAATCAACGTTTTATCGCTGTGATGATAGATGGAGTACCTGTAAATGATATGGAAAATGGAGAAGTATATTGGAGTAATTGGTTTGGTCTAGATGCGGTAACGCGAAATATTCAAGTACAACGTGGTTTAGGTAATTCAAAATTAGCCATACCTTCTGTAGGTGGCACGATGAATATCATGACTAAAGGCATTGATCAAAAATCGGAGATTAGTCTGAAGCAAGAAATTATTGGTGATGATATGATGACTAAATATGGAAGAGTATCCTTTAATTCATTACGTACAACACTCATGTTTAATTCAGGTAAATTAAAAAATGGATGGGGTGTAACTGCCAGCGGTTCTTATAAACAAGGAGATGGTTATGTCTATGGTACAAACTTTAGAGGAGGTTTTTATTATTTAAAAATCGATAAAAAATTCAAGAATCAATCTATAAGTTTATCGGTATTTGGTGCACCTCAATGGCATGGCACTCGTGCTAACAGACAAATTATACAAGCATATGATAAAAATTATGCAGCCAAATTATTTAAAGGTACTAGTTTAGAATATCAAGAAATGATAGCGATGAATCAAGCATTAAATGCAGTTCGTCAAAATCCAGGTGATTCAACAATTCGTGCAAATTATAATGCAACCTATAGCAGCTTGAATGTAATTGATTCAAGTAATTTCTTTAACTTATTCACAAGCGCTGATTTTATTGATACTACGGGTGCACAAAATTATGGAATACGTTATAATGATGTATGGGCTCAAGTAGAAAGATATAATGATGAAAATGATACATCAAAAGGACGTCAAGATCCGATGATATATAATTTTAGTAGAAACACCTATCACAAACCTCAAATTACTTTAAGACATACTTGGTCTCCTTCTGAGAAATTCTTTTTAGTGACAACGCTTTATACTTCTATAGGTATAGGCGGAGGTAATAGTACAGAAGGAAATAATATTCCTTTCAATTATGCTGATGGAAACTTAAACGGACAAATAGTATATGACGCCAATGTAAATCGTGCAAGTGGTATTTCTAAAACAATTGTGAAACAAAGTTTTAATAATCACTATTGGGTTGGTGGTTTATCTACTTTTGAATATAAACCATATAAATTCTTAACGTTCTCTGGAGGTATTGATGGTCGCTACTATAAAGGTATTCACTACAGACAAATTTATGATTTATTTGGAGGAGATTTCTATCAAGAGTCTAAAATTTCTAATTACAATAGGAGCTTAAAAGATTCATTGTATGTGGGCGATAAAATTGGATATAACTATAATGGATATGTATCTTATGCAGGTGCTTTTGCTTTAGCTGAATATAAATTAAAAGACTTTAGTGCCTTTATCAATCTTTCGGGAGGAGCAACTATTTACAATAAAACTGATTTTTTTGCACGTAAAGATTTGTACATAAATAATACTCGAATAATAAATGCAGTTGGTTTTGGTGATACTTTAGTTACTAATGGGACAGATTATTTAATTGCCTATAGTGGACGAAAAATTCGTACTAATGGAGACACTACTTTTGTACGTTATTCTGGGTCTAATGAACAATATATTTTAGGAGCAAATAATATTTATACGAGTGAATCAGCAGAAGCTAAAACCTTTAAATTGGGTAATGTAGTAATTCCAAGTTTCACGATTAAAGCTGGTTTTAACTACAATATTAATGAGAAAAACAATGTATTTATTAATGCTGGTTTTATTAATAAAGCACCTCCTTATAATGCTGTAATACCAAATAATAGAAATGCTGTTTCGGTAAATTATAAAAACGAAAAAATTATTGCTTTTGAAATTGGATATGGATTAAAAACCAAAATCGTTACCGCTGCTGTGAATGCTTATGTAACAGATTGGAAAAACAAACCAACTACACGAACTATTTCAGATCCTAGCAATCCAGATCTTTCTGAATCGGTTTATATTCCAGGATTGAATGCTACCCATATTGGAGCTGAATTAGAATTAGGAATTAAACCACATAAAAAATTAAATATTGATTTCCTATGTTCATATGGAGATTGGAGATGGAGCAGTGGAAATAACTTCACCTATACTTTTGCTTCTGGATATACGGATACCATTAGTTTTGATGCAACAGGTGTGCATGTAGGTGATGCCGCACAATTCCAAATTGGAGGGAGCGTACGTTATGAACCAATTAAAGGTTTATACTTCAAACCTCAAATCGTTTATTTTGGTAAGAACTTCGCCGATTTCAGTCCCGAAGGATTGAATGGGAATAATATAGGACGAGATTCTTGGAGACTTCCAAATTATTATACCTTAGATTTTTCTATGGGGTATAGCATAACCATTCAAAAAAATTATGCGATTACATTACGTGCTAACTTATTTAACATTACCAATAATTCATTCATTTCTGATGCGAGTAATAATACTACGGCGCAATACAGAGACTTTGATGCAAAGAGTGCTACGGTATACTTTGGACAAGGATTTAGATGGAATATTGGTGTTGAGTTCTCCCTTATGAATTTCCTTGAAAAAAAAGTTACTAAACCAGAATAAATATTTTTAGAATTATTATCTTTAATATCAATAAACAGCATTAACTAATTAAATAAAATAAAATGAAAAAAACTTTCTTGCTTTTCTCTGCTATGTTTGTCACATTATTTATGATGGCTCAAGCACCAGTACCAACCTCATGGGATTGTTCTGGTACACTACCTAGTGGATATACCGAAAATGATTTAAATAGTAGTCATTTTTATACTACTACACCTTACTACGTTTCACCAGCATCCGCTTATAAAATGGATCGTCAAGATGAATGGTTAAAAGTATGGGTAAATGATGTACCAGGTGCTATCACTTATCAAATTAGAGGAACAGGTAGTTCCCCTTGGTCAGGTACGGTTAAATTACAAGAGAGTGTGGATGGAACAACCTGGACTGATTTACATGTATATGTGAATGGTGATATCGATGCTAATGCATGGGTATTACATACTGATGTACCAGCTTCCACCACTCGTTACTTACGTTTTTATTATACTGTTAAAGCAAGTGGTTATAACTTAGGGATTGATGATATTAATGTGGCTATACCTTCTGCAGGACCAACGCAAGAAATTGCTGCTAGTTATGTAAGTACGAATGTACCTAATAATGGAACTATCTATTTTAACAGTCCTGTTGGAACAGCAACTCCAGTTACTATTAATTTATCCAATTTAGGAACAGTAAATACATTAAATATTACAAGTGCAACTCTTTCAGGAGCAGGTTCAGCAGATTATTCAATCACTGTATCTCCAACAACTATTACTGCATTAGGTACATCACCAGTTACATTATCATTTAATCCTTCAGTTGCAGGAACAAGAGCTGCTATTTTAACTTTAGCGAATAACGATGCGGATGAGAATCCATTTATTATCAATTTGAAAGGTATTGGTGGCTCTTATGCTAGTGAACCAACATCGAATCCAACTACATTAAGTTTTTCAAATATTAAAGCATGGAAAATGACACCACATTGGACCACTACAGCTGCTGACGGATATTTAGTTTTACGTTCTTTGGGAACACCTGTTACTGATGCACCAACAGATGGAGTAATATATGACAAAGGACAAGGGATTGGTTCTTCAAAAATATTTTATGTAGGGAATGGCGATTCAGTGAAAGTTCAAGAAATGGTAGCTAACACAACTTATTATTATGCTGTATTTGCGTATAATGGAATTGGATCTTATACAAACTATAAACAAAGTGCTCCAACAACTGGTAGTCAAATGAGTGCAGCTGGAAATTATGGTACATACTACAGCACAGTAGATTCTACTTCTGCAAGTTTTGTAACACAATTAACTACTAAAGTAAATACCCATTTCCAAGTATATTATAGCGACTATGACAATACGATTATTTCTAATTTCTATGTTAGAGATACTATTGGTGATTCAATGGTAGTGAATTGTGAATATAGTGGAGAATATAAAATGTATAAACCACCATTTGATTTTACAGCACAAAATAGAAGTAGAGAACATTGTTTAGCATCTAGTTGGATGCCTACATTTAGTACAAGCGATCATACTGATAAAGCAGCTTATTCAGATTTACACAATTTAAAATTTGTAAATCAAAATCAAGTAAATGCCCCTAGAAGTAATCATGCTTTCGGTGAACCAACAACAGGTATTGTTACCTATTTATTAGCTACGTGGGGAAAGAATGCTCTAGGTTATGATGTATTTTCTCCTAGAACAGATTACAGAGGGGATATTGCACGTTCATTATTTTATATGAGTACTTGTTATAATAATGCTCCAAATACAGGTGGTACCTCTGGTAGTGTGATCAATAGTTGGGCATGGGATAATTTATTAGTAGCTGCATCTTTTGGAGATACTGCATGGCATTTATCTTCTAAATTGAATCAAGATTTAATGAAACAATGGTCACAATTAGATCCACCAAGTAATGAAGAAATTGCACGTAACGAATATATTGCAAGTGTACAAAACAATAGAAATCCATTTGTGGATCATCCATCATGGGTTTGTTTAATCGATTTCAATACGATGAGTAAAACAGCAAATTGCAGTGTAGGTATAGCAAGCATTCCAAATCAAATTCAAGCTTCTGTTTATCCAAATCCTACGAGTGATGTATTACAGATTGAATTAGATGAAACATTACAAAATGCCGTTGTAAGCTTACAAGATGTACAAGGAAAAATAGTATATACTCAAACTATGGAAGGAACACAAACAAGCATATCTGTAGCACATTTAGTAAAAGGAATGTACATGTTACATATCAGTGCTGAAGGAAAAGAATTCAACAAAAAAATTATTATCGATTAATCGTATAATTTAATAATAGATAAAAAACGAAGTACCAAAAAGTACTTCGTTTTTTTTTACTTAATTGGCTTTAATTTTTTTAATAATTAAATACTTATATAATTTGATGATATCGATTAAGGTTGTTGTAAGCTAAAGTGTATTCGTAAATCTTTCCAAGTCCAACGAGCCCATGGAAATTGAATACTAGTTGTATGTTCAGTTTCAATCCTATGTTTTTTTGGCAATATCATACATCAAACTAACTAAATTTTTATCTATTAATTACAATTTGATTCGCTGTTTCCATACCTGTCCAGATTCATATTCTAACTGTTTCATTCCACCAGTATACATGAAAAATGAATTTTAATTTCACTTTCAGAATAGTTTACTGAATTAATAGGCAATGTATTAACAGGCTCTGTTTATCAGTTTAGATAAAAATAAATGAGATGAATTATGTTTAGTACTAGTTAAGTTCGTCGACTATTAAAATGTCTTCCTAATTCTTCATAATATCCTTCGATAAAGCTTTCAACGATTTCTTTTGTTGGACGAATGGAATCTACATACTCAATGGTTTTGCCTGCTACCCATACGGTTTTGTATGTAGCGCTCATGGCAGCCTTTTCAACTGCTTTCATCCCTTTTAGAAAAGTAAACATTTTTATATATTTCTTCAATGTTTTATTCTTACTTAATAATGCTTCTAACCAATTTTGTTGGGTGCCTATCTTTTGTACATATGGTGTATTTATTACCGTACAAGGTGTACCACTAATTTTGGTTGTCATTACAATATCTTTAGCACCATATTGTACACATGCTTTTTTATAATCATCACTTACCGGACTTTCAGTAGTAGCAATAAAGGGACTACCTACACTAACTCCACATGCACCATCTATATCTATACGCGTAAACATTTGTGCTCCATTCCCTACTCCACCTGCAGAAATAACAGGTATTGTACAAACCGACTTAATACGTTTTATTAAAGTAATTGCATCTAAATTACCACAATGTCCACCTGCTTCATTATTCACCGCAATCACTGCATCTGCACCTAAATCTTCTACTTTTTTTGCGTATATTTCATCTACTACATCACAAAAAACTTTGATCCCAAAAGGTTTGCATTTTTGAATCACTTCTTCAGGACTTCCTAATGATGTAATAATAAAATCAACTTTCATTTCAATACAACAATTCAATTGTTCAGGATAGGAGATATTGGATTTATTTACAATCAGATTAATCCCAATTGGACCTTTTGCATAGGTTCGTATATTATTTATTGCGTTCTTTAATTCTGCAATCGATCTATAATTTAATGCTGGCACTGCTGCTGCTATTCCACTATTCAAAGCTTCTATCATCATTTTATCGTTAGTCACCAAAAACATAGGTGCCATAATAATTGGATAATCGATATGTAATAATGAAGTAAGTTTAGTTTCTATTTTGGGATAAGATCCTGCCATATAATTTTATTTTATGAATTGTAAATCTATAAATAAGATTACTTCTAACCTATTTTCTTAAAATAAGCTAAAAATAGCGTAATTATTAGTTAATATTCATTTTATAGCACTTACTTTACGTTAAAGTTATAAAATTTAACATTTAAATAATTAGATATTATGAAAAATAACAAATTAAATATATTCCTTGTAGAAGATGATACTAATTTAGGCACTATTTTAAAAGAGGCTTTAGAAATGAGTGATTATAATGTATCCTTATATAAAGATGGTGATGAAGGTTGGAATAATTTCACAAAAGGTACTTTTGATATTTGTTTACTAGATGTAATGATGCCTAAAAAAGATGGATTCAGTTTAGCAGCCGAAATTCGTAAAGTCGATACTGCTGTACCTATCATATTTTTAACAGCTAAATCTTTAAAAGAAGATAAAATAGAAGGATTTAAAGTAGGTGCTGATGATTATATTACCAAACCATTTAGCATGGAAGAGTTGGAATTACGTATTGAAGCTATATTACGTAGAACCAATAAAAATCAATCTGATACAAACGAACAAAAAATATTTAATATAGGTAAATTCTTATTTAACTATGATGAGCGTACATTAATTATAGATGGGAAGTCACAAAACTTAACTACAAAAGAAGCTGCTTTATTACGATTATTATGTATCTATCAAAATAATCTATTAGAAAGAGATGTCGCATTAAAATCTGTATGGCATGATGATAATTATTTTACTGGTCGTTCTATGGATGTTTATATTACTAAATTAAGAAAATATTTAAAAGAAGACGAGCATATAGAAATTATAAATGTTCATGGAAGTGGATTTAGATTAATGATTAAATAATTTTTGTATCTCCATTTGAATGAATATACTAAAGGATTTTGCTTAGCTGATAACAAATCATATAAACAAGCGCAAGAAGTATTTGTTAGCATTGACAATAATTCCTTAGGATATGCAAAAATTACAGCTATTAGTCATATTAAACCATCCAATCCTTATTATAATATAGGCAAAATCAATTACATTCAATTTTCACTGAAAATTCTAGTTATATAGATATCACTTTCCTATTTGACCGTTATTATATGGAAGAGATTAAATCAAAAGAACCGGAAATTTAGATAGAAAATGAATGTGTGAATTGATTCAAAATGTATATCGTGTTGACTATATCAAAGATGAAAATACAGTATTGACTGATGTGAAAATGAATGATAAATCTATCAATGATTTAATCCATAAAAAGTAGCATTACTTATTATACTTATTGATATCTCCCCGAACTCCATTTTCGTATACAACGATAAATGCATCTGCAAAACCTTTTGATTTAGCTTGAGCTAATAACTGTCTTGCTTCACCGATGGTAGATACATTGCCAATCATATATCTCCACATCCCTTTTCCATTGTTTTCATATACGATAGATGAACCAAAAGCTTTATCGAACCTGTCACCTTTGACAGCTTTAGCAGCCGAGGCACAAAATTGTACTCTAAAAATGGTTCCATTACTTTTTACATCTGTTGTAGTAGTATGAGTAGTAGTTGTATTTGTTGAATGCGAAATGGTTGTTGAAGTATTTGTTGAATTGGTATTCGTATTATTAGAAGTTGATGTATTTAGATGTTCAATATCGTTCTTCTCAATCTTTTTTATATCTGTAATAGTTAACTTCTCATCAGTATTATCTGTAGTTTTAGTAATCGTACCTGTTTCGTTAGTTACAACAATTGTATTTGACTTAACTGTACTTGTATTTCCTTCAATTTTATTATCTTCTATTTTCGTATCCTCTGTTTTTACATTTACTTTAGTAGGAATGATTGAAGCGATACCTGTTTTATAGCTTGTAAATGCATTTAAAATAGAAGTAGCTATTTTTTCTTGACCTTCAGTTGAATTTAAAAATCGTTCTTCATCAGGATTGGAAACGAATCCAATTTCTATTAAAGTAGATGGCATGGCTGTTTTATATAATACCATAAATCCAGCTTGTTTGACTCCTCTAATTTTTCTATTGGCATATGATCCAAATTGATCAACTACTTTACCTGCTAAGTCTATACTTTGATTCATATAAGCACTTTGAGCCATCGACATAATGATATGACCAGCCTCTGAATTAGGGTCTAAATCATAATTTTGATCGTTATTATCCTCTAATTTAATAACCGAGTTTTCTATTTTAGCTACTTCTAAATTACTCTCTGTTCTGTTTAAACCTAATACCCAAGCCTCACAACCAGATGGTTCAGGATTCGTACTTGAATTTAAATGTATACTAATAAATAAATCTGCTTTATTTCTATTCGCAATATTTGCTCTTTCATACAATTCAATAAATACATCTGTCTTACGAGTATAGATCACTTTTATATCTGGATAAGCTTCTTGTATTTTTGCTCCTAATTTTAACGCTACTGCTAATGCGATATTTTTTTCTTTAACTCCAGTAGGACCTGTAGCACCATCGTCTTTACCACCATGACCTGCATCAATCACTACGGTTTTGATTTGATACTTATCTGTACTATTTTCTGGGCTTGCAAAACCAAACATAAAAATTAAACATACTGCACATAATACAAATAAACTAATGGGAATTAGCTTTATCTTATTAATTTTGTTGTTTAAATAATTTAGGGTCATAAATAAATTGTTTAAATAATTTTTTTTATAAACAATTAGAAGGTATAAAGTTACACATTCTATAATTTGAAAAGTATAGTTTCTATTTTCACGGGTTTGCTTTTGGTGCTATTTTTAATAGTTAACGCAAAAACTGTACCTAATTATATACAATCCCCCCCCCATTCACAAGGAATATATGTGGATAGTATAGATAAAAATAAAGCAAGTCTGATGTTCAATGCAGGCAAAAATTTAAATGCTCCTAAAAGTATATGGAACGATTCACTTCGTAAAGACACTACTATTGCATTGATTGATTCCACTCAATTACCTTTTGCTTCAAGCGATATGAATGATCCTATTACATATGAATCGGATGATTCTATCGTATATGATATTAAAAATAAAATGATCTACATTTATGGAAATGCACATATAAAATATCAAAATACAGATGTCAGCGGTGCTAAAATTAGTTATGATTGGGACAATAATAGTATTACCGCCGAATCGATGAAAGATACACTGGGCAATGAATATGGCAAACCTATCATGAAAGATGGAGATAAATCGTATGATGCCTCTAAATTCTCATATAACTTCAAAACACATAAAGGAAAAGTATATGAAGTAATCACCGAAGAAGGAGGTGCCTTTGTTCATTTACAAGAAGGCAAACGAACCAATGATAGTTCATGGTATGGCAAAAAAGCTTGGTTTACTACTTGTGATGATAGAGAACATCCCCATTTTTATATTCAAGCAAATAAAACCAAAATCGTCCCAAATAAATTAGTAGTAACCGGACCTGCACATTTAGTTATTGCAGATATTCCCACTCCATTATATTTGCCATTTGCTATTTTCCCTTTACAAAAAGGAAAACGAAGCGGACTGATATTTCCAACCTATGGTGATAGTAGAAACTTAGGTTTCTTTTTAAAAGGAGGAGGATATTATTTTGCCATTAAAGATAAAGTAGGATTATCTATAACGGGAGATATCTATACTCGAGGTAGCTGGGGATTAGGCACCAATATTACCTATGCTACTCGTTATAAATTTAGAGGAGCATTAGGATTTAGTTATTTCCGACTTCGACCTGAAAACCCAGAAAACATTAATAATAAAGCCTCTAATTCATTTACAATTACTTGGCGTCATACACAAGAAAGCCAGGCTAGACCCAATTCCAATTTTAATGCTTCAGTAAATTTTCAAACGTCTAATTATAATAGAAATAATCAAGTTGCCAATCCTCAATTATTAAACTCAGTACTCAACTCTAATATCACTTATACTAAATCGTGGCGCAATTTACCTTTTCAACTATCAGTAAGTGCTGGACATAATCAAAATTTACGTACCAAATATATCCATATAGATTTACCGATTTTTGGATTCAACGTATCAAGAGTGAATCCTTTTAAGCGTAAGGTGCAATCGGGTAAAACCAAATGGTATGAGAATATTGGTTTCACTTATAACTTAGATGCCAAAAGTACAATCTCTACTTATGATTCTATTTTATTTAATGCCAGTTCATTGAATAAAATTCAATATGGGATTCAACATGCATTTAGAGTAGATGCTCCTATCAGTTTATTTAAATACATACGTATCAATCCTTATTTTAATTATACGGGTCGATTTTATTTTAAAGAAGTATATAAACAATGGAATCCAACTTACCGATATGATACGATATATAATTCAGCGAAAGAATTTACACGTATTGATACTACAAAAGGTCGAATTGAATCTGATACGGTGAATAATTTTAGAGCTATACATGATTTTAATACTGGAGTTACCATCAGTACTAAACTCGTTGGTATTTTCAAATTTAAAAGTGAAAAAATAAAAGGATTACGGCATGTATTTACACCTAATATTGGTTTTGTATATCATCCAAATTTTGGAAGTAGTAAATGGAATTATTGGGATAAAGTACAAAAAAATGAAAGAGGTGATTTACAAAAATACTCACGATTTGAAGCGAATAATGAGTTATATGGTTCGCCTGGTGATGGTTTGCAAGGAGCCTTAACGTTTGGAATCAACAATGAATTTCAGCTCAAAGCCTATAGTAGAAAAGACAGTGTAAATCATGAGCGTAAAATTCCTATACTCGACAACTTTAGTATCAATGGTTCGTATAATTTTGCAGCAGATTCTTTACGCTTGAGTCCTTTTAGTATACGAGCCAACTCCTCAGCAATACCACATATCAATATCAATTTTTCAATGGAGCTCGATCCTTATGCTGTAGATTCGAATGGTAGAAAATACAATACATTTTTGTGGACACAACAGAAAAAATTATTGCGTATTACGAATACCAATTTATCTATTGGCGGTACCATTCAATCTAAAAAAAGAACCAATACGAGCCTAAATAATGAGAATACCACCGCAGATGAACGAAGTTATATACAAGATAATATTAACTCCTATTATGATTTCACTATTCCATGGACGATTCGCATGGGCTATAATTTTAACTTAACACGTACCATTCGAAATAATAGAGATACCAGCATTGTTACACAGGCATTCAACACCGATATTGATTTTAATGTGACCCCTAAATGGAAAGTAAATATTACAACCGGATTTGATATTACAAGATTACAACCAACCCTTACTACCTTAGCTATAGTGCGTGATTTACATTGTTGGGAGTTGAGTTTTAACTGGACAGCTTACCCTGTGCAATATCAAACTTATATGATCACTATCCGAGTGAAAAATCCTATACTACAAGATTTAAAACTGACTAAGAAACGGAATTATATAGATCAACAGTTTTAGCGATTGAGTAAATAATCAATTATAACTGAAAGAAAAATCAAGACATAAAAAAATCCCATTCAAGTGAATGGGATTTTTTATAAGTAATCTAAACTATATTATTTTTTATCTAATTTCATTTGTTGACTCATTAATTGATGCACCGTTCTTTGCATATTATCAGGAGAACCATCTAAGAAAATAGTATTTCCTTTACCTGTTTCAGCAAAATGTTTGATTGACTCTGTCCACATAGAGAACAATAAGAATGAAGCATCTAAATTTGCATCATGCATTTCACGAGCAGCTTCACTCATCCCTTTAGCAACCTCTTGACGGAACAATGCCACCCCTTGACCTCTTAATTGAGCGGCTGTACGTTCAGCTTCTGCTGCAATTTTAATCGCATTTCCTTCAGCTTCTGCAGCTTTCGTTTTAGTGATTAATAAAGCCTGACCTTCATTTTCAGCAGCTGCTTTTAAGTTGCTACTTGCTACTACTTGTGCCATTGAGCGAGTAATCGCTTCATCAAAAGTGATATCATTTAATTGTAAATCTATTAAATGAAAACCCCAAGTTTCTAGAATATGATCTAGTTGGTCTTTTACATCTTCTACGATTTCTTTACGTAAAGAAAGAATTTCAGCTTGTTTTTTAGTTGCCACAAAACCTCTGATTGAACCTTCGATAGTTCGAACCAATGCCGTCATAAAATCTCTATCGTTAACGAATTTGAAGGCTACGTTACGTAAAATTTCTTCATTTTCATTTAATACTGAATACAGTAACATCGCTTTGAAATATACATTTGCCTGATCTTGTGTAATAGCTTGAAAATCTAATTCGGCAGATCTATTTTGAACAGATATACGTTTGGCGATGGATTCGATAAATGGCAACTTGAAATTTAATCCCGTATGCATAATTCTTTTATACTTGCCAAACTGTGTAATGATCGCTACTGTACCTTGTTGAACTGTAACGAAACAAGCTATGATTGTAATCAGTAAAAAGATGATTACAATGATAAAAAATATTCCTATTGCTCCTCCCATGTCTTTATATTTTTGGTTTTGTTATTAATGTAACAAATATAAGTAAATAATAGTGCTGTACTATAAATCCGTAGTTTTTTTTATCAACGCTCTGATAGCTACACTAGCACAAGCACAACCAAACATTGCTGGCATATAAGAAATCGTACCTATGATACTCTTCTTATTTTGCAAATTATCTATCACTTTTACTTTGCTTTTATCAATTTCTTCAGGCGAATAAATAGCTTGAAAACCCTTATAAATATTCAATTTTTTCAATCTTTTTCGTACTTCTTGTGCCAACATACAATTATATGTTTTGCTTATATCTGCTACTTTCATATGAAAAGGATCTACCTTCCCTCCTGCTCCCATACTGCTCACTAGTGGAATATTGTTTTTTACACAAGCTTCAATAAAGAATACTTTAGCACTTAAGGTATCAATACAATCTATGGCATAATCATAAGCTGCAAATTGAATCACTTCTTCCATGGTTTCGTCATTGACAAAAATAGTTTTAATATTCAAATTCAATTCTGGATTAATATCTAATAGACGCTTCGCTAAAACCTCCGTTTTTAATTGATGTTCGCTGCTTTTCAGCGCAATAATTTGTCTATTTCTATTGGTAGGATCTACTGTATCAGCATCGATTATAGTCATAGTTCCTATGCCACTGCGGGCAATCATTTCGGCACAAATACCACCAACTCCCCCTAAACCAACTACCAATACATGTTTTTGTCGCAATTGATAGAGCGTTTCTGCGCCTAATAATAATTCCGTTCGTTGCATCCAATGTGGATTATCCATAGTAATAATTTTGTACAAAGATAATAATTAGCAGATTAGCTAATTAGATGATTAGCTAATGAGCAGATGATTTAATTAGACGAAATGTTGATTTGCAGATTAGCAAATGTGATGATTAGCAATCCCAAAGTTGCGGAAACAAATGAATCAATTAACAGATGAGTCAATTAGCAGATGACACAAATAATTAGAATAATCGAAAGAAACTATTATAGTTTTGAATTAGATCAAACATTAAAATAATTCATATATATAAAACAATAATATATAATTATTAAACATTTTTGAGCTCCTACCATTCTTCCATAAATTTTCGTATTTTTGCCAACCAATTTTTTAATCTAAAATGCATCAACGTATGAATGTATCATCAATCATTGGCGACGAAAGAGCCAAATATTTATTAGACCATCAATCGAAAACGATTTCTAAAGACCAATTACATTTACCTGGTCCTGATTTTACAGACCGTATTTGGTTACAATCTAATCGTACTCCTCAAGTATTAAGAAGTTTACAACAATTATATGGTACTGGTCGTTTGGCTAATACCGGATATGTATCTATATTACCAGTTGATCAAGGTATCGAGCATAGTGCAGGTGCTTCATTTGCACCAAATCCAATGTATTTCGATCCTGAAAACATCGTAAAATTAGCTATTGAAGGGGGTTGTAATGCTGTGGCATCTACTTATGGTGTTTTAGGTGCTTGTGCTAGAAAATATGCTCATAAAATTCCGTTTATCGTAAAAATCAATCATAACGAATTTATCTCTTATCCTAATGATTTCAAACAAATCATGTTTGGAACTGTAAAAGATGCATGGAATATGGGTGCTGTAGCAGTTGGTGCAACAATCTATTTCGGTTCGGAAGATAGCAGAAGACAAATCGTTGAAGTAGCTGAAGCTTTTGAATATGCACATGAATTAGGTATGGCTACCGTTTTATGGTGTTACTTACGTAACAATGCATTTAAAGTGGACGGTGTTGATTATCATGCTGCGGCTGATTTAACTGGTCAGGCAAATCATATCGGAACAACAATTCAAGCTGATATTATCAAACAAAAATTACCTACCAATAATGGTGGTTATTTAGCAACTAAACATGGTAAAACACATCCTAAAGTGTATAGCGAATTAACTACAGATCATCCAATCGATTTATGTAGATACCAAGTAGCTAACTGCTATATGGGAAGAAATGGCTTAATTAATAGCGGTGGTGAAAGTAAAGGACAAACCGATTTAGCAGAAGCAGTAGAAACAGCTATCATCAACAAACGTGCAGGTGGTACAGGTTTAATTTCTGGTAGAAAAGCCTTCCAAAAAGATATGAAAACGGGTATTGAATTATTAAATAACATTCAAGATGTATATTTAGATAGTTCAATTACTATTGCATAATACATATATTCAATCAAAATGCTAAATATTTAAGTTTTAAATATTTAGCATTTTTTTATGTGACTGTGTAAAAGAAAAAGGATTGAATATATTTTATATCTTTATATTTAACTATATAAATGAAATCAGTTTAAGAATAGAATTCATTTAATATTAATCATTCAAATTAATCATTCAGATATATGGCTTGGTGGAAAAGAAATAAACAAGGGATTACAACTGAAACAAGTGAAAAGAAAGAAGTACCTGATGGACTATGGTATAAATGCCCTTCTTGTAAAAAGAATATGACTCAAGAAGCATTGAAAGATAACTATTTTGTTTGTCCAGAATGCAACTATCACGAACGTATCAGCTCCTTACAATATTTTGAAATTTTATTTGATGAAAATCGATATAAAAGATTATTTAAAGAGATTGAGCCTTATGATTATCTCAACTTTTTTGATGAGAAATCGTATGCGGATAAGCTAAAAGTTGCACAGAAAAAAACAGGTTTAACCGATGCGATGACAGTAGCTGAAGGTAAATGCAATGGCATACCATTAGTGATTGCTTCTATGGATTTTAATTTTATTGGTGGAAGTATGGGAAGTGTTGTAGGCGAAAAAATAGCTCGCGCTGTAGATGAATGTATTGCTAAGAAAGCAGGCTTGATGATTATCTCCAAAAGTGGTGGTGCTCGTATGATGGAAAGCGCTTTTTCATTAATGCAAATGGTAAAATCATCCGCTAAATTAACGCAGTTGGCAGATGCTAAATTGCCCTATATCTCTTTTCTTACTGACCCTACAACAGGAGGTGTAACTGCATCTTATGCGATGTTAGGTGATATAAATATTTCTGAACCTGGTGCATTAATTGGCTTTGCTGGTCCTCGAGTAGTAAAAGAAACCATAAGAAAAGAATTACCAGAAGGATTTCAAAAAGCTGAATCAGTTTTAGAAAATGGATTTTTAGATTTGATTATTGAAAGAAAAGATTTAAAAGAAAAAGTAGCCATTCTTCTTAAATCGATGATGCCTGAATAAGCACCTAGCGTTTTGAATTATCAAGAAACTGTATCCTATCTTTTTACCATGCTACCTATGTATCAAAGGGTAGGTGATGCCGCATATAAAAAAGACTTACATAATACACTAGCTTTATTAGATGTTATTGGCAATCCTCACACTCGCTTACAATGTATACATGTAGCTGGCACCAATGGAAAAGGCTCTGTATCACATATGATTGCCTCTGCTTTGCAAGAAGCTGGCTTCACTTGTGGCTTATATATTTCACCACACTATAAAGATTATAGAGAACGAATCAAAATCAATGGCAACTATATTACAGAAGAATATGTGATTTCATTTGTCGAAAAAATAAAACCTGCAATCGAAGAAATTCAACCTAGTTTTTTTGAATTAACTGTTGCTATGGCATTCGATTATTTTGCTTTTATGCAAGTAGATTATGCAGTGATAGAAACAGGCTTAGGTGGACGTTTAGATTCTACCAATGTGATTGAACCATTGCTCTCGGTGATTACCAATATTAGCTATGACCACATGCATATGTTGGGAAATACCTTGCCAGAAATTGCAGGCGAAAAAGCAGGGATTATTAAAAAGAATACTCCTGTGGTGATAGGCGAAACTCAAGCCGAAGTAAAAGAAGTGTTTCTTCTAAAAGCAATAGAAAAAAATAGTACTATTTATTTTGCAGATAAAGAAGTGCAAATACTAGATTATAAAAAAACGGATATTGCTACTGCACAATTCGATATTCAATTTAATGATTCTAAGATTGAGCATATTGAGATAGATTATGCTACACGTTATCAAAAAAAGAATATTATTACTGCCGCATATTCTTTAAAGATACTTCAGCAGTTTGGTATAAATATTAGTGATGAACAGATAAAACTTGGATTAAGTCATTTACGAAAAAATACTGCATTTATTGGTCGTTGGAATATCGTACAAAAAGAACCAGTAATCCTTTTAGATAGCGCACATAATGAAGCAGGTATTCGAGAATTAGTAACCCAATTACAAGAAATAAAGTATCAAACACTGCATTGGGTATATGGAACTGTGAGCGATAAGGATGTAAACAAAGTGCTAGCACTATTACCTATTGAGCATACGCACTATTACTTATGTAAACCTAATATTCCTCGAGGAATGGAAACAGGTATATTAGCCGAATATTTTATAAAACATACCACTAATGCTTCTACCTATACTAGTGTGCAAGAAGCTTTTGATGCAGCAAAAAAACAAGCAAAAAAAGAGGATATCATTGTAGTATCTGGAAGTATTTTTATAGTTGCCGAAATTATTTAACAACTCTTTATCTATTTTATTTTAACTTGTGATGTACAAATAACCATCTAATTTTATTCATAATGAAGTTAACCGATATAGAAATTAATCCAATAAGAGCAAGTATATTAGTCCTAGGACTATTTATTGCCTATTTTCTAGGTGATTTTGCAAATAGTATTTTAGCTTCAATCGTTATATATGTTTTATGCAGACCCTTATTGATTTATTTTATACATAAGAAAAAATATAAACCAACAATTGCAAGTTTATTAATATTACTAATTACTGTGGTGGTATTTTTAATTCCACTAACATTAATCAGTGTTTTATTAGGCAGTAAGTTTAATTATTTGATAGATAATTATGCTATTTTTTTACAAACCATCAATGAGCAATTACATACATTTTTAACACAGTACAAAATTGATTTAAACACCAATGAAATGTTACAAAAAACGGCAAGTTTTATCAGCGCCTATGTACCTGATATATTAAATGCAACAGCAGCCACAGTAACACAAATAGTTATTATTTATTTCACTTTATATTTTATGTTTAAAGAAAATATTCGTTTTGAAAAATGGATATTATCTTTTTCGCCATTCACCAAAGACAATACCTTTATTTTACTCAAAGAATTAAAAGATAATATCTATAGTAATAGTATTGGAATACCTGTTATTGGGGTAATACAAGCTATTGTAGCCTTAATAGGTTATTTAATTTTTGGGGTGGATGAACCTTTCTTATGGGCTATTCTAACAGGTTTATTTTCGGTTATACCAATTGTTGGGACAACTATTATTTGGTTACCATTATCTCTCTATTTAATCATTTCAGGAGATCCAATACAAGGTTCAGGATTATTGATCTATAGTATTGTAATTATTACCAATATTGATAACGTGGCTCGTTTATTAATATTAAAAAAATATGGTGATGTGCATCCACTTATTACTGTATTTGGTGTAATACTTGGATTGCGTGTCTTTGGATTTTTAGGTATTATATTAGGTCCGCTAGTGTTATCTTATTTATTTTTAATGATAAAAATGTATCAACAAGAACTAGTAACTGAAATAGACGAAACTAGTATTATTGAACAATCCAATCAAGTACAAAGGAATGAATAGTTTATATATTAATCTCGTTTGGGTCTATTTTCAAAATGTACTTCTATAGTCTTACCTGTAGGAGCTAAATAGGTTTTAATCAATTTTACTAATTGTTCTTCACTTTGTTTAATAAATGTTTGATTAGTCTCTAAAGATTGTCTGCTACTTACATATAATTTTTTAGATGCATTTAGATAATCTTCATCATTTTGAAAAACCATTAATCCTCTACGACTAGTTGCATCCGATTGGTCTACTACTAATTCATAACTTAATAGTTGTACTAAAGGTAATGTAACAAATATGGTCTTTGACTTTTCATCTTCGCGTATACCAACTTCTTGACTGTTCATAGACACCCCATACTTAGCGATATAGGGTATTTCTACTTTAATCATTTTTTCAAAAAACGTTTTTTCAAATATATCTACTACACTATTATCACTTGAATTCGTTTTTTCTTCTGACTTTGCAATTCCACGTACTTCCAATGATCCAAATTCAGCAATATTTTTAATAGTAGTATAATTATGTATAAATTTTTGTTCTGTATTATTTTTTGAATGGGTATAGCCGAAATAATAACCTAATACGGTAAGACCTATTGTTATAATAAGAGATAAAACAACAATTACTTTTGTTTTTGTTTCCATGATATTAATTTATATGAAGATCCATTTATTTTTTTAATTTCAATTGTTTTTTACCGTAATCGATAATAGCTTGTTTTTCTACTAAAATATCGCTCCCTAAAATCCCTTGTATAGGTTTACATTTAACCATTTTATAAGTCTTATTTACATGTGCTAAATCCAGAACTGTAATCATATAATCTTTTAACTTACTAGAACCAATAGTAATTGATTTTGCAGTCATTATATCACTTGATTGAACTGTAGCATGTAAACTACTTGTTGGATTATTAGAGGTTTCTAATTTACTCGATTTTAATTTCGATTCAACAAAATCTTTATCTAACACTGTTTTAGAGGCCCCTGTATCTAATAACATGCGGACTTTTTTATGATTCACCAATACATGAAGAAATACATGGAAGGATTCTGTTTGCAATTCAACTATTTCTAATTTAACTTCTTTATTATGTATTAATTTTCGTTTTGCTTGTGTGGGCATATGGTAAATTTTTTTTATATATCAAAGGTAATCATTAATAAATAGTTCCCTTAGTCCGGCTGAAATTTCTGCTTTATAAAATGTAGCAGGTATTAAAAATTTTACATTATACTTCTCTGAAACGCTGTTCACAAAAGATATGTAATGTTCACTTTCAACAAATGCTATGGCACATCCGCCAAAACCTGCACCAGTCATACGAGCACCTATACAATGAATATTTTTTTGTGCCCAAAAAACCAATTCATCTAATTCGTCACAGGATACTTCATAATCATCTTTTAAAGATAAGTGTGATTGATTGAGTATTTTGCCAGCTTGAATCATATCACCATTTTCTAAAAAATTACACATCTTTAATACTCTATCATTTTCTGTAATAACATGTTTAGCTCTTTTAAATAAAACAGGATCAGATAGTATTTCTAATTGCTCTTCAATCGCTTCGCATAGATTTTGAATATCCCATTTATTTTGTAATAGTTGCAATGCATTTTCACATTGACTGCGTCTTTCATTAAATGCAGAATGAATTAAGGAGCGAGGTTTATTGGTATTCATGATAACCAGTGTATATGCACCAAGAGAAAAGGGAATATGCTTGAATGTTAAGGTCGTGCAGTTTAATAATAGTGCCTTATCTTTTTGTGCTAATGCAATTGCTGCTTGATCCATAATACCACATTGAACACCTATAAAATTATTTTCTACTCGCTGACAATCGACTGCTAAAGTCAATAAATCTAAAGGAATATTACTGCCATTCATATGCCACATCGTATAGGCTAGTGCCAATTCAAGTGCTGCACTGGATGATAAACCAGAGGCAGTAGGCAAATCACTATAGATTAAAATATCCAGAGCTGTAATACAATTATATTTTTCTTTCAGTAATTGAAAAATTCCTTTTGGATAATTAAGCCAATCATCTTTTTCATCATATTGTAAAGGATCATGAATATTAATTATTTTTGGCAAAGTAGAAAAGAGTGATTGAATATGTATCTTATCATCACAACGTTTTCGAGCCATGATGTATACCCCTTGTGTAATCCCTGCAGGTAGCACTAATCCGCCATTATAGTCGATGTGCTCGCCAATTATATTCACTCTACCAGGTGCAAAAAAAACACGTATCGATTCTTCATTAGCTGAAAAATACGTTTCAAATAATTGTTGAAATGCCGAGTAGGTTTTCATAACATTAGGCTTCAACTAAGGCTTTACGTAAAGATGCTGCGCAATGATCTACATCTAATGGATTAGCAGCAGCCCCAGCTCCCATCTCGCTTCCAGCATACCATTTAATTTTTGATGCCTCACGTAATGGCGTATAAAATTGAATATGAAATCTATAATAATCAGCTGCATCATCAAATTCGATGGCATTCACTGGGCTTTGATGCAAGCTCATCATATAAGGAAAAGTTCTATTAAATAAAGCATCAAAAGCTTTGGTTACTTGTTGCAAAATACTTGCTAATAAAGCTATATCTGTCTCATTCAATTCATTTATATGACTGTATTTTTTCTTATTGCAGATATACACTCCATATGGATAATCGCTGAAATACGGAATAAAAGCTACAAAGGATTCGTTTTCACAAATCACTCTTTTTTGATACTGGATTTCTTCAGCTATCATATCATCTAATAAAACTGCATTTTGTTCTTCAAAATAAATTTTTGAATTGATTAACTCAGTTTCAATTTTAGTTGGAATCCAACTATGTGCGTATAATTGGCCATGTGGATGATGAATGGTTACTCCCACTTCTTCTCCCTTATTTTCAAAAATATGTACATATTTTATTTTGTCATCCTTACTCCATTCCACATTTCTCGATTGCCATAATTGAATCAACTTTATAATATGTTGATGTGATAAACTACTGAGATACTGGTCATGCTCTTTACTGTATAATAAAACTTCACAAACACCATAGGCTTTTTCATTCATATACACATTGCTTTCTATACGATTGATTGGGTCAGGGGTTTGAGATAATACAGGAAAATCATTTGGATAAGCGAGCACATCAAAATCTGCAGGAACCAATCCAGCACTAGGACAAAAGGGGCACCAATCTTTTGGTAAATGGGGTCTATCTTGTCTGTTGGGAGCATGCATTACCCATGTATCGAGCAATGGATTATACCTTAATTCGGCCATATATATATATTATTATTAAATTTATGCTTAAATATAAATAGATTTTAAAATGAAAAACAGATTATTTATTCTGATTATAGTAATAGTTGCCATTGGGTTTCAATCTTGTAAAAAATGTTATACCTGCACTCCTATTTGTAATAGATGTGTATATGGTAGTACTCATGAGGATATTTGCAGAAGTGGTTTTAATAGTTTTGATGATTATACTAGTTATTTAAACACCTATAAAAATTCAGGATATGCTTGTACTGAAATCGACTCTACTACTTCACAAGAAGAAATCTGTGGAAATAGCACCTCTGTGGCTGCAGCCAATGCTGCTACTAAAGCAAGTAATGGCTACCGTTGTACGATTAATAAATAATAAAAACTATAAATTAGTTTGATGAGCTTACTAAAAACTTAAAAGTTATTTTTAGAAAGTTCTACCTGCCAATAAAAACATGATAGCCATTCTTACGGCAACACCATTTTCTACTTGATCTAGTATGATTGATTGTTTACTATCGGCTACATCGCTATTGATCTCTACGCCTCTATTAATTGGACCAGGGTGCATGATTACAATTTCTTTTTTCAATGAATCTAATAACTCACGATTGATGCCATAATACAAGGAATATTCACGTAGTGTAGGAAAATATTTGATATCTTGACGCTCGAGTTGAATACGAAGTACATTGGCTACATCACACCATTGTAAAGCTTCTCTGATATTGTAAGTGGTTTTCACCCCTAGGCTTTCCATATGCTTTGGGATTAATGTAGGTGGACCAGCCAACATCACATTAGCACCTAATTTTTGTAGGCAAAATATGTTTGATAATGCTACACGAGAGTGACGAATATCGCCACATATAGCCACATTTAAGCCTTTCAATTCACCCATTTTTTCTTTGATTGAATAGGCATCTAATAAGGCTTGAGTGGGATGTTCGTGTGTACCATCCCCTGCATTGATAATATTTGCTTGAATTTTATCGGCCAAAAACATAGGAGCTCCTACACTACTATGACGCATCACAATCATATCCACTTTCATGGCTAAGATATTATTTACCGTATCTAAAAGCGTTTCCCCTTTTTTTACAGATGAAGCAGAGGCAGAGAAATTGATGGTATCAGCTGAAAGTCTTTTTTGAGCTAATTCGAATGAGATACGAGTACGAGTTGAATTTTCAAAAAATAAGTTAGCGATTGTCACATCACGTAAAGAAGGTACTTTTTTGATAGGACGATTGATGACTTCCTTAAATTCTTTAGCCGTTTGTAATATTAAATGAATATCCTCTGTATTGATATATTTGATTCCTAAGAGATGTTTGGTACTTAAAGCACTCATTTAATATTGTTTTTATAAGGGTTTATCGGTATGAGCAATTAATTCTACTTTATCTTCTTCATGTGTTTCTTGCCAGTATACTTTTACTTTTTCGGAATTGATACTATCAATCGTTTTACCTACATATTTTGCTTGAATAGGCACATGTCGTTGAAGTCGTCTATCAATCAAAACGACTAACTCTACATCATTCGGTCGACCAAAATCCATTAATGCATCTAATGCACTGCGAATTGTTCTACCAGTATATAAAACATCGTCGACGAGAATTACATTTTTATTTTCAAGACTAAATGTAATATCAGTTACACTTGGAGAAAATGCTTTATCGGCTCTACGAAAATCATCTCTATAAAATGTGATATCTAATTTTCCGTAAGGAATAGTATAATTTGGAAATAAATGTTGTAGACGTTTTACAAGCCTATCGGCAAAAAGCACTCCACGTGGTTGTACCCCAATAATACAGGCATTTTTAAAGTCTTTGTGGGTTTCTACAATTTGATAGCAAAGACGGTCAATAGTGAGTTGAAGTTTTTTCGAATCTAATATCACTCTGCTTTGCATAAGACAAAGATAAGAATTTTGTGTAAAAGTGCTTAATAATTTGAAAGCATCTTATTTGATTTCACACTGAAATAATGTTTGACCTTCAAGTTTTCCTTCGTAAATATCACCAATAGCAATTTTACCAACGCCTGCAGGAGTACCTGTATAGATTAAATCTCCTGTATTTAGCGTAAAATAAGTAGAAATAAAATGTATGAGATAATCAAATGAAAACAATACATCGCTCGAATTACCTGATTGTACTATTTCGTTATTTTTAGTCATTTCAAAAGAAATGGACTGCAAGTTGGCTATATTTTTTTTATCGATAAAAGAACCCTGAACGGCGCTATTATCAAAGGCTTTAGCTAGTTCCCATGGAAGGCCTTTTTCTTTCAATTGGCTTTGTAGATCGCGTGCAGTAAAATCAATCCCTAATCCTATTTCTTGATAATAATCGGGTGCAAATTTCTCGGCAATATGTTTTCCATTTTTACAAATTTTCAAAACCAATTCACATTCGTATTCAATCCCTTTAGAAAATTCAGGATAGTAAAAAGGATTATTCTCTTTCAATAGAGCAGTTGCAGGCTTCATAAAAATTACAGGAGCTTCTGGTACTGCATTTCCTAATTCTTTTGCATGTAAAGCATAATTTCTACCGACACAAAATATTTTCATCTATAAATTAATTTAAAGGTCAAAGATAGAATAATTAGCAGATTCATTAAAAAATTACGAATTACAAATTACGAATTACAAATTACGAATTAAGAATTAAGAATTAAGAATTAATTAAAAATGACGTCACGGCAGTCAGGCTTTAAACTTTGAACCTATCTGCCGACAGGCAGGCTCAGAACTTTTCCCGAACCTTCAGGACTATAAACTTTGAACTTTGAACTATAAACTACATTAAAGGACGTACTTCGATGATATCACCAGCATCGAAAGTGGGGCATTGTTTAGCGATTGTGATTGCTTCTTGCATATCAGCTACATCCAGTATGTAAAGGCCTCCAATACCTTCTTGGGTATCCCGTAATGGAGATTCTATCAATTGGTTATTTTTTTTCTCTACTAACATTCCTTCTGGAGCAATGCCATATCCATCTATAAATTTACCTTGGCTAGCAAGAGTTCGAGCCCAATTGCTATGAGCGCTAATCAAAGCAGCAAGTTGTTCTTCAGGAATTGGATATTTACGTAAATCTTCGCGAATAAAAAGTATAAATTTTGGCATAGTATCAATTATTTTATATGGATAAAAATAGCTAAAATTCAATTAAAATACTTAATCAAAAATATTTGTCCACGATATCAATAAAATGTTGAAAAGTAATCGTTTTAAATTCCTATAAAACCCAAATAAATAGGGAGTTTTTGAGTATATTTGCCTACCCAAAAAACGAAGTAAATAAAAAGCTTTTTGGATACGTAATTTTAATAGTTAAATACAAATAAGAAATGACTGAGGCAGAACAAGAATTGATTAACAAAGCATCGGCGTCGTATGGTGCAGATAACATACAAGTATTAGAAGGATTAGAGGCAGTACGTAAAAGACCTGCGATGTATATTGGTGATATTGGATTTAAAGGCTTACATCACTTGGTATATGAAGTAGTAGATAACTCTATTGATGAGGCATTAGCAGGACATTGTAAAAACATATTTGTTACAATAAATGAAGACAATTCAATAACTGTTCAAGATGATGGAAGGGGGATTCCAACTGCAATGCACACGAAAGAAAAACGTTCGGCATTAGAAGTTGTTATGACGGTATTACACGCTGGAGGTAAGTTTGATAAAGATACGTATAAAGTATCGGGAGGTCTACATGGAGTGGGTGTAAGTTGTGTGAATGCTTTATCTTCTCATTTAAAAGTAGAAGTAGAACGTGAAGGAAAATTATTTATCCAAGAATATAGTATTGGTAAACCGCTTTATCCAGTAAAAGAAGTTGGACCATCAGAAAGAACTGGTACAAGAGTTACATTTAAGCCAGATTTAAGCATTTTTACAGTTGGTGAGTATAATTACGAAACATTATCATCTCGTATGCGTGAACTTTCTTTCCTAAATAAAGGAATTAGTATCATGATGAAAGACATGCGTAATAAAGATGATCAAGGAGAATACATACAAGAAACATTTCATTCACAAGGAGGCTTAATCGAATTTGTGAAATTTGTTGATAGTACACGTGAGGCATTGATCCCAGAACCAATATATATTGAAGGTACACGTGAAAATGTGGTAGTTGAATTAGCCGTACAGTACAATACTTCATTCAGTGAAAATGTGCATTCGTATGTAAATAATATCAATACTATTGAAGGAGGGACTCACGTAGCAGGATTTAGAAGAGCTTTAACTAGGGTATTTAAAACTTATGCAGATAAAAATAAGATGTTTGAGAAAATCAAATTTGAAATATCTGGAGAAGATTTTAGAGAAGGTTTAAGTGCGGTTATCTCTGTAAAAGTTCCTGAACCTCAATTTGAAGGTCAAACTAAAACTAAATTAGGAAATAGTGAAGTAGCTGGGGTTGTTGAGAGTGCTGTTGGTGAAGCATTAAATATTTATTTAGAAGAAAATCCTAAACAGGCTAGAATAGTTATAGATAAAGTTATTTTAGCAGCAACAGCTAGACATGCAGCTCGTAAAGCTCGTGAGTTAGTGCAGCGTAAAAACGTCTTAACAGGCTCAGGTTTACCTGGTAAATTAGCCGATTGTTCTGAAAAAGATCCTGCATTGTGTGAAATCTATTTAGTAGAGGGTGATTCAGCAGGTGGTACAGCTAAACAAGGTAGAAACAGAGCATTTCAAGCAATTTTACCATTACGAGGTAAAATCTTAAACGTAGAAAAAGCTATGGAACATAAAATCTACGAAAATGAAGAGATTAAAAACATGTTTACTGCATTAGGAGTTTCGATAGGTATTATCGATGATAATAAAGCATTAAATATTGAAAAATTAAGATATCATAAGATTATAGTAATGTGTGATGCCGATGTGGATGGTAGTCATATCACTACGTTGATCTTAACCTTCTTCTTCCGTTATATGAAGAAATTAGTTGAAATGGGGTATATCTATATTGCATCCCCTCCTTTATACTTAGTAAAAAAAGGTAAAGATTCTGAATATTGTTGGAATGATGTACAGCGAGATACAGCTATTGAACGTATGGCTAAAGGTGGAAATAAAGACAGTGTGCATGTACAACGTTATAAAGGTCTAGGTGAGATGAACGCTGAACAATTATGGGAAACGACGATGAACCCAGAAACACGTACATTACGTAGAGTTGATATAGAAAGTGCTGCAGAAGCTGATTATGTATTTTCGATGTTAATGGGAGACGAAGTTCCTCCTCGTAGAGAATTCATTGAAAAACACGCTAAATATGCTAGAATTGACGCTTAATAGTCTGTTTTAGTAAAATCTATATGCTTACCTCGTGTACCAGCATATCGTTTAAAAAATCCTTCACGCTTATTTAATGGAATAAAATCCTTAACAAAAGCCTCTGAAGGATTTATTTTTGGGATAGTTAAATTTCTACTATTAGTAGGATCTAAATCTAAAAATATAATAGGTAATGCAGGCATATGATTTACTCTCTTTACCAAAAATCTTTTAAGCATCTTTGTTTGAAACGGATCTGTTGCTAAGGCAATTTTTGTAAACCCTAGTTTTTTTGCCAGTAAATAACTATACCAAACATTTTCTGTACTATGCTCCGCTTTTGTTTCGGCAAAAGTATGTTCTTTTGGAATACCCATTTCATCAGCAATGGTTTTCATAGCAATTCCTTCAATATAAGGAGTGCTTACAGCTGCGCCTGAATAAATTATGTTTTTAGTAGTACCTTCCTCATATAATTTTTTCGACCAAAGCATACGTGCTGATAAGATAATATTTAAAGAATTACTATCATCATAGGGTAATCCAGGAACAATAACTACATCATAAGGTGCATTCACTTTGGCTGCTGCAACTGTTTTTCGAGCAAACTTTGTCGACGTGCAGGCATTTAAAAAAACTAGTGATATCAATAAACTTAATATTAAATATGTATATTTCATTAGATAGTAAATATACATACAATTATATTTATGTTGGTAATATGTTTTTAAGTACTTGGGATAGAAAGTAGTTTTACAACATGAATTTAGTGGATACATATAGACAGAAAGGATTACGTAAAAAACTGATACAAAGTCTACGAGAAAAAGGAAAATTTAATGACCAGGTCTTACAAGCAATGGAGCGTATCCCGAGGCATTTATTTTTACCTAATAGTAGCGCGTTCGATACGCTGATGTACGAAGATAGAGCCTTTCGAATTGCGGGTGGACAAACAATATCACATCCATCTACAGTGGCTTGTCAAACAACCTTATTAGAGATTCAACTTAATGATAAAATTTTAGAAATTGGTACTGGTTCTGGTTATCAAGCAGCAGTTTTAAGCGAAATGGGCGCTCGTGTATATAGTATAGAACGTCAGAAAGTACTGTTTGATACTACTCCAGGCTTATTAAAACAACTAGGTTATACCAAAATCAAAACATTTTTTGGAGATGGCTTTGCTGGTGTAGCCGCATTTGCCCCTTATGATAAAATATTAATTACATGTGCAAGTCCTGAAATTCCAGAATCATTGATTAAACAGCTAAAAATAGGTGGCTATTTTGTTCTGCCACTTACCAATGAAGATGATAATCAAACGATGATTCGCATCATTAAAAAATCGGAAACTGAACTACTTAAAGAGGAATTTGGGACTTTCTCATTTGTACCTATGTTGAAGGGTAAGTCATACTAATATCAACAACTTACATATAAAGAAAAGTCCGTTCATGAAATGAACGGACTTTAAAACAACCCCATGAAAAAATAACCGATGCAAAGATAATTACAAGATTTGATTATTACAAATAAAATCTTATAATAAAACAACAAATATTTATTCCATTATATTTGGTTCGTTCATACAATAGTAATAGCTTTACACTTCAATAAATCTTATAAATTAATATATTTTAAACTTAAAAAACAAAAAAATAAAAAAAATTAATTACATTTTAGCTACTGTAATAGTAGTGGGTGCACTTTTAACTTCAGGTTGTGCTTTAGAATTAAATAAACTAGACAAAATTTTAACTGATGGTTCTTGGACAATCGATTCTTGGAATCAATTAGATAAAACTGTTACAAATACTGACAAAAGCGGTCCAGGTTCAATTGATAGCAAAGTTACTTCCTCTCAAACAACTACATTAAGTGGTACAACTCAAACTGAAGTTACCTATGACGAAACAGCTGAAACTCCAGGAACTACAGTATTTACAAAATATACTTATAGTACTGATGTTACTTTATCTGCTACATTTAACGAAGATGGTACTTACACTATCAATACTTCTAAAAAATATAATACAGTAGTTGGTGAAGATGAAACTGGTTCATTAGGTTCTTTCAACTTTACTGATCCAGCAAGTACTTCTTCCATTACTGGATATTGGAATTGGGTTAATACAACTGATGCAAAATCTCAAATCAATATTAGCGATTTAGGTACGTTTAATGTTACTTTAGAAAAAGGTAAAGGTACATTTGTAAAAAACACTAAATTTTCAAGTGTTGACAATTCTACATCAGGTGGGTTCCCTCAAACAATAACTACTGACGAAACTCACGACTTAACATTTACAAGCTCTAAATAATTATTTAGATAATAAACAAAAAAAGCTACCCACAGGGTAGCTTTTTTTTTATTTAATTTTATTACAAATAACTGGAATAAATATAAGCGGCAACAAATATTCCTGCGGTTTCTGTTCGCAATCTTTTCGGTCCTAAATCAATTAATTGTATATTGGATAGTATTTGCAATAATTCTATCTCTGCAGAAGTAAAATCACCTTCGGGACCAATTAAAAAAGTATAATTAGATTTTGAAGAATCTAAAGTATTTATTAAAATTCTATCCCCTTCGCAAGTACAGACATACAATGAATCTTTATCTTCGATAAATTTTTTGAAAGTAATAGCTTCATTTATTTTAGGTAAAAATAATGCCTTGCTTTGTTTCATAGCGCTTAAAGCAATTTTGTTTAATCGCTCTATTTTAATTTCTTTTCTTTCACTACGCTCACATATAATGGGTGTTATCTCATCAATCCCTAGTTCACAGGCTTTCTCAATAAAGTTTTCTATACGATCCATATTTTTAGTGGGAGCAATAGCTATATGCAAATAATAAGGATGTTGTAATGTTTTATGCTCTAGTAATTTTATTAATTGCACTTTTGTTGCTTTTGCATTTGCTATATGAATAGTAGCTTCAAATAATAAGCCTTTTCCGTTACATACATAAATAGTATCACCTACTTTTTTGCGTAGCACATGAATAGCATGACTACTTTCATTTTCATCCAGTATTGCAATTGTATCTTCTATATTAAATAAAGCATAAAAAAACTGCATGATGGTATTTATTTATGATTTGATTTTTGAATGTACGTGTTAGATCTCAAACTTACAAAATAAACTCCTGTAAAAATAAAGAGAGCAGCAATAATATGATAAAAGTATAGATTTTTATGTGCAAAGATATAGGTGAAGAATGCCGCAAATATGGGTTGTAAATAAATATAGGTACCGGCTAATGAAGAGTCACTTTTACTAATGGCATAGATATTTAATAAGTACACCGTAAAGGTCACAAAGAACACTACGAATGCAATACTGAGCCATACTGTTAACGAAAACGAACTAAATGATGTTTCAGCTAATTTAGGGAATGCATAAAACATAACTGGTATTAAGCCGAATAAAAAAACATACATGATGACTTTTAAGGGTTCATATTTATGCATTAGTTTTTTTACAATAACTAAGTAAATACTATATGATATAGCATTTACAAATATAAACATATCGCCTATAATGCCTGATTGATTTAAAGAGTACTGAAATCCTTTATTAAATAGAATAATTAAAGCACCTATACAACCCAATAATACACCAAATATCTTTTTTAAAGTAAAATGTTCTTCTTTCGCAAGAATGGCAATTATTAAAATTAATATAGGAGTAAGAATCATGAGTAAAGAAGCATTCATTTCTGTGGTACGTGATAGTCCTTCAAAAAAACAAATTTGATTGATAGAAACACCAAACAAACCACAGAGTGCCAATCTAACAATATCAGAACGATCAATTTTAAAACGATTTTTAATTAATAAAAATACAAGCAAGGCAAATAATAGCAGACTCGCCGACACACGAATTAATATAAAAACGCCTGGTGTGATATAGCCTTTCAATGGGATTTTAGCAATAGAATAACTAGCACCATAAAGCGCATTCACAATCAGTAACGCTATATGCGGTTTCCATTTTGATGCAATCATTTATTCCTGTTCAGATTCGTGACCCATACAACCATTATGTTCTTCCACTTTATGTGTTGCTTTTTGCGTTGGTGCACCCCCATTTTTAGCCTGTAACATTTTTTGAATTAATCGCTCTCTTTCAGTTGCTATCCAAGCTCTTTTATTAATATCTTCTTGCTTATCAAAATAACAAATTCCATCTACGTAGGTTTTCTCTACTTGCGCATAAATGCTTAATGGATTAGCCGACCACACGACGATATCCGCATCTTTCCCTACCTTAATGCTGCCCATTTTAGCATCTAAATGTAGCGCCTTAGCTGGGTTTAGTGTAACCATTTTCCAAGCCTCTTCTTCACTCATTCCACCATATTTAATAGACTTCGCAGCTTCTTGATTTAATCTTCTTCCCATTTCAGCATCATCACTATTAATACAGGTATTGACACCCATTTTATTTAGGATGTAAGCATTGTATGGAATAGCGTCAATTACTTCATATTTATATGCCCACCAATCTGCAAACGTAGAAGCATTTACCCCATGAGTTTTCATTTTATCAGCTACTTTATACCCTTCTAAAATATGAGTGAATGTATTTACTTTAATATGAAATGAATCCGCCACATGCATCAACATATTTATTTCACTTTGCACATAGGAATGGCATGTAATAAATCTTTTGTTATTGAGTATTTGAGCTAAACACTCTAATTCTAAATCACGTCGTTGAACATATAATGGGTTTGCATATTTTATTTTAGATTGTTGTTCATATTCTTGTGCTTTCGTAAAATAGTTATAATAAGTTTGCTCTACTCCCATTCTTGTTTGAGGGAAACGAGTAACACTTTTATCGCCCCAATTGCTTTGTTTTACATTTTCACCTAATGCAAATTTTATAAACCCATCTGCGCCATCTATTTTTAATAGCTCGGGCGACATTCCCCATCTAAATTTAATTAATGCTGATTGTCCACCAATTGGATTGGCTGAACCATGTAATAGTTGGGCAGCAACAACACCTCCACTCAACTGACGATACATATTGATATCTTCACTATTTAATACATCACCAATACGCACTTCTGCACTACTTGCTTGTGCACCTTCATTTACTCCATTACTAATACAAATATGTGAATGTTCATCAATAATTCCACAAGTGATATGTTTTCCATTCATATCGATAACTTTTGCTCCTAATGCATTCAAATTTTGACCTACTCCTAGAATTTTTCCATTCAATATTAAAACATCTGCATGTTGTAAAATTCCTTCTTTTTCATTTGTCCAAATAGTGGCATTTTTTAATAATACATTTTCATAAGTGGGTAATTCTTTATTGCCATATGATAGATATGGAAATAATATGGGTGCATAAGTAACTTCAGCTATATCTTCTTTTTTCACTATTTTATCTTCAAACATTTTATTTAGAGTAGCATTCCATTTATACCACACACCTGATTTATTTTGCATCGATCCCGACCATGTTTTAAAATCATTTGCAATAGTACCTGATAAGGCATAAAAATTACTTAAAGAATCCTTTGTATTGGGCATATTAAATTGCATAGAAATCAAATTCCCTGTTCTATTTAATTCTGTTTTAATTTTAGTAGAATCCGTTCCTAAAATATAAGCCTCTGGTTTTTCAGCACTAGCACTAATGATTAATGGGTATATAACTCCATTCATGTTTAATGAATAAGTACCACGAATATCTTTAAAATCAAAATTATTAAGTACGAATTTATTTCCTTGAACCCAATTCTGATAAACGATACAATCTTTATCAAATAATGACTTAGAAGTAATTATAAAATTGGCTAATTTACCTTTTTCTAATGAGCCTACTACATCTTGTGCCTTCATAAATAATGCTGGATTAAATGTTAAAGCTTTCAAGACTTTCTCTTCACTCAATCCATACTGAACACATTTACGTAAGTTACTTAAAAAATCCTCTTTCTTTTCAAGACCATCTAATGTAAATGCAAATTCGATTCCTTCTTTATCTAATAAAAAAGGATTTGCTGGAGCTGTTTCCCAAAACATCATATCATCTAGCGAAACATTTAATGCATCAAATGGATCTTCAACATCATATGGTTTTGGGAAATTTAATCCAATAATCAACTTTACATTGGCTGCTTTAATTTCTTTTGCACGTTGATATTCATCTCCACTTGTACTTTTTATAATATATGATGTAGCAAATTCATCCGCAACTTTATCGGCTCTTAAAATATTCAATTTACCACTAGCGTCAAATATTTGTGGTAAAGTGCTGTTTTTATTCCAATAATCAAGACTGATATTATATTCTTTATTATCATGGGTGTTTTTATACCATTGTGCATCTAAATAAGTTTGACGTAATAATGCTATACTACCCATTTGTGAACTAGGATAATCTTGTGTAGAAGAACCCTTACTAAAGGATACAAAATTTGCTGCTAATGGTCTAATCAAACTAGTGTTTTCTCGTGTATTATTGAGTGTAACTAAGGCTCCTGTACCTCTAGCAATACCATCATTAATATGTGTAACTAAAGTACCAAATCCACATTTTCTATACTCTTCAGCTTTACTATTATCTTTAGAGAACATTTCATAAGCTTGTATTTCAGGTTTGATTGCTTCATTCCAACCATAAGCACCTTTTTTATTACTTATAAACTGTGGATTATCGCTGGGTGCTTTATTGGACGTATTAGGCATCCCATAATTACTATATAAATCAATAAAAGAAGGATAGATATATTTACCTTGTAAATCTATTATTACAGCTTCTTTAGGAATACTAATGGCAACGCCCACTTGAACTACATCCCCATTTTTGATAATCATAGTTGCATTAGTGTATACCGTTTTATAATCGCTATAAATGGTTGCATTCGTAAAAGCATAATATTTATCATTCACATCATCTACTCCATTAACAGGGAATGTAGAATTATTTTGTGCAGTAACATTTGCTAGAATCAATAGAAATGAAAATAGAAGATATAAATAACGCATTTATAGATAATTTTGTGTGGCGAAAATAAGTCAAAAATTACGAATAAACCTTATAATAATCATTTAAACTTCATGAAGAAATTTTTTCAATATAGAGATATTCAAGTGTGTTATTATTTAACAGGCAGTGGGAAAACTATCGTGTTAATTCATGGTTTTTGTGAAGATTCATCTATGTGGGATGCATTCGTAAATAGCAATCAAACCAATCAAATACTTTGTATTGATTTACCTGGATATGGCGAATCAACAACTACAAATGAAGGATTAAGTATCGTTTGGATGGCTGAAATGGTTGAAGCTCTTTTAGCTCATGAACAGATAGATTCATGCGTCATGATGGGCCATTCACTAGGAGCTTATGTCACCATTCATCTAGCTGAGAAAAATCCTAGTCTATTAAGCGGTATCGGTTTTATCAATTCGCATGTATATGCCGACGATGATACTAAAAAATTGAATAGAGATAAGAGTATTCAATTTATTCAAAAAAATTCATCCCGATTATTTATTCGTGAATTGATCCACAATTTATTTAGTGATGAGTTTAAAAAACAATCGCCTGAAATAGCTAAACAACTCATTAGCAAAGCACAAGAAACAGTGAGTGATAAAGCTATTATTGATACCTTGATTGCTATGCGAGACAGAGAAGATAAATCTGCCGTTATAGAAAACATTCAGTTGCCAGTATTGTTTATTATTGGTAAATTAGATGCTACTATTCCATTGGAAATTAGTTTAAAACAAAGCCATTTAGCTGCTATAAATCAAGTAATTATACGAGAACATGTGGCGCATATGAGTATATTTGAAGATCCTTTATATACCGTTCAATCGATGAACGAGTTTGTAGATTTTGTAAATCAGTAGATTTTAGTGTTTAATTCAAAAAAATGTGATAATTTAGTAGTAGCCATTTAAACACAATTTTTACCATGAAACTACATATACGTATATTATTAACCCTGTTTTTATTTTTATCGATAAAAACCTTTGCCACTCATATTGTAGGTGGGGTGATGAATTATAGGTATTTAGGAGGAACGAATTACGAAATTACCATGAAGCTTTATAGAGATAATGGACCTTCTATCACCACTCGTTTTGATGATGATGGAACTGCAGGCGCTATTTTAGTTGTTTCGTTATACAGAGAGAGTGATAATGCGTTAATTCAAACATATGAAAGTTACAATCCAATTGTTACTGACGTTGATCCTGCTATTACCAATCCTTGTTTAAGACCAACTGACATTAGAGTTCAACAAGGTGAATATCGTTTTAATATCTCTGTTCCAAATACAACTGATGCTTATTATATTTCTTATTTAAGATGTTGTAGAAATGGCTCTATCAATAATATTGTAACCCCAGGAGATGTAGGTACTACAGTTACGGTTCGAATACCACCCATCAATACATTTCCAAATAGTAATGCTGTTTATAGAAATTTCCCACCTATTTTTATTTGTCAAAATGCACCATTACTTTTTGATCATTCAGCCATTGATGCCGATGGAGATTCTTTATTTTATGAATTATGTAATCCATATGCTGGATTAGATGCTACTAGTCCTAGTGCTACATCAGGTTTTATTGGCGATCCTAGATGTGCTGCACCCTATACGCCACTGACATTTTTAGCTCCCTATACGAGCTCTAATCCTTTGGGTACACCTGCTTTGCCTGCAGTACCAATTACAATCGACCCATATAGCGGTTTAATTTATGGAACTCCTCCTACGCTTGGTCAGTTTGTGGTGGGTGTTTGTGTTACTGAATTTAGAGGTAGAATCCCAATTTGTAGAACCATGCGTGACTTTCAATTCAATGTTGTTATATGCCCAAATCCTACAGCGAGTATCCCAAGTTTTGATATCGACCCTCGAACTGGTATTGGTGATTTTGAAGTGAATTGTGATGATTACTCTGTATCATTTATCAATAGAAGTGCTGGTGCTACCCGATACCATTGGGATTTTGGTGTTGCTGGTACTTTACTAGACACTTCCAATCTTACCACACCTAGTTATATCTACCCAGATACTGGTATTTATAAAGTTACATTAGTTGCCTATAATGATGATGGATGCTTCGATAGTATTGCTGCTTTTGTACGTATCTATCCAGTTAACGTAGATTTTACATTTACAAATGAGTGTAAAGATACTGCTGTACAATTTACAGATATCACCACTTCATCTGGTGGAAACATCACTCGTCGCACCTGGAATTTCGGTGATTTAACTACTAGTACACTAACAAATCCTTCGCACCTATATGCAGCTGCTGGTACTTATACGGTTAGTCTTACTGTAACAACAAATAAAGGTTGTACAAAAACCTTAACTAAAACAGTACGAATATATCCCTTACCTATTCCAAATTTTAGAGCCGATTCAGCTTGCGTCGGTTATACTACAGGTTTTGTAAATACTAGTACAGGTCCTATCGTTTCTTATAATTGGACTTTTGGGGGTGGATATCCTAACCAAACCACTGCAACACCATTTCAAACCTATAGTAGTGCAGGCACTTATCCTGTTACTTTAACGGTTGTAAGTGATAGTGGATGTAAACAAAGTATTACACAAAATATAATCGTTAATCCATTACCCATTATTACATTAAATAACGATACGAGTATCTGTCCTTACGATAGTGTAAAATTAAATGCCACAGGAGGTATCGTTTATCAATGGTCACCTTCATTAGGATTGAGCAACACCAGTATTTCAAACCCTGTAGCTAAACCAAGTATAACAACTACTTATTTAGTTCGTGTAAGTGATATTAATCGTTGTGCAAATTTTGATTCGGTGCGTATAACTGTTTTTATACTTCCTCTCATTGATGCTGGCCTAGATACTAGCGTTTGTCTGGCTCCTGGAAGTTTTAGAGATAGTGTTCAATTGCAAGCAACGGGTGGTGTGAGTTATCAATGGAGTCCTGCCTTCTCCTTATCTAATCCAAACATTTCAAATCCTTGGTCTAACCCAGATACCAATACGTATTATTATGTTACCGTAACGGATGCTAATAATTGTAAACAAAGAGATAGCGTATTAGTGGTTGTACTAGATCCACAAATAGATTTAATAACCACAAAAGATACTGGTTTATGTATTTATGATACCATACTTATCAATGTAGCTGATCAAGGTTTAATAACTTCATATACTTGGACACCAACTACAGGATTAAGTAATCCTAATACACGTTTACCCATTTTCTATCCACTAGATACAACTTTATATATTTTACAAATCAGTAATTATTGTTATACAAAAAAAGACAGTGTATTAGTGAATGTATATCCCTTACCACAAATAACAGCAGGGAAACTTGATTCGATATGTATAGGAGATTCCATACAACTTTTAGCAACAGGTGGTGTAATATATAGTTGGCGACCAGATATTACATTGAGTGAATTTGATATTCCTAATCCAATTGCATTCCCCATGTCAGACAATAGATATTATGTGAATGTAACTGATACATTAGGATGTAGTAATAAGGACAGTGTACTTATAAAAGTATATCTATTACCGAATACTCAAATAGCTGCTATCCCCAGTATTATTTGCCAAGGAAATAATGTGCCTTTACTTGCTACTGGCGGTATTTCATACAGTTGGCATACCGGCAATTTATTAAGCGATAGTACCATCGCCAATCCTATTGCAAACGTACAAGATACTATCTTGTATTATGTAACGGCTATTAATTCACATGGTTGCGATAAGAACGATACCCTTTTAATTCAACCACAAATGCCCGTAGTTGCAATTGCTGAAAATGATTCGGCTTTTTGTTTTGGCAATTATGTTCAATTGCATGCTAATGGAGGATATTATTATCAATGGAGACCTGCATCCTATTTATCTAATTCTTTAGTACAAAATCCATATGCAAAACCTGATACCAGTATTATATATACCGTAACAGTTTCGAATGATTGTTTCAGTGATGATACTACTGTTAGTATTACTATCTATCCATTACCAATTGCAAATGCAGGACCAGATGCCACTATTTACAGAGGACAGACTACTACATTAAGTGGTTCATTAGGAGAAATATATAGTTGGTTTCCATTAACTGGTTTAAATAATCCGTATGATGCTGTAACAATTGCTGCACCCTATAATACAACAGATTATATACTTACTGTAGTTGATTATTATGGTTGTGTAAATTACGATACGGTACGTGTGAATGTGATAAAAAATTCACTATTATTAGTACCTACAGCTTTTACCCCAAATGGTGATGGGGTGAATGATATATTTAGAATTGTAAAATATTTTAATATTAAAAAACTAGTTTCATTCAATATTTATAGTAGATGGGGAGAATTAGTATTTAGCACAGATGATATCAATACTGGATGGGATGGTAGTTATAAAGCTAGACCTCAACCAAGTAGTACTTTTGTTTGGGTGGTAAAAGGGATTGATTATGATGATCAAGAAATTACTGAAAAAGGAAATGTAACATTGATTCGCTAATAAATTATATACGCATTCCTCTTTTTTTCTTATAATTTTGCATCGAACAAATTCTAAATTAGTTATGAATATAGTATTAATGTCGCAAGGCGCACTTACAGGAATGAAACATACACACATGAGCTTCGCCATTATTTTTGTTTTATTCTTTTTGTTTAAAGCAATTTTATTATTAAGCAATAAAACAGAAAAGCTTACTAAAATAAGAGAGAACAAAGCATTGAAAATTGGATTTGATATGATTTTACCTACAATCATAATTATTTTAGGATTTACGCAAGCATTTGCCTACAATACTTGGAGACCATGGCTAATCATTAAAATTATTTTAGTTTTTTCTGCTATACCATTGGGTATAGTGGCTATGCGTAAACAAAATAAAGGATTAACCATTGCTACTTGTATTCTATTATTAAGCGTAATAGTATTAGCATACACCAACTAGTATGAAAAAAACAATAGCTAGCTGTGTTTGGATTTGTATAATTATGATCAGTGCTTGTACCAATCAATCTAATCCTACACCAC
Organism: Bacteroidota bacterium; assembly: GCA_037130135.1. Classification (GTDB taxonomy): domain Bacteria; phylum Bacteroidota; class Bacteroidia; order Chitinophagales; family CAMDFR01; genus CAMDFR01. Next base: position 55,855 of record JBAXTO010000008.1, read on the forward strand.
CGTCTCAAACAGATGAGCATTCTACTACCACTATCAATCCTGCCGATTTATATAAAGCAAACTGTGTAGTTTGTCACGGTGCCGATGGAACGATGGGTATGAATGGAGCAAAAAATTTAAAAGAGAGTACTCTCAGTAAAGAACAAATCGTGAAACAAGTTACCTATGGTAAAGGAATGATGGTTGGTTTTGAAGGGAAATTAAGTGCTCTAGAAATTGATCAACTAGCTACTTATATTCAAACATTTCGTTAATAAATGGATGTAAAAAAGTATCATACTATAGGCTTAATGTCGGGGAGCTCATTAGATGGTTTAGATATAGCTTATGTGATTTTCAATAAAAGTAATGATACCTGGTCATTTGAGATTGCTGCTAGTGAATGTCTTGAATATCCACCAGCATTATTGAGTAAACTGAAGAATGCGAAACAATTATCCATTGAAGAATTTTATAAAATACATACACAACTTGGGCATTATTATGGGAATGCAGTAAAGCATTTTTGCTCTAGCAATCAAATCAAACATATTGATGTATTGGCTTCACATGGACATACTATTTTTCATGATCCAGCCAATATGGTTACTTGTCAAATTGGTTGTGGTGCAGCCATTGCAGCTAGCTCTGGATTTAAAACAGTTTCTGATTTACGAGCTATAGATATTGCTTATAGAGGTCAAGGAGCACCTATAGTTCCTATTGGTGATCGATTATTATTTAGCGAATATGATGCATTATTAAATATAGGTGGGATAGCCAATATTTCTATTAAAAAAGGTAATGATTATATCGCCTATGATATTACATGTGCCAATCAAATACTTAATCATTATGCAAACCAATTAGGAAAGTCTTATGATGAAGGTGGAAAAATAGCGGCATCTAATTTACCAAATATGGCATTAATTGAACAATTAGAACAATTAGATTATTATAAATTTCCTGCCCCAAAATCACTTGATAATAGTTTTACAAATACAATTACCCAAATAATTGATTCCTTTTCTATTTCTACTTCAGAAAAAATAGCCAGCTATACAGTACATCTTGCACAAGTAATAGCCAGACAATTAAATGGAGTTACGAATTTGCTGGTAACAGGGGGTGGCGCACATAATGCATTCTTAATAGCACAAATCAAATCTAATACTACTTGCCATGTAATTATTCCCGATGTGCAAGTAATAGATTATAAAGAAGCTTTAGTCATGGCTTTAATAGGTTTATTGCGAACTGAACATCAAATCAATACCCTTAAAAGTGCTACTGGCGCTATTAAAGATAGTATTGGAGGAGCGGTTTATCTACCCTAAAAATTATATTCAATATACATTTCAGTTAAATGAACTATAAAATATTCGTATTTTTAATTGTTCATTTAAACACCTTGTTTTTTTATGCGTACTTCTATTTTACTATTAATCTTATTTATCAATTGTTTATCATTTAGTGCCTGTCAAATAGACCCTGAAATAGTATGTCCTAGAGTTGCCTTTGCAGAGCCAACTGGACCCATACAAAAAATATGTTTTGGCTCTTGTGGAAAGGAAACAAAAGAACAACCTATATTAAATACGATAGTGAATGACAAGCCTGATTTATTTATTTATTTAGGGGATAATATTTACGGTGATACCAAAGACATGAGTGTATTAAAAGCTAAGTATAATAAATTAGGTTGTAAAACTGAATTTCAAAATTTATTTGCTAGTTGTAGAGTATTAGCCACTTGGGATGATCATGACTATGGACAAAATGATGCCGGAATGAATTATCCTATGAAGAATGAATCAAAAGAAATCTTTCTAGATTTTTGGAAAGAACCGATAATTTCAGATCGAAGAAATCATGAGGGTATTTATACCTCCCATTATTATGGGGATGATGCACATAAAGTACAAATAATATTACTGGATTGCCGAACTTTTAGAAGTGATTTAAAGAGTGATATAAATGGATATGCTGAAGATTTTGATTCAAATTCAACCATGTTAGGAACTGCACAATGGCAATGGTTGGAAGAAGAATTACAGAAACCTGCTGTATTTAGGATTATATGTAGCAGTACTCAATTTGCCAGAACTCATATAGGTTATGAAGCATGGGCTAATATGCCATTACAAGTAGAGAAAATGAAAAATCTTATTTCTTCAACACACGCCAATGGTGTTGTTTTTATAAGTGGCGATATTCATTTAGCAGAATTGTCTAAATTAGATAATGCTGGTTCATATCCAATCTATGATATGACATCTAGTGGTTTAACACAATTAGAAAAATCAAATCCTACAAATGGAAACCGAATAGGAGATCTATATGATAGTTATAATTATGGTATACTAGAATTTGATTGGACCAATTCTGATCCTTCCATCACACTAGGAGCAAAAGATATTCAAGGGAATATAGTTATTCAAAAGAAAATTTTGCTCAGTGAAATTAGTCATTAAAAACTATTGTATATTTTGTTAATATGATATAACTTTGTTTAGTCCATTAATTATTGCATATTGAAAAAAATCTACACCTATTTATTTCTATTCATTTCTTATACGCTTAGTGCTCAAGTAGTGTGTACTTTCGATATTCATGATACGTCCTCCTGCTCTAGTGCTCCCATGACTGTGCGTGTGCCTATAACATATACGAGTGTGGTATGGGATGATGGTGATACTATCGCTACGAATACCTATACTTCCTCAGGATTACATTGGGCTCGAGTAACAATCATAGATACTACTACCGTAAACCTTGTAGTGAATGGCAATTTTGAAGCAGGTAGAACTGGGTTTAGCAGTGGGTATAGCGTTGGGGTACCTGGCTCCTCTTCATGGGGTCTATTAGGTTTACCCGGAACTTATGAAGTACTGAATAGTCCTAATGCGGGACACATCAACTTTTATACTTGTACAGATGTAACACCTACTCCTGGAACAATGATGCTCGTAGCAAATGGCGCTTCATCTGCTACCGATGTATGGTGTCAAACAGTTCCAGTGACACCTAATACGAATTATATTTTTTCTGCTTGGGCTACTAATGTTTTAAATGATGCAAACGTTGCACAATTGCAATTTAAAATAAATGGTTCTACCATTGGAACTCCATTTACTACTACCGCTATTGGATGTGAATGGCGTAAATTTTTCGCTATTTGGAATTCTGGGGTAAGTACATCTGCTAATATTTGTATACGAAATTTAAATACATCTGGGGGTGGAAATGACTTTGCAATTGATGAAATTAGATTCAGTAATATCTGTGTATATACCGATTCATTTAGATATTCTGTATATAGCCCCACTTCATTTACCTACTCAGATACTACTTGTGTAAATTATCCTTATTCGTTTAATGGCTTAAGTATTACAAGCAGTGGAAGTTTTAATGATACTTTCGTTAATTTTCATGGATGTGATTCATTTGTAACACTTAACCTTACCGTATTTCCTACTACTTCATTTGCCTATAATCAAACGATTTGTAGTAATCAAACGTATTTATTCAATGGGGTGAACTTAAATATTGCTGGCACCTATTTAGATACCTTTGTCAATTTTTATGGTTGCGATTCATTCCTAACTTTAAATCTTTCTGTGAATGCCACAAGTTCGGGCAGCTATAATCAAACCATTTGTAGTAATCAATTCTATTTATTTAATGGAGTGAATTTGAATACTACTGGAAGTTATATCGATACTTTACTCAATAGTGTAGGATGTGATAGTGTAGTGACCTTAAATCTTACCGTAAATCCAACATCTACTGGAGTGATGAATCAAACGATTTGTAGTAATCAATTCTATTTATTTAATGGAGTGAATTTAAATACTACAGCTTCATATATTGATACCTTTATAAATTTTATTGGTTGCGATAGTGTGGTTACATTGAATTTAACTGTCAATCCGATTAGTAATAGAGTTAAAGATACAGTGATTTGTTTTGGAGAATTTTATCCATTCAATGGTATGAGTATAAATATTAGTGGTACATACAGAGATACATTAGTAAATTATTTGGGTTGCGATTCTTTTTTAACTTTAAACTTAACCTGCATACCGTTATTAACTACTACGTTAAATCAAAGTATTTGTAGTAATAGAGCTTATATATTCAATGGACAGTTTTTAAATGTACCTGGTGTCTATTTAGATACGTTTATAAGTATTAATGGATGTGATTCATTTATCACTTTGAATTTAAGCGTAATACCTATAAGTTCAAGTACTAATTTTGATACAATTTGTGATGGCGAACAAATAACATTTAATGGTCAAAATATTGGCACTGCTGGTATTTATAGCGATACAATCAATAATGCAGCTGGTTGTGATAGCTTTATTTATTTGACTTTAATTGTAAATCCGAACCCTAGCGTTTTTATTAATGGAGGAAATGATACCATCATATTTGAAGGTCAATCTGTAATGTTACATTCTTTTGGTGCATTTACTTATTTATGGAGTAACGGATTTACTACGAATTTTCAAACGGTAACACCAGAAGAAACCACGTCATATTATGTGATTGGAACAGATACTAATTTATGTATCGGTTCAGATACCATGATTGTTATTATAACTCAACAACTCGATTCTACAAAACTGGCAATACCTAGCGCATTTACACCTAATGGTGATGGGTTGAATGATTTATTTAGGGTATTAAATACCTATAATTTATTTGTAGATCAAATGACTATTTTTAATAGATGGGGCGAAATTGTTTTCAGTGCTCCTAACGGAAGTGATGGATGGGATGGAACGTATAAAGGACGTGAACAACCTTTGGGGACTTATGTATACTCAATTAAGGGCAGATCAAAAACTTCGTTTGATATTAAAACCTATACAGGTATAGTTACATTAATTAGGTAATTGTTGTTGTTTATCTTTCCATCTAGAATAAGGCAAAATGGCTAGATAATATATTAATAGCACTATTAATCCCGTAGCAAATAATACAGCAGCATATTGACGTAATCCATCCTCATAATAAAACTCACCATACATCCAAATACTGTTTGCAATGATCCACAAACAAACGGCTATATTATGCGCTAATTCCATCGTATCTTTTCTAAATTTGAACATAAAATAAATAGCTAATAACAGTGTTGGTGGTATCATACACAAAGCAATTGGCTTATATAACATACACCAACACATGTCTTTAATTAACCAAAAAAGAATATGTAGATTTTCGAAAAATCTAAATCGCTTTGCTTCCGTTGTTTGCATAAAATAAGTTTGTTATGCAAAATAAGTATTTTTAGCATCATAGATATTACAAATCCAAACTATTTTTGATGATGCAAAAAACATTTACCACAACTATTTTCTCCTTTACAAATATCATTTTCTATGTTTTGTTTTTTTTAGCATTGCTGCCTGCCAACAAACACCTAGAGAATCAACTGAAACACCTAAAGAATCTGCAAAAAAAGATACCATTTATATTATCTCAAAAGATACTATTTTTCAAAGTATACATAGTAAAGAGATAGCAGCAACTAAGATTCAAAAAGATACTGCTAGATCATTTAAAAGTATTGAAAAAACTATACAAACACCTGCACCAACTATGCCTGTAGTGATTAAAGAAAGGACTACCAATACTATCACCTATTATAAAAACAGTAAACAAATGTCGTCTTTAATTACCCCTTGGGTGAATGATACTCGTTATATTCGTTTGTATGATATGAAAGGCGACATGACCTATGAATTTAAAGATGAAAGGAAGAGTTATTCAATTGTTACAGAATTGCGTTATAGAGATAATGGAAGTGTTTTAGATGCCACTACACATACAAATCCTGGGGCTTCGATGTATTGGTATGAAACATATACTCGATTTGATGAATACAATAATCCTACAACGGAAGAATCGCATCAATACCCCGAAAAACTAAGTACTTTAATGGATGAGAATAATACCAAATACTGGGACAAATCAAACAAGAAATGGATTACTCAACAGGAAATGCCTTGTAATGCTCCTATGAATATAAAAAAGTAAATAATAAAAATCTATAGTTTAGATTTAATTAATTCGAACGCTTTATTTACACCACTAGCATCGGTTCCACCAGCGGTTGCAAAAAACGCTTGACCACCTCCACCGCCTTTGATGAATGGCGCTATTTCTTTAATTAATGCGGATGCCTGTATGTTTTTAGATTGAATCAAATCGTCGCTTAATGCAATAGACAACATCGTTTTTTCGCCCGACTTATAAGCTAAGGCAATACAGATATTTGTATATTCTTGTTTCAGTTGAAAACATATGGTTTTGATTGCATCTGCATTTGACAATGAAATAGTTTGTGCAATGAAATGTGTATCATGCACCATTTCTATTTTCGATTTCAAATCTTGCTTCGCTTGTTGTGCTTTTTCTAACTCAAAAATTTCAAGTTGTTTTTTGAGTTGTGCATTCTCTTCTTTCAATGATTGTGTTGCAACTACAATATCTTTTACATTCCCTAAACTATCATGTATTTGAGCCAATTTACTTAATTGCTCATTCAAATAATGTAAGGCCGTATTCCCTGTATATGCTTCGATTCTTCTTACTCCTGCGGCTACACTACTTTCACTTACTATTTTTAAAAGGCCTATTTCACCTGTGCTTTGAACATGTGTTCCACCGCATAACTCAACCGATGAATCAAATTTTACTAAACGAACACTATCGCCATACTTCTCGCCAAATAATGCCATTGCTCCCATGCTTTTAGCTTCAGCTATCGGCATATTTCTATCTTCAAACAAATGTATATTTTTCTGAATATTCGTATTGATGATGGATTCAATTTGACTAATCTCCTCTGCGCTTACTTTTTGAAAATGCGAAAAATCAAATCGTAAATATTCGGTATTTACCAAAGAACCTTTTTGCTCTACATGAGTGCCTAATACTTTACGCAATGCTTCATGTAGAAGATGCGTAGCACTATGATTTTTTTGTGTAGCAATTCGCTTCTCTGTATTTACATGCGCTACAAAAGCACTTTCAAGATGTTCGGGCAATTGAGTAGCATAATGAATAATCAAATTATTTTCTTTCTTCGTATCTACTATCTGAATTTTCTCATGCACACTTTCAATATATCCAGTATCTCCTACTTGCCCCCCTCCTTCTGCATAAAATGGCGTTTGATCAAATACCAAATGCACTAATTCTTTATCCTTCGCTTTTACAATTCTATATTTTGTAATTTTAATATCCGCCACTAATTCATCATAGCCTTTAAACTGTGTATCATTGATCGATTGAATAATAACCCAATCTCCCTGCTCTACTTCACTCGCTTTTTTACTTCTATCTTTTTGCTTTTGTAAGGCGATTTTAAATCCTTCCTCATCTATGCTTAATTGATGTTCTTGTGCCATCAAGTTGGTTAAATCAAAAGGAAAACCATAGGTATCATACATTTCAAAAGCTTGTTCGCCAGAAATTTGATGATTGATAATTTGTTTCTCTTCGAGTAATGAATTGAATTTTTTTATACCCACTCCTAATGTTCTTAAAAAAGAAGTTTCTTCTTCATAAACCACTTTACTTACAAACGTTAATTGAGCATATAACTCAGGGAAAACGTCTTTAAAATTTTCAGCTAATGTAGGAATCAACTTATATAAAAATGGTTCTTCTTGTTTTAAATACGTATAACCATAACGAACTGCTCTACGTAAAATTCTTCTGATCACATAGCCTGCACCAGTATTGCTTGGCAATTGACCATCTGCAATCGTAAAACTAATCGCACGTAAATGATCTACAATTACTCTACAAGCGATATCTATTTTTTCGTCTTGACCATAAACTGTTCCAGTATGTTTACATAATACTTGAATTAAAACTTGAAAAATATCCGTATCATAATTCGATTGCATGCCTTTGATACAACGCACTAATCGTTCAAATCCCATCCCTGTATCTACGTGCTGTGCGGGTAATTCTTCGAGACGACCATCTTTTTTGCGATCGTATTGGATAAATACATTATTCCAAATTTCGATTACTTGTGGATGATCTTTATTTACTAATGTTTTTCCATCTACTTGACTTCTTTCTGCATCACTACGCAAATCGAAATGTATTTCTGTACAAGGACCACAAGGACCAGTATCACCCATTTCCCAGAAATTATCTTTTTTATTAAACGCTAAAATTCTATCTGCTCCAATATTCTTAGCCCAATAATCTTCACTTTCTGTATCACGAGGTAAACCTTCTGAAGCATCTCCTTCAAAAATGGTTACATATATTCTAGAAGTATCCATTTTATAAACTTGTGTAAGCAATTCCCAACTCCAATTGATCGCTTCTTCTTTAAAATAATCGCCAAACGACCAATTGCCTAGCATCTCAAACATAGTATGATGATAGGTATCAATACCTACTTCTTCTAAATCATTATGTTTACCACTTACACGCAAACATTTTTGAGTATCAGCAATACGTGTATACTCGGGTTTTTTATTCCCTAAAAAATAATCCTTAAATTGATTCATTCCAGCATTTGTAAATAACAAAGTAGGATCATCTTTCACCACAATTGGAGCTGAAGGCACAATTCGATGTCCTTTGGATGCAAAAAAATCTAAAAAAGCTTTGCGTATTTCACTGGAAGTCATACTATTAAATGTATAATTGGTGTTAATAAAATAAAATGTTATTTTTGAATACTATATCCGTCTCAAAGGTAAGGGATATTGACAAAATTTTGAAAGGAAGTTTGAAAAAGGATTTAATTTTTTAAGTCAACTTGTAGAGAACATTGAAAAAACAAAAATATTATTATAATATATCTTCACTTCGCTATGAAAAAGTGAAAAGAAGTTGGAGTTCATGGGCGATGTCGGCCTTTATGATTATATGTACCTCACTCATATTTGCTGTACTTATTGTTTATCTTATCCAAAAATTTATCCCATCTGCCAATGAACAGCGATTGCAAAATGAATTGTCGAAAATGGAGGAGCAGTATGCTTTAATGCAACAAGATGCCAATCGAATGCATGAGGTATTGGAAAGTTTGCGTAAACGAGATGTAAATATTTACCGAGTACTATATGAAAGTGAACCATTACCAGATGAAATATGGCAATCGGGCTATGGTGGGACGAATCGTTATAAAGACTTAGAAGGCTTTAGTAATAGTGATTTAATGAAAGACTTAAAAGCAAAAATTGATAAGTTGAAATCACAAATGGTTTTACAATCAAAATCTTACGATGAAGTTGCCAAATTAGCCTTAAGTAAAGAAGCGATGTTGGCTTCTATCCCTGCTATACAGCCCGTTTCTAATAAAGATTTAACGCGTATCGCCTCAGGCTTTGGGATGCGTATCGATCCTATCTATCGTACTCCACGTATGCATACAGGATTGGATTTTACAGCTCCTATTGGTACAGATATCTTTTGTACGGGTAAAGGCAAAGTAGTAGCTGTTGAATATAATAGTGGTGGTTATGGCAACCACGTAATTATTGATCATGGTTATGGATATCAAAGTCATTATGCACATATGAGTCGATTTAATTGCAAAGTAGGACAAGAAGTAAATCGGGGCGATTTAATAGGATTTGTAGGGAGTACTGGAAAATCGACAGGTCCGCATTTACATTATGAAATCATTTATAATGGCGAAAAAATTGATCCCGTTCACTTCTTCTATAACGACTTAACGAATGCACAATACGAGCAAATGCTTGAATTGAGTAAGAATGCTGCTAAAACGCTTGATTAATTGTAATATACCACTATGCCTTTTAAAGAATTTGAAATAAAAAAATTATACTATACCATCGGTGAAGTGGCTGAGATGTTTGCTGTGAACACCTCTTTGATTCGATTTTGGGAAAAAGAATTTGATATCTTAAAACCTCAAAAAACAAAGACTGGCAGCAGAAGATATACGGCGGATGATATTGAAAAATTTCAATTAGTATATTTATTAGTGAAAGAAAAAGGCTATACACTTGAAGGAGCAAAACAGAAATTAAAAGAAGAACAGACTAAAATTTTACAAGCACAAAAAACGATTGTTTCTTTAAAAAAAATCAAATCACTTTTAGAGTCATTACAAGATAGTTTGTAAAATATAAAGTATATTATTTGCATAAAAAAAGCAGTCACACCAAAGGCGTGACTGCTTTTTTATATGTGATCGTGACTTTATCTTACAAGATAAAAATATCAGTTGTTTTAGATGGATCTAATCCTGGTACATCGATTGAAACTTTCAATTCGTGTGCATAAGGATGACCTGTATTCATAGCGCTTAAAGAAACTGGCAATTCAAAGCTAATTTCCATAGTAGCACCTGGTTTTAACATTTCGTCGTTTTTAGGAATTTCTAATTTGTTCACTGTATTTTTGATTTTTTTATCAACCATACTTTTAGAAACATCGCTCCATTCTCTTCTTGTTAAAACTTCTACGTGCTCAATTAAAAAATGTTTAACAGGCACCTCTCTTGAACCACCTGTAACAGTAGCTTTACCTTTGATAGAGTCTCCTCTTTTTATTTGGTTTGATTCTAGAGTAAATACTAGTTTTGGTTGTCCAATTCCAACCATCGATTTTAGTTTGTCAAAAAATCCCATTTTGATGTTTTTTTTTAAGTTATATAATTATTCAAATATACTGATAATTAATAAAATACTGTAATACTTTTCCACAATTATCACATGAAATAAGGCATATAAATTCTATCAATCATATTTATACTTCTGATTTTCTAGTGCTTATAATTATTATCAACTGTTAAAATAGATTAGAATAAAAATAAAATATATAATATGTAGAAACTGATATTAAATAATTGATTTTAAATTTAATGAAGTGATGATATTTAAATAAATTAAAGGTAACGATATACAACTTGAGACTAGTCAAATTGAATAATTTTTTGGTTTAATATAGAGTATTAATTATTAAAAAAATAAATTTGCTATTACAAATATTATAATTATCTTGTATTAGTTCCCCAAATATTAAATAACCCTATTCTTATTTATCATGAAAAGACTAACAACCTTTAATCAATTAGGATCATATCAAAATGCATTTAAAACATTATCATTTTTATTAGTGTTTTTTTTATTTTTTATCACGACTAAAGTTCATTCACAGATACCAGACTCAATTCTAAGCCCTACAGATACAAATTTTTTTCAAATCACGTCAAAAGTTGATGCTTATCTAAACAGTATATCAATACCAGGAAGTGGATTGTTAAGTAGTGATGATGAAGATGATGGTTGGAAAATGCATTATGGCAGATGGAAATCTTTTTGGGAAACAAGAATTGATGAAAATGGTAATTTTAATAAATTCTATACAGAATTAAGGTATGCTAAATCATCTAATGGATGTAATCTTGAAAATCAATATACTTGGAAATCAATAGGACCAGATAGAGATTTTTATGCACAGAACTTAGGTAGAATAACTGCAATTTCAGTTAATCCAGATAATTCAAATGACATAGTAGTTGCTGGTAATAATTCATGCTTTTGGAGAACTATAAATGGTGGTGTTACTTGGATAAATACTGCTGATGATGACTATTTATCTTATCTAGGAGTCAATGATAATGCAATTTTACGTTATACAAAAAATACTAATTGGATATTTGCAGGTACATCAAAGCAAAATGCAGGACCAATCGTCAATATATATAATAATTTTAGTATGATTGAAAATAATAAAGGATCTGGAATTGTAAAGTCTATAGATGGAGGAAATACATGGGGAATATTACCAGGTTTTCTTGAGTTAGGAGTTGAGAATATTAATGATATTAAAGAAATTCAAAACTATTCAGCTCAAGACGCATCTTCACTGTATACTGAAAGTACCCCATCAATTGGAAATATTTGTCCGAAATTTATTTATGGGGATTCAAAATTTCTATTTAGTTATATATTTAATTCAACTACAAATCTATATAGAAAAAAAACATTAATAGATGCTTGGAGTATTCCATTTAGAGATATTGGAACTCATCATATCGCTTATCTAGTTAATAATGGATTTGAAAGAATTTATATTTCCCCAGTCATAAGCCAACAAAATAAAGTATTTCTAGTTGTAGATGCTGGTAATTGGGAAACTTCAGGTACATTATTTCGTGCAAAAAAATTAATTTCATTTGATTATAATGGTGAAGATGCAAACAATCTAACTGACGTAGATTTGAACGTTGATGCTATTACAGGCTACAGTTATACAGATAATGATATACTGGACATTAGTTTAGATTTTAATTATAAAGGAGATATAACTTTAATAGTGTCATTTAAAGATTGTACTTATGCTATATTTAAAAAATTAACAACCGATATAGGTTTTAATTTAATTAATCACGTTACAAATCCATCTTATACAATTGGGAACATGAAAACATTTCGAGTTTCTCCATATAATGATAATGTTATGTATATAGAATGTCAAGCATCATTGATAGGAGGTTGCAATCCCAATGCTTTGTCAACACACCAATTAAGAAATATTATGAAAAGTACTGATAATGGAATTACTTTTTCACCATATAACACTTTATATATATCATCCAATTCTTCTTCCACAACAAATACTAGTTTATTAATGCATGTTGATTTACATGCAATCAACATATATGATAATAATAAATCAGAAGGTGGTGACCCATCAGGTAATAATGACAAAATATACTTAGGAACTGACGGTGGTATATGTAAAACAATAAACGGAGGTAATTTCTATAGTAATATAAATGGAAAAGGCATAGATATAGGCATGTATTACGGAGTGGGTGTTACAGAACAAGATACAAAATATATTTTAGCTGGTGCACAAGACGGAAGTCATGATATATATAAAAATGAAAAATGGACAACTGAAATAACAGGAGATAAAGGTGAATTTATTATAAATCCTTTGGATAAAAGTAAATATATTTATATTGTTAATAATAGTTTCGAAAAACATCTTTGGCCATTTAATGAACTTAGCTCAGATATTACAACACTAGGTCCATATATTGAACTTCCATTAACATTGGATACGAAGTTTACTGATAGAGTATATTTAGGGGCTAAAAGAGTAAAAACGAATAAAGAAAGTCATGGAACAACTTTACCAGAGGTAATTATTAATACTAATGCTGAAGATGATAGAACTTCAAGTATTTTCTCTATAACAAAAAGTACTGATGTTAGACCCTCTATACTATTTAGTCAAAATAAATTTGATGGAAATAACCCTGCTGCACATTTAGGTGGTGTTTATAAAGCAGTTGAAAATTTTGGAGGTATAACTTGGACTGTAACTGATATATCTTCAAACCTTAGAGACTTATCAGCCCCAGTATACCCATTAAAAAATGCACAGATTAATGATATTACTGCTTCTGATATTAATCCAAATATAATTTGGGTAGTATTTGGTAATGTTGAAAATGGAGTAAAAGTATTTAGAACCGATAATGGTGGAACTAACTGGACAAATATTTCGGGATGTTTACCAAATTTACCTGTGTTTACTATAGTATATCAAAAAGGCTCAAATAATAGAATATATATTGGTACTCAGATGGGAGTATATTATCATGATGATGATATGGATTCACCTGATAAATGGGTGAAATTTGGCAATAATCAAGTAGAAGCTGCTGTATACGATTTAGATATTAATTATTGTGGAAATTATTTAGTTGCAGCAACATATGGCCGAGCAATTAGGCAAGTTCCTTTAATCCCAAATGAAGAATTAGCAACAACATCTTACTCCCCTCCTTTAGAGTTTAATGATGGGGCTGTTCATAATATTTATACAGATATTAGAGTTAATCCATACTCTTCTATTATTATAAGTAATAATACCACATTAAATATGGCAAAAGATAAAAAAATTATTATTGAACAAAATGGAGTATTAAAAGTAGATGATGGAACTATTACAAATGAATGTAATTCTATGTGGGAAGGAATTATAGTAAAAGGTTCGAATAATTTACCTCAAAAACCTTTTAATGGAATACCATCGATTCCACTTAGTGATTTTGTTATTGGTCAAGGGGTTTTAATACTAAAAAATGCCACCATTAGCAATGCACATGAAGCCATTAGACTATATAATCCCTATGCTCCATATGTTAGTACAATGATATCAGACCAAACTGGTGAATCAGGTGGAATTGTACAAGCAGAAAATTCTAGTTTTATAAACAATAAACGAAGTTGTGAATTTATGTATTATCACTACTTTGATCCTATTACTGGAATAGAGACACCTAATATTAGTTATTTTACTAATTGTACTTTTACAACAGATGATAACCATAGAACTGAATATCCATTTGCAAATCATATTACAATGTGGTCAGTAAATGGTGTGAATGTTGCATCATGTTTATTTAAAAATGATAAAACAGCTACTACCCTCACAAGTGCTGAATTGATGGGACAAGGCATCTATACCATGGATGCCAGTTATACTGTTAAATATTCAGGATTTGAAAATTTAACGCGAGGACTCCAAGCCATACAAAGTGGTAATGGTTCTGTAAATGTATTTAAAACAGGATTTAAAAATAATTTAATGGGATTATATTTAATTGGTGCAAGTCGAAGCAGTATAAGAACAAATAGTTTTGAATCAGGAACTATGACTATTTCAACTCCATCATATCTAATACCAGTTGGTTCTTCTTTTTTAGGAAGTACAGGGTATGGGTTTAGTAATAATACATTTAAAGGTACAGGTTTAGATATTGGCTCATGGATTTGTAATTCTGGTAGTGATGATAATCAATGTTTTTCAAATTATTATGAATCTAATACTTATGCTAATTTAAGTAATTATAAAAATAGAAAAAGTGATGGATTTCTTGGACTTCAGTACAAATGTAATATTAATATAACAAATATTAAAGATTTTACAGTTTATAGTCCTGGTGGTACTAGTACTTTAGGATATGGAATTAGAGATAATCAAGGCTCTGCAACTGAATATATTGGGAATATTTTTAGTAACCCAGCTAGTTCAGATCCTATTGCTCATTTTGATCAAAGGGATGCAAATGTAAAATATTATGTGCCAACTTTCTCAACAGCATATGATCCGATTCCATCAAAGTGTAGTACTGCACCATCATTTAATTTAATAAGAAATTTTGCAAATTCAACATGCCCAATCAAAACACCTCCTTATTCTTCTAATATAACTGGTTCTGTTATATCTGGTATGGCTTATTATAATGGAGAAGATTTCACAAAATTAACAGCTTCTGAAAGAACGAATGTTGAGAATAGTTTTATAACAAATAAAAGTAATTTTGAATATTTCTCCAATCAATTAAAAAATCTAATTGATAATGGTAATACTCCTGAGTTAATTGAAAGTATTCAAGCAAGTTCACAAGCTGCTGATTTAAGAGCAACATTGCTTTCAAATAGTCCTTATTTGAGTGCTGAAGCTTTAATGGTTGCTAGTGACCAAACGGCAGTACTATCAGAAGCAATAATTTTTGAAATATTGTGTGCTAATCCAGAAGCATTAAATGATCAAGCATTATTAGAATATCTTCAAACTAAAGATATTCCATTGCCACAATGGATGATTGATGTACTTCAAAATAATACAAATACTACTGCTCGGACTTTAATGGAATATGCCATAAGTGATGCTCATGATAAAATGATGGTGGATTCTAGAGCAATATTACAAGATATTCAATTTAATCCAGAAGGTCTAAACCATGAAGAGATGAGATTTTGGCTAGGACAACTTCATGATGTAGAAGCCGATTATAGTATAATAGATGATTATATTGAGTTAGGTAATTATAATGAAGCACAAATCATCATGAATTCTATACCTTTGCTCTATAAATTAGATAAATATCAGGGCACAGAATATCAAACTATGCTAGATTTAAATAATTGGAAATTAGATTTATTTCAAAACGGAACTAAGAGTTATACAGCAATGAGTGAAAATGAAAAATCAAGTTTACAAGCTATTGCTGATAATGGTTTTGGTATAGGAAAATATAAAGCTGAGAATATTATGAACTATTTTGCAAACGGCACTTATATACATTTACCTGAATTACCTAATAATCAAAATCAACGTAGAGCAAATCCAATAAAATCAACTGCTGAATTTAAAGAAGTTTATATCAAAGCCTATCCAAATCCAGCAAAAGATTTATTAATATTTGAATTCCAATTACCATGTGTTGAAAAAGAAGCGTTATTAGAAATTATAGATATAACAGGTAAAAAAGTATACGAGGTGAATGTACAAAATGAAATGCATCAACATATTTTAGATGTACAAAAATTTGCCAATGGTTTATATAGTTATACTTTAAAATGCGGTGGTTCTATAATCAGCAATGGAAAAGTTTCGATACAAAAATAATGAGAAAGCTATTAGGAATCATATTATTATTTATGGGAATAGTTCAATTGAGCTATTCCCAACATTATTCTAAATCTTTCCTATTAAATAATTTGAATACAGTTCCAGACAATTTAACATTATATGACAATAAAATTTTCACAATTGGTATTTATCCAGATACTACACTGATTAGTGGTATTGGAATAAAAAGCTATGTTTCTAAATTTAAAAATGACGGTACAATAAGTAATTATATTACATATAGACCTGAGCAATATTTTACATTTACAAGTTCAATTAATAATGGTAAATCTTTTATAATAAATGATAATATTATTACATGTGGTTATTCAGAAGATACTGGTACAGGCAATAGAAGTTATTTAGTATGTTTTTATGACTCTAATTTAACATTATTAAATTATTTTGCAGTTCCAACAGGCACAACTTATGGTGGTTTAACCTCTACAACATATTCAAATAATTATTTTTATTCAGTAGGTAAAAAAGGTCATCCAAAACAAACTGTTTTTTTGAAGTTAGATACATTAGGTAACAAAATACGAGAGTTAAATTATAGTATTATTACAACAGCAAATGATAATCTTGCTCAGACTATATTAGCAATAGATAGCGGAGATTTATTAATAGCTATTGGTGGTCATACAGAATTCTTACCAGGCTCTGGACAACTTCATTCTTTAATTTATAAAACCACATTGATACGAGCAGATAGTATAGGTGGTCAAAAATGGCAATGGACAGACACTAGTAATAATGGTCAAGCACCTTACAGTTTTCAAAAAACAAGTGATGGTGGATATATAAGTTGTGGGTCATATGTTGGATATAGAGCATACAATGATACTGATGATTATGCATTATATATGCCCTATGTAGTAAAATGGAATAGCAATTTCACAAAACAATGGGAAAATTATAAAACTCCAATAGATATAGGATATAGACAAGGTATAATGTATGATGTTAAGGAATTATCTGATGGAAGTTTTATTGCGTGCGGTGTATATTCAGAAGGAAGTGTTTATGGTTATATTGTAAAAATAAATGCAAGTGGGGATATAATATGGAGTAAACAATATAGAAGTTATCAATTTCCTGAAACATACAGTCAACATCGATTATATGATTTAGATGTTCTATCAAACGGGGATATTGTAGCAGTTGGTGAAATAAATCCAAATGATGGTATTAGTATCCCCCAACAAGGATGGATTTTACGAGTAGATAGTAATGGCTGTATAGTTGATAGTAATTGGTGTGGATGGAATAGTATTGAGGTAGAACCTACAACACATGATGCATCGCAAGCTAAAAATGAATTATTTATATATCCTAATCCTGTGACTGATTTAATTAATATATCCATTAACCAACTTGAGAATATGAAAATAGATGATTATAGATTGGAAATATATGATGCTATCGGAAAAAAACAAAGCCTACAAAACATTGAGAAAGAAACTACCTTATTCGGAGAACTAAAATTTCAAGTAAATATCAAAAAATTAATAAGCGGAATGTATTTTATTCATATCTTAGATAAAGACAATAAAGTAATAAGCAATGGAAAATTTATTAAGGAGTAAAGAAAAGTATTAAGTTTTTTTTCTATTCTAAAATACTTCCATTCCTCCGCCATTGCTATTATTTTCTTCTATAGAGCGACGTCTATTATTTGTTTTGTCCTTGTCTGAACTACCAAATCGATACGTAATTCCCACATAAAAATTACGGGTATCTCGTTTACGAACAGCACTACTTTCAAAGTTAAATCCAGAGGCATTTACCGCAAATTGACGGGTATTAAATACATCACTGAAACGTAAGTTGAAAATCAATTTCCCTTTTAATACAAAGAATTTCATGCCTAACTCCCCTCCATGCATACTGCGCATTCTTCCTTGTGGGAATAAACTCGGACCTCTGTAGTTATACATCGCTTGTATATTCCAAAATTTCAAAATGGTCCAATTACTAATCAAATTAGCTCCATAAGAAAGATTTTGTCTGTTTTTTAAATCGACAAATCTACTATCTACTAAAGTTTGTCCTCCGCCATTTATATCCAAACTAATATTCCACCATTTGTATGGATTATATCTGCCGCTTAATTCAACGCCATAATTATGCGCGGTGCCTACATTCCCCGAAGTAATTCTACCAAACCCATCTGCATCTACCTTACGTATAAACGTGATCATATTCGTTTGTAATCGATAGTATAGTGTAGAAGAAAACGTAAATTTCTTATTGGATTTATCAAAGCCAAATTCAAAAGAGTGTGTGGTTTCAGGCTTTAATGCTGGATTTCCACTTCGTACATTTCGAGGATCACTATAATCTCCAAATGGATTCAATTGATTCATATTCGGTCGTTGTAATCGTCTGCTATAGGTAAATCTAAAACTTCTATCTTTTCCTAAATCAACATTCATATGAATGCTCGGAAAAAACTGAAAATAGTTATTTCTAAAGGTTTGATTGGTTTGCTTCAACTCCCCAAAATTGCTCGTGTTTTCAGCACGTAATCCGAGTTTATAAGAGAGTTTCCCGTATACCGAATTATACGTGATATACCCTGCATGAATATTTTCTTCAAAGGCAAACTGATTCGTTCGATTACTATCGGTATAAAATTCATTATTAATCCAATCGTTCTGTTGTAGATAATTCAAATCTCTATCCGTCATATTGTATTTATAACTATAGCCCATTTCCATAAACGTATTTTTATTGATAGGATGCACGTAATTAATTAATACATTGGCATTTTGCAATTTCACATCCGTGATAATACTATCAGATATCGTTTGTGAACTCACCATTCTATTATTGATATAATTTTCAGGTGCTGTTACGGTATTATATTCTTTACCGTTTTGATAATAGATATCAATCGTGAATTCTTGTTTGGGCTGCTTAAATAATTTACGATACGACAATGTCCCATCTACATATCTATTGCGTGTAATGCTGGTGGCTTGTCTGTTACTCGTATAATCAATTATAGAATCACTGTTTAAAAAGTATCGATCGGTTCTACTAAACTCATTATTACGATTGATACTATAATTGCTCACTAAGGACAAGGTATTTTTATCATTCAAGAAAAAATCAACACTCACTTTAGGGGATATGTTTAGTGGTTTATTAAGTCCCGAACTTTTATAATGCTGATAAAAAGTACTATCTCCATTAAAATTAGAACTATTGAAAACGCCTCTCGTATAGGCATAATTATGCTGAAAACCGAGGTTGGTAGCAATGTTCATGAATTTATTTTTATAATTCAAGGATCCTCCTGCAGTGTATTTATTTCGAGTACCTACGGTAGCTGTTAAATTTCCACTAATACCTACTTGTTTATTTTTTTTCAATACAATATTGATAATACCTCCCGAGCCTTCTGCATCGTATTTGGCGGAGGGATTCCCAATAATTTCAATACTTTCGATAGAACTTGCAGGAATTTGTTCTAATACGGTATTTAAATTTCCTCCTCTACTACCCACTGGTTTACCATCTATTTGAATATTTAAATTAGCAGAACCACGCATCTCTACTTTTTCATCCGAATTTAAACTCACTCCAGGTAAGGTTTGCAAAATATCTACCGCTGTACCTCCAGTGCTCACCGAATTTTTATCGATATTGATAATTCGTTTATCCATGGTATTTTGCACATACGATTTCTCGGTAGTCACTTCCACTTGATTCAATACTTTATCATCCGATTTTAGTAATACATCGGGCACTTCAATGGAGGCTTCTAAATAAATTTTCTTCGTGATACTTTTGTAACCAATACTCGTAAAAGTGATAAATAAATTATTTTTAGTTGGGCTCGTATAGGTATAATTTCCATTGATATCACTTTGTATTGCTGCGATAAATTTGGTACTATCTTTAATAACAATCGAACAAAACTCAATCGCTTTTTTCGTATTGGCATCTTTCACACTTCCTTTAATGGTATATTGACTATATACAGAAAACACTGAAAACAAAAGGATAACAACTAGACTACATATTTTTTTCATACGCTTATATGACATGTGAAATAAAGTTTTTTTTAACTATTTTCTTTATTTCGATTTTCTTTTCGAATGGTTTCCTCTTCACTAAATTGATGATAGGCCTTAATAATTTTCTTTACTAATTTGTGGCGCACTACATCTTTATCATTCAAGTACACAATTCCAATTCCATTGATATCTTCTAAAATTCTAAGCCCAATTTCTAATCCACTTTTTTGATTACGAGGCAAATCGATTTGTGTTAAATCGCCTGTAACAATTGCTTTTGCACTTGGACCTATACGCGTCAAAAACATTTTTAATTGCGGTACAGAAGTATTTTGCGCTTCATCTAAAATAATAAATGCATTATCTAAAGTTCTACCACGCATAAAAGCTAAGGGAGCTATTTCTATAATTCTATTTTGTAAAAAATAGTTCAATTTCTCAGGATGAATCATATCATCTAGTGCATCATATAATGGACGTAAATAAGGATCTATTTTTTCTTTTAAATCGCCTGGCAAAAATCCTAAGTTCTCTCCTGCCTCAACTGCAGGTCGAGTGAGAATAATTCTTTTTACTTGTTTTTCTTTCAAGGCTTTAACTGCCATAGCTACTGCTGTATAGGTTTTGCCTGTTCCCGCAGGACCAATAGCAAAAACGATATCATGTTTTAAAACAGCTTGTACTAATTTCTTTTGATTGGCCGTTTTTGCACGCACTACATGACCTCCATTGCCATGTACAATGATTTCACCTTTGATATCTTCTACCTTCTCAATAGTTTTTTTCTCTGGTTCACTGCTGGTCAAAATATCTTCAAAATCTTGGTAAGAGATATATTTACTCTGTTCTAGTTTATCTACTAATAAGGAAACTTTCTGTTTAAACTTGATAATATTCTTCTCCTCCCCATTCACCTTAATGCTTTGTCCACGTGCACTTATCTTTAATGTTGGAAATGCTTTTTTTAATATTGAAAACTTATCATTATTGACTCCAAAGAACTCAATTGGATCAATAGTTTCTAAATGCATAGTTAATTCGCTCAATTCTCACTAATTTTGAGCGAAATTAAGTATTTTTATTTTACTCTATGCCTATTATTACACTCTTATCTGATTTTGGTTGGCGCGATCATACATTATCTTCCCTTAAAGGGAAATTGCTTAGCAGTATGCCTGAAGCCAATATCATCGATATTTCGCACGAAGTAATGGCGCAAAACGTAATGGACGCAGCTTTTATATTTAAAAATGCGTATACTCATTTTCCCGCTCAAACCATACACATTATAGCTGTGGATATGGCCAGCAGTAATCATATTAAATTATTCTACTGCTATCATGATAATATGCATTTTATCATTCCTGATAACGGAATCGTCTCGTTGATTTTTGAATCTTTACCTAAAAATATTGTTGAAATTGACTTATTGGGATTTCCTTTATACATCTCCTATAAAGAAATATTTACCTATATCTGTGCGAAAATTGCTAAACATGAAGCGATTGAAGGAAAACCCGCTTCTAGCATGAAAACTTATACAAGTCAACGACCTATTATTTATCCAGATATGATCAAAGGTTCGGTCATCTATATCGATCATTTTGATAATGCAATCACCAATATTACCCGAAATGAATTCGATGCGATACGAAAAGATCGAAGTTATGAAATTCAATTTGGAAAATATATTTTACAATTGAGCGACTCGTATTCGAATGTGCCTGAAGGTGAAAAACTATGTTTATTCAATAGTGTAGGACTGCTAGAAATTGCAATCAATAAAGGAAATGCATCCAGTCTACTCAATTTAAAAGGGAATAGCACTATTCAAATATTTTTTAAATAATAGCGATGATAACACGTATAGTAAAACTACACTTACACGAGGACAAAGTAGAATCGTTTATTACTATTTATAATGAATCGAAAGCCTTTATTGCACAATCAAAAGGAAATAGAGCGGTGCGATTAGTGCGTGATATCCATCAATCAAATCTGTTATTTACGATTAGTTCATGGGATACTGAAGACGATTTAAATAAATATAGACAAAGTGATTTTTTTGCAGGTGTTTGGTCACGTGTTAAACCGTTATTGGAATCTAAAACGGATGCTTGGAGTTTAGAAGAAATTTAATTTAATAAACAAAAAATGATTGGTAATGCTGTCTAAAATTAGTTATTCCATAAATGATTTAAATGTATTTTTTGAACACAATACTTTTGATAAGGTAGCCGTTTTATGCGATGACGACACCACTAAACATTGCCTTCCAATCATAGCCAACTTAATTCCTACAGCTCAATTAATCAATGTTAATAGCGGTGAATCGAATAAAAATTGGAAAAATTGTATGAAGATATGGGATATTTTTATTGAACAAGAAATTTCTCGAAATAGTTTATTAATTAATTTGGGTGGTGGTATGATTACTGATATGGGTGCTTTTGCAGCTTCAGTTTATAAAAGAGGAATTACTTGTATCAATATTCCTACTTCTCTTCTAGCCATGGTAGATGCAAGTATTGGTGCCAAAACAGGAATCGATTATCAAAATTATAAAAATATAATTGGTACTTATTTCGAATCTAAACTTTGTATTATTGATCCCATTTTTTTGAGTACACTCGAAAAAAGGCATTTGATTTCGGGATATATGGAAATGCTCAAACATGGATTAATTGCTGACCTCGACTATTTTCATACATTACTAGATATAAATATTGATACCGAGACCAGTTTGACTTCACTTATTAAAAAATCTATCGAAATTAAATCTTCTATTGTAGAACAAGATCCTACTGAAAAAGGATTGCGTAAAGTATTGAATTTCGGACATAGCATCGGTCATGCACTAGAATCTTATTATATGAATGAACAAGAGGCGCTATTACATGGAGAAGCAGTATTATACGGTATGATTGCGGCGTTATATATATCGAATATGAAATACAATTATCAGTCACCTCACTTAAATTTATTGGAACAAATCGCAGGAAAATATCTAGGAAAATCAACACTTACATTTGATACGAATCAAGTTCTTGAATTTTTAAAACAGGATAAGAAAAATAAAAATCAGCAATTATTATTTGTTTTGATTGATGATAAAAATCAAGTTCAGTATGATTGTGCATGTACTTTAGATGAAGTTAAAAACGCCTTAAATTATTTACATGACTAAAATAAAACTAGTTAAGAACAGAGACGTTCGTGAGTGCATCATCCAACTACCAAGTTCGAAAAGTATTGCGAATAGAGTTTTATTGATTCAGCAATTATGCAAGGAATCATTTAAAATAAAAAACTTATCTACTGCTGCAGACACGCAAGTATTAGTAGAAGCATTAAAAGGGAATAGCTCCACTATAGATATTCAAGATGCCGGAACAGCTTGTCGCTTTATGTGCGCTTACCTTGCCACACAAGGAGGTGAATATACACTTACTGGCACTGCTCGTATGCAACAACGTCCCATAAAACCACTAGTTGATGCTTTAAATAGCATAGGTGCGAATATCACCTATCTCGATAAAGAAGGCTATCTTCCTCTATCTTTTAAGAATACACAAATCATAGGTGGCACGATTCAAATAGATGCCAGTATGAGTAGTCAATTTGTTTCTGCTTTATTATTAATTGCACCGACGTTGAAAAATGGCTTAACGATTCAATTTAAGAATGCCGTTTCAATGGACTATATAGAAATGACTTTAGAGTTATTGAAATATTTCGGTATTGATTTAGTGGCTACGGAACAATCAATTTCAATTGCACCTCAAGCATATAAAGCTCAAAACATAAGCATAGAAAGCGATTGGAGCAGTGCTTCTTACTTTTTTAGCATAGCTGCTATGATTCCAAATAGTAGAATTCAATTAAATAATTTAACGGTCTATTCACTACAAGGAGATGTTGTTTGTAGTTATATCGCAACTCAATTAGGTGCTGAAACACATTTATTAGGTGATAATATTGCCGTTCGTCAACAAGATATTTCCATAGATCATTTTGAATATGATTTTAAAGACTGTCCTGATTTAGTTATGACATTTGCGGTTTTATGTGCGCTAAAAAAAATCAAAGCACGATTCAAAAACATAGATCATCTCGCTTATAAAGAATCTAATAGACTGCTGGCTTTACAAAGCGAATTAGCCAAAATCAATTGTGCGTTTTATGCAAGTGACGAGGCTTGGATAATCGAACCAACAGCATTTGATACAAATCAAACAATTGAAATTAATACCTATGATGATCATCGCATGGCCATGGCATTTGCTCCTTTAGCATTCATAAGTAAAGCTGTTGTATTTGATCATGTAGAGGTAGTAAAAAAATCATTCCCCGATTATTGGAATCAAGTGGCTAAGTGTGGATTGGAGATTCAATTGATTTAATTAGTTAACATAAAGAATAATTTTTATTAAGTACATAAACAGTATTTATTTTATTCTAATCTATACGTCATATTATATGAACTTTTGTCACCATTTTTGGGTGGCATTATTGTTGACTATCTATCAAGCATTAATGCATATATTGCAAAACAATTATAAATGGAGCATATAGACGAACATCATGTCAATCAATTAAAGAAAGAAAAAAAGTTATTATATACGAGCTTTTTTTTGGCGGCTTTATTTGTATCGTTTATATGGTTAGTATGGTTGGCTGATTTTATTTTCTCACTCAACTTGGCACAATATGGAGTACATCCTCGTGATTTAATCGGACTTAGAGGCATATTGTTTATGCCCTATATTCATGGTAATTTACAACATATTCTCTCTAATACAATTCCAGCATTAATATTAGGAACTGTATTATTTAATATCTATCCTCGTGTTGCATTTTGGACTATTATTATAATTCAACTATTTTCAGGCATCATGGTTTGGCTCATTGGGGCACCCTTTTCCTACCATATTGGTGCAAGTGCCGTCATTTTTGGAATTGCATCCTTTTTGTTTTTTAGTGGCTTCTTTCGGAAAGATCGACAAAGTGTAGCTATTTCTTTTTTTGTAGGATTACTCTATGGTGGTAGTATGTTGATTGGTATGATGCCAGTTCAGGCAGGTGTTTCTTGGGAAGGTCATTTAAGTGGAGCAATCGCAGGCTTTTTATGTGCCCTATTTTTCAAGAATGTCGACTTACCAAAAATAGAAGAACCAATAGACGAATTAATAGAGGAGGAAGATATTCCTTTTTTCGAAAGTGCACCTTATGAAGACTCTATTAAATGAATTATACCCATTGAAAAGCATATAAATAGAAAAATACAAAATGAATTCATAGATTTACATCATGATAATTAAAACCGCTAAGTTTACGATTAGTTCTCCTTCACTCAGTAAATGCCCCATTTATAAAGAACGAGAATATGCATTTATCGGTCGTTCTAATGTAGGAAAATCATCTTTAATTAATTATGTGACTAATCATCATGGATTGGCTAAAGTATCTACTACTCCTGGAAAAACACAATTAATCAATTTCTTTAATATCAATGAAGCTTGGTATTTAGTCGATTTACCCGGTTATGGATTTGCCAAAGTTTCTAAAGCAGACAGAACAAAGTTCGACTTGATGATAAAAACCTATATCAAAGGGAGGGAATTATTACAGTATGTATTTCTATTAATAGATGCTCGTATCCCGCCTCAAAAAATAGATTTAGAATTTATTAATTGGTTAGGTGAAAATGATATTCCATTTGCTATTGTATTTACTAAAATGGATGTGAGTCGAAAGAATGAAACCCCTAAGAATATTGAAGCATTTAAAAAAATATTATTAGAGTATTGGGTGGAATTACCTCCAATTTTTTATACCTCTGCATTTAATAAAGTGGGGAAAGAAGAAATTCTGAAATTTATTCAAGAAAACGAAAACTTTTATAATTCATAACCCGCTGGATAATGCTTCTCTAAAATAGGGAGCATCGTATGGATGACTCTATCTTTCAATTTTTCTATATCATTTTCGAGCGAGTTATATGTATCCATTTCAATAATTTCACTCCAATACACTTCTACTTTACCAGGTTTAATAAGTATCGTATCTCGATGCCATATTTCACCAGCACCAATAATGGTAAATACTGCAATCGGAATTTTAGTTGGAATAGCTAAACGAAAAGCTCCATCATGAAAATGCTTTAATAGCTTATTGGTATTATTACTAGTACCTTCGGGAAAAATCACAATACTCGCTCCTTCTTTGGCTTTGACATAGAGTTGTTCCATACTCCATGCTCTATAATCTTTATTATCTCGTTGCACTGGGATATACAATTTATCAAGCAAATAGCCTAATACAGGCCATTTCAACACTTCTGCTTTCCCAATATACTTTTTGAAATTTTTAATCACTTGACCAGAAATCAATGCATCCACGTAAGAACGATGATTGCCTACAAAGATGAATTGTCTATTTTTATCAATACGTTCTTTATGATGCTCCACTACCCGTACACCCCACAAAAACAGAGCGATTTGTGCTACATAACAAGGTAAATAATGCATGGCTCGTATGGTTTTTGGTCCCCCAAATGTAACACCAACATATAAAAAAGGAAACATAGCAAGGGCTAATAAAAAAAATACAAATGCACACCAAATAGTCCAAATAATATAAAATGGATAGAGCAAGTATTTCATTTTTTTATGTATTAATTTACTCAATTATGCAATCATTTGTATTGTAATAAAATCTTGGGGATCGAGCTTCGCTCCTTCTATATCTACTATAGCTTTTAATGTAAAAACACTTCTATTACTACTCAACATATATGCTAATTTCCCTAACCCACCATCAACTCCGCCTGGATGTGCTAACTTGTCTGTTGCACTCTGCTGTAAATGAAACGTAAATTGAAAGGATATTTTTCTTTCTTCATTGGTTTGAATCATAAATAATTCATTATTTCTCCAGCTACCAATAGTAAAAAAACTAGATTTAGCAAGATCTCCTTTCCCTGAAATACTTTCCTCTTCAAGTTTCACTTCTATGCTCTTTACTTTCTGATTGCTTTTTCCTCTAATAATGATGGTTCCTGCTATTTCACCTGAAGATAAATGAACTTGGGGAATAACATCTAATTTAACAGATACAGTACCAATACCTAATATTTGCTTAACTTTTGATAAAAAACTCATACTTCCTTCTGTTAATAGATTGTGAATACTTAATACAAATATAGAGAAGAAATAGGCTATAATATTTGAACATGCTTTATAAACACAATATTTTAGTTATTTTTGCCTCTTAACCAATATCTTAATAAAATCATGTCAAAACCTACAATGCGCGAAAAGATTCGCTATTATTTTGAAAACACCATGTCTGGTGGACCAGGGGGGGTAATTAAATGGCTTGCAATTGTATCATTAATCATGGTGCTTCTTTGCGGCTTTATTTTGTTTTTATTCGGTATTAAAACACCTGAATCTAATTATGGACCTCGCACTATTACGGGTTTTGTTGAAAGCTCATGGCAAAGTTTAATGGCTACCTTAGATTCTGGTACAATGGGTGGTGACCCTGAAAATAATTGGGGTTTTAGAATTGTTCGTTTCATTGCTACACTAACTGGTATCTTTTTGATATCTATCTTAATCGGTACCATTTCAAGTGGTATTGATGAGCAAATTGATGAAATGAAAAAAGGAAAATCTAAAGTATTAGAAAGTAATCACACCCTAATCTTAGGTTGGTCAGAAAAAGTATTCTCTATCATTAAAGAAATCATTGAAGCCAACTCCAATCAAAAAAATCCAAGTATTGTAATTTTAGCAGATAGAGATAAAGTAGAAATGGATGATGAAATCAGAGAAAAGATTGAAAATTTTGGCAATACTAAAGTGATTTGCAGAAGCGGTAGTCCACTAGAATCAAGTGCTATAGCAGTAGTAAATCCAAATGAAGCTCGTTCTATTATCGTTTTAGGAAGCGAAGAATCAAATGCAGATACCTACGTAATTAAATCTGTATTAGCTATCACAAATGGAAAAAACAGAAAAAAAGAACCCTATCATATCGTGGCAGAAATCAAAGATCCTAAAAATATGGAAGCTGCTGATTTAGTGGGTAATGATGAAACAGTATTCGTTTTATCTTCTGATTTAATTTCTCGTATTACTGCGCAAACTTGTCGTCAATCAGGCTTAAGTGTAGTATACTCAGAACTATTACAATTTGAAGGAGATGAGATTTATTTCAGCGAAGAAAAATCATTAGTGAATAAATCTTTTAAAGATTCATTATTTGCTTATGAAACTTCTTCTGTAATCGGTTTATTTACGGCTGATGAAGAAGTATTAATCAACCCACCAATGGATACCATTATTAACGATGGCGACCAAATAATTGCTATTAGTGAAGATGATGATACCGTAAAAGTAAGTGGTAAATCAAGCTGGAATATCGATACCAATTTATTTTCACGTAGCGAAAGCGATGAAAGTTCAGTTGAAAAAACATTGATTTTAGGTTGGAACAATAGAGGAATTCGTATTATTGAAGAATTAGACAACTATGTATCTAGTGGCTCAGAAGTGCTTATTTTAGCTGATGGTGTAGAAATAGATGAGGATATTAATGAACTTAAAGGGATATTACAAAAACAACGATTAACTTATACAAAAGGCGATATCATAGATAGAGCAACTTTAGAAAGTTTAGATGTAGCCTCATATCATCATATTATCTTATTAAGTTATACTGAAGGAATGGACATCCAAGAAAGTGATGCAAAAACGTTGATTTGTTTACTCCATTTACGTGCTATGAGTGAAAAAGCAAATAAAGATTTCAGTATCGTATCAGAAATGTTAGATATCAGAAATCGTGATTTAGGTGTGGTAGCTAAGGCAGATGACTTTATCGTGAGCGATAATTTAATCAGTTTGATGTTAAGCCAATTGAGCGAAAATAAAGACTTAAAAAAGGTATATGATATATTATTCGAAGCGGATGGTTCTGAAATTTACTTAAAACCAGTAAGCCGATATGTAAAAACTGATGAGGATATGAATTTCTATACAGTGTTAGAAAGTGCTGCTGAACTTAATGAAATTGCAATTGGATATAGAATTTCTGCTGATGCATCTAATTCAGAAGAACATTTTGGTGTAAAAATCAATCCAAATAAAAATGAAACGGTTAATTTCAGCCCAGAAGATTATATAATCGTTTTAGCTGAAGATTAATATTTAATCAACAAATGGAAGGTAATAAGTGGCTTAAAAACCTTATTTTAAGCTATTTATTACCTTTTTTCTATTATTTAATAAAAAAAAATAGGTAATAATAAACTTTTTAATAAAAAAGAATTACCTTTGCCATCCAAAATTTTTATAGTTATGCCAAAGATGAAGTCAAATTCCGGAGCCAAAAAAAGGTTTAAAGTTACAGGCTCAGGAAAAGTAAAAAGAGGTCAGGCGTTTAAAAGACACTTGCTTGACAATAGATCTAAAGACAGAAAAAGAAATTTAACTGGTAGTACTTTAGTACATACCGCTGATCAAGCAAGAGTAAAAAGAATGCTTGCAGCTCAAAATTAATATTCATTTAAAACAGTAAAATAATAATAGGATGCCACGTTCAGTAAACGCAGTAGCAAGTAAAGCAAGGAAAAAAAAGATATTCAAATTAGCTAAAGGTTATTTTGGAAGACGTAAAAACGTTCATACTGTAGCTAAAAATGCCGTAGAAAAAGGTTTATCATATGCATATGCTCATAGAAGACAGAAAAAAGGTGATTTCAGAAAATTATGGATCACTCGTATCAATGCTGGTGTTAGAGAGCATGGTTTAAGTTATTCTGTTTTTATTAATTTATTAAATGAAAACAATATCAACTTAGATAGAAAAATTTTATCTGATATGGCAATGAACGATCCTCAAGCGTTCAAAGCTTTAGTGGAGAAAGTAAAAAAATAATTACGTATTAATAATATATTTGTAGGCTATCAATAATGTTGATAGCCTATTTTTATTTCATCACCATAAAATCCGGTATTTGTTATGACCAAAGAACAAATAGACATTATAAGAGGCCGTGTTGAGGCTTTGAGGAGCTATCTTTGACATAGATAATAGAAAACATATTATCTTCGAACAAGAACAAATCTCACAAGTAGCCGACTTTTGGCAAGACGCCTCAAAGGCTGAAGCTATTCTTAAAAATATTCGTTTACATAAATCGTGGGTAAACCAATTTGACAAAGTTCAAGCATCTTTTGATGACTTACTCGTGCTTCAAGAATTCTTATTATTAGGAGAAACTTCTGAAGAAGAATTACGCATACAAGAACAAATAGTAAAAAATAATCTAGAGGAACTTGAATCTAAAAGTACGCTCAATCAACCTGAGGATCAACTTAGTGCTATTATAGAGATTAATGCAGGAGCAGGTGGTACTGAAAGCTGCGATTGGGCAGCCATGCTTTTACGTATGTATACTATGTATGGTGAAAAAAATGGATTCAAAGTAAGTCTGCTCGATGAAAAAGAAGGGGATGTTACTGGATTCAAATCTGCAAGTATTGAAATTGACGGTGAATTAGCTTATGGATACTTAAAAGGTGAAAATGGCGTTCATCGTCTCGTTCGTATCTCTCCTTTCGATTCTAATGGCAAACGACATACTTCTTTCGCATCTGTTTATGTATATCCAGTAGTTGACGATACCATCGAAATCAATATCTCTGCATCCGACTTAGAATGGGACACCTTCAGAAGTAGTGGTGCTGGTGGCCAAAATGTAAATAAAGTTGAAACAGCGGTACGTGTTCGACATTTACCTAGTGGATTAGTTATAGAATGCCAACAAGAACGCTCTCAGCATGGAAATAGAGATATCGCTCTGCGTATGCTTAAGTCTAAACTATACGAAATTGAAGTGCAAAAAAAGAATGAAGAGCGCGCTAAAATTGAAGGACAAAAAATGAAAATTGAATGGGGATCTCAAATTAGAAATTATGTAATGCATCCCTATAAACTCGTAAAAGATGCTCGAACTGGCTATGAAACCTCACAAGTACAAGATGTTATGGATGGTAGCCTAAATGATTTTATTAAATCTTACTTACTTAGTTCTATGAATAAGTAGTGTATTACAAAACACTATTTTATTTAACAGCTTTATTCGCTATTTTTATATATCCTTATTCATTATGAAATTCAACAAAGAATCTATACTCTTTTTTTTTATCTCTTTAGTCATTATACTATTAAATGCATTGTATTTAATGAAGTTCATTTACTTTGATCCAATGGCATTAGCCATTAGTAGATGGCTTTTAGTCTTAATCATGTCATATATTTCTTATAAAAGAAAATCACTTACCTGGTGGACTTTCACCGGTATGATTGCAGGTGCTTGCATAGGTCATGATTTCCCTTTGTTTGCTAAAAACTTGGATGTACTAAGCAAAATTTTTATTCGCTTAATCAAATGCATCATCGCTCCACTCCTATTTTCTACTCTAGTGGTGGGTATTGCTGGCCATAGCAATCTGAAACAAGTAGGAAGAATGGGATGGAAATCTATTTTGTATTTCGAAGTAGTGACTACCCTAGCACTTCTAATCGGATTAGTAGCTATTAATATATCGCAAGCAGGTGTCGGATTAGTCATTCCTGATGCTACTGCCACGGCTACTATAACGAGCGTTGAAAAACAAGATTGGCAACAAATCATTTTACATATATTCCCCGAAAATATAGCTAAATCAATAGCTGAAGGGCAAATTTTAGAAATTGTCGTTTTCTCTATTTTATTCGGAATCGGATTAGCTTTAGTAAAAAATTCAGCACGCAAACAAACCATGCTTTCTTTTACTGAAAGTTTAAGTGAAGTAATGTTCAAATTTACGGATGTCATTATGTATATGGCACCTCTAGGTATTATGGGAGCTGTGGCTGTTACAGTTGCTAAAAGTGGAATCGCTCCTTTTTACTTTTTTGGCAAATTAGTACTAACGCTTTATCTAGCCTTATTTGTTTTTGTAGTGGTAGTATTTATTCCCATATTATTATTCTGTAAAGTAAACTTACTCAAGTTTATGCATGCTATATCCGAACCTGTTACGATTGCTTTCGGTACTGCTAGTAGTGAGGCTGCCTTGCCTAGTGCACTTGAAAATTTAATCCAATTTGGCGTGCCACGTAAAATAGTTTCATTTGTATTGCCTACAGGGTATAGCTTTAACTTAGACGGCACTACTTTATATTTAGCATTAGCTAGTGTGTTTGTAGCACAAGCTGCAGGACTAAATATGCCTCTCTCTACACAAATTATCATGATGTTGACTTTAATGTTAACTAGTAAAGGAGTAGCTGGGGTGAGAGGTGCTTCTCTTGTTATTTTAATGGGTACAGCAGCACAATTTCAACTACCCGAAAAAATAATTCTAGCCATGTTAAGTGTAGATGCTCTGATGGATATGGGACGAACGGCTGTTAATGTTACCGGAAATTGTATCGCCAGTATTTTTATTGCAAAATGGGAAGGTGAATTTCCAGCTTCCACCATAGATGATGAAAAAATATAATACGAATGCTTATTATAATTTAGAATTGGAAAGCAATTTGTTAATCTATATCTTTGTATTATAATTATTAAATATTAAAAATAAAAAATCTATAAAATGAAAAAAGCAGGTTTAATACTAGTAGCATCAGGTTTTTTTGCTCTTGCACTTTCTTCATGTGGATCGTCTTATACGCCAATGACAGAAGAACAAATCAGCGCAAAAGCAGACTCTACATTTAATGCTCAAAAAGAAACATTAACGCAACAAGCCAATGAAGCTTGTGCTCAAGGTATGGAAGCTTCAGTAGCTACTAAATTAGAAGAATTAAAAGCAACTGCTGCAACAGCTGCAACAACTAAATAATTATTAATAAAAAAATCTATCATTACAAATGAAAAAAATAATATATAGTATTGGAATCTCTTCTTTATTAGCATTGGCTATCACTGGATGTAAACAAGGCAATACGGAAGAAATGATCAAACAAGATCAAGAAAAAGTAAACTCGTCTGTACAAGCTAAAATCGATGAATTAAACATGACTTTAGGCGATGAGTGTAATACAAAAATTAATGAAGAAGCTCAAAAAGCTTTTGATGCACTTCCTAAAACTGCAGTTAAATCACCTGCTAAAACACCGGTTAAAAAACCTACCACTAAACCAACTACACCACCTAAAACTACTACTCCACCACCTAATACAAATACAGGTAAAAATGATGGAACTAGTGGTACTAATACAGGTAAAAAAGACGCTACTACTACAACACCTGGTCAAAACTTAGGTAAAAAGAAGTAATCTTTTTAGTACAAAATATTTAAAGAGGCTATACATTTGTTTAGCCTCTTTTTATTTTTAATCAAAAAATGTAATATGCATAAAACATCTAACCAAAAAGTATATTTCTTTATTATTGGCCTTATCAGTATGCTCATTTATGGCACAGCTTGTACAACTACTACAACTAAAAAAATGGAAATGTTAAGTAAAAATTTAGAAGGTACTTGGGGGGTTGAAAATTCTTCACTTACTGAAATTTGGAGTCGAAAAAATAGTGATTCATTGTGCGCTATTTCTTATTTTTTTAAAGATAATGGAGATAGTGTCTTCCTTTCTACTTCTACTATTTATAAAAGCAAGGATAAAATATTTTTAGACATACTGAATAAGAACAATAAATTAAAATTGTATTATTTAAAAGAGATGGATAAAGACTATTTTGTATTTAATGCTATTAGCGAAGAATTCTATCCAACTTCCATTCATTATAAAATAAGAAAAAATAATGATAAAAATTTAGAATCTTTTGTAGATGGTAAAGTGAATGGCAAGTATCAATCGTATCAATTTAAGATGTATAAAGTATATTAAGTAGTATAAAAAAAAGTCACGCAATTGCGTGACTTTTTTTTATTATAATGATGTATAATTATTTTGTTAATGTAGCAGTACAATTATCTGTTGTAGATGGTGTACCATAAGTAGCAGAATAAGTTAAAGCGATTGAGTTACCAGCCGCGTTTAAAGTACCTGTACCTGTAAATACTGTTGAACATACTGTTCCAGATACACTGATAGAAGAACCAGTTACTGTTGCAGGTACATTATAAGAACCTGAAGTACAGCTATAGTTACCTAAATCTTTCATAGTTACTGAAGTTGGATCAGTTGCAGCAGAGATAATTACTGGATATGCAGTTCCGATAACTGAATTACAAGTTTCGTTTACAGTCCAAGTTCCAGAAAATTTAGCATTTGCTTTAGTTTCACAAAATTCTCCTTCATAACCTGTTGGACAATCACATGTTCCTTCTAAACATACACCTGAATTTTGACAAACTACATCTTTACATTTATCTGTATTACAAGATGCAATACCCATAGATAATATAACTGATACTCCTGTAGCTAATAATAATGATTTTACTTTTTTCATTTTTTCTTATTTATTGTTTTGGTTAAAAATATTTTTTATAATAGGCAAAATTAAGTTCTTTTTTTTTATATTTTCATATAATAAACTTTACAAGTGTCTATTTGGTTGCCTCCACCTGAAAAATAACTTACATAATACTTTATATTCATTTTTTTTGTAATATAATTGACGCTGCCTTTTCCAAAAAACAAGTAATTACCTGGCGTTCCACAAACCTGCTGACTGTCTATCTTTATGATCGTATCTACTATATTTAATTGTATGTTATAATCACCCGCACTACAAACATAATTACCTAAATTTACTATATTAAAGTGAGAGGTATCAACTTGTGATAATTGCTTCGTACTTTCTATTAAATTACAGGAATCTATTTGTTCGTAGTTTCCAGATAAACTATCAACCAAATTGATTTCACAAAAATCCCCTCTGGTACTTGCCAAACATTTACAGTAACAATGGTCCGTATCAAATACTGTGATACTTTTATTGTAACAAGTTATATCACCACAAGGAAGCTTATTACAGGCAAAAAAAACAACTATTATAACACTAATTAAAACACTAATTAAAACGTACTTTTTCATCTATCTTTTTATATAAAAAATAAAGATACTTATATTACGTTAAAGGAGTTAGTTCACTAATAATAGTAAGATATTTCAATACATTTTATAACTTTGTAGCCTAATACTTTTTGTGAAACAACTATTTATTCTTTTTACGCTTTTTTTGGGAATCGTGTCTCAAGCACAATTAACTCCTATTACAGGTGTTGTAAATCTATATTATCCTGTAGATACTGTTTTTACTGTCAATTGTCGCTCGCATATAGGATTAACAAATCGTACAGGTCTTACCATAGGAGATGATATTTTGATCATTCAAATGCAAGGTGCTGTTATAGATACGTCAAATACGAACCAATTTGGTATAGTAAAAAGGTTGATGAATGCAGGTAATTTCGAATTTGCTACTATTATTGATACGAATGGAAATGATATTGAACTTAAAAATACATTATCTAAATACTTCAATGCTTCTGATAAAGTTCAAGTAGTAAAAATAGCCAAATACAAAAGTGCTCTTATTTTTTCTACTGTCACTTGTAGCCCTTGGAATGGTAACACAGGAGGAATTATAGCATTAGACATAGTAGATACACTTCTTTTAAATGCCCCCATAAATGCCTCTGATAAAGGGTTTCGTGGTGGTAATTTATATCCCAATGCTTCTTTCTTATGCAATGATACAAGACCTTATTGGTCATTATTTAGTGGTGTGCTAGGACCCAAAGGAGAAGGTATTTATAAGTATAATAATAAATACGAATCTGGAATGAATTTTATCGCAACTGGCGGAGGTGGTGGAAGTGCTAATAATAGTGGTGGTGGTGGTGGTGCTAATGCTGGTCAAGGGGGTGATGGTGGTGCACAATCTACCGATTGTGGAATAGGCTCTAACAATGGCTTAGGAGCTTATCCTGTGGATTATACTTTTATTAATAAACTATTTTTAGGTGCTGGAGGAGGTGCTGGTCAACAAGACGAAAACCTTGCTACACCTGGCATGAATGGAGGTGGGATAATCTTTATTAAAGCGAAATATATAATTGGTAACAGTCAAACTATTG
This sequence comes from Bacteroidota bacterium, assembly GCA_037130135.1. Taxonomy (GTDB): domain Bacteria; phylum Bacteroidota; class Bacteroidia; order Chitinophagales; family CAMDFR01; genus CAMDFR01. Next base: position 92,432 of record JBAXTO010000008.1, read on the forward strand.
AAGCCAATGGAGGAAATCAAACGGCTGATGCAGGTGATGGTGCTCGTGCAGATGGTGCTGGTGCTGGTGGTGCTGGTGGCTGTATTGTATTAGATATAACTAACTATTCTGGCAGCGTAAATATTTCTGCGAAGGGTGGTAAAGGTGGCAATACTCGTATCGAAGACGTATTAATTGCTACAGGCCCAGGTGGTGGTGGTGGTGGTGGATTGATATGGCATAAAGGAATTGCGCTTCCTCCAAGTGTAATTACAACAGTTGGTGGTGGATTGGCAGGAACTGTAATAAATTCATTATCTCCCTTAAATGGTACATCCTATTGGGCTTTAGACGGAGTGGATGGAATTGTAAAAGATAGTTATGTACCCGTAAGAAATACCTATACGCATCCAAATATTATTAGTATAAATAATGATACAGCTGTATGTGCTCATGACTCCGTTTTGATTCAAATTACTATACAAGCAACAGGTACTATTAACACCAATTGGACTCCATCAAAAGGTTTTGCATACACTTCTGTTTCAAGTGCAATGATTGCTCCAGGTCAATCTGGTTATATCTATGCAAGCATCATTGATACTCTTGGTTGCACAGATATTGATAGCATGTATATTGAGGTATGGCCCTTACCTACTAGTAATTTATTAAATCAATATATCATTCAATTATATGATAGCATTCAATTACATGCCAATGTATATGATAGTATTTATTGGGCTCCCAATAGATTTATAGATTCTATATTCTCCTTTAATCCTACGTTTTCTCCACCTTCCACACAATTGTATAGATATTATTTAGTCGATTCAAACCAATGTATTTATTACGATTCATTACTTATCAAAGTAAAACAATGTACTAATTTAGGATTGGCTAATATCTTCACACCTAACGGAGATGGGATCAACGACACGTATCACTTCAATAATATCTTAATTGATGAATTAATCTCCTTTCAAATATTTACTCGCTGGGGCGAATTGGTGTTTGAGACCAATAATCTAGGAGACTTTTGGGATGGCACCTTTCATGGAAAAGAATTAAGTACCGATGTTTATACCTATCAAATAAAAGGTAAATGTTATGGCGCTATTTTCCAAGATTCGGGAAACATCTCGCTTATTCGCTAGAAATGTGCATTAGTTAGTGCATAAATTTAACAAAAAACATAATAATTTTTTCTTTTTAAGAAATTTTAGTATTTTGCACCCTTAAATAATATACTCAATTATATGAATCTTAATCTACAAAAAGTTAAACTACTCGCACTGATTTTGTTTATATATGGCTCTATGAGCATATACGCACAAGATATCCATTTCTCGCAGTACTATGCGTCCCCTCTAACACTTAACCCAGCTTTAACGGGAAAGTTCAACGGACAATATAGAATTAGTGGAATTTATCGTTCTCAATGGGCTCCAGCTGGTTCACCATTATTTATGACACCTGCTTTAGCAGTAGATGGCTCATTATTTAAGGGGTTATTAAAAAAAGATGCCGTTGGTGTTGGTCTAGTATTATTTACAGATAGACAGAACAAAGCAACTTTAGTTCAATATCAAATTTTAGGTTCTTTAGCTTATCATAAAGGACTTGGTGCAAATAATGGTACACAAATCTCTTTAGGTTTTCAAGGAGGTTATGTATTAAAGCAATTGAATTCAGCTAAATTACAATTTGGTGATGGGTTTGCACTTGGAGGTCCTGGAGGAGGATATGCATATACTTCTTCAGCAGAGATTGCTTCATTAAAAAATAAATTTGGTTATTTCAATATGAATGCCGGTTTATTTGTTAATAGCAGAATTGCTAAATCAGCTGTACTTTATGGTGGTTATAGCTTCAACAACTTAGGTAGACCAGTAGAACAATTCAGTAGTGCTACTATCGATAAAGTTGGTGTGGCATGGAGACATGTAGTGCATATTGGAGCTGAAGTAGATGCGACGCAAAGAATTGTTTTAATTCCAGGAATATTATGGCAAATGCAAGCCAAAGCACAAGAGCTTAACTTTGGTATCACAGCTGGTTACCATGTAAAATTAGATCCTAACGGAGGAACAGATCATACTACAGTATTCTTAGGTTTATGGAATAGAATGACTCCAAACTATATTTCTAATGCAAAAGCTAAATATGGTGAAGAATCAATTATCCCTAAAATTGGATTAGAAATTAATAGAATTAGATTTGGTGCTGCTTTAGATATTCCATTATCTAAAATCAGTTTAACTAAAAACGGAATTGTGAGTGGTACAGGATTAGCAGCTTCTTACAAAGGAAATCGTCCTTTAGCCTTTGAAATTAGTTTAGCTTACGTAGGAAGAACATTTACTCCAAAAGAGAATATTTACTTATTCAACCCACGTTTCTAATCTCATAAGTTCGTAATATCTAATCAATAAAAGTTTAACTCAAAATAAAAAATCAATATATGAAAAGAATATACAAAAGAGCATACTCTTATAATGTATTTCTAATTAAAACATGTTTAGTAGTATTTTTACTAAGCATCGGTTTTAATATGTATGCTAGTGCAGGAAAAGAAGAACAAAATACTAGAAAGTATTCTAAAATAAGTTATGGTAAAAAACTAAAATTAGCTAAAACATTGATGGGTAAAGGTGGTTACATTACTGCTGCTCAATATTTAGAAGAATATTTAGAAAAAAAACCTACTAATTTTAAAGCCTTATATATGTGTGCTAAAGCGAATGAAATGATTCGTGATTATGTACGTGCTGAAAAATTTTACAAGCAATTGTTAGATGTAAAACCTACTAAATATCCTACTGCAAGATACGACTACGCTCGTATGTTGAAGTATAATGGTAAATATGATCAAGCTAAAAAAGAATTTTCTACATTCAAATCTGAATATGACGAAGCTGATGCAGAAATATACCAAAAAATGGTGAAAAATGAAATCACTGGTTGTGATAATGCACTTACTATTTGGTCTAAACCAATAGATCCTAGAAAAGTAGAACATGTAAGTGAACCAGTAAATAATGAATTGACAGAGTTAGCTCCAAAATGGATCGATAGCAAAACATTATTATATTCTAAGTTTCCACATGATACAGCTATCAATTTGACGAACTTCTGGAAAATGAAAAAAGATTATAGAACTAAAATCTATACTGCAACTGGAGAAGGAACTGAATTTTCTAATGAAACTCCAGTACCTGGCGCAGTTAACGATCCTAAGTTTCATTGTGGAAATGCTGTAATTACAGCTGATGGAAATACCATGTATTTTACAAAATGTACGGAAGATGAAATGTTGAACATGATTTGTAAAATTTACATGAGCAAAAAAGAAGGTAGCAATTGGGGTGAACCTAAAGAAATGCCTATCAATGTTGAAAAAGCAACTACAACTAGACCTGCATTAGGTAAAGATGCAAACGGAAATGATATTCTTTTCTTCTCTTCTAATAGAGAAGGTGGACAAGGTGGTGAAGATATCTGGGTAGCTTCTTTAGATAAAAATGGTATGGCTTCAAATCCTAAAAACTTAGGTAAAGTTATTAATACTCCTGGTGATGAAACTTCTCCTTATTATGATTTAGCATTCAAAAGATTATTCTTCTCTTCTAATGGTCACCCTAATATGGGAGGATTTGACGTATTTGTTGTAAAAGGAAATATTGATGGTTGGGATTCTATCCAAAATATGGGTTTACCTATCAACTCTAGCGCAGATGATTTATATCTTGCTTTAGATGATATGGGTGAAAAAGGTTATATGGTTTCAAATAGAGCAGGTTCTATCTCTACTAGAGGAACAACTAGCGGTGATGATATCTATACAGTATACTTAGGTGGAAGAAAATTATACTTACGTGGTTCTTATGCTGTTAAAAATGACCCAACTAACAAAGCAGTTTTAGGCGTAGATAATTCTTTCTATTTAAATAATGAAGGTGCATTTGATAAAAAAGGATCAGGTATCACTACTGCTCAAAAATTTGTTTACCAAATGGAAGCGGGTAAAAAATATAAAATCAATGGTACTAAAGATGGTTTCTACCCAGCAGTTGATAATATTGATGCTCCAGCAAAAATCAATTCAATGTCTGATACAATTGACATGGTATTCTACTTAACTCCAATTATCAAATTAAAAGCTAAAATTGAAAATGTATATTTCGTATTTGATAAACATGGTTTAAATAAAGAAAATTCTATGGGTAAAACTGATTCAGTTGCTAGCTTCTTAATCAACAATCCTACTTATGGACTTGAAATTACAGGTCATACAGATAGTAAAGGTTCTGATGAGTATAATGATAAATTATCTCAAGAAAGAGCTCAAGATGTAGCAGATTACTTAATGAAAAAAGGTATAGCTAAAGAAAGATTAATCGTTAAAGGTGTTGGTGAAAAACAACCAATTGCTCCAAACGAATTCCCTGATGGTAGAGATAACGAAGAAGGAAGAGCGGCAAATCGTCGTGTTGAATTCAAATTATTTAGTGATGAGATTAAAGTGGATATCGAATACGATAAAGCTTTCCCTACAGGTGTAGAATAATTAATCAAATTCTAATATATAAAAGCGCTTACAAATTGTAAGCGCTTTTTTTATGTATTAATTCAATCTACTGGATAGTTATTACATAATGCATAATACGATTAAAACATACTAAATAAGCCTAATTACAAAAAAAAACTTACCTGAAAATCAGGTAAGTTTCTAAATACGTTATATCAAAATCTTTATTAACTTCTTAATATTTCAATATTTAAAATGCTTTGTATAGGAATGTACTTCCCTCCTTTTAACATTAACCAATCACTATTTTTTGATAATATAACTGAATTAATTTGTTTATATCCATCATCTGTTTTAAATATTACATTCGTTTTACAATCATTCGATTGTCCATTGATTATAGCATTAAAAATCTTTTGAATTAAACTAGTTTTTTGTAAAACACTAAACATTGGGGAGATTCTTTCAAAATGTACGCTGGCTAAGTCTTCATTGAATATTTGAACTGGATTAATCTCGTTACCTACCATAAAAGTATATTTATAATTAATAATTGGTAGTTTAAATTTTTTGTTAGTACTTATCTTTACGCTTCTTTATTTAAAATGTTACATAAATAGTAAATCCTATGAATAATCCTAAAAATACACTTGTAATTGGTGCTTCCACAAAGCCTGAACGTTATAGTTATAAAGCTATTCATATGCTACGTGAACATCATCACCCTGTTTTCGCTATTGGAACTAAACAAGAAGAACTTTTTGGTATTAGTATCTACACTGATTTAGTAGCATTTAAAGATATTGATACGATAACATTATACATTAATCCTGACATTCAAAAAAACTATCTAGAATATATGATTTCACTCCATCCAAAAAGGATTATTTTTAATCCTGGAACTGAAAATCCAAGTATTTATTCAACTCTTCAGCTACATCATATAAAATGTCTAGAGGCATGCACCCTTGTACTATTGAGTACCAACCAATTTTAATAAATAGAAACATAGTAAGTTTGAATTAACGTTAAAAAGAGAGTAGAAATACCAATGCGATTTATTTTTTTTGTACCTTTATACGCTGTATGAGTAATAATTCAATATATGATAAATACGAAGTAGTTGTTGGCTTAGAAGTGCATGCACAACTACTAACTAAAAGCAAAGCTTATAGTTCAGATGCCAATTCTTATGGTGTTTCACCTAATTCATTATTAAGTCCGGTTACCTTAGGATTACCTGGTGCATTACCTGTTATGAATAAAAAATCGGTTGAGTTAGCCGTAAAAGTAGGATTAGCTACCCATTGTTCTATTAGAGAATATAATGAGTTCTCTAGAAAAAATTATTTTTATGCCGATTTACCTAAAGGATATCAAATTACACAATTTGATACTCCCATATGTTATGATGGTTTTATTACTATTCAAACAACTAATGGACCAAAGAAAATAGAACTTGAACGAATACATTTGGAAGAAGATGCCGGTAAAAGTATACACGATTTAGATCCATTTAATACCTTAATTGATTTAAACAGAGCAGGTGTTCCTTTAGTAGAAATCGTATCTCGTCCAGATCTTCGAAGTGGGGATGAAGCATATGCATTTTTAAGCGAAGTACGCAAACTACTTCGATACTTAGATGTTTGTGATGGAAATATGGAAGAAGGAAGTTTACGTTGCGATGCTAATATTTCTGTACGTTTGAAAGGTGCAACAACCTATAATCAACGAGTTGAAGTAAAAAACATGAACTCAATGAGAAACGTAAAACGTGCCATTGAACATGAATTCATTCGTCAAATTGATGTATTAGAAGCAGGTGGTAAAATTACCATGGAAACTATGAACTTTGATGCTGTAACAGGTACTACCTCTAGTATGAGAAGTAAAGAAATGGCTCATGATTATAGATATTTCCCCGAACCTGATTTATTACCTCTTATTGTAGATACCCAGTATATTGCGCATGTTAAAAGCAGTATGCCTGCACTTCCCAATGAACTTAAAAAAACATATATAGAAGAATATAAATTAAGTGAGTATGATGCTTCTATTCTTACAGAGGATAGAGCTATTTCAACTTATTTTAATGAGATTATAGCACATAAAAAAGATTATAAAGCTGCCACAAACTGGTTAATTGGTCCTATTAAATCTTATGTGAATGAAAATGCCATCCATTTTGAAGATTTCCCTTTACCAAGTAACAAAATCGTTGAATTAATGGATTTAATTGAGTCAGGTAAAACGAACTTTTCAGTGGCAAGTAATGTTCTATTTAATGAACTTATAAAACAACCAGAACAAGATGCTTTAACTTTAGCAACTACTTTAAACTTAATTCAAAATAGTAACGAAGATGATTTAAGTATATTAATTGATGAAGTATTACTTGCATTTCCTGAAAAAGTATCAGAATATAAAGCAGGTAAAAAAGGTCTTATGGGTCTGTTTGTTGGTGAGGTAATGAAAAAAAGTGGTGGTAAAGCCGATCCAAAAACAACAACTAAATTATTAAATCAAAAACTTTCTTAGTATCTAATAAATTAATGAATTTACAATCAATCAAACATATAATGAAAAATCCTATTTTACTATTTTCCTTTTTATTAATCGTATTATTTTCTTGTGAGAGCTCTGTTCAATCTCAAGGGTTTTCTATTAATGGTGTTTTAAAAAATGCTGTTAATGAAACCATATATCTAGATTATTTAACAATGACTGATGCTAAAACATTAGATACAACTCAAACAGATGCTAATGGCAAATTTGCATTTTCTGGTATTGTTAAAGAATATGGTTTAGTTAGAGTAAGAACGGTAGATAATAATGCATGGTTATTTTTAATCAATAATAAAGATAAAGTGACCATAAACGGGGATAGAAAAAATCCTACTGTATATACTATCAAAGGAGGAAAAGACAATCAAACGTTCCAATTTATCAATGATTTTATGGTGCAATCACAAATTGATATCGATGCCAAAAATAAAAGATATGTAGCCGCTAGCCAGTCTAATGCAGATCCTATCTTAGTGAATAAAATCAAAGATTCGATTATGTCACAGATTGCCGATTTTGAAACTCGTTTTAAAAAATTATCTGATACCACTAACAATCATATTATCATGTTATATGCTTCTAGTTTTTTAAATTTAGAAGCAGATATGGCCTATGGGAAAAAGATATTAGCACGTATGGAAAGTGTTGCTCCTAAATCCATCTACACTGCACAATTTAAAGACCGTTTAACACAATTAGAATCTCAACTTAATGCTCAAAAAGCACAACAAGAAAAAGAAAAAAATACTGCAGTTGGTGGTATTGCGCCAGATATTAATTTAAAAACTCCAGATGGCGTAGAATTAAAGTTATCGTCATTACGAGGGAAAGTAGTATTATTAGATTTTTGGGCTAGCTGGTGTGCTCCATGTAGAAGAGAAAATCCAAATGTTGTTGCTCTTTATAAAAAACATAAAGACAATGGCTTTACAGTATATTCTGTATCACTTGATAAAGCTGCTGATCCATGGAAATTAGCTATCCAAAATGATGGTTTAATTTGGCCAAACCATGTGAGCGATTTAGCTGGTTGGTCAAGCAGTGCCGCTGCATTATATGGTGTTACATCTATTCCTCGAACCTTCCTAATCGATAAAGATGGGAAAATCGTTGCAACAAATTTAAGAGGTGAAGAATTAGATAGAAAAGTAGAAGAATTATTATTAAGCGAATAAATCAGTAATTAAACTATATGACTTCAGAAGATATATTAAAAGCACTATCCGTTGTAATCGATCCCGATTTCAAAAAAGATATTGTTACGCTTCATATGGTTAGAAATATTCAAATTGAAAATAATCATATTAATTTTGATTTAGTACTAACTACTCCTGCTTGTCCACTTAAAGAACAATTTAGGAAACAGTGTACCGAAGCCATTCTTACTTCTTTCCCTGATGCTAGAGTACTCATTAATATGACTTCTGAAACAACTTCAATCCGAAGTAATGAAATCAATATTCTTCCGAATGTTAAAAATATTATTTGTATTTCTTCAGGTAAAGGTGGAGTTGGAAAAAGTACAGTTGCCGTAAATCTTGCTTATACATTGCAACGTATGGGAGCTAAAGTAGGATTATTAGATGCTGATATTCACGGACCATCTATACCACATATGTTAGGTATAAAAAATGTGAAACCAGAAATTCGTGATATTAAAGGCAAACATTATATGGTGCCTATCGAAAAAGATGGATTAAAAGTTCTATCTATTGGATTAATTGTAGATGAATATCAAGCATTAGTTTGGCGTGGTCCAATGGTTACTAGTGCATTAAAACAATTCATTACCGATACTTTATGGGGTAAATTAGATTATTTAATTTTAGATATGCCACCAGGCACAGGCGATGTACATATCACGATGACTCAAACGGTTCCTCTTACTGGTGTTGTCATTGTGAGTACACCTCAACAAATAGCAGTAGCTGATGCACGTAAAGCTATTGCCATGTATAGATTACAAAATGTAAATGTACCTATCTTAGGTTTAATAGAAAACATGGCATACTTCACTCCCGCTGAATTACCAGATAATAAATATTATGTATTTGGTAAAGGCGGTGCACGTCAATTAGCTGAAGAATATGAAATATCTTTCTTAGGAGAAATTCCATTAATTCAAAGTATTATGGAAGGGGCTGAAAAAGGACTTCCTGCATCAGAAGAATTTGAAGTGGTAGATACCATTTATAAAGAAATTGCTGGTAATATTGCTCGAAATATTTCTATCAAAAACGAAGAAAAATTAAAAGAACAATCAACTATTCCAGCAAATGCTGAATAATGAATAAAGAAGAATTACATAAAAAAGTAGATCTAGCACTTGATACTATGCGTCCATATCTAGCAAATGATGGAGGCAATGTTGAAATACATGAGATTACTGAAGATTACGTAGTACGTTTAAATTTACTTGGTTCTTGTAGTACTTGTCCGCAAAGTTTTATGACTATGAAAGCTGGAATTGAAGAAGCAATTAAGCGAAGTGTTCCTCTAATTACAAAAGTAGAAGCCATTAATCTTACACCTCATCCCTATCACGACGATATTATTGACCAACTCTAAGCTTTTCTAACATGATTTGAGCAGTTCTTTTACTAGCTCCTTCATTACCTAGTAATTCAATCATTTTCCTATACTCTTCTTTTAAATAATCGCTATGAATTGGCTCAAGTATTCTATTAAGATGAATGATTAGTTGTTCTTCATTAAAATCATCTTGTATTAATTCTGTAACTAATGGTTTATCTGCAATTAAATTAACTAATGAAATATATTTAATCTTTATTAATTGTCGAGCAATCCAATAAGATATATAACCTCCTTTATAGCACACTACTTGAGGTACTTTAAACAAGGCTGTTTCTAATGTAGCTGTTCCGCTAGTAACTAATGCGGCTGTGGATTTTGAAAGCAACTCATACGTATTATCAACTACTATAGCTACATTATTATTTTGAATACACGATTTATAAAAATCAATACCCTGGTGACTAATGGCTGCAACTACAAATTGATATTGAGGAAATGAGGCAGTTATTGCGCACATTTTCTCTAGCATTTGAGTAATCTCTTGTTTTCTACTACCTGGTAATAGAGCGATTATAGGTTTCTCAAATTGTATGGTATTAGTAAGTGTAGTTTGTTGTATAGCATCTAATAATGGATGACCAACATAATGCACAGAATAATGATGTTTTTCATAAAATGCTTTTTCAAAAGGAAGTATCACAAACATTTCATCTACGTATTTTTTTATTTGTTCCACTCTACTTTCTTTCCATGCCCATATTTGTGGAGAGATATAGTAAAATACTTTGATATTATTCTCGTGAGCCCAACGTGCCATACGCAAATTAAATCCAGGAAAATCAATTAAAATAAGTACATCCGGCGCAAATGCTTTTATTTGTGTTTTTGCTAAACTGAAATTTTGTATAATGCTAACTATATTTTTTAATACCTCATAAAATCCCATAAACGACATGGTTTTATAATGCTTTAAAATAGTAGCTCCTTGTGCTTCCATCTTATCTCCTCCCCATGCTTGAATAGTTGCTTGATGATCCAGTTGCATGATATTTTTGATAAGATTTGCTCCATGTAAATCACCAGAAGCTTCTCCTGCAATTAAAAAATATTTCATATAAAAAAGATTTTCATCATTGAATTCATCTGAATGATTTTTGCTATTGATATTTTATTACTTTTATTTACCGAAATAAATAAAATAAATAATTACACCAACCCAAAACAAGGTACCAAAAATGATTCCTCTTTGTGCTTTTTGCATGTAGTAATTATTAAAAATAAAAAAGGGTATCAAATTTAAAATAGCTCCAAGCTTTAAATACGATATATACAATGATGGATAATCTTGTGCTAATTTCATCATAGAGGTCCAAACATAACTACTGTTTTTAATAGCAAAGAAAATAAAAGAACCAATCAAAGGCAATATGATTCCTATGATTATACCATAAACTAATTTGTCTAATTTTTGTGTCATGATAATTTCCAATTTTGATTAATAAATGAAATGGCATGATGTGCTGTTAAATCATATTGTACTGGAGTAACGCTAATAAAACCTTCTTTTAAAGCCCACTCGTCTGTATCTTCTCCTTTATCTTTATTTACAAAACGTCCAGTCAACCAATAATATTCTTGTCCTCTGGGATCTTTTCGTTTATCAAATTCTTCTACCCATTTGGCATTGGCTTGTCGACAAATTTTAATCCCCTTAATTTTATTTTTAGGTATAGAAGGAATATTTACATTTAGTAATGTTCCTTCAGGTACTGGATTTTCAAGCATCAATTGGGCTAATTGTACACAATAGGAAATCCCTTGTGAAAAGTCTGCTTCATATCTGTAATCACATAAGGAAAATCCAATCGATGGAATACCTTCAAGCGCAGCTTCAACAGCAGCACTCATAGTGCCCGAATAAATTACATTGATTGATGCATTAGATCCGTGATTGATTCCACTTACACATAAATCAGGCTTTCTATGAAAAATAATATCTACAGCTAATTTAACACAATCAACAGGTGTACCACTACATTGATAAGCTTCTATTCCATCTTCATAGGCTACTTTTTGTAAGCGAAGTGGTTGATTGATGGTAATTGCATGCCCCATACCACTTTGCCCTTTATCAGGTGCTACAATATATACATCACCTAATGCTTTCATAGCGATAGCTAGTGCTTTTATACCAGGCGCTGTAACGCCATCATCATTAGTTACTAAGATTAAAGGTCTATCCGTTTCTTTGGTAACTTTAATTTTATCTTTTCTTTTCATTACTTAATTGTATTAATAAACTCTTTATATCACTAATCGAGTATAATGCTTCCATATTTTTCATTTGGATTAACTTATCTCCAATATGTTTTTTTAAAAATGGTATAATTTCGATGCTAGTTAATAGAGAATAATTTTTAGTAATAGGTAAATCTATTTTATCATTAGTAGTAGAATAAATAAAAAATTGATTGGCTACTTCAAAAATCAAAAACGATTGTTGATTATTTTTTGCTCCTAAACCAAAGGATAAACTTTTCAAACTATCTTTAATATTCAAATCCGTATAATCATCTATTAAGTATTCATAACAATTTATGTTAGAAGAAAGAATCTGCTTTACTAAAATCCCTTTAATAGATGAATTTTTTAAAATTCGTTTATAGAAATCGTGACCTATTCGAAAACTATCGATGTTTGAAGTATACACATGACTTATATTTTTATTATGAAATTTATAATCGATACAAGTTCTAAAATAAGATTCTACTCCTTTATTAAAATACTCTTTCATATACTCATGATATTCGATATAACAAGGTATAGAAGTATTGTCTGATTTATAAATTACTGAAAATACTGCTAAGCCTTCACTGCCTTTCAATGTATCTCTAACTGCTGCAATCGTATTATTCCATTGAAAAATAATACTTAAACAACATATTGAAAATACAATTGATTTTTTTTTCATCAATATTAATCGTTCAATTTTAGTACGGCCATAAATGCTTGTTGCGGCACTTCTACTTTACCAAATTGGCGCATACGTTTTTTCCCTTTCTTCTGTTTTTCTAATAATTTTCTTTTACGTGAAATATCCCCACCATAACATTTAGCTGTTACATCTTTACGCATAGCTGAAATCGTTTCACGTGCAATAATTTTTGCTCCAACTGCTGCTTGAATAGCAATAACAAATTGTTGTTTAGGGATCAATTCTTTTAATTTTTCACATAATCTTCTTCCAAAATCATACGCTTTATCTCTATGAATCATGGCACTAAGCGCATCTACATTTTCACCATTTAGTTTTATATCTAACTTCACTAAATCGCCAGCTTTAAAACCAGTTACATGATAATCAAAAGAGGCATATCCTCTTGAAATAGATTTTAGTTTATCATAAAAATCAAAAACGATTTCTGCCATAGGCATCTCAAAAATCAATTCTACTCGGGTAGTAGTCAAATAACTTTGATTGATTAATACTCCTCTTTTTTCCATACACAATCCCATGATTACTCCAATATATTCAGGCTTAGTGATAACTTGTGCTCTTATATAAGGCTCATCGATATAATCAATATTGGTTACATCTGGTAAATTGCTAGGGTTATGTAAAATTATTTTCTCTCCCTGTGTGGTATAGCAATGATAGGTTACTTGTGGTACGGTAGTAATGATTACTTGATCATATTCACGTTCTAAACGTTCTTGAATAATTTCGAGATGTAATAAACCTAAGAAACCACATCTAAAACCAAATCCTAATGCGATTGACGATTCGGGTTCCCAAACTAAAGAAGCATCATTTAATTGTAGCTTTTCTAATGAATCACGTAAATCTTCAAAATCATCATTATCGATTGGATAAATACCTGCAAACACCATAGGTTTCACATCTTCAAATCCATTAATTCCTTCTTTACACGGAGTTAAAGAATTGGTAATGGTATCCCCTACTTTAATTTCTTTGGCTTGTTTAATACCTGTTATAACATAACCTACATCGCCTGCTTTTATTATATCTCTAGGTTCTGGTTTTAAACGAAGCACTCCTACTTCATCAGCGATATATTCCTTACCTGTATTGAAAAACTTAATTTTCTCCCCTTTACGCATAGTACCATTTACTACTTTAAAATAAGCAATTACCCCTCTAAATGAGTTGAACATACTATCAAAAATCATCGCTTGTAAGGGTGCTTCTGAATCTCCTTTAGGTGGTGGAATTCGTTCAATAATGGCTTCTAATATTTTATCTACACCAAAACCTGTTTTACCTGATGCTGGAATAATTTCGCTTCTATCACAGGCAATCAAATCAACTATTTGGTCACTAACCTCTTCTATCATTGCACCATCCATATCAATTTTATTCAATACAGGAATGATTTTTAAATCATGCTCTAATGCTAAATATAAATTGGAAATTGTTTGTGCTTGTATACCTTGTGATGCATCTACTAATAACAATGCTCCTTCACATGCAGCGATTGAACGTGACACTTCATACGAAAAATCAACATGACCTGGAGTATCAATTAAATTAAAAATATATTTCTTCCCTTTAAATGTATAATCTAATTGTACGGCGTGACTTTTAATAGTGATACCTTTCTCACGTTCTAAATCCATATCATCTAATACTTGAGCCATTTTATCACGTTCAGCAATCGCATTTGTCATATCTAATAACCTATCTGCAAGCGTACTTTTTCCATGGTCGATATGAGCAATAATACAAAAATTTCTAATGTTTTCCATAAGTGCAAAATTACATTGTTTTACTTAGAGCTTCTTCTTTATTTACATAAAAAAAAGCGATTATAATGAATATAATCGCTTTTAAAAATTTTATACAATTATTATAATTGAGGACAGAATTTCACTTTATTATTATTACCAAAACATCCTCCATAAATGATTGATAATTCTGGACCACCTACCGTTCCACTTCCTTTTGAAAACTTAGATGTATTTATATCATAACTAAATCCTACTTGTAGTTTTTTATAATCAAATCTAATGGCTGGAGCCACTGCATCAAATTGATTATTTACCCTAACAAAAACACCTAATAAAATAGCAATTTTACTAGAAGGTAAGTATCCTAAATGATAACGAGCATAGGTTCCAATATTTAATTCATTGGCAGTTCCTTGATGTAAGAACATAAAACTTGGTAACATTGCAAATTTGCCTTTTATTAATATTGCAGCCCCTCCATGAAATGTAACTTTTGCATATTGACGTTCTGGATTATCTTTAAAAAATACGAGTTTAGGTTGATTTAAATGACTTGCATATAATCCTAAATAATAATTATTATAAAAATTATAATCATTATTTTTTCTAGAAACCTTACGTGTCATGTTCCAAACGGATCCAATTCCTACATCTCCATAAAAAAAGTTATTTCTATCTAACACTTCTTTAGGGCCATTTTGGTTATATTGATTATCAATATACTGATCGTCATACGTTGATTTATTCCAATCTATACTTCTATAACCACCGCCACCAATAATAGCAAAAGATAAAGTACTTGTAGCATATTTATTCAATTGAATATGATAGGCTAAAGCTAACTCTAATTTATGTGTTGCGAAATTGATGTCACCACTAACATCAGTAAAATAATTTAATCCAAATCCAAAAAAGTTTTTATACTTATAACCTCTACTAATACTCATATCAAATGACACATTCGCTGTTTTATAAACGAAAGGAAAATTAGATGAGTTGGCATATTGAAATTTAGTATTCGCATTTAATCTAAATCTACAGGTATTTAAACCTGCTAATGCTGGATTTAAATTTAATGGCGATGCATTATATTGCGTTAAATGTATATCTGGCCCTCCTTGTGCATATCCTACTTTTTGTGCAGATAAGAAGATAAGAATGTTCAGTATTATTTTAAAATTATTTTTCATTTTATTGAATCTCATTTTATCTGATTAAAGTTACATTTCCTGAGAAGCTAATTTTATCATCATTCGTACAAGTAGCCTCTATATAAAATACATATACACCAGGATTTAAATCTTTAGTTCCGTTTTTATCCATACCTAACCAACCAACATTCTTATCATTTGCTTTAATATTAGTTCGTTCATGTACTAAATTACCCCATCTATCAAATATTCTAAATACTGTTATATCTTTCACTCCATATCCTCTTGGATAGAAAATATCATTTTGTCCATCACCATTTGGAGTAAAGGTATTTGGCATATAGAATATCTCTTTAGGACATTGATCATAAACCGTTACAGTAACCGTATCCGATGTATTACAATAAGCATCTAATAAGCTATAATATACAGTAGCTATATAGGATGTAGTAACAGGTGGTTCAGCAATTGGATCAATACAATCGTCGCATGTAATAGTCGCATTAGGTGTCCATCTTATACTATCAATTGAACCTGCAGGGAATGCAGTTAATTGTGAAACGGAACCTAGAATAATTACAGAAGGATCTGCTGTTGCTTCTAATGGCATTGCTGGTAATACTTGAACCGTAATTTGTTGCGAAGTAGGCGGACAAGCTCTATAAGGACCATAACCATTAACTGTATAATTAAGTGAAGTATTAGGTGTAGATACTACGTAGGCAGTATCATCTCTATCTAAGTATAAAGAAGGTACCCATTCATATATAGCTGCTCCTTCACCATGTAGAATTACTGAATTCCCTTGACAAACAGAGGTATCTGAAAAGGCAGATACATTACTTTGCCAATCTACTAATACCGTTTGAATGGCAGTATCTCTACATCCATTATCGTCTTGAATCATTAAAATTACTTGATAAGCTCCAGAATCAGCATACGTATGTGTTGGGTTTTGAATAACATCACCACTAAAATCTCCAAAGCTCCAGTTCCAATCATTTATAATTCCTGATCCTGCTACTGATAAATCGGTAAATACCATTGGAGTGTTTTCACATGTTGTGTCCCAATTAAAATTAGCCACTGGAGGTTGATTAATTCGAACCATTATACTCGCAGTATCTTGACATCCTCCAGAATCAACAACCGTTAACGTGACTCTATATATTCCAGCTGTAGTATAAGTATGACAAATACTAGGACTTGTATAATCAGTTAATAAATCTCCATTAATATCCCATGCCCATGAACGTATTGGACTTGTTACATATGTAGAGAAATCTGTAAAGCAAATTGGAATTCCTAAACATACTTCTATATCTGGGCTATACGTAAATCGTGCATCTGGAATTATAGCAGGTGTTACTGGTTTGATAATTGAATCAATACAACCTCTAATATCAGTAACTACAAACAATACGTTATGAGTACTTGAATCAGAATAAGAATGTGAAGGACTAGAGATTGTAGAAGTTACTCCTCCATCATCAAAATTCCAGAAGAAACCATTGATTGCACCACCAGAACCCGCTAATGAGGTATTTGAGAAATTAACAGGTAAAGTACCACAACCTCCGCCATACGTAAAGTTAGCTGTTGGTAATGTAAAGGTATTTACTACAAATGTAGTATCATCTTTACAACCAAAGGCATCTCTTACTGATAAAGTAACTGGATGTAAACCTCCTGTTGGATATAAATAACTAGTTGACGATCCAGTAGCAGAATCTGATACAGTTAAATCCCAATTATAAGAAACTATTGGGAATGTAAATGCAGTTGAAACTGAAGTCAAATGATTTGAATCGCCCAAACAAACTGAATCTGCTATAAATCTTGCAATTGGATTGGCAAATATATATACTATTCTACTTGTATCATCTGAACAACCAAATGAAGAAGTTACTCTTAAATTCACGGTGCGTGTACCTGCAGTTGAATATAAATAACTAGGATTTTGTAATGTAGATGTTGGTGGTGAACCAAAATTCCATGACCAAGATGCTACTGTACCAGAAAACGGTACACTTAAATCAACAAAGTGCATACTATCTCCTAAACAAACTGAATCCATTCTGAAATTAGCTAAAATTGGTGCTTGTACAAGTACTGATATTACTGTATCATCAACACAACCATATCTTGAATAAGTTGTTAAACGAACATTATAAGTTCCTGGAGTAAAATAAGCAAATCTTGGATTTCTTATATTAGATGTATCAGTTGTAATAGTGATGTCTCCAAAATCCCAATGCCATCTATCTATTGATCCTACTGCATTAGTTGATAAATCAGTAAATGATATAGTATCTCCCGGACATAAGGTATCTCCTCTAAATATAGCAATTGGTAATGGAACTATCGTAGCTGTTCTAAAGGTATCATCCGAACAACCATTCGAATCGGTAACCACAAGTCTTGTTGAGTAATTGATTGGTGCAACACTTGGGAATGTATACGTAGGGTTTCTAAGTATTGATGTATCCGTTGTTGATGGATCACCAAAATTCCATTGCCAATTTCTAATACCTCTTGTGGAAGTTGATAAATCTGTAAATACGGCTCCACTATAAATACAAGTTGTATCTACTCTGAAGTTAGCTGTTGGTCTACCTAAAACAGTAACCGGTATGATAGTATCTTTACTACAACCTTGATTTCTAACTGTTAAACGAACATTATAAGTTCCTACAGCTGAAAACACCCAGTTTGGATTTTGAATATTAGAGGTATCTAATGGACCTGTTTCACCAAAACTCCATGCCCAAGCGATAATACTTCCTGCGCTTGTAGTCGATAAATCTGTAAACCTTGTAGTATCTCTAACACAAACAGTTGTTGAACTGAAATTACTTCTTGGAGATTGTAATAATGGTACTAGTATAGTGGTATCATCAGTACATCCAAAACTATTCGTTGTAACTAATCTAACTGAAAATGAAGTAATGCTAGTAAATACGTGCGTTGGATTCGATAAGATGGATGTATTAGCGGCCCCCGAAGGTACATCACCAAAATTCCAAGAATAAGCTGTTAAGGTTCCTATATTAGTAGTACTTGCATTTGTAAAGGTGGTATTTGAACCTAAACAAACTGTATCATTTCTAAAACTAGTAAACACTCTAGAAACTGAGATTATAACCGTATCAACATCTGTACAACCAGCACTATCAGTAGCCGTTAATATATAGGTGGTGGTAGAATCAGGTGTACATAATGGGTTACTTATATTGGTTGCACTTAAGAATGTTGAAGGGCTCCAAGAATAGGTACGACCTCCACTTCCATTTAATCTGGTGCTTGAACCAAAACAGATGGTGGTATCTCTTCCTGCATTTGCAATAGGATCTGCAAGTACAACAATAGACTTACTAATTGAATCGGTACATCCTAATGAATCTGTAATGGTTAATAATACATTAAATGTACCAGCTGTAGTAAAATCAAAAGTAGGATTCTGTAATGTAGATGTAGATGCTAATGGTCTAAATTGCCAATTCCATCTAGTAATTTGTGTATCACCTCGAACACTTAAATCTGTAAAGGATACTAATGGATCGCTCACACACTGGAATGAATCACTACGTGAGAAATTAGCTCTAGGTTTAGTTGGAATACGTAAAATAAATACACTTGAATCACCACAACCACCAATAGGATTGTTTACAAATAAACGAACTCTATAATTTCCAGGTCCATTATATCTATGACAAGGATTAGCAATGGTAGCACGCGCTGAACCATCTCCAAAGTCCCAATTATATATAGTTGGACGAATACGTCTTACTAAATACATGGAACTATCATAGAAACAAATAGTAGCTGTATCACACATATTTAATCGAGTGAATCCGAATTTCACAGCTAATGTATCTACAGTAACTGTTAAACCTGGACTATAAGGAATATTACAACCTGTAGTATCTGCTAATAATAATTGAGGGTAAAAAATTCCAGTATCTCCATAAACATAATTAATAGTATCAAAAACTAATGAATCTTGAGGTATAGTAGATGGATGAGTTAATGAAATTAAATTATCTCCTGTCAAATAGAATATTTGAGAAGTGTTTCTACTTTGAATAATCGTTCGTATGGAGTTATTTACACAGACTATATTAGGTGCAAATGAAAATGAACCACTAGGTCCTTTGATGATAATAAAGTTAGGACGAAGTAAGGTATCATAACAACCATCACAAGATTGAACTATTAGTGTTATATCATAATGTCCAGGTTGAGCATAAATATGCGATGGATTTTGTAATGTAGAACCTGTTCCATCTCCAAAATCCCAAGTCCATGAACATATATTCGTATAAGACGAGTCATAGAAAGTTATCAAACCAGCATCACAAACGAAATAAGAATCAGCTACGCCAAAGTTTGCAATTGGTTCGTAAATTCGTACTTGTTTACTCATGCTAGAATCGCATCCTAAAGAATCGGTAACCGTCAATGTGATAGTATATACTCCAGGAATAGTATAATTAACAGGAGTTGGATTTTGTAAAGTTGATGTAGCTGGAACTCCACCAGGGAAAGTCCAACTATATGCTGGCCTTGTGCCTGAAGCAAATGACGTTATAGCTAAAGGACCATTATTTACACAATGAAGAGTATCTACGTTAAAATCAGCAATTGGATTAAATACAGTTACTCTAATAACATTAGATACAGCAGCACACTTATCATCAAAAACTGTGGCTACCACATTATATACACCAGCGTTTGTATATGTATAACAAGGTTGACTAACGTTAGAAGTATCTGCAGTAGTGGATGGATCTCCAAAATCCCAATGAACATATTTTGTTCCTGCACAAATCAATCTGCTCGCGGTATCAGCAAAACAAGAAGTAAGTGGCGCACAACCAACCGTATCACGAGCATTTATTTTAGCTGTTACGCTTCTAATATTTATATAGTTAGGTTTTGTAATCGTATCTTTACAACCATCTACGGCAATATTTATCATTCTGACTGTATCTAAACATGTTCTGTTATATACTCTTGTTTGTGTTGGAGTTGAAAATGTACCCCAAGCACCCATTGTATAAAACCTAGTACTACCCCCACCTGAACGTATACTAGCCGAAATATTAGTAAATCGAATAGTACTTCCTAAACAGGTGTCTAATGAACTTGCTGTAAAATCTATGACAGGTCTTCTAATACAAATATTTCGTGTAATATCGTGATCGCAACCCGTTACTCTGCTCCATACATGGAGATTTACGCTATAGCAACCTGTATCGGGGAATATAAAATTCGGATTGAGTCGATTGGATGTATCTGTGGTAGAACTGAGCACTCCAAAATCCCAAAAGACACTATCTCCAGCAGACATATTAATACCTTCTGATGTATTAGTAAAAAACCGTTGTAACCTATTCCCACAAAAGGTAGAATCTCTAAATCCAGCTATTGGGTATAAGATGACGACGGTATCAGAACGAATCAATCTGGATGAGCATCCTAATACATAAGCGTACATAGATGGATAGAAAATACCTGTATCACCATATAAATGAAGAACAGTGTCAGCATCTCTATATGTTCTAATTACACCATCACCAAAGGAATATCTAACAGAATCTACTGAAGTTGGAGTAATAACAAACATAACAGAAGAATCTCCAAAACACATAGTATCTGGAATTGCTGTAAATGTAATACGAGGAGTATCTGCTACACAAATTACTGAATCTAATTTCAATGTATCTCTGCATCCTAATCGAGTAGTAGTAATCAATTGAACTGGATAACAGCCAGGAGTGGTAAAAGTCATTACAGGATTTCTTATTGCAGATGTACCTGCGGTACCAAAGCTCCAAGCTCTGGTTGCAACCGAGTCGCATGAATTGACTGTAGTGATATCATTGAACGGAACTGATAATGGTGTACAACCGCTTGTTATTGCTCCAATAATAATATTATTCGTATAATCAGAGATTCTAACTTGACCTGGAGCTGTATAAGATACAGAGCAACCTCTAGAATCAGTAATAGTTAAGGTAGCAAAGTTAAATGTACCGAAATTATTATAAATGGCAGTATGAGGCCCTACACCTGTTCTAGTAGTAGGAGCTACTGCTCCGGGGAAGTTCCAAGAATAAGTACATGGACCTGAAGGACAAGATAAACCTATTGCAGTGTAAGTTATAGTATCGGAAGGTCTACACCTTTCATGACAAGCACCTGTATAGGTGTATGAGCCTGTAGGTAATGCGAAGACTGTAATTGGGAAAGTACGCGTTCGAGTAGCAGTACATCCACCAGGTAATGTTTGCACTACTGTTACTGTGTAAGTGGTAGTGGCGGTGATAGTAGTTGAAAAATCATAGGAAGATCCTGTAGAAGGAGACGCTCCACCAACAGGAGTAATTGTCCAACTGTATGTACCCGCTTCAGGAGAAGTTGGTCTGAACGAAACAACTGTATTTCCACATAAAGATGTTGTTGAGAATAAAGTAAAATCAATGGTTGGTGTAGATGAAACAATTACATAAGAAGGCACTGTAATACTATCTCTACAGCCAGCTGAATTGATTGCTACTAAAGTGATATCATAGGTACCTGAAGGGAATGAGAAAGTAGGGTTTGCTGCAGTTGAGAATACGGTTAATGGACCAGCAGTTGGTGCTGTTCGCTGATATCGCCAAATATAACTTGTGGCACCAGTTGAAGTACCAGTAAAACCAACTGAAAGAGATGTACCACATCCAACAGATGGACCACTGGTAAAACTAGCAGTTGGTGTAGGTAAATAATGTATAGTATCTGTTAAGGCAGCTGTAGTTGCACAACCACAAGAGTTAGCTACACGTACTGTCATTGAATAATCTCCAAAAGATGTGTAATGAAAACATTGACGAGCTCCAGAAGTCAATGAAACCAAGCCCTCTGTTGAACCAGGTGCATCATATATCACAGAAGTGATAGTACATCCAGCTCCTGGATTTGTCAGGTTATTGATACAAACTAAGCCTGTACAATTAGATGCAGAATCAATATCTAAATTGATGATAGGATTAGCAAAAATCTGTATACAAGGGGTCGCTCTGAACGTATCTCTTTCACCCAGCGTATTGGTTACAACTAGTATCGGGCAAAAAACACCTACCCCGTATAAGTGAGTCGCAAATATAGAAGTAGATAATCCATCTCCATAAAAAAGTGTAGAGGAAGTAAATGGAGCAGAACTCGTAGATGTATTTGTAAAGCTTACTAATGAGGCTCCACATCTGCTTGATGATACATAGCTATAGGTAAATCGTGCATTAATAGTTGCAAACATACTCCAACTTAAGAGCATGAGGACGACTAAAGATATTAGTCTTTTGTACATTTGTTTCATATAATTATTGGCTTTATTAATTAAAAAACATATTAAAGATAATATAAAAAATCATAAATTAAATTTTTAACTCGTAAAAATATAATAAAATATTGACAAATTAATAGTTACATTATGTAAAACGAGCAAAATGTTAAAAAAATTGTAATAATGTTAAAATTTAGGACAGATTAATCCTTTCGATTTTTTTTGGCAATTAGCCGGAATAATATATTGAGCGGAAGCTTCAAATGCACCTCTACCCGAACTAGCATTTTTAAGATCTGAAACGTTAATATCATAAGTTAGACCTATTAGTACGTTTTTGATATCTGCTCGAGCGCCAACAATAAATGCATCGGTCACAGGACGCGAGAATCGACCCCACGCACCTATTGCCACTGCGGTTTCACTAAATAAATCATCCCCAATTATAAACTGAACATAAGTACCTACCATTCCTTGCATTGATTGGCCCTGTTTAGCAAATAAAACGGAAGGAATCAAATTCCATTTATTTCCTAATTCAACTAAAGCACCTGCACTTGCTACATACTTGATGGGTAGTTTAGAATTTTTGTCTTTAAAAAATGAATTATAGGGTTGATTGATATGCAGCACAGATACACCAGCATACATATTTAGTCGGTCAGCTAACTGAGCATGCCACAGTAAACCTGCCCCTACATCAATCATAATATAAGAATTATTAATAGATGCCGATTCATCAATATTATCAGGATAAATTGCATTCGTTAAATTGATTCCTCTTAGATAAAAATTTCCTTGAAAACCTACTGCTATCGAATGTTTTACTCTACTTCCGAAGCCTTTTGCGTAAGCAAATGAAAGTCCCATATGAGTCGTTTTCATAGCTAAATCACCGGCTTTATCTCCAGCAAAAACCAAGCCTACACCAAAATAATCTCTACGCCATTTACATTTCATAAAATTCATATCAAATGAACCTGAATAGGTTTCATATTTTGATTTGATAGATCCCCATTGATTTCTATAGTTTGCTCCTATTCTATACTTTCCTAACATAAAACCTGTCATAGCAGGATTCAATGTAAGCGGAGAGCTATGAAACTGAGAAAAATGATAGTCTTGCGCATAGCTTATACCTAAGCTAAAACAGAAACCCAATATGACAATTAGTTTTTTCATTTATCTAACGAGTGAAATATTTCCTTCTTTAATAATTCGATCTTTATTTACAAAGGTATCAATATAAATATAGTAAGTATATACTCCTGTTTCACATAATTTATGGGTGTATTTATGAATTCCATCCCAGTATTCGTTCTTATCATAGCTATCATACACATTATTTCCCCATCTATCATAAATATGAAGCTCTATATTTCGTATAGCTTCATTGCATTGAATTTTAAATAAATCATTAATTCCATCTGCATTAGGAGTGAATATATTCGGGATACGTATGGCTATAGGAATAGAATCTACTTGTACTTCTACACTATCATCCAAATAACAACCATTCTCTAAACGTATATATTCATGATAGATTGTAGTTCGCATAGGAAATACACTGGCATTGGTTTGTAGCGCTACTAAATTATAATTAGGCAACCAATAAACCGAATCGATATAAGGAAAATCAATCAGTGCTGTTAGTAAAGTACTTTGACCTTGAAGGATTGTAGTATCTCCTATCAATTCATAATAGGGCATAAAATAATTTCCTACTTCAATATTCAAAATGGTATCACAACCAATATTATTTGACACACTCACCGTATAAGTACCCGCAGCTAGATGATTCACGAAATTACTATCGATGCTTGCATCATGGCTCCAGGTATAATGATTCGGTCTATCTCGTGAAGTCACTTTGATACGAATGGC
Organism: Bacteroidota bacterium; assembly: GCA_037130135.1. GTDB lineage: Bacteria > Bacteroidota > Bacteroidia > Chitinophagales > CAMDFR01 > CAMDFR01. The sequence goes on from JBAXTO010000008.1 coordinate 117,156, forward strand.
TCCATCCGCTATACCTATACAGGTTGAATCGAGTAAAATAACTTGAGCACTCGGCCCCCCTGAATTTCCAATATTTACATTTAGACTATCTGAACATCCTTTACTATCAAGCACAAAAAAGCTATATACGCCCGCTGTTAATGAATCTAATCGTCCTGAAAAACTTGTCCCATCAGCTAAAAAATACGACATTGTAGGAGTACCACCCGTTGTAAACAAGTTTATATTCCCTACTTTTCGATAACAAGTATCATTGGTACTACTCGCATTTAAAACCAAAGTATCGGATGGTCCTTTTACTTGAAATCGATAGACTCTATTAGTAGTTGGGCAAAGAGAATCGGTTATAGTTACGGTATAAACACCTTGACCTAAGTTCGACCTAAAGGAATCGATATCACTACTGCCAGTCCATACAAAACGATATGGTCGAAGCCCTCCAGCAATCGTGATTGCAATCGAACCTGTAGTATCATCAAAACAATTGATATCGATAATCTCTGTGTCTTGTAATCTGAAGTAGCCTCCTGTATCTCGCAGTATAACCGAAATGGAATCTGAATTACATCCAGTTACGTTATCAAAAGCAACCACTTGAAACAAGCCTGATGGAAGATTTACGCCTCCTGGATAATTAGTCCCCCCATTAATGGTATAAAAGGTATAAGCTCCACTGCCACCTGTTATAGATGATAATATAGCGCCATTATTCGCTCCACAGGTTGGATTATGCGTACTAAAAATACTGATAGAGACACTTGAGAATGTAATGGTAGCGGTATCTATCAAAGAATCGATAAATACTCCTAATGCGTCGAAATGTGAGACAGTAACATAATAAACACCTGGACTAAGATTCATAATCGAATCTATGGTGGCTCCAGTACTCCATCTATAGGTGTATGAACCCGTTAGTACATCAGGGATTACACGTGCTGCCCCATTTAATGTATCGCAATCTGATTTTTTGATATTCATCGATGTACGAAAAGACTGTGCATTTACTTCTATAACTAGTAATAAAATACAATAAATAAGAAGTACACATTTTTTCATTAATAACTCAAAAAGATAAAATAATTGAAATGATGATATTAGCATCACAAAATTAGTCAAAAAGTTTAGATTCATTGTAAAAGCTTTTTTGACCACAAACTATAAATATGAATATAGCAATTGCAAAAGTTAGTATTATCCCATTACGGAAAGAATCCTCCGATAAAAGTGAAATGGTCAGTCAGGTGTTATTTGGTGAATGTGTTGAAATTCTTAAGAAAGAAAAACAATGGTTGCATGTAAAATGCTTATGGGATGGGTATACCGGCTGGTTGGATGAAAAACAAGTGCAACAGGTGAGTGTAAAATATTATGAGCAATATAAATCACATGTACATAGTTGTAGTTCTGATATCTCGTATGCAATTATTAAAGAAGATATAGGATTTCCTATTGTGATGGGTAGTTCATTGCCTTTTTATGATGGCTTAAGTTGTAAGGTAGAAAAAGAAAAATATATTTTTAATGGTTCTGTTCTTCATGAAAATGATATCAAAGATTTTGAAACTGCGGTTGAAAAAATCGCCCTCAAATATTTACATAGTCCTTATTTATGGGGCGGGCGTTCTCCTTTTGGAATAGACTGTTCGGGCTTTACACAAATGGTGTTCAAGATGTTGGGGAAGTCATTGAAGAGAGATGCTTACGAACAAATTGAACATGGGAGCAATGTAGATTTTGTAGAGACTTCTAGACCGGGTGATTTAGCTTTTTTTCATAATAAAGAAGGGAAGATTATACATGTAGGCATTATTTTAAAAAATCAACAAATCATTCATGCCTCTGGATTTATACGAATTGATAAATTAGATAATCATGGAATATTTAATACAGAAACAAAAAAATACAGTCATAATCTAAAATTGATTAAACGTATTTTATGAGGCTTTTTTAATAAATTTTCCGAAGTCGATATTAATGGAAAAATGATGCGAGGTATAGCCTTTAGCAAATACTTGTATGCCGTACGACACATCGAATTGTTTTACATGTACCCCTAATCCAAAAGAAAAACCAGCTAAACTTTTTTTATTCTCGAACGCATGTTCGGCTCTATTCATGTGATTATAAGCAAAATTAATGCGTACAACTTTTTTAATACTGATTTCTGTTCCTATAATAAAGTGACGAGCAATTTTATCGAAGATATATTTCTTAGGTTTTTTTATTTCAGAAGAGTCGCCAAAAACAGTTGTATTATCTACGTTTCGTGGATCATCATAACGAATATTCCATCTAAATAAATTATGTGCAATTAAACTAAATCGAAAAGGTAAAAATTTCGGTTTGTACGAGAATCCTAATTGAATATCAAAAGGCAATGGTTCCCGTTTTTGTCCTTTTACATACGGATTAAATTGAACACCAATATCTTTAATAAATAAGGTAGCGCAAAAATTCTTTGCCGTATCTAAATAAGAAGCTGCTACATCGAGCGCCATCCCCCCACTATGATATTGTTCGATATTTGAAGATATAAATTTCAAATTAGCTCCTAGATGATATTTAGGTGCTATCTGTCGACCCGCACCGATTTGAATCGCCCAATCATTGGGACGAAAAGTTCCAATCTGATTTCCTGCTTCATCTGTTTTGGCCATCTTGCCATAATTGACATATTGTAGGGAAACAGCAAAGGTGGCAATTTTCTTTACATCATATGCATAGGCGGCATGACCATAAATGACGTTGCCATAAAATATATTCGTTCCAATATTAAAATTTTTATGCATGCTGCTATGCAGTCCTGCAGGATTTTGTATCGCTAAACTTAAATCATGATCGATATTAGAAATATAACTGCCGCCCATAGCCGTAATACGTCCACTCTTCGGTAGACTCAAAAATTCGAAGGTATTTTCGCCACCTATTTGAGCATAAGTAAGTGAGCTGATAAGAAGGGAAATAGATATAAGAATTTTTTTCACGATATACTGCTAAACGAACGAATGATTAAGTTATTGTTTGATAAAATTATAGATAAAAACTTCTTTTGCACTATAAATTTTTAGATGATAGACTCCGGCAGCTAAAAATTCCAGATTTAAAGTAGTAGCAGATAAGGCTCCCTGCTGCTGATATAATACTTGATTCAAATTATTATAGACTTGAATTTTATCTATAGTTAGCGCTGTTTCGATATGTAGATTTTTTGTAACTGGATTTGGATATACTTGAATCTCTTTTAGATGTTGCTGCTGTATACTATTTCCTTGTGTATTTATTTCTACAGACATTGAATCGATACAATTCAATTTATTAAACACATATAATCGTACGGTATAAGTTGCACTGGTCGCATACACATGAATCGGATTATTTACAGAGGCTGTATCTCCATCACCAAAAGTCCAATACAATGAATCGGCATAGCTTGAAGAGCTAAAGAAATAGACTGTATTATTGCTACTAGCACTAAATGTAAAATTAGCAGTTGGACATTTATATACATGAATCGTTTTTACAAACGTATCATTACAAACTCCATTAGTTACAATGAGCATTACCCTGTACGTTCCAGTATCAGCATACAGATGAGAAGGAGAAAATGTATTCAACACTGTACCATCGCCAAAGTACCATTGCGCGCTAGTTGCGGCGATTGAAGTATTGGTAAAACGAACATTTAATTCATTCGTCGTGTCTGTGAAATTTGCTATTGGATTTGCTAATACGTTACAAGTAATCGCTATAGAATCTCCTGCACAAAAGAGTTGATTGGTTTCGCGCACCGCAATAGTATGAGTGCCTGTACTAGTAAAATAAACGCTAATATGATTGCCTGTATTGCTAATCATCGTGGTAGCAGTATCGAGCAACCAACAATAGCTAGCATTCGCAGTATAAGGTACTGAGAAATCAACGGTATCTTTTTGACAAGTACTACTTGGCCCTGAAATAGGCGCTGTATTCGGTTTCAGAATTTGATACAAAAATGGCGTGCTATATAAAAAGATAGTATCATCCCAACGAGGTTCAAGTAGTTCTGGTTCATGACCTGCACCTACAAGTGGCACCAATTGATTATAGATATTCAAATGACTTAATCGTTTATGCATTAACGAGCTGCCCATCACCGAAGGAAAAACCGGAAAAGAAAAAGGATTCCCAGAAACATAGGGAACAGCAGGATCGGCCGTCCCATGAAAAGAAATCATCGGTACATTGTCGATGGCGAGCGAAGAAATATAAGAAGTATCTAAAATGGCTCCCCATCTATTGATGATTCCTGCAGGCTTTGGAACCCGCTGCCCATAAAAAGTATTTCCACTACAATCGACACAGCCCATATCATCGGGCTCTAATAAAACGGCCCCTGCATAGGTATAAGAAGGACGATCGGCATCCGTCATATAAGAGGCATGAATGCCTGAAATACAACCCGCACTACTACCCGTATAAAAAATAAAATTCGTATCTATTTTATAGAGTGCTTGATTTTCGCACATATAACGAACAGCCGCGCGTAAGTCTTGAATGCCTCTATATACCGCACGTATAGCGCTTCCCGTGCTGATGGTATTAAATCCAATTCGGTAATCGATAGAGATCACAGCATATCCTTGACGAGCGAAATGATTGCATACGGTAGGAATATCCGGTTGACGTTTATCGCCAATTAAATAAGCCCCTCCAAAAGCATACACGATTAAAGGACGATGCGTACAAGAATCGCCGATGGGTTCATAATAATCTAAACGTAAATCTTGCGATGTGGAAATACCATAGGGATCGGCATTTCCAAATAATATATCGGACGTAACCTGTGAATTAAATATTTCATTTTGGTAACGCTGACTATTGCATAATTGCGCCAGCAAACTAAAATGTATACTCAAACAAAAAGCTATTATTAAAAAAATCTTGATTTTATTCATCCTACAATAAACAAATTTACAGAAGTTTTTTGGAATAGAAATAAATTCATCGAAAGCGATTAAATAAGTATCTTTAACTTATGAATTTTATTAAGATCATTATCCTTCAATGCCTTTGTATACTCTACGTAAATGCTCAAATTGATACAGACATTGATAAGATTGTAAGCAGTGAAAAAAATGCGTTTAAAAATCAACAAGCTCATCTATCAAGTAGCATCCCTAATTATGGATACAATATTATTTATCATCAATTAAATGTATCTATTGATCCCAGCGTATATGCTATTGAAGGTGCTGTAACAAATATCATTCAAATCGATGCATCTTATGATTCGGTAGTGCGATTTGATTGTTCGGATCGATTACAGATAGATAGTATCAAAAGAGGAGCACAACACTTGCTTTACCAAACAGCAGATACGGATGTATTGGCCATTCATTTAATGAAATCAGTGAGTATTGGCGACTATGATACCTTTACGATTTATTATCATGGAGTTCCTTTAGCCAATGGCTTTGGCTCTTTTTCTCAAACCTTTCATGATAGCATCCCCAATATATGGACTTTATCAGAACCTTATGGAGCAAGAGATTGGTGGCCCTGCAAACAAAGTTTGAGCGATAAAATCGATTCGATAGATCTGTTTATTACATGCCCTAAAGGTCAAGTGGTGGCCTCTAATGGTTTATTGATTGCGATTGATTCGTCTGATACAAGCAGTAGTATTTTTCATTGGAAACATCGTTATCCGATTGCGACATATTTAGTGGCTGTATCTGTCACTAATTACGAGATTATTCCATTACATATTTCATTTGATATAGATAGTTTAGTATATATGAATTTTGTATATCCCGAAAATTATATCAATGCCTTAGATGGGATTTTAGAAAATATACAAGTGATGCATTTATATGATAGTCTATTTCATCCCTATCCTTTTATGCGCGAGAAATACGGACATGCACAATTTGGTTGGGGTGGTGGTATGGAGCATCAAACCATGACCTTTGTGAGTGAATTTAGTTTTGAATTATTAGCCCATGAATTGGCGCATCAATGGTTTGGCGATAAGATCACTTGTGGCAATTGGCAAGACATCTGGCTCAATGAAGGATTTGCTACCTATTTAAGTGGACTGTGTTATGAGCATTTATTAAATGGCTATTATTGGCCATTATTTAAAAAGATTCATATTGAAAAAGTATGTAGTCAGCCAGCAGGTTCAGTCTATATCAAAGAGGAGGAAGAGTTGAGTGTATCCCGAATTTTTAGTAGTCGATTATCTTATTCTAAAGGTGCTATGTTTTTGCATATGCTTCGCTGGAAGATGGGAGATGAAGCATTTTTCCGAGGTATCAATGATTATTTAATCGATACTACTTTTGCATATAATTTTTGTGTTTCGGCTCAATTTCAAACAAAGATGGAAGAAGCTGCTGGTCAAGATTTGACGGGCTTTTTCAATGATTGGTTATATGGCGAAGGTTATCCAAGCTATACGATTCATTGGCGACAAAATTTTAATAGCAGTCAAACGCAAATAAAAATAGATCAACGTACTTCTGATGCCAGTGTCTCCTTTTTTGAGATGCCTGTTCCTATTCGTTTTTACAATGCGACAAGCGATACCACTATTATTTTTAATCATACCGAGAATCATCAAGTATTTACTATCGACTTGCCTTTTAAAGCGGATAGTGCTGAATTAGATCCGATGCGATGGATTGTACAACAAGGTAGTAGTATCACAAATTTATCTAATGATTTAGTAGCCGATAATTTAGTAATTCAATTAGCGAGTACGGATATTAGTAATGTCTTAAATCTTCAAATATCGAGTGAGAAAGCGGCCAAAATAGAAATGTATGTTGTGGGTATCAATGGTCAAAAAATACTACAGGAGAATTTTGATATCGGCTTTGAAAAAATACAAAAAAGTTATGTCACTCAATCTTTAGCCAAAGGGATTTATATCCTGTATATTAAGGCGGGGGAGGAAGAACATAGTTATAAAGTAATTAAGTCACGCTAAGGCGTGAAAGCATTAAACATTAAGCATTCTTAAAGTGTTTTTTTACGATATCGTATTTTTCGATATCAGTCATCTTATCTGTTGTTTGCATATCCATTTTAATATCCTTGAAATGCAAATCTTTTTTCATGTAATTATGTAGTTCGTCTTTGGCATCTGTGGGACCGAATAATAATACATGATTGTATTTTACTACTACATCTGCAATCTTTTTATAAAAGGCTTCGTGCATTTGATGTTCTTTATTGTGCATGATGTTTTCACTTCTGCTTAAGGCATCTTCTTTGGTATGTGCATCAAATGATGAAACAATAGAATGATTGTTTACGTTATCGTCTAAGTCGATTAATTTGGCAGAGGCATGATCGAGCCATACGCCTAAATTTTTTGTTTGTTGCATGTTATATATGATTTTGTGATTAAAAATTAATTTTCCAGATTCTTTTTCATTTCTTCGAATTCTTCTTTACTTATTTGACCTGCCGCATATCGTTTTTTTAATATATCGATAGGGGCATTTTTTTTATTTCGTTGTCCTGGGATATCATAAGGAATTATAAAAATCCAAATAAGTACAATCCCCCATACAAACCACCAAAAGAGATGCATCCCTAAAAAGTGATAATTATCATAATTCATCATAGTTTAATTTTTTAAATGTGAACGTAAAAACCAAGACATTTTTTCATGTGTTTCCATAATACCCGTAATAAAATCAGCGGTACCCACATCTTTAAAATCATCCGAAAATATTTTTATATGATTACGTAAAAGCATAATAATACTTTCATGATCGATTAAAAGTTCTTTGATAAATCCTTGACTATTATTTTTTTTACTACTCGATTCGCTTAAATGCGTCTGATTTAAATATGCTTTTAAGGTTGCTGGTGCATAATGTCAGATAGTACGAATACGCTCGGCAATAGAATCTATTAATTCGTCTAATTGATCTATTTGAGATTCGAAGAATTTATGTTTTTCAAAAAAATCATCTCCATTAACATTCCAATGAGCATTTTTTGTTTTAACATAAAGAACATTCTCATCGGCTAGTAGTTTAGCTAGATCTTTACTAATTGCATTCAGATTACTTTCGGTTATTCCAATAGATGTTTTCATATATTTTATAGGGTTTTTTTGTATTTAATTAATTTATCTAATTTCAAAAAAGGCTATTAGCCATTATCTTCTTCTAGGTCATTATGATTATCACCACCTAAACTATAATAATTATTTTCTTCGTCTTCCCTTCCTAATTGTTCTTCTAGATCATCTAATTCGCCACCTGGTATATCTAAATCATCGCCCGACATATCATCTTTAAAATCTAGCTCATTCAAAAGCGAATCTTCATTATTAATACTTTTAAGTATTTCAATATTTTCAGGATCAAGATCTGTTTCATTTTTTGAAACAGTATAAATATCTTCTGATGCAGGGTAAAGAGGATATCCTTCTTTATCAAGTAATAAATTGTTTGTAGTTATTTTTTTAGGCATATGAGTTGGGGCGTATTTTGTAACCAGGTTAATTAATGAAATATAGTATTCTTTAAAAGGTTTATAAGTTGTAGGCGAAGACTCTGATAGCAATGATTTATCAGGCATTTCAGCGATATATTTAGAGAGTTCCGGAAAATCTTGTTGAATCTTCATCAGCAACAAAACAATATTTTTTTCCAATCTGAGTTGTTCTTTCATAGGTTTTGATGCTGTTGTTTTTTTAGTACGTACGTTTGTAAAGCCCTATGAATAGATCACCAGCAAACTACTGTATAAAATCTGATTCATTCACAGCTACTATAATTTCATTTCTTCTACCAAAAATTTGATAGGGTGGATTATAGCCCAACAATCTAAAATTTCCATGATACATAATTCCTTTTGCATTCAATGCTTCTTGGAGTATAGCAGTATGTTTTTGAATACTCTTGCTGGTAGCAAATCCTCCAAATTGAATCACCGCCACATATTCGGCTGCTGATGTTTGTATTTGAACCGCTGCATTGTTGGGGCTAGGTAAATTACTCATGGTATAAGTTGAGGGCATCACAAAAGCCATGGTAGAAACGCTATCTCCTATTTCCATATGAACGGGAGCAGTCATGGAGATTTGTTTTTTTTCACTATTTCCTCCAAAAATAAATTTGGCTAATGTACCAAAACCACTATTGCCTAAATCGCGATATGATTTTGAATGGGAGTTAATCTTCGCCATCAGCGTTGCCGGATAATACCTGATTTCATAAGTATCTTCTACTTTAATGACCTTATAGGCTTGTGTTTCTGTTTTGTTCGTTGACATGGTAATATAAATTTGTATGATCATAAAGAATAGCAATAAAATTCCTATTATGATTAGTATGATTTTCATGTATGAATGGATAGCTTTGATGAATAATTAGTTTATCGTTGATTAAAATTTAATTTATGCATTTGAAAGTTCTTCACAAGTAGCCGCGCAGATTGTACAAGCTTCGGCGCAGGCTTTACACGAATCATGATGGGTGGCATGTTTGATACATTCCATTGCACAAGCTTTACAAATCACCGCACAAAGAGCATGCAATTGTTTGCTATAGGCCGAACCCCGAGCCTCGAATCGGGCACATAAGGCGCAAATATCCGCACAATCGCGACATAGCTTGATACATTCTTTGTTTCCAGATTCGATACAATCAGTAATACAAGCTTCACAAGTTGCGACACATGCAAGGCATGTATCAACACAATTTATTTCATTTTCCATATATTATTTATAATGTTTTTATTAGAAACAAAGTTCCTCGTATTATGTTGAAATACGTTGCACAATTTTGGGGAAGTGTTGTATTATTCACAGATTGAGGAGAAAAATCAATTACGAATGACGAATGACGAATTTCAAATGACGTCACGCCAGGGCGTGAACGAATGACGTCACGCCGAGGCGTGAAAAAATTAAGTCACGCTGAGGCGTGAAAGAATTAAGATTTAATAATTAAAAATTAAAAAAATTCAAATTACGAATTACGTCCCGAAGCTTCGGGATACGAATGAAAGAAAATTAAGAATTAAAAATTAATAATTAATAATTAAGTAACGTCGGGGTGTGAAAGAATGACGAATGTAAGAAAATGAATAGAAAAAAGAGTACGTATAAAAGCTATTTATTTTTTTTGATATTGGTAGTGACCGATGATTTTATAGGAGAACAAACAATCTTCGAGTACTTGCCCCGCTCCAATATTATGAACCATCATATATCGTTTGCCATCGGCCGATTTCTTATTCACTACTAATCCGATATGTGTCACTGCGCCGCCTAAATTCCAACAAACGATATCGCCTGGCACATAGTCCGTAGCTTTGCTAGAAATCGTTTTTACGAGGCCTTTGCGACTAAAAAAAGTCATTAAATTAGGGACTCGTCGATGGTCGATATTGGCATCGGTGCTTTTCATGCCCCAGGTTTTGGGATATTTGGCGAAATTGGCTTTCATATCTTCATGTACTTCTTTTTGTAAATCTATGCCCATTTTGCGATAGGCACGAATCACTACATCGGTACATACTCCCCTATCGGCAGGCACATCGCCATTGGGATAGGGAATTTTAAAATAGCTAGGGTCGTATTTTACTTTTTGTTTGGTGAGAGTGAGGGTAGAATCTGCCAACTTTTCAAAAAATGTTTTTTGACTAAATAAACTAGAAATTGAAAAAAACAATAAAACAAAAAAAATATATTTTTTCATATTGCTGTTTATTAATGAACTAAATAAAGATATTTTATCAGTAGCATACTAATAACGATGAGTATCCCCACTAATAGTATAAACTTATATCTACCAAAAAAATAAAAAACGATCATTATAAATAATCCTAATGTAGTAATGAATGACGAAAGAATAAAAGGTTTTACTTCTGATACCGTAATAATTGAATTAACATAGTATTGAAGTCTAATAGGCTCTATAACAGTTCTAGCTAAAGCAATAAAAATGATGATGATTGTAATTTTAGCTAATCGAATTTCATTTTTCACTAGTTCTCTGTTGTTTCTTTACCTGAAGCTGTATAGAAATATTCCTGTATTTTAGCCCCTACTTTTAATTCAATTTCATATTTCACTACATCGTTTGCTTGTTCTATTTTTGAAACCATGTAAGGGGTAGTACTATTATGACTTTTAACAAATGAAGTTTGAACCTCTTTAGGTAATTGCATAAAAGTCATAGGACTCTCTGTTTCTATCCATTGCCCTTTATCCGAATAATTAGCTGCATAATTGAGACCATTTAATAAAAAAGAGGCTTCAAATTCATGTTCATTTTCTTTTTCCCATTTTACATTTGTTGCAGTTGGAAATCGTAAGGTAAATGCATTGATAACTTCTACTGGTGGTGTAGTGTTAAGCGTAAATGCAGACAATAAAATAATACTTAAAATGCTGGATATAGTGTTTTTCATAATATATATTTTTTTGTAATGAATTGTTTTTTATGTATTGTTTAAATATAGTATCTATCTAAATATCTTTTTACTGTTTCTTTTTTCGGATAAAGCCTAAATAGAACGTAAGTAAAAAAAAAACAAAGTGCAGTGCTCCACGAAAGGCCAGGAATTGGTGCGACATGGTGCCTCCCATAAAAGGAAGATCTACTTGATACCAAGCAAAATACCAACTGGCACCCGCCGTGATAAAAAAAGCTCCCGATAAAAATTTACAGATTTCTTTCCAGTTCATTTGATTTGTAATAGGAAATAAAGTTAGGGGAATTATTTGTAGAATTAAATGAATATTTGGGGAGGGGGGGGATGAGGGGGTGACGTTTTGCAGCTACCTGCTGGCAGGGATTAATGAATTCTAAACTATCAAATTTACTATTATTATCTTCGAAACTACAATTGTCATTTTACGATAAAACCCTGCTGGCAGTTAGGCGCTTTTATGCACTGGGCTTTACGGAGTTTTCCAGTTTCTTATGTTTGAAATATTCCACTATTTCATCCTTAGTCATTTTGGATAACTTTTCACTTAATTTTTCTCTTTGTTCGCGCATAAATTTTACGGCGTCAAACGTTTTTTTAATTGTTGTCTTCATAAATCATAAAATCTCTTGGTGAACGAATTTCTAATTGCTTGTATCCATACTTAATATTAATAGAATTATAACCTCTAATTCTGTCAACGTTAACAATATGCTAAAAATTCCAACTAATTAAATAATCTACTCTATTTAATGGTTGCGATGGCTATATGAAGGCAATCTGCAAAACTTGTTTGCCCCACAACTTTTTCAGAAATGTATTGTGTTGCAAGTTCAACCGCTTCATCAGTAGTATCAAGAAATTCAGTATTGTTAACTTTAATATTTTTAACTAAGTCCTTAACATTCTGTGGAGCAGAAATTAGTTCATCCTCTGTCACAGTTGAAAACAATAAAGCAAATTCACCCTTTGTAAATCTGTCAAAAAGTGGTTTAGTAAATTCAGAAAACTCTTCATCAAAGTAACCTCCAAAAACTGAAGTGTCTATATAAAGTCTTTGTTTCATAAACTAAATTTACGAAAATTCTTAAATATCTTAATGATTTTAATGGAATCTGCATTTTAAACCTTGTGCATAAGTATTATATAACCGAAATATTAATCGCTATATCTAAATAATATAAATAAACAACAATTTCTAAGACGCTTATTTCTTATTTCAAATTTAGGAAATAAATTTTATAAGTCAGAGACTTATTATCGAAATATAGTAGTCGAGAGAGTAAGACGAAAATTGGGTTTGAAGAGTCAGTGTTACTAGCCACGTTGGTAATTATTAAAATGTATCTTTTGTTTATGATTATATGATTTATTCAAATTTGCGATTGAATTGAATAATCTGATAATTTCTTTCGCACGTATTTCCAGTTGTTGCTTAACTTTTGCTTTTCGTCCCATTTCTTAATTTAGAAAGTTGATAAACCTAACTCAGATTATTCAGAGTAACGTTGGATTTTTGCTACTAATTGATTTAATGAATAGGTTATATAAAAAGTGTTATATAGTGTATACTCATCATCAAAATTCCAATTCTCAGGTAACTGTTTACGTGTTTCTGGATTTAACAAGTATAGAAAACTTTCACTTTCATCATATTTTACAAAATTAAACTCTCCTAAATCATGCCACCGTGCATAAATTTTATATACCTTTTTGAGGTCGATTGTATCACTTGCATATCTATAGGTACTATTTTTTTGACCATTGTAATATAGTGTTTCATAATTTCTAATTATTTTTTTATCTGTTACCCTATATCTTGATTCCTTTTCATCCTTATCTTTATTAAATATATTTTCATTTAGTAAGAGTTCTAATTGCTTTTGTGAACTAATTAGAGAGTCCAACTTACCTTCTTGATTTGATTTAATGCTAATTTTTACTTCAGAAAATACCGATTGGCTATAGCCATTTATTGCTGCTTTTACTCTAGCTGTCCAATCGGGATGGCTTGACTTACTTTGTTCGATGCTCCATTTAGGTGCTAATACGCTAAGCACATTAAACATTGTAACGGGTTCTATCCCTAATTTATGTATTACAGCTCCCGCAAAATGGTCCGCTTCAAGTTCATCCCACCATGGGCTTGCATTGTTTGACCTTTCTGTATGGATATTTAGATGATGCCCTATTTCATGTGCTATTATTAGGTAACTAGATAATTTATCCTTTGACTCGACTTTCACTTCATCAAGAAATTTAGGGTCAAGGATTATCAATCTACTACCGCCATATTTAGTAGCCATCGCGTTTTCTATGTCTGCTTCATATATCTCGAAATTTTTTTGTAATGAAACTACTCTGAGTATATCATCTATAATTTTCAAAATTTCTGGGTTAGTGCATTCCTTTAAATAAATGTTAGTGCTTTTCAACTCACCTAAATATGAACAACCATTATCTATTGTTATATTTTTTTGACCCATGGTATTATTAAATATGATTCCTAATATAAGTAAGGCCAACAACTTTTTATTCATTCGTAATAATTTAGTAGGTAATTTAATCCAAGAATATTCTTTTGTCATTGATGTTGGTATGTCGCTCATAAGATATTATTTTTTGTTTAATAAAAATTTATTGTTCGTGTTTTATGAAGTGATTCTCAAGTCTATCTCATAACGTTGTGTCGTTTTTTTTAAATTGTCCATAATGGTCAGGGCTTGTCGAATGTGGGGTTTAGAAAGAACTAATATTCTAATTTAGTTCTAAAGCCACACTTTTGCAAAACCCTTGTTAGTGGCAGTTCTTTTTTATATATTCGTCAACTCCATCATAGTGTATTTTAATTTCTCTTCCACTAAAAAAGTTTTGATATCGATAGCCTGCTGTTTGTATGCTTCTACAAAAAATATTTGTGCAAACAGCTATAAAAAAGAGGCAAAAATTTAAGGAGAATTATTATTTAGTTAGTTCCTTTTTTATCCAGCCAATATTTTTGTTTACTACTTTTATTTGAGGGTAAATATCATCTTTGGTATTGGCGAGGCCATCGCTACCGCTTGAAAAAAGTAGATAATGATCGCCTAGATTTTTATAGTTGTAATATTGATTTTTTCTTCCTTTAGTGCTTTGGGTAGGGTCTATAATAGAAATAAACTGATTCGAATTTTCAATTTGCTTTAGGCTATCTGGATATACTTCATATTCGAGCTTATAAAATTCAACGTTCGTCACTAATGAATTCAGTTGCATTTGGGCATGTGTCTCCCAGCTTTTAGCGCCTAAATCTGATTTGAAGCCAATATAATACAGCGAGGAATACACCGCTATGGTAAATAACATAGAGAGGATGCCTATTAGTACCAGGTATTTGTCTTTGTATTTAACGATGCCTAGTATGGTCAAAACCAGTCCAACAAAAAAGCCAACGAGTGGGATGAGTCCCAGTAAACCGATATAGTAATTTGGTTTTGGTTTTACGCTGCTGAAAATTTCTTGATAGCTTGGGGTATTTTCCATGTGGGGGTATGTGTTTTGGTTTTTTAAAGGTTTCAAATATAAATTATAATAATCAAATCTTGCGTGAGGGAGGATTGATTTTTTTATAAATTGATTTGGGGTATTGAGTTTTAATGGAGATGGTGGTAGGTATAAGGTAGTTTCCTGCTGAAGGACGGTTGGGGAGTGAGTGTTGGGATATGAAAGTAATTTTTGTTCAGTAAAAAAACTATACAAACCCGCGTGTCATTCAGAAGGAAACTACCCTCTTAAGAAAGATAGAGTTTGTGATAAGGGTAGTTGCCTGCTGCATGACGAGGTGGGCGGAGATGGTGGGCGGGGATGGGGGTTGGTGCTGAAGGACGGTTGGGGAGTGAGTGTTGGGATATGAAAGTAATTTTTGTTCAG
>JBAXTO010000009.1:0-95938 GCA_037130135.1 Bacteroidota bacterium
GAACAGGCGCAGTAGCAGAATGGTTCTCAGGTTCATGTGGTAGCACAGTTATAGGAACTGGTAACTCAATTACGGTATCACCAGTAACTAATACTACATATTTTGTAAGATATAATGGCACATGTAATACAACCACCTGTGCAAGTGTATCTGTTACAGTAAATACTCCTTCTATAGCACCAACAAGTATCACAGGCACCACTACTATTTGTAATGGAGGTTCAACTACTCTTACCTTAAGTGGCGGAAGTGCAGGAACAGGCGCAGTAGCAGAATGGTTCTCAGGTTCATGTGGTAGCACAGTTATAGGCACAGGCAACTCCATAACGGTATCACCAACAACTAATACTACATATTTTGTAAGATATAATGGCACATGTAATACAACCACATGCGCAAATGCAACAGTTACAGTAAATACATTAAGTACTGCACCAACAGGTATCACTGGCACTACTACTATATGTAATGGTGCATCTACAACCCTTACTTTAAGTGGCGGAAGTGCAGGAACAGGCGCAGTAGCAGAATGGTTCTCAGGTTCATGTGGTAGCACAGTTATAGGCACAGGCAACTCCATAACGGTATCACCAACAACTAATACTACATATTTTGTAAGATATAATGGCACATGTAATACAACCACTTGTGCAAGTATAACAGTTATAGTCAATACATTAAGTATCGCAGCAACGAGTACAAGCTCGACTCCAGATTATGGATGTGCAGGAATTACCATTACATTAAGTGCTAGAGGATATACCGCAGGAACTGGTGCAAGTCCAATTTGGTGGACAGGCCCAGGAGGTACAGGCACATATATTGGAACAGGAGACTCAGCAGTTACAACTCTAATGAGCCCAAGCTACTATATGCGTTTAGAAGGTGTCTGTAATACATTAGAATCAGTAGTAAATGTATCAATGGGTGGTTCATCGAATGTGATATTAGCAAGTGGTCCATCAACCAACCCAATAGCCTATTGTGAAGATGGTTTATGGACTTATTATGAGCATCCTAGTTTGCCAGGGAAATTTGTATTTGCTATTAAATGGGGAACTACCAATACAGTTGCAAAAGCAGCGGCACAAGTATTTATACAAAATAATGCTACAACAATATCGAATGAAGCAACGAGAGCAGGCGGTATTAAAGATGCATCTTATGTGATGAAAAGATATTGGAATGTAGACTTAGGAGGTAATACATTAGTCTCTCCAGTAGATGTAAAATTCTACTATGATCCAGCTGAAATTTCAGCTATGACAACTGCTAGAGATTCAGAGTTAACGTTGTTGAATACGATAACTCCAGGAGGCTATTACCCAGTATCATTTAGTTGGTTTAAGACGGTAGGAATACCATTTAGTCCAAGTTTAATTAATGATGGCAATAACTTTGGATTTTCGAATATTCGTTTAACACCTAGTGTATCAGGAACAGAAAGTGGCGTTAATTATGTAGAATTCGATGGAATTACAAGTTTCTCTGGAGGAACAGGTGGTATAGGGATAAGTCCATATGCAGGAGTTGGATTGCCAGTGACTTATACATCAATAACAGCAAAGCCAATCGATAATGAATATATTCAAGTGTCATGGATAACAGCTTCAGAAATAAATAACAAAGGATTTGAAGTATTAAGAAGTTTAGATGGTGTCAACTTTGAAAAAATTGGATTTGTAAATGGAAATAATAATTCATCAACAACCCATGCATACTATTTCGATGATCATAAAGTAGTAGCAGGTCGTGAATACTATTACAGATTAAATCAAATAGATTATGATGGCAAGGCTGAAAAATCATCAATTGTATCTGCACATATAAATGCTACACAAACTTCTGTAGGCGAATTTTATCCAAATCCAACACAAGACATCACAACTATAGATATTTATGTTACATCAACCAGTAAAGGAATTATTCGTATAGTTGATGCTATTGGACAAGAAGTAATGAAAATAGATAATAACTTAGTGGAAGGGGCTAATAAAATAAGTATTAATACCAATCGTTTAGCTTCAGGAGTTTATTTAGCATATATTCAAGTGGGAAATTTAGTTATTCCTAAACGAATTATTGTAAGTAAATAAACAATATTATTTATAAAAAACAAAGTCCTGATTTTTTAAATCAGGACTTTGTTTTTTATATGAGTCTTCTTAAGTTGTATTAGATCATCCTAAATATTTATCATTTCAATGAATAACTTAAACAGTTTTGATTTGTGTAATATTTATTTTTATATTGTGCTTGATTTATAATTCACAAAACAAAAAAATTTATGAAAAAATTAGTCTTATTTTCACTTTTATTAGTAGCTACTATTGTAACTACTGTTGCTTGTAAAAAAAGCGAATGCTTCACTTGTAAATACTTAGGTATTACTTATTTTGAAACTTGTAGATCAGATTTTTCTACAGATGCAGAATACCAAGCTTATATCGACGCTAATAGAACTTCTTTTAACGGTTTATGGGTTTGCAAATAAACTCTAATTTTATAATCTTAAAGCCATTACTTAATTAAGTAATGGCTTTTTTTTATACCTTATCGTAGTTTAGATTATCTTTGCAACCTTAAATAAAATAACATGAGTGTAAAGGGTCCAATATCTAATTTTATACAACACCATTATAGACATTTTAATAGCGCTGCATTAGTAGATGCTGCAAAAGGTTATGAAACGCATTTGCTCGAAGGAGGCAAGATGATGATTACTTTAGCAGGTGCCATGAGTACTGCAGAGTTAGGTCTTTCTTTAGCTGAAATGATTCGCCAAGATAAAGTACAGATTATTTCCTGTACAGGTGCCAATCTAGAAGAAGATATTATGAATTTAGTGGCTCATTCTCATTATAAAAGAGTGCCAAATTATAGAGATTTAAGCCCTCAAGATGAGTGGGATTTATTAGAAAATCACTATAATAGAGTAACAGATACTTGTATTCCAGAAGAAGAAGCATTTAGAAGATTACAGAAACATATTCATGCAATTTGGAAAGATGCAGATGATAAAGGGGAAAGATATTTTCCGCATGAATTTATGTATAAAATGTTATTGAGTGGCGTGCTTGAGCAATATTATGAAATAGATCCAAAAAACAGTTGGATGTTAGCTGCAGCTCAAAAAAATATTCCTATTGTTTGTCCAGGTTGGGAAGATAGTACCATGGGAAATATTTTCGCATCTTATATCATTAAAAATGAAATGAAAGCTACTACTATGAAAAGTGGTATTGAATATATGGTTTGGTTAGCAGAATGGTATAGAAACAATAGCGAAGGTAAAGGCGTAGGATTTTTCCAAATTGGTGGAGGTATTGCTGGTGATTTTCCTATATGCGTAGTTCCTATGATGTATCAAGATTTAGAATGGCATGATGTACCATTTTGGTCGTATTTCTGCCAAATTTCAGACTCTACCACCTCTTATGGCTCCTATTCAGGTGCAGTACCTAATGAAAAAATTACGTGGGGTAAACTAGATATAAACACTCCTAAATTTATTGTAGAAAGTGACGCAACTATAGTTGCTCCACTTATTTTCGCTTATATTCTAGGTTGGTAAATCAATATTTAAAATGTCCTTTATAGGACATTTTTTTTGTTAGTTATTAGTGAAAAAGTAGCTTAAGTCTACTCATAGCTTCTTTATACCTTTGCATATCAATTTCCAAAATTTTGCACGATGAAAAAAATTAACTCCGCACTTATTTCTGTTTTCTATAAAGATGGTTTACATGAGATAGTAAAAAGATTACATAGTTATGGTGTAACGATCTATTCAACTGGTGGTACGCAGAAGTTTATTGAAGATCTAAATATTCCTGTCATAAGTGTAGAGAGTCTTACAGGCTTCCCAGAGATATTAGGAGGTAGAGTAAAAACATTACAACCTAAAATATTTGGAGGAATCTTAGCTAGACGAGCAAATGAACTAGACCAAGCGCAGATGGAAGCATATCAAATTCCGTATATAGATTTAATTATTGTAGATTTATATCCTTTCGAAGAGACTGTAAAATCAGGCGCTAGCGAAGAAGACATTATTGAGAAAATAGATATTGGAGGGATTTCACTCATTCGAGCAGCAGCTAAAAACTTTAATGATACATTGATTATTTCATCTAGAAATCAATATGCAGCATTTACAGAATTATTAGATACTAAGAAAGGTGCAACTGATATTACAGATAGAAAGCAATATGCAAAAGAAGCTTTTCATCGTACTTCTCATTATGATGCTATGATTCATGAGTATTTCATTGAAAACAATGATACAGCTGTTTTCAAACAAAGTATAGAACAAGCACAAGTGCTCAGATATGGTGAAAATCCTCACCAAAAAGGAATTTTCTACGGTAAGTTAGAAGAGGTTTTCACTAAATTACATGGAAAAGAATTATCGTATAACAACTTAGTAGATATAGATGCGGCCATTCAATATATTGCTGAATTTGAAGAAGCAACTTTTGTTATTATCAAACATACAAATGCTTGTGGTATTGCTTCTGCATCAACTATTAAAGAAGCCTATTTAAAAGCATTAGCTTGTGATAGCACTTCTGCTTTTGGTGGAATATTAATAGCTAATAGAGCAATTGACTTAGAAACAGCTCAAGAAATTAATAATCTTTTTTGTGAAGTGCTTTTAGCGCCTACATTTGCTCCTGAGGCTTTACAGTTATTACAAAGTAAAAAAAATAGAGTATTACTTCAATTGCATCCACATAAATTTGAGTCTAAAATGTTTAAGTCACTTATTAATGGAGTGTTAGTGCAAGATTGCGATCAGGAGATTGAAAAAAAACAATCTATGAAAAGTGTGACTAATCGCACTGCAACGGATAAGGAAATAGAGGATCTTGAATTTGCGTTAATCTGTGCTAAACATTTAAAATCTAATACTATTGCAATTGTAAAAAATAAACAAATGATTGGAATGGGTTGCGGACAAACCAGTAGAGTAGATGCCTTGAAACAAGCCATAGAAAAAGCACATAATTTTGGTTTTGATACTAAAGATGCGGTAATGGCAAGCGATGCCTTTTTTCCATTTCCTGATTGTGTTGAAATAGCTGATAATGCAGGAATTACAGCAGTAGTTCAACCTGGAGGCTCCATCAAAGATCAAGATTCCATTGATTATTGTAATGCGCATAATATGGCTATGCTTACTACTGGTGTAAGACATTTCAAGCATTAAAAAGGAACTTTTTTATGCTTTATTTGCTTACATTTATTAATACATTTACATTCTAAAATAAATAAATTATGTCTTTAGTTGAAACAATAAATAATGATATTAAAGCCGCCATGATGGCCAAAGAAGAAGTGTCATTAAGAGGATTAAGAGCTATAAAAGCGGCTATACTAATTGCTCAGACCGAACCAGGTGCTTCAAAAGAATTAAGCGAAGAAAAAGAGATACAACTACTACAAAAATTAGTGAAACAACGTAAAGATAGTATTGCTATCTATCAACAACAAAATAGAGAAGATCTTGCAACTAAAGAAATTGAAGAAGTTTCAATAATCGAAAAATATTTGCCAAAACAATTAAACGAAGAAGAAATGACTTCCATCATTAAAAAAATTATTACTGATACAGCAGCTGTAGGAATGAAAGATATGGGAAAAGTAATGGGTTTAGCCAATAAAGAAATGGCTGGAAAAGCAGATGGATCCAAGATTTCACAAATCGTAAAACAATTACTATCTAATTAAATAATATTTTTATTTATACAAACGTTATATTCGCTACATTAAATAGAATCTAAATGGTTTTTGATATTATTATTCTTATTTTTTTATCGGCCGGATTTTATTACGGTTATAAAAAAGGAATTGTTAATACCATATTTATGCTTATTAGCTTTATTATAGGTACTACAATTATGCTAAAAGCTAATGAATATATGTTGCATTATTTAGGTACTCAAACATCTATTAATAAAGCATATTTACCAATCGTATCTATTTTTGTATTAATAGTTTTTTTTGTGTTGTTTTTTAAATTCATTAATTGGGCTACAGATCAACTATTAAAAGCTTTTCATTTAACAACGATCAACCAAATAATAGGTGCAGCACTTTTTGCAACATTAGTACTATTTCTTTTAAGTACTGTTATTTGGTATATAGATAAAGCAAAACTAATATCAGAGGAAACTAAATTGAAGTCGTATACCTACCAACCTGTTTCTTCACTATCTCCTGTATTGATGAATGCCATTGGTACGGCTATGCCTGTATTTAATAATATGTATCATCACATGAATCAAACTATAGATGCAAATATTCCTTCAGTAGATTCACTCCAACATGCTAACTAGTATATGCATATTCTATTAATAGATAATTTTGATTCTTTTACATATAATTTAGTTGATTATTTGAATCAATTAGGGATGAAAACAAATGTTGTTCGAAATAATACTTCACTAGATGTAATAGATACGCTAAAATTTGATGCAATCGTTCTGTCGCCAGGCCCTGGTAAACCTATCAATGCAGGTATAACTATGCAAGTAATTGAAAAATATTACCAATCAGTTCCTATACTTGGAATCTGTTTAGGTCATCAAGCTTTAGGCGAATTTTTTGGTTGGAAACTAGTTAAAGCAAAAACACCTATGCATGGAAAAACGAGTGTAGTAAATTTTACTGAACATCCTATTTTTAATCAGATTGTTCAGCCTTTTCAAGTGATGCGTTATCATTCATTATTAGTAGAACCTACTGATTCAATAAGTCATATTACTAGCATAGCCAACAGCATAGATCATGAATGTATGGTATTGGCGCATCAATCACTACCTATAATTGGTTTTCAATTTCACCCAGAATCTATCCTAACTAAAAAAGGTTTACAACTATTACAAAACTGGATTCAATACTGTAAATTATTTCCTTACAAAATCATTTCATCACATTAGGAATATCAATTATTATTGCTACTTTTAGCCATTATATGGAATATAAAATTCGAGTAGAAAAAGAGTTTAAATATATAGAAGTAGGTACAGGTACCCCGCTCATGCTATTACATGGCTTGTTTGGCGCACTTAGTAATTTTAAATCCATTATCAATACCTTTTCTAATGATTATAAAGTAGTAGTGCCTATGCTTCCTTTATTTGACTTAGAAGTTGCTGAAAGTACTATAGATGGACTATTAGATTATGTACAGAAATTTGTTGCTTATAAAGAGTATAATCAATTTCACCTTTTAGGAAATTCTTTAGGTGGTCATTTATGTTTACTGTATACATTACAAAATCAATCGAAAGTAAAAACCTTAACACTTACAGGTAGTTCAGGGTTATTTGAAAATAGTTTAGGAGATTCATATCCTAAAAAAGGCGATTATGATTATGTCAAAACAAAAACAGAATACACCTTCTATAATCCTAATACAGCTACTAAAGAATTAGTAGATGAAGTTTTTGAAATAGTTAATAATAGAGAAAAAGCGATTCGTGTTTTATATATTGCTCGTAGTGCGATTCGTCACAATGTAAAAGATCAGTTACATACGATTCTTATACCTGTAAATTTAATTTGGGGAAGAGAAGATAAAATTACACCACTTTTTGCTGGTGAGGAATTTCATAAGCTATTGCCTAATTCTACGTTGCATATCATTGATGAATGTGCACATGTGCCTATGATGGAACATCCCGAAACATTTGATAAACTACTCATGGAGTTTCTAAAGAAACATGAATAATATTAGCATAATTTGACAATTTTGATGAAACATTTAAGGGAGAATTTCGTTTAGAAATATATGATTGCAAGACAACTAATAGCTGATACCATACCTAGCTTATCATTAAAGGATACTGCTAATACCGCATTAGAATTGATGCAAGAATTTGGATTGGATATGATGCCAGTTGAAGATGATGATCATAAATATGCAGGTTTACTAACAGATGAAGCTATAATGGATATAGAAGATATGAATAAGCCCTTGAGCGAATTGCCCTTTTCGCTTATTCATCCTTATGCAAATGAAAATATGCATATATTCGAAGTAATAAAAATCACAGCTGAAAATAACTTGACGCTTATTCCAGTTGTAGAAAAAGATGATAGATTAGTAGGTACAATCACCTTAAAAAGTTTATTTCGTTATTTCGCTCAGTATAACTCACTACTCGATAATGGGGCCATACTTATTGTAGAAACGAATTTAAATAGCTATTCTTTAAGTGAAATTGCCCGAATTGTTGAATCGAATAATATTAAAGTTTTATGTCTTTATGTAAATACTGTTTACGATACTTCTAAAGTGGAGATAACCTTAAAACTAGATAAATACGAATTATCATCCCTAGTTCAAACCTTTGAGCGCTTTAATTATACTATAAAAGCAACCTACGAAGAGCGCGAATATTTCCAAGATTTAAAGGAAAAATATGATGAATTTATGAAATATATGGATATTTAGTCCATAGCTTCATGTTTATCAACATCTTATAAAAATTAATTCTTAGTCAATTTCGCTTTGAAATACAATCTATTAGCATTATTTTTGCAATCTTTTTAACATTAGTATAACCACTAAACGGAATTAATTTTTATGGCAGTAATAGGTACAATCAGAACTAGATTTTTATGGATCATGCTCGTATTGATAGGCGTGAGTATGTTTTTATTTTTAATTATGAGCGAATGGGAAAGTGGAGCCGCTATCTTAAGAGGTAATAAAAACTCATTAGGTAGTATTGATGGAACTACTTTAGACCGTGTAGCTTTTGAAGATAAAGTGAAAGAAAATGAAGATAATTTATTATTAAATAAAGAGGGTCAAACATCTCTAAGTGAGCAAGAAAGACAAGGTGTAAGAGAACAAACTTGGAAAGAATTATTGAATAAAACGGTAATGGATAAACTGTTTGCTAAAAATGGTATTCAAGTTACTGTAGACGAACAAATAGAATTATTAAGAGGTGATTTATTTCCAGATCCAATGATTCGTCAAAATTTTACTGATCCTAATACAGGTATGTATAGTGGACAAACGGTTGTGAATTTTGTGAATTCATTAAATCAAAAAGATGGTGGTCCTGAAGTGGCTAAAAGAAAAAGACAATGGGATGCCTTTAAAAAATATATCATCGATAATAGAACTACTACTAAATACACCGCATTAGTAACAAAAGGTATCTATTCTCCAAAATGGATGAATGAAATGGTATACGATGAATTTACATCTAGTGCAGATGGTAAAGTATTACAAGTACCTTATTCTTCAATTCCTGATGCAACTATTAAAGTAACGGATGATGATTTAAAAGCATACTTAAATGCTCATCAAAAAAAATATGAATCAAAAGAAGAAAGTAGAAGAATTAAATTTGCAATGTTCCAAGTGGTTCCTTCTTCTTACGATTCAATGGATGTTAAAACATGGATGGATGAAAAATTTGCAGAATTAAAATCTATTGATAATGATACTACTTTTATCAATGTAAATTCAGAAACACCATTTAGTTTAGCATGGACAAGAAAAACAGAATTTACAGGTGCATATGCAGATTCAATTTTTAATGCTCCAGAAGGTTCTTATGTTGGCCCATACTACGATGGTATGGTGTATAAAGTAGCTAAGATTACGAATAAAAAAATACTTTCTGATTCTGTTCAATATTCTCAAATCGTTTTAACTATTAATTCAGATGCTGAAGTACAAACTAAAGTAAAATTATTCGATAGTTTATTTAGAGTTTTAGATACCTTAGGTGGTGATATGGCAGCATTAGCAAATGCTTATTCTGATGATCCTGCTAATAGTATTCAAGTGGGTCCTAATCAAGCAATGAAAATGGGTGGTGCTAAAGGTTGGGCTACCAAAGCAACTGTACCAGCAAATTTAGCTTATTTCTTGTTTGATAATGATAATGGTAGATATATGAAAACACAAGATAATAACAAAATCTACATCATTAAAGTAACTCAAACGAAACCAACGGTACCTGCAGTAAAAGTTTCTTATTTAGCGAAAACAATTATCCCGAGTAAAGAAACAGAAGATGGTATTTTATCTCGTGTTTCAAAATTTGCAAGCGATAATCAAAATGCAAAAACCTTTGAAGCCTCTATTAAAAAAATGCCTCCAACTAGTTCAAGAGAATTTTCAATTAATAAAAATGATCATAATGTACCAGGTATTGGTATGGCTAGAAGCATGGTAAAATGGGTGTTTGAAAATGAAAAAGGAAAAGTATCTCCACAACCTTTCAGAGTAGATAATCAATATTTAGTTGTATTAGTAGATAATATCAAACCTGAAGGATTACCGACTATTGATGCAGTTCGTGAAGAATTAAAAGTAGAAGTAATTAAAGAAAAGAAAATCGAAATGATTACTAAAAAAATAAATGATGCTAAAGCAACTACCATTGAAGCTCTTGCTCCAAAAGTAAATGCAACATATATCCCAGTTACAGGGGTATCAATGGCTCAAGGTCAAGTAGGTACATTCGGTTTCGAACCAGCTGTAGCAGGTGCTTTTATAGGTGCACCTAAAGGTAAAATCACTGCTCCCATTCCAGGTTTACAAGGTGTTTATGTAGTTGTTAGTGATAAAATAACTAAAACACCAGCTAAATCACCAGCAGAAACTATGCAAGCAGGTAATTACTTTATTCAAAATTTAACTCGTTCGTTAAGTCAAGGATTAACTCAATCAGTGGTTGATAATGTTAAATTGGTTGATAATAGATTTAATTTCTATTAATCATTAATAAATCATAATTGAAATGCCTTAGCATCATGCTAAGGCATTTTTTTATCTATTTTTGTAACATGAACATTCCTGTTAATACAATTGCCAATAAAAATATAATCACTTTAGATATCGCCACATGGATACCTAAAGAGGAAGATATCTTTCATTTGGATTTGAAATCATTTTTATACAAAGAATTGATATTAAAAGAAGCTGATTATAAAGAGGCATTACTAAATTATAATTGGGAGTTGCTTCAGGGAAAAGTTGTTCGAGTTTATTGCTCTAACATGGCTATAATCCCTACTTGGGCGTATATGTTGCTTTGCCCTTATCTTCAAAAAGTATCCACGTTTTTCGCCTTTGCTTCTACTAAAGAACAATTCACTAATCTATCGTTATTACATACAATTGAAATGCTGCCTCTTGCAACTTATCAAAATCAACGAGTAGTGATCAAAGGTTGTGGCGATAAAAGTATTAATGAAAATATATACATGCACTTAAGTACTAAACTATTACCGATTGTGCGTTCTATAGCGTATGGCGAACCTTGTAGTATGGTACCCATTTATAAAAATAATATTGATAAAAAGACTAATTAACTATTGTAGAATGAATAAAAAAATAATTGGAGCAAGCTTAGTGCTTCTATTAATAGGCGGGATAATCGGTTATGCAAGCAGTAAAAAAATAGCGACAAAAAAAACGATTTCTGAATTTTCGGTACCAACCGAATATGAAACAGAGGATAGCATTGCCATGATGCAACATGTAGTTCCTGTACGTTTGCCTGCAGGTTTGAATTTTGCAGGTGAAGTAATGCCCACCAACGATTGGGATGTACGTGAACGTATGGAACGAGAAATGCTAATCAATATCTATTATCATAGCAATACCATTCAGAATATCAAATTAGCCAATCGTTATTTTCCAGACATAGAAAAAATATTAAAAGAACAAGGGGTGCCAGATGATTTTAAATATTTAGCATTAGCAGAAAGCGGATTAAAAAATGTTACCTCACCTGCGCATGCTGAAGGATTTTGGCAGTTTATGTCAGAAACAGGAGTTAAATATGGATTAGAAATAAATGAATCGATAGATATGCGTTATGATATTACCGCTTCTACAATTGCTGCCTGTAAGTATTTGAAAGATGCCAAAGCAAAATTTGGTAATTGGACTATGGCCGCAGCTTCTTATAATATGGGACAGGATGGATTACAAAACCAAGCTAATTTTCAGAAATCGAATAATTACTACGATTTGTATTTGAATACTGAAACTTCACGCTATTTGTTCAGAATACTGGCTTTAAAAGAAGTATATGAGCATCAAGAAAAATATGGATATCATTTTGAAAGTGAAGATTTATATCAACCTATTCCTTATGCTGTAGTGCAAGTAGATAGCTCAATCACTGATTTGGTAGGATTTGCACAGATGTTTGGCACAAACTATAAGAGCTTAAAATTGATGAATCCATGGATTCAAAGCAGAACCTTACCCAACAAGTATAGAAAGACTTATGAAATAAAAATACCAAACTATAAAAAATAGCTATGATTTTTATTTAAAAATACTTATTTTTGCATTCCTTTTTAGAAAAGGTTCGGTAGCTCAGTTGGTAGAGCAAAGGACTGAAAATCCTTGTGTCGACGGTTCGATCCCGCCCCGGACCACAAAAGCCCTCAAATTGAGGGCTTTTTTATTTTAAGAAATTCTTTAAAAACCGCTGTTCGACATGTTCTGCAAGGCATGTCGAACCATTGTTAAAAGGCATTTGTAATGCCTACTGATTCAATTTAAAAATAAAAACTTTCTTCTTGTATAATAATCAAAATGAACATTACAAATGTATGTCGTTAAAAAGCCGCTGGGTCTCCTACGGAAGACCCCGCGGAGACTTGAAAATAATATTAATTAGTCCGTAGTCGCCCACAAATATTGCCACGCTTCAGACTAAGGACAGATTGTGCGTGAAAAAATTATTTTTTCAATTTACATATGTAATTATGTAAGTCAGAGACATACTAACGCTGCATCTTAGTCAAGAGACTACGACGAAAGTAGAGTATAAAAAAAACAATTCTACCTAATAAACTCTGCCAGCAATTTCATTTTAAAAAATAGATTTGAAAATTGAAGTGGGATATTTAATTTATCGATTTCATTTAATGATTTTTGACTCTGTATTTTTTTTAATTCATCAATCTTATCCGAAATACTGATAAATAACCATTCGCAATCCTTTCCTATATATCGTTTATTTCGCTTATCAATAATATGTTTCTCTTGTATACGCCCTATTTTAATCAAACTAAAAGCAAACCCTGATTTTCGAGCAACTAACATTTGTTCGTTTGATAGGATAGTGATTAATTGATCATAACTTAATGGTGCTTTTTTTGCATTCTCAAACTGTTTTAAATTATTCTTCAACTCACTCAACAATAAATTTTTTGTCGCTCTACTCGAAGTAATCAAACCTCCTAAGTCTTTGATTAAACTAGGCAGTTCTTTCACTAATGCGATCCATTCTATTGGCATATAATTATTTTAGAATTCAATACTAAAACAAATATATATTTTTCTGTTCAATAATAATATGATATATACACCACCAGTTATAAATTGGGAGTACTATACTTGCTCAATAATAAGTACTTTTACCTCAGATGGAAAACATTGACTTAGCACGAGAATATATTTTACAAACGAATAAACACATTTTCCTAACCGGGAAAGCAGGTACAGGGAAAACGACCTTATTACGCGAAATACAAAAAAACAGTATCAAAAAAACAGTTACCACCGCCCCAACAGGCGTTGCAGCAATCAATGCAGGGGGGATGACTTTACATTCGTTTTTTCAATTGCCTTTTGGGATGTTTATTCCTCAAGAATATAGAAGCTTCGACCAAAATGTATCTGTTACAACTCCCGGCAGCCTTTTTCAAAATTTGAAATTGAGTAAAACCAAACGCGATTTGATAAATGAACTGGAATTGCTTATTATCGATGAAGTGAGTATGCTGCGTTGCGATACACTCGATTGTATCGACTTAATTTTACGTCAAGTGCGCAAAAAACCTGAACAAGCTTTTGGGGGTGTTCAAGTATTATTTATTGGCGATTTGTTTCAACTCCCACCAGTAGTAAATGATGAAAATTGGTCTGTTTTATCGAGTTATTACGAGACTCCTTTTTTCTTTAGTGCTCAAGTATTTCAACAAGCGGAAATGTTGAATGTAGAACTGGATAAAGTATACCGACAAAGTGATGAAACCTTTATTCAATTGCTCAATCATGTGCGAAATAATGAAATGACCGAAGAGGATTTTGAATTGCTCAATAAACGTTATGAACCTGAATCGATTTATGGTTTAGAAAATTATATTACGCTTTGTACGCATAATTGGAAAGCAGATAAAATTAATATCTCTCAATTGCAGCGTCTAGAAGCCGATGAAATGGAATTTGAAGCCGAAATGTGGGGCGATTTTCCTGAACGTACTTATCCTACCGAACAAAAATTGGTGCTGAAACAAGGAGCTCAAATCATGTTTATTAAAAATGATACGAGCCTCGATAAAAAATATTTTAATGGAAAATTAGCTACGATTAAACGTATTTATTATGATGAGATCGTGGTTAATTTTTTTGATACACGTGAAGAATTTTCGGTGAAAAAAGAAACTTGGAAAAATATACGATACCACTTCGATGCCGGAACGAATAAAGTAGAGGAAGAAGAAATAGGGGCTTTTACTCAATATCCCATCAAACTTGCTTGGGCAGTAACCATTCATAAAAGCCAAGGTTTAACTTTTGAAAAAGCGGTAATTGATGCAGGGCAATCGTTTGCCGCCGGTCAAGTGTATGTAGCACTTAGTAGATGTACTAGTTTAGAAGGAATGTATTTACTTACTCCTATACATCCCGATGCCATTAAAACGGAAGCCAAAATAGTTGCTTATTCGAAAGACACTCAGGCACAAAAAAACGAACTTAAAAACAAGCTACAAGATGCTAAAACAGAATATGCAAAGCATCTATTGTTGAAGGCTTTTGATTGGTCAAAAATGATTGTAAATGCCAATGAATTGAAAGATTTAGTTTTAGAAAAACAAATCCCCAATAAAGAACAAGCTAATGAAATGGCCACCCAAGTTTTATATAAAGTCATTGAACAAAAAGAAATAGCAGATAAATTTTTGAAACATTTACATGCGCTATTTACTACGGATGATATAGATTTTCTGCAAGAACGAATGCGCAAAGCCATCGATTATTTTGGTATCAGTATGAGTCAACAAGTAATTGCTCCTTTGCATGCACATATCGAAGAAATGAAAAGCAAAAGCAGAATCAAAAAATATTTGGAAGAAATTGTCCTCATAGAAAAGTTGTTTATTTATAAGTTGCAAGAAATTGAAAAATTACAATTTAATGGGACTATCTTTTATCAAGGGCCAACTTTTTTTGATACCCAAAGTATAGAGGAAATCGAAATAAAAGCTAGTGCTAAAGCTCAAAAAGGCGATAGTCATAAAGAAACCTTAAGCCTTTACCAATCAGGTAAAACAGTGGCTGAAATTGCTTCCTTGCGCGCACTTACAGAAGGGACAATCGAAAATCATCTTTCTAAATTTATTGCTACTGGCGAAGTGAATATTCATGATTTTGTAAGTAAGCAACAACTAAAAGAAATCAGTGAGATTATCGAATCCAATAAGTCGCTTAGCTTAACTGAACTTAAGGCAATATTAAGCGAAAATTATAGCTATAGTCAACTAAGAATGGCACAAAGCTATTTTCAATCTTTAAAAAAGCAATAAAATTTATACCTTCGTAGCTAGAATCATATAGCTTGAAAAAGACATTTCATCTAATTCGTAAATCCTTTCCTATACAGCTTTTTATACTCAGTATAAAAAAGCAGCATATCTTATTATTTATTTGGATGATGTTTTTTCTAACCATTCTTAATAAATTATTTAGCACCTATGGTATCTCTTTACTTTTTCTCGATCCCGAATATTTAGGGCAAGGAGGTTATGTGAGCTTTGCATTAGTGGGAGTGGGCTTTGGAGCATTTATCGTTACGTGGAATTTAGTTATGTATATACTAAATAGTTTTAGATTTCCATTTCTTGCCACGCTGCGTTGGCCCTTAGCCACCTTTGCAATCAATAATTCTATTCTTCCCATAGCGTTTATTATCTCCTATGTGTATTGTGTAATTACTTATCAAGTCAAATACGAATTTTCTTCTACGAAAGATATCTTGTTAGACGTAGGTGGGTTCTTTGCTGGATTTGCATTCATGGTGCTCATCAATGCTGCTTACTTTCAATTTGCGAATAAGGATATCATCAATATTATCCGTCAAAAAAGAAGAACCTTACGAATTCTTAAAAGAGAATTGCACAAAAAAAGAATTGAAAAATATGAAGATTTAGAAGATGCCGAATATCCTTTCTTTGTTGAATATTATATCAGTAATAACCTCAAATTAAAACGTACTAGAAGTGTAGAGCATTACGATAAAGAAATATTGACAGAAGTATTTCAGCAACATCATTGGAATGTAGTGCTAGTGCAAATTTTATCTTTTATTACAATTGTGGTTATTGGATTATTTATTGAACGACCTATTTTTTTATTACCAAGCGCTACGAATATATTTTTATCCTTTGCTGTAATTACATCTGTTTATGGCTTGTTTAAATTTACAAGTGGTAAATGGAGCACTACCGCGTTTTTTATAGCTTTTATACTCATCAATGTAGCTACTAAATATAGCTATCTTTCGTATCAAAACAAAGTGTTTGGATTAGATTATACCAAAGGCAACAAGGAGTATAGTGTTGATGCATTAACGAAGTTGGCTAATAAAAAAGATGTTCAAAAAGATATAGAGAATACTCACTTAATTTTAGAAAATTGGTTGGCAAATAATAAGTCGTATAAAAAACCAAAAATTATTTTTATCTGTGCTTCAGGTGGTGGACATAGAGCTAGTATGTTTACGATGGCGATGTTGCAAACGGCCGATAGTATCAGCAACGGGAAATTAATGAAACAAACTGTATTGATGACAGGCGCAAGTGGTGGTATGTTAGGCGTAGCATACTATCGTGAGTTGTACTATCAACATAGTTTGCATCAATTACAAGGAAGCTTATACGACAAAAAATATACATTTGATATTGCTAAAGATTTGAATAGCGCTATTACCGCTTCTATTACTACCAACGATTTATTTTATCCTTTGCGCAGTATTAAAATGAAGGAAAATAAATATAAAAAAGATAGAGCTTATATGTGGGAATATCAGTTTAATAGCAATACCCATCAATTTTTAAAAAAGAATTTAGCAGATTATGTACAACCTGAAAAATCTGCACAAATACCCATGATGCTCAATTATCCTGTCATCACCAATGATGCTCGATACCTATTGGTAGCCTCACAACCGATGCGTTATATGATGAAACCATATAATGCCAATACTGGTTGGATCAATCAAAATCAGATTGAAGTAGATGCTATCGATTATCAAAGTTATTTCAGTGGCTTTCATCCATTAGATATGCCTATCTCTACTGCTGTTAGAATCAATGCTACCTATCCCTGGATATTACCTAATGCTACTTTTCCTACAACTCCTGAATTTACCACGATGGACGCGGGTATCAGAGATAACTTAGGTACTGGTTTAGCATGCAGATTTATTAGCGTGTACAAAAAATGGATCAATGAAAATACTTCAGGAATTGTTATTGTAGAAATTCGTTCATTAGAAAAAGTCGATGCTATTGTAGAATTGGATAGAAAAAGCTGGTTTAGTAAGGTAACTAGCCCATTTGGTACAATTAGTAATAACCTAACTAACTTGCACGATTATAATAATGATGCTTTTCTTGCTTATCTAAAAGATAATGTGAAAGTGCCTATTGATATTGTACGTTTTGAATACACTCCTGATAAAAAATCGGCTAAAGCCAGTATGAGTTTTCGTTTAACTTCTAAAGAAAAAAACGATATTCTTTTAGCCACTCAAAACACCTATAATCAAACCAAACTCAAAGTGCTTAAAAAGATTCTAAACTAATAATAGCTTGAGTTTTGAAATAGTTCTTATTTCAATCAATATAATGTAATTTTGTAAGAACTAATTCAATATCATGAAGTATACATTATTGTTTGTATTCCTTTTTGTATTCGTATCTGCTTTTTCTAACAACAATCAAGCAGCTAAAAAATATCAAAAATTTCCTCATTGGATTCTAATGATGGAAGATCCTAAAGTAAATTATTTTGAAGCTCAAAAAGCATTTGATTTATTTTGGAAAAATAGAAAAAAACCTATAGAAGAAAAAGAAATACTAGGCACCATTGCAGAAGAGTCTATTACAGACGATAAAGCACTTACTCGTCGATTAAAAAAATTACCTGAATCTTCTCGTAATCTTACTTTTCAATATAAAAAATTTATGTACTGGTCAGAAATGATTAAACCTTACGTTCAAGAAGATGGGAGCATTCTAAGTGAAGAACAAATCCAACAAATCAACAAATAAAAAATTAACTTATAGAAGCTAAAATGCTTTCATTAATACGAATTATTCAAATGAGAAAAATTTATATATTTAGTTTATGTTTAATTTGCAACTTAGTTGCATTTTCACAAACTACTCCATGGCAATGTCTAGGTCCAGTAAAATTTCCAATCAATAAGGTAGGTCAGATAAATGGTATGGGACGTACCACACAGT
Organism: Bacteroidota bacterium; assembly: GCA_037130135.1. GTDB lineage: Bacteria > Bacteroidota > Bacteroidia > Chitinophagales > CAMDFR01 > CAMDFR01. The sequence continues at coordinate 18,535 of JBAXTO010000009.1, forward strand.
TGAAATTCCATCCCACAAATCCTGCTATAATCTTTGCTACATCAGCTTCAGGAGGATTATGGAAAACTATAGACACGGGTAATACTTGGCAAGTATTAGGTACTGATACATTTCCTAGAACGAAATTAGCATCTATATGTATCGATTATACAAATGATAATATTTTGTATTTAGGTTCTGGAGATCCTAATTATTTTTCAACCAATACCGGTATTTATAAAAGTACCAATGGTGGTATCACTTGGGCTTTATCGAATACCAATATAGGCAATAGAATGGCACTTGAATTATTAATGAGCCCCTTAAACCATAATGAATTAATTGCAGCAACCAATGATGGAATTTGGAAAAGTATAGATGCTGGTGCCACCTGGACCCAGAAAAGAACAGGCCGTTTTTTAGATATGAAATTTAAACCGAATGCTACTACTTCTACTTTATATGCTGTAACGAATACACAATTTTTTACTTCTGTAGATATGGGTGAAACATGGACAGAAACCACCAGTGGGATTAGCATTTTCCCAGATTTAGGAGATGGTCCGGGGAGTAGATTAGCTATTACAAAAGCAGATTCAAATTTGGTATATCTATTAATGCTGAATAATGGAGGGAGTATTTTTAAATCTACGAATAGTGGAAGCAGCTTTTCATTGGTTCGCAGTGTGCCTGATACAAGTATAGTAGGTTATCAGATAGATGCCTCCGGACAAGGAAATTATAATATGTCTTTTTGTGCCAGTCAAACAGATCCTAATGAATTATATGTAAACTGTCATTGTATTTGGCGTTCATTAAATGGAGGTGTGTATTTTGAGAAGTTGACTAATTGGCCTTCTATAGTACATACGGATATGCATTGTTCTGTTTTTTCCCCTTATTTCCCAACTTACTTATATAATGCTAATGATGGAGGAATTTGGTTGAGTAAAGATAAAGGAGTTAGCTGGAAACCAATGAACGATGGTTTTTCAACGATGGAATTTTATCATGCCGCACAAAGCCCTACACGAAATTATGTGATTGGTGGTACACAGGATAATGGAGGCGTTTATTATTATAGAAATAATTGGTATACCTATCAAGGGGGTGATGTAGGTACACAATTTTTTATTGATTATTCGGCTCGTCAACAAGAATATCAATGTGAAAATGGATTTCATAGAAGTAATTTATTTGGAGGATATGATAGTACCTACTTGGCAAGTAATGTTCAAGGAAATGATGTGCTAATGTTGTTTAAACCAGAAGATGAAAACCTAGGGTTTGCCACTAAAACCGAAATTTATAAAACGACTAATTTGCAATCTAGTATTCCAGTTTGGACTGCTATTACAAGTATTAATAAAAGTATTAAAGCAATTACCTATAATCCTATAGATAAGAACATTATTTATTTTGTGACTAATGATAATAAAGTTTGGCGTATGAATAATGCTACAGGTACTACACCAACCTATTTTAATATTAGTGCTACACCTGCTGGAACATCTTTATATGCAAGTATTGCCATTACCAATTTAGATACAGGTATTATTTATATGAGCTGTGGTAATCGCGTTTTTAAATCGATAAATAGTGGTACTACCTGGACTGCCATATCTGGTACTTTACCATTGGTAAATATTATTTCTATACTACATGATCAATCATCTTTTGATGAATCTATTTATTTAGCAACTGCAAGAGGTGTTTATTATCGTAATAATACGATGACTGATTGGCAATTATTTAATAAAGGCTTACCTACAATTGCAGATATTCGGGATATGATTATGTTTGATGATGGAAGTATCAATAGATGTTTACGCGTTTCTTATTTTGGTAGAGGTGTATTTACCATTCCATTGCAATTCAATAATACTTGTGCTTATATCAATGGACTTACTGCAAGTATGAGTGGTAATAATGTAAACTTACGTTGGACAGAAAATGTAAATACAACTATAGCTTATAGACGAACAGCAGATGTTATGTGGAATTATGTGAATGCAGGAACTACCAATTCATATCTATTAGCTGGATTAAATGGTTGTGAAGAATATGAAATTCGTGTTCGTAAAAATTGTGGAACCGATAGTAGCTTCTGGAGTACCAGTGTATATATCAATACGAATCCATATCCATTGCCTGTTATTTGGACGAAAGAAGATATTGGTGCAGTAGGCTTAGCTGGTAGTGTATGTTATGATGATATCAGTAAATCATATACCGTAGAAGGTTCTGGAGACGATGTGTGGGGCAATAATGATCAATTTTACTTTGTACACACCCCTTTCAGTGGAAATTTAGAAGCGAGTTGCAGAGTCACTTATCTCGAAAATAGTTATGGCTGGGCTAAATCAGGATTGATGATTCGCGAATCATTAAATACCGATTCAAAACAATCGATGGTTTGTTTAACTCCAGGAAATGGAGTAGCCAATCAATATCGACAAAATACTGCTGCAGGTAGTTCAAACGTGAATTTAAATCGATTTAATGCCCCTATATATATTCGTATTACTCGTATTGATTCAGTCATTTCAACCTATTATTCATTTGATGAATCAAGTTGGATAGAAATTCATACAGATACATTTAGTATGTCAGATAATGCTTATATAGGAATGTTTTCGTGTAGTCATGAAAATGATAATTTACATACAGCCGTTTTTGATCATTTAAAATTAAGTAATCATCCTACATTGAGTATACCAACTGTTAATCCAGTAGCTGATTTTGATTTTAACATTTATCCTAATCCAGCAAGTGAATCCTGCACTATTCAATTAGTAAGTAAGGCTTTTAAAACATATACTGTGCGAATTATGGATGCTAGTGGACGTATTCAAATGACACAGAACCTTTCAACCAATTCAAACGTAGAGAGTATTACTATGAATACTTCAAAATTGGCATCAGGATTGTACACCGTTGTGCTCGAAAATGAAAGTTCACGAGTGGTGAAAAAATTAGTAATTAAATAAATTGAATCATGTTAAAAAAATCTATTTTCCTTATTGTTACTTTTTGTGCTTTATTTAGTTTGTATGCGAATGCACAAATGAATAATAAGGATATTGTAATTACTACATATAAAAGTAGAGGAGAAGTTAAATTGGTTATTACAGGCAATAACCTAGATAAGATAAGTGAAGTTATAATACAACGTGGAACAGATCCTTCACAGCCCTTACGTCAAATTAGAATTTTAACTACAACAGAAATTGAACAACTTAAAAATGCACCACTAATTTGGGTAGATAAATTTCCATTATCGGGTGCAGCAGATGCTTTTTATAGAGCTGCAGTTACCTATAAAGAAGACTATCAACGTATATTCCCAGCTATTGAAACTAAAATTGATTCAACGTATATAAAGTAACTATTTTAAGCCTTCAAAAAGTATTGTTGCCAAATGTTTTGACGATACGCCTGTTCCATCCATAATCTGATGTCTACAAGAAGTGCCTGATGCACAAATGGTATGCGAATCTTTATGTTTTCGAACACTAGGGAATAAAACTAATTCACCTACTTGCATACTTACTTCATAATGTTGTTTTTCATAACCAAAAGAACCTGCCATCCCACAGCAACCACTTGGTATAAGAGCTACATTGGTTTGTAATAATTGTGTTAAAACTTGAATGGATTTTTGTATGTCACTCATAGCCTTTTGGTGACAATGACCATGCACTTGAATCGCTTTTGAATGTATATTAAAATAGGAGCTATCTATTTTACCCTTTTCTATTTCTTTATGTATAAATTCATCAATGGTATATGAATGGGTGGCAATAAATTGAGCTTTTTCGCGCAATTCGGTATTTACTAATTTTGGATATTCATCCCGAAAACCTAAAATACAAGAGGGTTCAATACCTATTAAAGGACTATCTTCCTGAATAAGTGATGTTAAATATTCTACATTTTTATTCGCTACTCGTTTCGCGTCCTTTAAAAACCCTTTTGAAATATAGGCTCTTCCACTATTAGCATGATGACTAATAGCTACATCGTATCCAAGCTTTGATAGTAGTTGTATGGTGTGAATACCTACTTCTACATCATTAAATTCAGAAAATTCATCAATAAATATATATACTTTCCCTTTTGTAGGAGTAGATGCAACTAAGTTGCGTTTATTTTTTGCATACCAACTACTCAATGTATATTTATATAAGGCAGGTAAATTTCGTTGAGGTGCTACATCTAAAATATTTTTTATCCAAGAAGAAATAAGTGGATTCGTCAACATAAAATTACTCAGAGGACGTACATAAGAACCTATTTTATTACCAGTACTAATATGCGCCATAGCCCATGAAGAAAGAGGGGCGCCATTTTCTTTTTGATATTGATATAAAAATTCAGCTTTTAATAAAGCCATATCTACATTCGATGGACATTCGCTCTTACATCCTTTACAACTTAAGCATAAATCGAGTATTTCTTTTATTTCTGAATGATTAAACTTATTTTTTTTATCAGAGTTAGTTAAAAACTCACGTAATATATTGGCTCGAGCACGAGTAGTATCTTTTTCATCTCTAGTTGCCATATAACTCGGACACATCGTACCACCAATTAAAGAAGTTTTTCTGCAATCGCCACTCCCATTACATTTTTCACTTGCCTGTAAGATGCCACCTACATCATCAAAATTGATAATGGTTTCTATAGCTGCTGTTTTTGATTCGCTAATTGCATATCGCAAAGAACTATCCATAGGAGGAGTATCCACTATTTTACCTGGATTGAAAATGCCATTAGGGTCCCAAGTTTTTTTAATATCACGCAATACTTCATAGATACGATTACCTAAAATCAGTGGGATAAATTCACCTCTCAATCTACCGTCTCCGTGCTCTCCACTTAAGGAACCATTGTATTTTTTTACTAAATGCGCAGAAGCAGTGGCAATGGTTCGAAGCATTTCTACTCCTTCTTTGTTTTTTAAATTTAATACAGGTCGAATATGCAATTCGCCAGCGCCAGCATGTGCATAATAGATTGCATTTTGATTAAAGCTTTTCATCAATTGACCAAATTCATCTATATAAGCTGGTAAATCGGCTAATTCTACAGCAGTGTCTTCGATAACAGCAACAGGTTTAGCATCACCAGGGAAATTAGATAATAATCCTAATCCTGCTTCACGTAATTTCCAAACTTTTCGTATAGCTACTGCACCATCTATAATGGGATATGCATAGGCTGTAGTTTTTGTTTGTATACGTTCAATAAATTGATTGGTTAATTGGTCTAATGTCAATGGATCATCGGCACCAATTTCAATAATCAAAATAGCTTGAGGTTCACCTTCTACAAAAAAACGATATTGACTATATTCGATTTGTCCTTTAGTACAATCTAAAATATTATAATCCATCAATTCTAAAGCCCTAGGTTGAAGCTCCATCAAACTTACCACCGCTTTTAAACTTTCATGTAAATCCATGAATTGTGCACAAATTAAACGTGTTTCTTTTGGTGGTAAATCATCTACATGAATTTTAATTTCAGTTATAAAACATAAAGAACCTTCACTACCTGCAATCAATTTGGCTAAATTCAATTTAGGTCCATTTGTTGTAAATGGCTGCTGTTGAATGATCTCGTCAATTGCATAACCTGTGTTTCTTCTATGAATACTAGCTTTGGGAAATTCTTTGCGAATTTCTTCTTGCAAACTTTTATCATGTAAAGTATCTAATACATGCTTATATATTTTGGATTGAGCAGTATCTTGATTTAATATTTCTTGTAAAGAATTAGAATCTTCTTCTTTAAAAACCGCTTCACTACCATCCTGAAGTAAAACCTTTAGTTCCAGTGTATGTCTTCTAGTATCACCATATATAATCGAATAAGAGCCGCAAGAATTATTTCCTACCATACCCCCAATCATAGCTCGATTGGCAGTTGAAGTATTTGGTCCAAAAAATAAACCATAGGGTTTTAAATAAATATTCAATTCATCACGCACAATTCCGGGTTGAAGTCGAACCCATTTTTCATCACTATTGACTTCTATTATTTTAGTAAAATGTTTCGAGACATCAACTACTATACCTGAGCCAACACATTGTCCGGCTAAGGATGTGCCAGCTGTACGAGGAATTAAGGAAAAATGATGTTCAGTGGCAAAATGAATAAGCTTTTTTAAATCTTCTTCATTTTTAGGGTAAGCTACTGCTATGGGTAATTCTCTATAAATAGACGCATCAGTAGCATATAAACTACGTGTAGCTTTGTCCGTGTGAATAGTACCACTTAGAGTAGAATTTAACTGCGTAAAAAGGCTATGAGTAAGAATCAAGTATTCTAATTTTTTGTAAAAATACTTGAAAGCATCCATAAAATTGTGAGTAGTTTTACACTTTAATTATTCTAAAATATACATATGAAAAAAATCAATTATTTACTATTAGTCCTTGGAATCATGTTGGCAGTGAGTGCCTGTAATAAATGGGGAAATAATTTCACTTTAAAAGGCAAAATCAATGGTATTCAAGATGGAGAGAAAATATTATTATTTGATAGAAATTATACTACCAAAAAAATAGACACTATTGCTACAGGGATAGTGAAAGATGGCAAGTTTGAATTAAAAGGGAAATTAAAACGTGTTGACGTGTATTATATTGGTATAGAAGGGATGGAACAAGCAAAGCAAGTTGTTTTGGAGAAAAAAGATATGGAAATGTATGAAGATTCATTAAATCCTGGTATTTACAATATTAAAGGTTCTGCAGGACAAGAAGATTTTAATAAAATGCAAATGATCATTTTTAATATTGAAATGGCACAGCAGAGTTTATATCCAGCTATGGAGCAAGCACAAATGATGGGCGATGAAAAAAGAATTGATTCACTAAGCCAATTATATCAAATGGGCTTTAATGCCATAGAAGATGAAATCAAAGCCAATGCTAAAAAGAATCCTAAATCGATCATTTCACCTATATTGATTTTGAATTACTCTTATATGTTAGATCCTAAAGTATATCATCCAATATATGATGCCTTTACTGAAGAAGTTAAAAATACTCAAGCAGGTATTATGCTTAAAGATAAAATTGATATTTTAGAAAGAACAGCTGTAGGTAAAAAGATAAGCGATATTGTTGGGATTGATCCAAATGGAAATAAAATTTCATTGATGAGTGTAAAAGGCAAAGTAACCTTAATTGATTTCTGGGCTAGTTGGTGCGGACCTTGTAGAAAAGAAAATCCTAGAGTACGACAGATTTATAGTCAGTTTCACGACAAAGGATTTAATATATTAGGTGTTTCTTTAGATGATAAAGCAGCTGATTGGAAAGAAGCTATAGCAACAGATAGTCTTACATGGAATCATGTTAGTGATTTGAAAGGTTGGGAAAGCAAAGCAGCGAAAGATTTCGCTATACAAGCTATTCCTCAAACGATCTTAATTGATGCGAATGGAACCATCATCGCCCGTAATCTAAACAATGAAGAATTAACGGCAAAACTTAGCTCCTTGTTAGGAAAATAATTTTGTATTCATAATCAAATAAATTATAAAAGCCTTCATCATTGATGAAGGCTTTTGTTGTATGTATCAGTAAAGAACTACTATTGTAATTTTTGATTAGACTGAAGTATAATTTTTTCTATAGGTTGTTATATTTCATCAAAATCTTGGATTGAATCATTAAAGAGTTATGTATGTGCTATAATAAGATTATTTCAATACTCCAAACCTAAGGAAAATACTGCCATAGACACCATTTAGGTCTTTATTTTGAAGCGCATTACGAAGACCTAAATTGATACGATAATGTAATCCTGCTCCAAAAGAAACATTTTTATGTACGATATAATTAAAGGTTATTCCAGGTTCAATCACGCAAAAATTCCATTTACGTATATCTAATGCATTGGTACGATATTGAATCATTGCCCAATTGACTGATAAATTCGGCTCAAGTTGATATTTTTTAGAATGAAAAATTATATAACCAAACTTTATCCCAGCCGACTGATGCATGAAATTATATGTTTTTGTCAGCATGGTATCTTGGTTAAATAAACTCATCTGCTCATAATTGGTCAATCGCTCGTATTGTGCTCCAATATGATATTTTTTATAAATGATTATGTTCCCCGAAAAATGGGTATACATCCCAGCTTTTTTTTGCAATATCTGCCCCACATGCATACCTGCTTCAAAATAATATTGTCCTACTGCCCGCTTGAATGGCGATATAGGCTTGATACTATCAGTAGTCTGCGCTTGGATACCAAGTGTCAGAAAGAGCATACAAGAAGCAAAAATCAATTTTTTCATTCACTCAAAGCTACAAATACTTTTTTTAAGAGGAAATGAAATTTAGACTTACATATCGTATTTTTACAAATAAGAAAATGTTTGCAATATTAGATACAGAAACCACCGGAGGAAAACCAATAGACGATCGAATTACTGAGATTGCTATTTTTATTCATAATGGGAAACGTGTAGTAGAAAGTTATTCTACTTTGATCAATCCAAATAGAAAAATAGATCCTTTTGTTAGTGGAATGACAGGTATCACTAATGAGATGGTGGCAGATGCACCTCCTTTCGAAGAAGTAGCTCAAAAAATTTGGGAACTTACCGAAGGAAAAATATTTGTGGCTCATAATGCTCGTTTTGATTATGGTATGTTACGTAATGAGTTTAGACGATTAGGCAAAATTTTTAATCGCAAACAATTATGTACTATAAAATTGGCTCGAAAAATTATTCCAGGTATGCAATCCTATAGCCTAGGTAGACTTTGTGAAGATATTGGAATCAAGCTCAATAATAGACATAGAGCTTATGGCGATGCCGAAGCTACTGTTTTATTATTTGAGAGATTGATGTTGAATGATCGTAAAGAAATCATTCGAACCGAATTACATGAAGGATTAGATGATAATATATTACCTCCTAATGTTACTAGAGCACAAGTGGAACAATTACCCGAAGAAGCAGGGGTTTATTATTTCTTAGATGAACATCAAAAGATTTTATATATCGGTAAAAGCAATAATATTTATAAACGAGTATTAAGTCATTTTTCCAACGATATTAAAACAGAAAAAGGAGCCAAACTTAAAGATAAAATATATGATATTTCATTTCAGTTAACCGGTAGCGAATTAGTTGCCATGCTAGTAGAAAGTGATGAAATCAAACGAAAAATGCCTCCTTTTAATGTTTCACAGAGGATTAAAAAATACAGACAAGGAGTTTTTCTGCGTACAGATGAACATGGCTTTCATTATTTCAAAGCAGAAAATTTGAAAGCTGATGAAGAGCCATTAATGAAAGCTACTACTCCGCGTATAGCAAACAAAATGGTAGATGAATTAAATTTCAGACATAATTTAAGAGCCTATACCACACTCATACCTAAGCTAAAAAGTTTGGGAACGCTTGATGATTTTGCCAATTCACATAATGAAAAAATAGAAAGCTTAATACAAGGTTTTTATTTTGAACATCCAAATTTCTTTATTGTAAATGAAGCAGTCAATCCAAACGAACGAACACTCATTTGGGTAGAAAATAATATATACAAAGGCTATGGTGATGTGAATGTACTAGAAGGCTTTGATGATTTGGAATCTTTGAAAGAAAAGATTATCTATAAAAAAGATAACCCAGATATACGTGCAATTCTTCGTTCATGGTTGAAGAAAAATAAAAAAACAATGGTACTTAAATATTAAAAAAAAGCAACTAGATTCTAGTTGCTTTTTTTTTAAATGAAATTTTATAGTTTATTTTATTTTATCGTAGGATGCTTTTAAAAACTGCATCATTTCAGTAATATAGGCTTCTGAAAAATCAAATTTAATTCCTGCAGCTGCAAATACTTCTCCTATAGAGTGAGTATAACCTAATGATAATGCTTTTTTATAATTCGCAATAGCTTGAGTAGGGTTTTCCATATATTGTTTATACATAGCAATAGCACCTAATTGAGCGTATGCATATTCAATATAGTAGAATGGTACATGATAGATATGCAATACTTTCTGATAAGAGTTACTTCTATATTTTTCATAACCACTCCAATCCACTACACTGCTTGTGTATTTTTTACTTAATTCTAAATATTTAGCTTCACGCTCAGCTGCTGTATGAGTAGGGTTTTCATACATCCAATGTTGTAATGAATCGATGATACAAACACCTGTAAACGTTTTGAAAATACCTTTTAAATGACGTTTTTTTGCAGCATTTTTATCTTCTTCATTCGTATAATAAACATCCCAGTGTTCCATGCAAAATAGCTCCATACTCATCGATGCTAATTCAGCAATCTCACTTGGATAAGATTTAAATGAATTCAATAATAAAGGGTGACTTAAAAATGTATGCACTGCATGGCCCATTTCGTGAGTCATTACACGTATATCCGTTTCACTCATATTGGCATTCATAAATACAAATGGAACACCCATTTCAGGCATAGTCATATTGTATCCTCCATTGGCCTTTCCCATACGTGCATCTAAATCAAGATAATTCATCTCTTTCATGATGTCTAAGCGAGAACCAAAAAATGGATCAACTCTATTTAAACAATCAATGGTTTTAGAAACAAACTCATCAACTGTCTCAAATGGTTTTAATGGTTTTTTATTGCTTTCATCAACCTCTAAATCCCAAGGTTTTAGGCTTTCATATTGTAAATTTGCTTTACGTGTAGCATCAAAATCTTCTAAAATAGGAACTACTGCTTTGGCAATCGATTCGTGAAACATTTTGCAATCAGCAGCAGTATAATCAAATCTTCCTAAAGCATCAAATTGATAATCTCTAAAGTTTGTATAATTAGCATTTAATGCTTTTTTATTACGAAGGACTACTAACTTTTCTAATAGATCACTTAATTTATCTTTGTCTTGATATTCGCGTTCAATAATTTTTTCAAATACCTCTTGACGTAATGTCCTATCTGTGCTCTTCATAAAAGCATTCGCCTGTGAAATAGCATATTCTTTATCTTGTAATTGAATAGTCATCACTCCTGTGATAGAGTCATACTCATTTCCTAATAAGCTTTCTTGTTGAGATATTTCAATATTTTCAGGTCTAAAAATTTCGATTTCTTTATTTAATCCACGAATATAGATGGCATAATCTGGTCCTAGTTGAGCGGTAAATGGACATTCTACAACTTTTTTAGAGAATGCAAAATAGAACTCATGATACTTAGCACTTAAATTTAGAATATAATCTTCTAATCTTTTTTTAGCCGTTTCATCAGTGGTATCTACACTTGTTTTTACATGTCTCCAACGAGCATCTTCTTCAGTGATTTTATCAAACTCACTAGAATCTAATAATAATTTTTGTAAATCCTCTAATGATTGGATATTTCTGTTTAATAAATCTTGAGCATACACTTCCATATCCGACCAAGTATTCACCTCAAAATCTTCAGGGATGAATTGTCTTTTATCTCTTTGTGGTAAGCTCATTGTTTCGTTTGATGTACTCATGGCAAGTAAATTTTATAATGTAATAGGCAAATTATTCTGCTTTTTTAGAGGCTCTTTTTTTCTTAGGAGCTTCTTCTGTCGCTTCTGTAGTTTCAGTAGCAGCAGCTTTTTTAGTTGTTTTTTTCTTTGGTTTTTCTTCTTTTACTTCTTCAGTGCTTGCTACCGCTTCTTCTGTTTTTGATTCACTAGCCGCTTCATCTGCTTTAGCTGCATTTGGATCAATCACACTGATTAATTTATGTTCGTCAAGTAAAACATACCATTTGATTAATTTTTTAATATCACTCGCATATACTTTTTCTTCATCATAATTAGCTAATACACTTTTCATGTATTTACGAAGAGTAGCTTCATCCGATTTTTTTACATCAGGCACTGTATTTGATTTTTCATCCTTTTTCATATTAGAAAAAACCTCTTTTAATTCTACTGAATCTTCAGTAGTGTAAATAGTGATGTTTTCAAGAGGGGTGAACATATGCTGACGAGAGGATACAAATTTTTTTGCTTTGTCATGAAGTCCTTCTACAATAATTCCATCTGTTCTGTTGGCTACCACTTTATATAATCCTGGTAAACCGCTAATAGCCATAATGTCTTTTAAATCCATTTTTTTAATTTATTTATGTTTCTCTAAAAATTTCGGATGTCAAAAATACTAAAATATTTGTTACTAATATGCACTTATTACTCATGACTTTCTTCTACCTTTGCTATATGTCTTTCAAACTACATTCAAAATATCAGCCCGCTGGCGATCAACCCCAAGCTATAACTCAATTGTGTAAAGGGATTGAGCAAGGCGAGAGCGCACAAGTATTATTGGGTGTTACAGGTTCAGGTAAAACCTTTACCATTGCTAATGTGATTGAAAAAGTACAGAAACCTACACTGATTCTCAGTCATAATAAAACGCTAGTAGCCCAATTATACGGGGAGTTTAAACAGTTTTTCCCGGATAATGCAGTCGAATATTTTGTGTCGTATTATGATTATTATCAGCCCGAGGCTTATATGTCGCATACCGATACCTATATTGAAAAAGATTTATCGATCAATGAAGAGATAGAAAAACTGCGTTTGTCTACTACTAGTTCGCTGTTGAGTGGACGAAGAGATATCATTGTAGTTGCATCTGTTTCTTGTATTTATGGGATGGGTAATCCAACTGATTATAAAAATGGAATCATCCGTATTTCAAAAGGAGATAAAATATCCCGTAATAATTTTTTACATCTTTTAGTGGATGCTTTGTATTCAAGAACAGAAGGTATATTTGCGCGAGGTAATTTTAGAGTTCGGGGAGATACAGTAGATATATATCTACCTTATACTGATTATGCTTATCGGATGCAATTCTGGGGCGATGAAATTGAAAGTATTGAAAGCTTTGAACCTGATACAGGCAGAACTATTGGTAAATTAGAAAATTGCGCTATTTTTCCAGCGTATATGTATATCACGCCGAAAGATCAAATGATTGAAATTATTCATGCTATACAAGATGAATTGCAGGCACAAGTAGCTTATTTTAATTCGCTAGGGAAAAAATTAGAAGCGACTCGTTTAAGTGAACGAGTAAATTTTGATTTAGAGATGATTCGTGAATTGGGCTACTGTTCTGGAGTAGAGAACTATTCACGATTTATGGATCATCGATTACCCGGACAAAGACCTTTCTGCTTATTAGATTATTTTCCTGAAGATTTTTTAATGGTGATTGATGAAAGTCACGTAACTGTGCCGCAAATAGGTGCCATGTATGGAGGTGATAGAGCTAGAAAAACAAATCTGGTGGAATATGGATTTCGCTTGCCTTCAGCCATGGATAATAGACCTTTGAATTTTCAAGAATTCGAAACCATTATGAAGCAAACCATTTATGTAAGCGCAACTCCTGGAAAATATGAAATGGAAAAAACAGAAGGAGAATTTATTGAACAAGTAGTAAGACCAACCGGATTACTCGATCCAACGATAGATGTAAGACCTACACTAAATCAAATAGATGATTTAATGGAAGAGATTGATAAAACCATAAAAGCGAAAGAACGTGTATTGATTACAACCTTAACGAAACGTATGGCTGAAGAGTTGACTCGTTATTTATTTAGAGCAGGGATTAATTGTAGGTATATACATTCTGAAGTAGATACGATGGATCGCGTTGAGATTATTCGTGATTTACGATTAGGGGCTTTTGATGTATTGATAGGCGTGAATCTGTTACGTGAAGGATTAGATTTGCCTGAGGTATCGTTGGTATGTATCATGGATGCTGATAAAGAAGGTTTTTTACGTAATACTCGTTCGTTGATTCAAGTAGCAGGTAGAGCAGCACGAAACTCAAATGGGAAAGTGATTTTTTATGCAGATAAAATGACAGATAGTATGCGTGCCACGATTGATGAGACCAGCAGAAGAAGAGAAAAACAAATTCGTTATAATTCAGAACACGGCATTACACCAACCACTGTATTCAAATCGAGAGCAGAGATTATGAAGCAATCATCGATATTAGATGTGAAACAAAGTGAAGCGATTGATTATGATAGATTAGATGAAATAGCAGCATTAGCAGCCGATCCAGTGGTTTCGTATATGAATAAAGAACAATTGCAGAAAGCGATTGATAGTACCAAAAGCAAGATGTTGCGCGCTGCTAAAGACACCGATTATATTTCAGCGGCACAATTAAGAGATGAAATGTATGCCCTTCAAAAAATGATGGAAGAAAAGTTTGGGTAGATAATTTTTACTTATTCCACCAAAGTATCAATGCACTGGTTTTTTTCTTGTATGATTGATAAGCGGCATTATCATCATATTTTTTTTCTAACATTGGAATGCCACTCACATATAATAATAAAAAGCTTATAACAATTGGTGAAATCAAGCTGATATACCAGTTGGTGTAATTACTAGCAAATAAAAAAAGTGCCCACCAAAAAAGTATTTCTCCAAAATAATTCGGATGTCTTGAATATTTCCACAAGCCACTTTGAATAAAGGCTTCTTTAACTAAAGTGTTTTTTCGAAACATATATTTTTGATAATCGGCAATGCCTTCTATCGCAATAGCAATAAATGCTATACAACAAGCAGTAAATAAAATTACTGGATGATTTGATAGGATAGGAGCAAGATTGATTTGAATGATGGGTAAGGCGATAATAAACATAAAAAATCCTTGCAACATATGCACCTGTAAAAAGGTACGCCAATAAAATGTTTGTACCCATTGCTTGCGCCAATTCGCATATCGAAAATCTTCTTCTTTTCCCCAATTACGAACCCCTAAAAAAATGAATAAGCGAATGCCCCAAAGTGCAATTAAAGCGGTAAATAAATAACTGTATATATCTTTTGAGTGGTTGTAGAATAAGTTCAAGAACGCAATTCCAACAAATCCCATTCCCCAAAACATATCTACTAAGCCATTATTTTTTTTGACTATACATATCAGATAGCAAATACACATATAGCTAAAAATAAAAAGGATGCTTGTTGTATACATAGACTAAAGGTAAAAAAAAATAGACCTATTCCAATAAGATTAGGTCTATTCTTTTATTATAAACTAGATATTATTTTAACTCTTCAGCTAAGTTGATATTATCTAAGAATTTAGTAGTATAATTTCCACTTCTAAAATCTTCATTATGTAATAACCATAAATGAAATGGAATAGTAGTATGAATGCCTTCAATAATAAATTCTCTTAAGGCTCTATCCATTTTATCTAATGCTTCTTCACGTGTTCTACCTCTACATATAACTTTTGCAATCATACTATCATAATATGGAGGAATGGTGTAGCCTGCATAAATATGAGTATCTACACGAACCCCTTGTCCTTTTGAAGTATGTAATGATGTTATTTTTCCAGGTGAAGGAGCAAAGTTTTTAGATGCATCTTCCGCATTAATACGACATTCAATAGCATGCATTTCACGAGGAAAATAAACTTTACCGCTAATTTTTTCTCCAGCGGCTAATTTGATTTGCTCTTTTACTAAATCATAATCCATCACTTCTTCTGTTACGGGATGTTCTACTTGAATACGCGTATTCATCTCCATAAAATAAAAATTACGATGTTTATCTACCAAGAACTCAATGGTTCCTAATCCTTGATATTTGATGAATTCAGCCGCTTTAATCGCAGCTTTCCCCATTTTTTCACGTAATTTATCCGTCATAAATGGCGAAGGACATTCCTCTACCAATTTTTGATGACGACGTTGAACAGAACAATCTCTTTCAGATAAATGAGTAGCTTTACCATATTTATCTGCAGCCACTTGTATTTCAATATGTCTTGGTTCTTCTACGAATTTTTCCATATACATACCTGAATTACCAAATGCAGCTCCCGCTTCCATAGTAGCACTATCAAATGCTTTTTCAATTTCTTCTTCATTCCAAACCACACGCATTCCTTTACCACCACCACCTGCAGTAGCTTTTAAAATGACAGGATAGCCAATTTTTTTAGCTTCAATTTTAGCCATTTTTACATCTACAATGAGTCCATCAGAACCTGGTACAACTGGAACCCCTGCTTTACGCATCGTATCTTTTGCAGTAATTTTATCACCCATCAAACGAATTTGCTCTGGTGTTGGTCCGATAAAAGTCATTTTATTTTTTTCGCAGATTTCTGCAAACTTCGCATTCTCGCTTAAAAATCCATATCCAGGATGAATGGCATCAGCATTTGTAATTTCTGCCGCAGCCATAATATTGGGAATATTTAAATAGGATTCAGCACTTTTAGGAGGGCCTATACATACCGCCTCATCAGCGAATCTAACATGTAAACTTTCTCTGTCAGCAGTAGAATAAACGGCAACAGTTTTAATGCCCATCTCTTTACAAGTACGTATAATACGTAAGGCAATCTCTCCTCTATTGGCAATTAATATTTTCTTAAACATAATTCAAATGAATTGTAATCATTAATTAATAATCTGGTCAGTTACACAACTTATCACTTTAGTATCTATACTAAAAGAATAAGTCAATTATTTAGGTTCGATTAAAAATAATGGTTGATCGTATTCTACTGGAGAATTATCATCTGCAATTATTTTTACTATGGTTCCACTGATATCACATTCAATTTCATTGAATAATTTCATCGCTTCTACTACGCAAATAACATCACCTGGTTTAACAGTATCACCTACTTTTACAAAGGCTTCTTTATCTGGTCCTGGTTTTCTATAGAAAGTACCAATCATAGGCGATTTAAATTCTATTAAATTACCATTAGATGCTGCTTCGTTTGATGTGCTATCTTTAGCAACAGGTGCAATTGCTGTTGTAGCAGGTGCAGCAGCTTGTTGAGGCATACTCATCATTGATTGAGGCATTGCTACTGAATGGTTTTGAACCATCGTTACAGCACCATCTTGTTTATTTTTGATGGTGATTTTAAAATTGTCTTGTGAAATCTTAACTTCAGCTAATTCACTTTTACTTACAATTTTAATAAGCTCTTGAATTTGTTTAAAATCCATATTGTTTGATTTGAGTTTTTAGTTAATTGAGTTTACCAATTTATAAATGTATAATTATTCTTTTACTCTTTCTACATATTTATTTGTTTCTGTATCAACTTTTATTTTGTCACCTACATTCACAAATAAAGGAACATTCACATTTGCACCTGTTTCTACAGTGGCTATTTTTGTTACATTCGTTGCTGTATCGCCTTTTACACCTGGCTCTGAATAAGTTACTTCTAAAATTACGTTTGCTGGTAATTCACACGTTAGTGCTTTCTCTGTTTCTGCATGAAACAAGATATCTACTTCTTGACCTTCTTTTAATAAGCCAGTATTACTAATCATTTCTTTATCTATTGCTACTTGATCAAACGTATCATTATTCATGAAATGCCACCCTGTTTCATCATTGTATAAATATTGAAATTTTCTTCTTTCAATTCGTGCTGTTTCAATATTATGTCCACTTTGAAAGGTGTTTTCTACCACTTTACCTGAGGATAAACTTTTTAATTTAGTTCGTACAAATGCATTGCCTTTTCCTGGTTTTACATGTTGAAAATCGACAATTTGCCATAAGTCATTATTCATATCTATACAAAGTCCTTTTTTAAAATCCGCAGTAGTTGCCATTTGATTATTTATTTTGTTTTATTAATTAGTATTTTTTATTATTAATAGCCCCATTTTAAATAGATAGAGCCCCATGTAAATCCACCTCCAAAAGCAGCTAATATGATATTGTCGCCTTTTTTAAATTTGCTTTCCCATTCATGTAAACAAATTGGTAGAGTTCCATTAGTAGTATTGCCGTATTTTTGAATATTAATGGTTACTTTGCTTTCATCTATACCCATTCGTTCTCTAGTGGCATCTATGATTCGTTTATTGGCTTGATGAGGTACTAGCCAATCTACTTCATCGGCTGTTAAATTATTGTTTTCCATAATTTCAGCACTCACATTTGCCATATTCGTTACTGCAAATTTAAATACGTACTGACCTTCTTGATATGCAAAATGTTTATTAGCTTCTACAGTTGCATGTGAAGCTGGTAATACTGAACCACCAGCAGGCTGAAATAAGTGTTTACATCCTGAACCATCACTTTTTAAAATACTATCGATAATACCTGTTCCATCCGTACTAGGTTCTAGTAATACAGCGCCACAACCATCACCAAAAATAATACAAGTCGTTCTATCTTGATAATTAATAATACTGCTCATTTTGTCACCACCAACTACTACAATTTTGCGGTATTTCCCACTAGCTATTAATTGTGAAGCAGTGTCCAAAGCATACATAAATCCACTACAAGCGGCATTAATATCATAGCCAAAGGCGTTTTTCATACCGCATTGATCCGTAATGATATTAGCAGTTGCTGGGAAATTATAATCACCTGTAACCGTTGCACAAATAAGTAATTCTATATCTAATGGATTGGTATTGTTCTTTTTTAATAGGCCGTCAACAGCTTTAATAGCCATAAAAGAGAGACCGTGATTACCTTTGAGTATTCGTCTTTCTTTAATACCTGTTCGAGAAGTTATCCATTCGTCATTGGTATCTACCATAGTAGCCAATTCCTCATTTGTTAGGATATAATCGGGTACATATGAATGTACTCCGGTGATTTTAGCTCTTAATTGCAAATTGATAGTTTTAGTTTTACTAATTAATTCATGCAAAAATAAAAAAAGCTACCCGTTTTGTATATACAAAATGAAGTAGCTTGATAAAAATTTATAAATTCTGTTGAATTATGCCTGTTTCCCTTCAGAAAAAAGCTTACCATTATAGTAAATGTTACCATCTACTTCATAAGCTTTATGTCTTTGATGTGTTTCACCTGTAGTTGAACATACACTTAATGTTGCTACTGATAATGCATCATGAGTTCTTCTTTTATCTCTTCTAGTTTTAGAGATTTTTCTCTTTGGATGTGCCATGTTATATTATTTTTGTTTTTTTAATTTTTCTAAAATTGCCCACCTTTCATCAGGTGTATCGTTTATTTTATCTTCTTGTTTTTCTAATATTTTTAAAACTTCTTGGTTGCAAGTGTTCCCTCCGTTTTCATCTGTAGGATGTACTTTATGAATTGGAATTGCTAAAACAATATATTCATAAATCAAATGTGATATATCTATTATAGTATCAGTTCTATTGATATACAACACATCTGCCTCTTCCTCTACCAATGAATCGTCGTGTTCAAATTTTATGATTATTTTATTTTGACCGGATATGGGTAAAAAAAATGAATCAGAACAACGATCACATTCTACTTGTACAGCTCCAGAAACTGAAATATCTAAAGTAAAAAATCCTGCATCTCTTTTATCAAATAAGGCTTCTACTTTTAAGTTTCCTTCGCTCACTAATGAGTTTTCAAAATATGTAAAGAACGTTTTATCAATAGAGTATAAAAACGAATGCAATCCATTTTTAAGACCTACATAAGGTATTTTAAACTCTTTCAAACTTTTCACAACTATTGACCCTTCTTTTGTAAAAAGGAGTGCAAAATTAATAAATAAAACAATAAAGTGTTAATAAATATTTTAAATCTTGTAAAAACTTTGTTTTAAGCCATCTGATCTGAGCTTATATTGCTCTTTTTAACCGGATTAGAGGTCATTTCTATAAAGCTTTGTCTATTTTTAATGATATCTAGGGCTACAAAAACAGCATTTTCCATAGATCCTGAGCTAGCTATGTTCTTTCCAACCAAATCATAAGCCGTTCCATGATCTGGAGAAGTCCTAACTACTGGAAGCCCAGCAGTATAATTCACCCCAGTATTAAAAGCGAATGATTTGAACGGAATCAAGCCTTGATCATGATACATGGCTAAAATACCATCAAATTTAGTATATAATCCTGCCCCAAAGAAGCCATCTGCGGGATAGGTTCCAAAAGCTAAAATACCCTTATCTTTTGCTGAAGATATTGCAGGATGAATAATGTCTTGTTCTTCTTTACCAATTACCCCATCCTCTCCAGCATGTGGGTTTAAGCCTAATACCGCTATTCTAGGTTTATTAATTAAGAAGTCTTCAGTTAAGCTTTTATGTAAAATTTCTAGTTTATTATAGATCGATTTACTATCAATAAATTTATGTAAATCTTTTATCGCAATATGTCCAGTGCATAATCCAATACGCATTTTTTCATCTACCATCAACATCATACTATCATTTACGCCAAAATAGTTTCGAATATAATCAGTATGTCCTTTAAAATCTTTAGTTGGTGTTTTTATAGTGCTTTTATTAATAGGTGCCGTAACTATTCCATCCAGTTTATTGGCTTTTAAATCTGCTAATGCAAGATCTATACACTTAAGTGAAATTTCTCCTGCTACTAAGGTTGCTTTGCCCGGCTCAATAGGAGCTTCTTCATTACTATAATTAATTACATTAATCTGCTTACTGTGCATTTGAGATATATCTGCAATGTTCACGTAGTCGAAGTGTTCTATATTCAACGCTTTTTTATAGTATGATAGTACCTTCGATGAGCCATATATTACAATATCGCAATATTTTAAAAATTTTTTGTCTTGAAATGTTTTTAAAATCACCTCTGGTCCAATACCATTTATATCGCCAATAGTTATGCCTATTACAGGTCTATATTGTTGTTCCATATTATTTATACTCGCTTAAAAATTCATATAATAATCTAACTCCTACTCCTGATCCTCCTTTCCCTCTGTACGAATCTTCTGCCGTTAAGAACGATGGACCTGCTATATCTAAGTGTATCCAAGGATAATCAATAAAGCATTCTAAAAATTTACCAGCAGTTATAGCTCCTGCATGTGGCCCACCTATATTTTTTATATCTGCAATATCTGATTTGATATAGCTTCCATATTCATCCCAAAATGGCATTTCTGCAATTCGTTCATGTACCTGAAGCCCCGATTTTTTTAATAATGTCATTGTTGATTCAGCAGCAGTACCCATACCTACAATTCCTTCTTTACCTATAGCTGCTACTGCTGCACCAGTTAATGTAGCTAAATCAATAACTAATTCAGGATTATATTTTTTTGCATAACTAAGCGCATCTGCTAAAATCATTCTACCTTCTGCATCTGCATTTAACATTTCTACTGTTTTGCCACTATGCATATGGATTACATCGCCTGGTACATATGCATTCTCACCTGGTCTATTATCTGTTGCAGGAATCAATCCTATAATATGTACAGGTAATTTATTTGTTGCTACAGCTTGAAATAAACCTATTACTGCTGCTGCTCCAGCCATATCACTTTTCATTAAATCCATACTGTTTGGCGTAGGTTTTAAACTTAAACCACCCGTATCGTATACTACTCCTTTACCAACAAGAACAATTGGTTTTTTATTTTTTGCTTTAGGAGATTTATATTCTAGTATATTAAATGTTGGCGGGTCAATACTACCTTTATTTACAGATAATAGTCCCCCCATTTTCAATGCAGTAATTTTTTTCTTATCAAAGTATTCAAATTTAAATCCTGCTTTTTTGGCTATACTCTCAATTTCCAAAGATAGTTGCGTAGCAGTTAAATAAGACAATGGTTCGTTTACTAAAGTTCTAGCAGTATTTACTGAATTAGTAAGTCTTTCGATTAGGGTAATTTCCTCTTTTTTTACTTGTGCATTTAACAAGCTCATTTCTTGTAATGCATTCACTTTATCTTTTTTATCAGAAAAATATTTCAAAAATTGATAATTACTTAAAAGGAAAGATTCTATAAAAGCATTACGCTCGTTCTGACTCTTATTATCAAAAAATAGTTGTATGCTGTTTATTTTAGACTTATTTAATTCTCTATTCGCAATATGAGCAAGTCTACGCATGTTCTCCAGTAATTGGTAGGCTGTTTTCCCCTTTTCACGTTTGAATGCAACTATTTTTCTGCTCGGTGAATGAATAATACTAAGGTTTAATTTATTTTCAAAGTCAGCTTTAATGCTCTTAATTTCACTATCGCTTAGTGAACTGTTTTTCAAAGTAACCACCTCATCACAAATGATTACTAAATTGTTTTTGGAGGATAATGAGTTTATGTAAGATATTTTCATAATAATAAGTTAATATACTAAAAAGACAAAGGTATATATTTTAACATGAAATAAATCAAGGATTTAAATATCAGATTTTTTGAAGCATTTCTGTATAACTCTTTTCATCCTTACTTCTATTTAAATAGTAGTTTATTCAATTGTTATACATAAGTTTGCACTAAGTATTATGCACGAAGCAAATAATTCATATAAGGCGAACAAATCTTTAGGGCAACATTTTTTAAATGACGAATCAGTATGCACTAGAATTGTTGACCAAATACCAGAGTTTGATATAAGAACTCAAGTGATTGAAATAGGTCCTGGACCAGGCGTACTAACAAAATATTTGTTTCAAAAATATCCTCAAAATTTACATTTAATCGAATATGATAAACGATTTGTAGAAATGTTAGGCAAGCATTATCCTTCATTAAGCCATCAAATTTATGAAGCAGATGTATTACGATTTGACTTCAATACAATTGATGGGAATTGTATTTTAGTTGGAAATTTTCCTTATAATATCAGTTCGCAAATCCTTTTCAAAGCCTTAGATTATAAAGAAAAAATGCCTATTGTTATTGGGATGTTTCAAAAAGAAATGGCTCAACGAGTAGCTGCAAAGCATGGAAACAAATCATATGGTATATTAAGTATATTAATACAAGCTTTTTATAATGTTACGTATTTATTTGATGTGCCACCAACAGTTTTTTCACCTCCCCCCAAAGTAATGTCTGGTGTAATTAAACTTGAATTTCAATCAAATAAATTTGCTATTTTAGACCATAAAGTTTTTGTTAGTTTGGTGAAATTAGCATTTAATCAACGTAGAAAAACGATGAGAAATAGCTTGAAATCAATGATAATGCAATATCAAATAGAAGATGCAGCCATATTTGATAAACGCCCCGAACAATTATCTGTACTTGAATTGGTAGAATTAGCAAATTATTTTGTTCAGCATAAAAAATAAATTATGTCTAGAGTTTTAATAACAGATGCGGTACATCCAGATATGATTACTCTTTTTCAAAATGCTGGAGTTGAAGTTAATTATCAACCAGATTTTAATCAAGATCAAACCATAGCTATTATTCAAGATTACGAATTACTAGTAATTAATAGCAAAATTCAAGTGGATGCTTCATTTATAAATCAAGCACCAAATTTAAAAATCGTAGGAAGATTAGGATCAGGCAAAGAAATAATTGATTTGGAATATGCATCAAAGAAAAATATTCAATTTCATAATTCTCCAGAAGGTAATAGAGATGCAGTAGCAGAACATGCTTTAGGATTATTATTAGGCTTATTAAATAATATTCCTAAATCGTTTGAAGAGGTTAAAAACGGTAAATGGATTCGTGAAGCAAATAGAGGGCACGAACTCAAATATCATACAGTAGCCTTATTAGGGTATGGAAATACAGGTAAAGCATTTGCACATTTACTACAAGTATTTGGCTGCAAAATTTTAGCATATGATAAATTTTTACATGGATTTTCATCCGCATATATAGAAGAAGCTGATATGCAACAAGTATTTCAAGAAGCTACAATTGTAAGTATACATTTACCACTTACTTCTTTAACTAATCAATTAATAAACGATGAATTTATAGCTGCTTTTCAAAATAATTTTTATTTATTGAATACTTCAAGAGGTAAAATAGTAGATGAATCGGCCCTATTAAATGCCTTGAAATCCTCTAAAATACTAGGATTTGCAACAGATGTTTTAACTAATGAAAAATTAGATATGTATACTAAGGAAGAACAAATGAGATTAAACGAAATACTGCAATATAATACAATAATTACTCCGCATATTGCTGGTTGGACCTATGAAAGCAAGAAAAAACTTGCACATGTTTTGGCCAATAAGATGATTTTGTCATTAACGAATCATTAAATTGTAATATTATAGTCATAATCACTTACAGCACATACAATCTATTTTAATATTTTTTAACTTTGAATTGTCAAACGATTTTCTTTTTGATTTGATATTCATTATCAATGTTTTATCAATGAAAATAAAATAAAAATATGAATTCAAATGAAATTATATAATTTTGACGGCTTAACAAGAATTAACTATTATAAATAAGTTTGATAAATAAATTATGAAAAGATTATTACTATCAGTGTTTTTGTTTTTTTCAGTAAATGTAATCCTAGCACAATCGGGGGATATTTCAGGAAAAATAAAAGATGAAAAAGGAGAAGGAATTCCGTTTGCTACCGTAGCGGTTGTGCAAAATGGAGCAGTTGTAAAAGGAGTACAAACAGATTTTGATGGTAACTATACATTGAAGCCTTTAAATCCAGGGAAATATGATGTTAAGTATTCATATGTAGGATACCAACCTATATTACGAACTGGGATAGTCGTTTCAGCTGAAAAATCTACCTATGTTGACGTTCAATTAAAACCTTCTGATGATGTATTGGCAGAGGTACAAGTAATCGAATATAAAGTTCCATTAATTGATGCAGGTAAAACTACATCAGGTAATACAGTAACTCAAGAAGATATTGCCAAACTTCCTACTCGTGATATCCAATCTATTGCTGCAACAACTTCTGGAGCATATCAAGCAGATGAAGGTTCTGGTATCAATATTAAAGGAGGTAGAACAGATGCAACAGCGATTTATATAGATGGTATTCGTGTTAGAGGAAATGTAAGTGTACCTGCAAGTGCTATTAGTTCTTTAACTGTAATCACTGGTGGTGTACCAGCAAAATATGGTGATCAAACTGGTGGAGCTATTTCGGTTACAACTAGAGGTCCATCTAATCAATTTAATGGAGGACTAGAATTAGTGTCTTCTGAATTTATGGATGCATATGGATATAACTTAGTAAGTGCTAACCTTACAGGTCCAATATATACCAATAAAAAAACAAATAGAACAATTGCAGGTTTCTTTATTTCTGGTGAATTTGAAAGATTTAGAGATAACGACCCTTCAGCTATTGGTTCTTGGAAAGTAAAAGACGATAAATATCAACAAATTCAACAAACTCCTTTAATTAAAAATCCGGTACAAGAAGGTTATTTATATGCAAGTGAAGCTTTAACTAGAGATGATTTAGTTTTAATTAAATCTAGACAAAATGTTGCAAACAATCAGTATAGAGCTATTGGTAAATTAGATTTAAAACCATCAGATGCTATAAACATTACAATTGGAGGAAACTATAACTATGAAAAATATCATAGCTGGATTGATAGATATGCTTTATTAAACTACGAGAACAATCCATTATTCGAAAATCAAACGTATAGAGGCTTTGTTCGTTTTACACATAATATTGGTCAAGGAGGAAAAGATGATGAGAATAAAACGGAGAAAAAATCATCTGCATTCCAAAATGCATATTATACTTTACAATTCGATTATGAAAAATATAAAACTAGATATGGTGATGATACCCATTTTGAAAATTATTTTGATTATGGATATATAGGTAATTTTGATATTATTAGAAAACCTACATATGAATTTACTTCTTCTAGAGCAGTAGTTGATGCTAATGGTATTAGTAGAACATTAACTGGATGGCAACAAACTGGTGATCGTTCAGATAGTATCTATTTTACTCCGAGTGATGTAAATGAATTAGGAGCTAGATACACTTCTACATATTTTGATTTAACTAAAGATTTCGCTCCAGCAGGTTTATACGATAACTTAAATAATATTCAGTCTAATAGAGGTATTATCAATGGTAATAGATCTCAATTAGCACACTCTATCTGGTTTAACTCAGGTAGACAATACAATGGTGCAGGTAGAGTAGATAATGATCAGTACACAATGAAATTAGATGGTGCATTTGATATCTTAAAACCAGGTTCTGAATCTCGTAACAAACATTCTATTGAATTTGGATTCCAATTCGAACAAAGACAAGAACGTATATATAGTATCAATCCATTAGAGTTATGGACATTGATGAGACAACTTACGAATAGCCATATTAAAGAATTTGATGTTACAAATACAAATCCTTTAGTTAAAATTAATGGTCAAGTATATGAATATAATGACCCTACTAGACCTTCTTTTGGTTTTAACGATACAATCTTAGCTCCTAGAATAGCTAAAATAGAAGATCAAGCATTTTTTGATAGAAGCTTAAGAACTAAATTAGGTTTAGATCCTAATGGAAATGATTATATTAATACGGATGCATTAGATCCTAGTAATTTCAGTTTAAATATGTTTGCACCTGATGAGTTATTAAGCCCAGGCTTCGGTGGTCCATATGTAAATTATTATGGATATGATTACTTAGGAAATAAGTTAAGTGGCAAAACTTCATTTAATGATTTCTTTACTAAAAAAGATGTTAATGGAAATATGAAAAGAGAAATAGGTGCTTTCACTCCTATTTATATCGCTGGATATATTCAAGATAAATTCCAATTTAAAGATTTAACTTTCAATGTTGGGGTGCGTGTTGATAGATATGATGCCAACCAAAAAGTAATGAGAGATCCATATTCCTTATTCCAGGTTCAAAGTGCAGAAGAGTTTGCAACAAATCACTCGTACTATACTAAACCAGCAAATGTAACTAATGACTTCAAAGTATATGTTGATGATAATACTTCTAATACTCCAAATGTAGTAGGTTATAGAAATGGAGATAATTGGTATAATGCTTTAGGAAACCAATTAGCTTCAGGTGCAGAAGTAGCTCGTGCTTCAGCTACGGGTAAAATTACTCCTATGTTTACAGATCCAAATGTAGTAGCAGCCGGTGAAGGAGCATTAATTAGAGACCCAGAGAAATTTAATCCAGATGGAAGTTTTGTGGATTATAAACCACAAATTAATGTTATGCCTCGTTTACAATTTTCTTTTAGTTTAACGGATAAAGCATTATTTTATGCGCACTACGATGTGTTAACTCAAAGACCTCAATCAGGTATTGGAAATGGTGCTGTAACTGAACCAAGAAACTTTTCTGATCCATATCAATTTTTATGGTGGGATATCTTATCTAATGGACAGTTAATGAATAACCCAAATTTGAAACCAGAGAAAACAATTGACTTCGAACTAGGGTTTAGACAAAAAGTTAGTAATACAAGTGCTATATCAATCCAAGCTTTCTATAGAGAGTTTAAAGATCAAGTACAAGTGATGAGAAGAGCTTATACCTACCCTGGTGTATCTCAAGCATATATTACTTTAGGTAACGTTGATTTTGGAACAACTAAAGGTTTTAATATCGATTATGATTTAAGAAGAACAGGTAATTTACAAATGAAATTAAACTATACATTACAATTTGCTGAAGGTACAGGTTCTAGTAATCAAACTCAATTAAGTGTTGTAAGTCAAGACGGTTCTTCAAACTTCAGAACAATATCTCCTTTATCTTATGATGCTCGTCATACATTTAACGCAACAGTAGATTGGAGATATGGTCAAGGTTCTGATTATAATGGTCCTTATATCGGTAAACAACAAATCTTCTCTAATGCAGGTATTAACTTCGTATTTACAGCAAGAAGTGGAACTCCTTATACTAAACAAGAAACAGCTACACCAACAGCTTTAAGCGGAGTACCTAATAGACCAATTACTTTAGGTTCTGTAAATGGAGCTAGATTACCTTGGATCTTCAGATTAAATACTAAAATTAATAAAGACTTTAACGTTAAAGTGGGTAAGAAAAAAGATGGTAAAGAACAAAGAGAAATGAACTTTAGCGTATACTTATTAATTCAAAATATATTAAATGCTAAAAATCCTGTAAGCGTTTATAGATTTACTGGAAATCCTTCTGATGATGGATATTTAGGTAGTGCAAGTGGTAAATTGGATATTAGCAATAGAGCTTATCCAGATTCATTTAAAGATTTATATAGAGCTTATGTGAATTTGCCAGATAATTACAGTAAGCCTAGAAACATCAGATTAGGTGTAGTAGTTGGTTTTTAATATAAAAAATAAATAATAGAAAATATATATATTATGAAAATGAAGAAATTAATAGTTTTTGCTCTAAGTATAGGAAGCATGCTACAAATATATGCAAGCGCACCAAACTATATTAGACAAAGAACAACCACAACAAGCAGTAATTCATTTAAAACTACTGTAGCTGATTGTGAAATTGGTAATTCCCAATTTGATTTAGATATTAATAATATCCGAACTAAAATCTTAGCAAGAGGTGATATGTGGTGGGATTTATCAAATGCAAGATATGAAGTGCCTAAAATTGATCCACCTGGGTCTGCACCATCAGTACATGCACTTTTTGCAGGTGCCATCTGGATTTCTGGAGAAGATGATGGGGGTAACTTAAAAATTGCTGCTCAAACATATAGCTCAAATGGTAATGATTATTTCCCTGGACCACTTACTAATACAGGTCAAACAGATAATGCAACTTGTAAAGTATGGGATAAACACTTCAACGTATATGGAGATGAGATTCGTACTTATTTAAAAAACTTTGGTGCTGGACCTTCTATCGGTACTTCTAATATTCCAGCGAATGTATTAAAATGGCCTGGTTCAAGAAACCCTTATTTATTAGAATCAGGTTTATATTACAATGGACAATTAGCGCCCTTTTTTGATTACGATGATGATTGTAATTATGACCCTACAAAAGGTGATTATCCAGCATTATTCTATTCTGCTAATCGCGAATGTGCTACTGCCAATAATTTAAAAGATTCATTTTCTACTAATGCTTGTTTAGAACCAACTTTTGCAGATCAAATGATTTTCTGGGTATTTAACGATGTTGGAAATATCCATACTCAATCTCAAGGAGATGCTATCGGTCTTCAAATTAATGCTTTAGCATTTGCATTTAGAACTTCAGATGAGTTAAACAACATGACTTTCTATAGATACAATATTATCAATAGATCTAATTCAACTTTAAATAACACCTATATGGGCCAATGGGTTGATCCAGATTTAGGTTGTTATGATAATGACTATGTAGGTTGTGATGTAGCTAGAGGTTTAGGGATCGTTTATAATGGTGAAATTACAGATCCAAACTGTCAATCTAGAGGATATGGTTCTGAAGTACCATTATTAGGTATCGATTATTTTGAAGGACCTAGAGCAGATTTGAGAAATGGTTTAGATGATGATGGTGACGGTTTAATTGATGAAGGTACAGATGGTATCGATAATGATGCAAATGGATTAACAGATAGTAATGATCCTAAAGAACAAGAATTATTAGGGATGTCATCATTTGTTTATTTTAATAATGCAGCAGGTGCTCAAGGGGATCCACAAAATGCTTCACAATTTAGAAACTATATGACTGGTAAATGGTCAGATGGTACTCCAATCACTTTAAATGGAACTGGTTATGGTGGAAGTACACCTACAAGTTATGTATATCCTGGTGACCCTTCTGTAGCTACACAATGGAGTGAGTGTAATAACCAAACATCAGGTGCAAACGTAACAGCAGATAGAAGATTTGCTCAATTCTCTGGTCCTTTTACATTGAAACCAGGGGATCAAAATAATATTACAATTGGTGTTATTTTCGTAAGACCTAAAGTAGGTGCTTATCCTTGTCCTTCATTTAGTAGATATATTGGAGTAGCAGATGATAAAGCACAAGCTTTATTTGATAATTGCTTTAAAGTAATTAGAGGTCCAGATGCTCCAACAGTATTATTAAGAGAATTAGACAAACAAATTATTTTGAACTTAGTAAATACAGGTGGAAATAATATTGCGGAATCTTATGATGAAATAGATGCATTAATCGTAAATCAAGATCCGAGAAATGTGGCTGATCATACTTATACTTTCCAAGGATATAAAATTTATCAATTAAAAGATGGTACTGTTTCAACTTCAGATCTTAATGATAATGCAAAAGCTAGAATTGTTTCTCAAATAGATATTAAAGATGGTATATCTACTATTATTAATTTTACTTTTGATGCAGCTTCGGGCACGAATGTTCCAACAGTAATGGTTGAAGGTGCTAATAAAGGATTAACGAAGTCGTTTAACGTTACAAGCGATTTATTTGCGGATGGTGATAATAGATTAATTAATCATAAAACCTATTATTTTACAGCTTTAGCATATGCTCATAATGATTTCACAATTATTGATACTGTTTCGTGGGTAATAGATACTGCATCTAGCATTATACTTCCAGTAACTGAAACAAAAACACAAGATAAAAAATACTTACAAGGGAATGGTAACTTATCTATATATACAGCCATCCCACATATTGTAAATGGCAATAATGAAGGTACCGTTATTAATTCTAAATGGGGAGATTCAATTTCTGTAGTTAGACTTCAAGGTCAGGGTAACGGAGGTAATAATCTATCTTTAGAAACAAATACAATTGATAGAATATTAACTACCTATGCAACAGATTCTATTCGTTATTTACCTGGTATGGGACCTGTATTTGTAAAAGTAGTTGATCCATTAAGAGTTCAAGAAGCAGACTATAAAATTATTCTTCTTGAAAGTTATGACTCAATTGATAGAGCAACTGGAATTTATAGAAATAGTGCAACTTGGATTTTATTGAATTTAACTTCAGGGGATACAGTTTATGCTGAGAAAAAATTAGGGGATATGAATGAGCAAATTATCTATTATAAACCTAATGGATCTGTATTTGACATTGAACAATGGGGTATAGCGGTTGTAATAGGTCAGTCACAACCAGTATATTCAGGAAAATCGGATTATATAGGTACTGGTTATTCAATGGGTGCTGTTTATGGTGCACTTACTTCTACTATTTCATTCCAAAATCCAGAACAAAATTGGTTATCATTTATTCAAGATGTTGATGGTAACGAAAGAGAAAATTGGTTGAGATGTGGTGACTTTATCGCAGGTGGAACTCCAGCACCAGCTACTGCAAAAATTTACGACGATGCATATAGAATTCAATCAGGTAATTGGTTCTATGATCCAAAATCTTATTTTGAAAGAATGGCTGATGGTTTAGTAGGTCCGTATTGCTTAGCTGCAAATAACTTCGACCCTACTAAAACTCCAACTAGAGCAGCTCCTGATGCAATTCCTTATATTGAATCACCAGGTTTCAAATGGAATAGAGTTGATCAAAATTTATCTTCACAGAATAATTTAGATGAACTAGCAAGTGTCATGTTAGTATTAACACCAGATAAATCAAAATGGAGTAGATGTATTGTTTTTGAAACAGGTGAACAACATCAATTAAACCAAGACGGATTAATGTCTAGAGTTGGTCCAGATTATCCAATTGGTACTGCAAGTAAAAACTCCTATAAAGGTGAAATAAGAAGTTATTATTCAGTAGATAAAGATGGTAATCTAGAAGTAGGTACAGATACAGGAAGAAGTTGGTTCCCAGGTTATGCAATTAATATGGAAACAGGCGAAAGATTGAATATGGCATTTGGAGAGGCTTCTAACTTAGCAGCTCAAAATGGTAGGGATATGATTTGGAATCCTACTGGAGATTTATATACTGACTTGAATCAAGCTTTATTTGGTGGTAAACATTATATATATGTTTTCAAAACTAAATACGATGAAGGAGCTTCTTATCAAAGAACATTATTAGATAACTTTAACTTATATACATCACCTCCATCTACTAGACCTAATGTACCAGTAGCATATAGACAAGTATATAAAGATATTATCTATTGCGCAATGCCATATATTACAAAAGGATTTAAATTAAAATCAATTCAAGAGGGTCTTATTCCAAATGAAGTAACGATACAAATTAGAGCAGATAAACCTTATAAGAGACAATACACAGGATTAGCTAATGATGTAGCTGATACTGCAAGTGTTTACTTCTTTAGTACTAGAGGTATGGCTCCAATTGAAAGAGATGCACCAACTGCAAAATCAGCATTAGAATTGATCAATGTAGTTCCTAATCCTTATTATGCTTATGGTGGATTTTATGAGACATCTCCAATTGATACAAGAATAAAAATCGTTAACTTACCAAATAAATGTACTGTTTCAATCTATACAATAGATGGTACTTTAGTTAAGAAATACGAAAGAGATGTTCCAGTTGAACATGGGAATATTACTAATAGTGATGGATCTCAATCAACTCAAATAGATATTTCTGATGGTGAAAAACGAAATGATTCTAGACCTAATTTGGAAAATTCAGTGGAGTGGGATTTGAAAAACTTTAAAAATATTCCAATTTCAAGTGGTGTCTATATAATACATATTAATGCACCAGGTATTGGCGAAAGAACATTGAAATGGTTTGGTGTAATGAGACCAACAGATTTAGATTCATTTTAAACCCGAAAAAAATTATTTGATATGAAAAAAATTCTAAAATATAGTTTGTGTGGTTTGCTTATAGTAGCAAGTACTTTCACTACTAAAGCAGGTAACCCAGATAGAGCGGGTGAAGCTGGTGCATATGAATTGTTAATCAACGGTTGGGCTCGTAGTTCAGGGTTATTTAGTATGAATTCGGCTAACGTAAGAGGTATTGAGGCAACAAGCATCAATACTGCTGGACTATCTTTTGTAAAAAAGACAGAAGTAAATGTAGCTTATACAAACTGGTTTACAGGAAGTGGTGTACATATTATTAATGCAGGTGTAGCACAAAATATTAAAAAGAAAAATGTTATTGCCTTAACAGTTGCTTCTTTTAATTTTGGGAATATTCAAAGAACTACTACTTTAAATCCAGAAGGTGGATTAGGAACATTCAAACCAAGTTTATTAAATATCGGGGTATCTTATGCTAGAAGCTTTTCAAGAAGTATTCATGCAGGTATTACCGTTCGAATGGTAAATGAAAGAACTTCAGATGTATCGGCTTTAGGAATGGCAATTGATGCAGGGGTTGAATATGTAGCTGGCAAAAGAGATAATTTACATTTTGGTGTATCCCTTAGAAATGTAGGTACCAATATGAGATATTCTGGTGATGGGTTATCAATTAGAGGTGTAGCTCCTCAAGGAACTTATTCTCAATCACAAAACCTTAAATCAGAGAAATTTGGTTTACCTTCTCAATTAAATATTGGAGTAGCTTACGATATTTATATGGGTAAAACCAAAGAAAGTGCTGTTAGTAAAACGGGTGATGAAGATGAGGATGAAATTACTAAAGAGATACCTAAACCAAATAATAGATTAACAATATGTGGTAACTTTACTTCAAACTCTGTAGGTAAAGATCATATTGGATTAGGTGCTGAATATGCTTTTAAAGAAATGTTTATGTTGCGTGTAGCTTATAGATATGAAAAAGGGATGTTTAAAGCAACTACTTTAGATAATTCAGGTAATACCTCTATTTTTAATGGATTATCAGCTGGGCTTACCTTTGAGACTCCACTTAAAAAAGATAAACCTACACGTATAGGATTTGACTATTCATTTAGAATGACGAGAATATATTCTGGAGTACATTCCGCATCTGTGCGTTTTGTGATTTAGAATTAATTGAATAAATTTGCAATAAATCAAACGTTTCTATTCAGGTAGAAACGTTTGTTTTTTTAATATGAAATAAGAGAAATTATGTCAACAGTATATTTTACAGCAGAAGGTTTAGATAAATTACAAGCTGAATTACAAGAATTAAAATCAAAAGGAAGAGCTGAAGCAGCTAAAGCCATTGCTGAAGCTAGAGCTCAAGGGGATTTAAGTGAGAATGCAGAATATGATGCTGCTAAAGAAGCGCAAGGATTATTAGAAAAGAAAATAGCTGATTTAGAAAATTCACTAGCGAATGCTCGAATTTTAGATAATTCCAAAATAGATATTTCTAAAGTTACTATTCTTTCAAAAGTAGAATTGAAAAATTTGAAAATGAAAAAGAACTTTACCTATACTTTAGTTTCCGATGCAGAAGCAAATCTGAAAGAAAGTAAATTATCAGTTAGCTCACCTATTGGTAAAGCAATACTTGGAAAGAAAAAAGGGGATAAAGTAGAGGTGCAAGCACCTACTGGTAAGATAGAATACGAAATAGTAAAAATCTCATTGGGTTAAAATGCCTAGTATTTTTAGCAGAATAATAAATAAAGAATTTGACTCATATATAATTGATGAAGACGAATATTTTATAGCTATTTTAGATATAATGCCATTACGTGAGGGGCATGTTTTAGTTATTCCTAAAAAAGAGATTGATAAAATATATGAATTGCCAGTACTGGAGCATCAAAAGATGTTTTTATTTGCAAGTAAAATTGCTAAAGCTATAGAACAGACATTTCATAAAAGAATTGGTTATTCGGTAATTGGGCTAGAAGTACCTCATGCTCATTTACATTTAGTGCCTATCGAATCTGCTCAAGATATTAACTTTAATCAACCTAAATTAGAAATTAGTAAAGAGCGTTTAAAAGAGATACAAGAACATATTATTTCAAATCTTTCTTAGCAGATTTTATTCTTTCAGGATTTTGTTTGATAAATGAGTTCCAAGAGTTTGCTCTACCTCTTTCACTAGATATACCAGAAGATAATTGATAATGATGACATATGGCAATTGCTAATGCATCTGAAGCATCTAAATATTTAGGAGATTCATTAAATTTACAAATCCTTTGCAACATGGCTGATACTTGTTCTTTAGACGCATTTCCATTTCCGGTAATCGATTGTTTTACTTTTTTAGGAGAATATTCTACTACGGGAATATCTTTGTTTAAAGCAGCTGCCATACATACTCCTTGAGCCCGTCCTAATTTGAGCATGCTTTGCACATTTTTACCGAAAAATTGAGATTCGATAGCCATACAGTCAGGTAAAAATTCTACTATCATAGAACTTAATCGATCATAAATTTTTTTTATACGTAGCATATGGTCTTCACTCGAATCAAAATGTATACTTCCCATAGCCAATAGTTTTATTTGCTGACCATGAACTGCAATTACCCCATACCCCATAACGATAGTTCCGGGATCAATTCCCATTATTATCATTTCTGAATTTGTAGTTTGTACCTTTGCCACAATGGAATTTATTAAAAAAAATAAATCGGTATTATTCGTAGTAAAATTACTCTTACTTCTATTAATGTGTTATGGCATTTATTCACAATTAAAAAATATTGGAAGTACAGAAATATTTACAAAAGAAACAGTATTTTATTTACTAGATAAAAGTAAATATATGTTGCTGTTAGTTTTATTATTGATGCCATTTAATTGGTTAATAGAAGCAATGAAGTGGAGATATATATGCAAACAACACAATATAACTATGTCATTAAAACAAGCATATGCAGCTGTTTTGTTTGGTGCTTGTGCCGGTTTTATTAGCCCAGGTAGATGGGGTGAGCCAATTGCTCGAGCCTATTATATTGGAAAAGAAAGGATCTCTCAGAAATTATCTTTGTCACTAATCGGAATTATTTCGCAATGGATAATTACCATATTATTTGCTTTTATTGCTTTTACTCAAATACATAATATTACCTATTCTTTTATATTTATTTTGCTATTACTTGTTAGTTTAATACTCCTTTTTATCTACTATGAGTTTATTTACATATCGGTGATAAAACGTTTTTCTTTTCTAAATCAATATCTAATTTCAGCATCATTAATACAAGATAAGTGGATAGTATTTTTAATTTCTTTATTTAGATATTCAATTTATTCGTTGCAGTACCTTTTAATATTATCTGTATTTGTTCCTGTTTCATCTTTGTTAAAAACAGCCTATTATATTTTTGAATTATTTTTTATTCAATCATTTTCACCCTTTCCAGGATTGATTGATTATACGGTTAAAAATAATATAGCTTTATATTTATTTAGTAATATACCTATTCAATCCATGGAGATATTGTATTCAATAACTGTTATATGGTTAATTAACCTGGTCTTACCAAGTGTTGCAGGATATGTATTGTTCTATAAAAAAATAAATACTTTTTTTAAATCAGCGAATTAAGGAATTAAATCGATAGCGATAATGGCTACTCTTCGTTCGATGGCTGCTTTAGGATTATATACAGAATTTTTAGTGTCTAATCTATCATCACTTAATCCTGCTTGTGCTTTTTCTTCTCCAAATGGAGCTTGTACAATTTGTAAATGGCCATTTTTTAAATAGGGAATAAAAAATCCGTTATCAAATGCTTGTATATAATTTTTTAAAGAAGCAATTCTTCTATTGGCTAAATGAATATTATACTCATTAAGTGCTAAGGGACTACAATATCCTTCTATTGTTAATTTTACTTTTTGATTTTTATTAAGTGCTTCTTTTAGTATGGTGCTAAAAAGCACTAAGTTTTTATATCCAACTTCTATGTTATTAGTATATAAGTTTTCGATATCTGCAGTGGCGGTAGGGTTTGATGTTTTATTATACCCAACTATATATTCTTTTTTTAGTTGTATATAATCATAATAGGTATTTAAATAATTTAATTCTGTTGTATCGCTCTTACTTCTTGGATTAGGGATGTCATTGTGAAAATAAACGGTAACCGGCAATAGCTTTTCTAGACGTTTAATGTTACTAGTGCTATTATTATTATTATTATTACTAGTATCATTAGTTACGAAAATAGTTGTTGCTCTACTACTATCTTTTTTGATGTTTGATGTAATCAAGGTACTATCTATTTTTATTTTATCTTCTTTGATTTCAACTTTAAAAATATCATTGCAACAAGATTCCCCTTTTAAAAACAAAGCACCTTTTCTATTGGATGCTAAATAACCTTTGTTAAAATTATCTTTATTTAGATTAAAATAAATGTCGTTATAACTGCTGTTTATAGGAAGTCCTGCATTAATAATAGTACTAAAAGTATCCGCTAGTTTAGTAGCATAAAAAACATCATAACCTCCATAGCCAAGATGCCAATCGCTACTGAAATAAAGTCTGTTTAATTTGGTATCAAAGGAAGGAGTGATTTCATTATCGATAGAATTGATTTGTTTCCCCATATTTTTGACTTCAGAAAAAGAACCATCCTCCTTTCGCTCGCAATACCATATATCAAGTTTGCCTACTCCATTTGGTCTATCTGAGCTAAAGTATAAAGTTTTATTTGCTGCCTCAGTAGGTTGAGTATTTGTATAGTTTTTGGTATTTATATCTTCGTTTAATTTATAAGGTTGTTGCCAATAACCGTCCTTATATTCACTAAGATATATAGCACATCTTAATTCACTTATATTTTTATTCTCACATACATTAAAATAAAAACGTAAACCATCTTCGCTAAATGATCCATTGGCAATGTTTTCTTCAAATTGATCTAGCCAATTAAAAAGTGTTTTGTTTTCTACCCATTTATCTTTATCCATTTTCATCGTATAAATGCGTGAGATAAAATCTTTATTTTTATTTTCAACCGATGAAATTGATTCTCTTATGGAACTGAATTGATAGAACGAATCAGCTAATTCAGTAGCAGCAAATTCAGTGAATGTAGTATTGATTTCATCGCCCATGCGTGTCACAGTGGTAGTTGATTTAGGTTGCTCATTCGCAATAGACCAAGTGGTTGCAGCGATTTCTTGAATACATTTGTTTTTATAATAATCATTGTTGCTATACCTATCCTTAAATCGTTGAAAATGATTTTTTGCAATAGTGTAATTGCCTAAATATTTAGCGGTAATACCCATCCAAAATTCACTCAAAGGGAATTCTTTATACTTATCTACTCTTAATACTTTATCATAAAAAGAATAGGCATTTTTATAATCATTAATATTTCGAGATGCTTCAGCAAGTTTATAAGTAGCTTCTATATAGCTACTATCTGCTTCTCTAGCTTTATTGAAATAATAAAATGCAGTATAATAATCAGCATTTGCATATAATTTATCACCTGTTTTTAAATATTGATATACTGTTTGTGCAACTATACCAGTATGTGCTAATATAAAAACCAATAGAAATAATATTCTGTATTTTAGAGTCATATGCACATTTAAAATATTGGACAAATAGATTTATCTAATTTAATTTTCTTAATAGGAGCTAATACATATTGAACACTTAATTCAGTAGCACCGTAGGTATTTGTACCTTTTAGAAAGGAAGAGGTATTAATATCATAACTAAATCCTATATTTAAAGAATTATACTCAATACCAACTAGCACAATGGCAGCATCATTCACTCTATAAAAAGGCCCATAATACAATATAATACTGTTTTTTAAATTAGTACTTAACTGATTTTTGAAAACAAAACCAGCTACAAATTCTTGTTTACTATCTTGACGTTGATATACTAGTTGAATTTGAGTACTTGTTTTTTTACCTAAAGCAATGCCAAATTTTCCATGTATGGTATGTCGCATATTCAGTTTAATATCTGAGTTTCCTAAAAATGAATAGTTTGGTCTATTAATATGAGCTACACTATAGCCTAATTGAAAAGACCATTTTTTGTTTTTTTCAATTTGATATACTAGCCCTGAACCTACATCTAAAACGGTGTTTTTGGCTATCCCTGCATTTTCAAAACTAGGAGCATTTGCATCATAAAATTCACCATTATACTGTGCATCAAATTGTAAAGCAGCATAACTTATTTGCTTATAGATGATGCCACTAGTAATTGCAATACCAATGGTATGAGAAATACTTTTACCAAAAGTTTTAGAATACCCAAGCGTTAGATTTGGAAGCATAGTAGTGTATCTACTATCTCCAGCTTTATCGTAATAATACGATAGGCCTATATTAAGATTGCCAGCTTTAGCAGATTGTATTGCTTTATATTCTACACCTAATTTGGCTGTATTATAATTAACCGGAACATTCGCCCATTGATTTCTATAGATTCCTGAAAATCTGTAAGTGCCATTATATAAACCACACAAAGCAGGATTTAATTGAGTAGTGCTATTATAAAATTGGCTAAAATGGATGTCTTGACTAAATGAATAAAAACTCATATATACCATAAATACTACCAGAATTAGTTTCAAGCATTTTATTGAAACAGCTTTCGTAGCATTCTTTTGTAAATATTGATATATAATTCTATTCATTAATTATTATCTTATAATAGTAATATTTCCTTTATCTTTAATAGCTTCACCGCTTTCGCATTCCCCTTCAAAAATATATCCACAAACAGATGGATCTATTTTTTTTCCTTTATACGTTCCATCCCATCCTATATTTATATCTGTACTTTCAAAAACTTTTTCTCCCCATCTATCAAAAATAGCTAAATAAAATGATTGTAAATTTTTACCACGTACATAAAAGATATCATTATTTCCATCACTATTTGGAGAGAATGCATTTGGTATAAATATAGCGGACTGACCACATTTCAAGGCTTTTCTGTATACGATAACGGTATCATAATCTTTACATCCTAGCGAATCTATTACTTCTACAATAAAAGTACTTGTAAGCTGAATGATTGCAGTAGGATTAG
Source organism: Bacteroidota bacterium (assembly GCA_037130135.1). GTDB lineage: Bacteria > Bacteroidota > Bacteroidia > Chitinophagales > CAMDFR01 > CAMDFR01. The sequence goes on from JBAXTO010000009.1 coordinate 58,048, forward strand.
CAATAGAAACATTGCTTACTAAACTAGGTGGCATCCAATTATAAGTTACAGGATCACTTGCAATTGCTGTTAGTTGTATTTGTTCTAAATATTCAGCAGTGTCTATATTTGCTTGAGCATCTACAGTAACACCATCTGAAATAGTTTTCAGTATAACTGTATCTATAGCTTGACAGCCATATTGATTCGTAGCAATTACATAAAATAAGCTACTATCATTGGTATATACCAGTGGGCTATTAGTAGACGATCCACTTATAATATTCGTAGTAGGAAACCATTCATACGTGAGAGTATCCGTATTGTTCAGATTTTGAACAAATAGATGTGTAGGCAATGTTGGGCAATTAATTAATGTGTCATGCGCTAGTATCGCTACTCTAGAAATAGCAACTAATTGATATAAAGTATCAGCACAATTGTCATCAGAAACAGCGCATGTATACCAAGTGCTATTTAATGGTCGTGCTATAGGATTTGATATAGTATCATTATTTAAATAGATAGATGGAAACCAATCGTAATATACCGATGTATCATTTGAGCTATAACCAATTTCAATTTGTTGTGAATCACAAATGATAAAAGTTTGTAAGGTGTCTCGAATAGGATACCTTAAATGCAATGTATCGTATGTTGTATCGGCAATGATACATAAGGTAGAATAATTTTGAATAAGTCGAATGATAAACGTACCCGTATCCGTAAAATTATGTGTTGGGTTAAGTGCACTACTAAATGTGCCATCTCCAAAACTCCATTGAAATCCAGAACTACCTTGTTCAGTACTTTGATTTGTGAATGGAACATTCAAGGGGATACATTTGCTTGGAGGATAAGTAAAGTCTGCAATAATTCTAGGTATACTTAAACGTGTATATAATGATGCACTGGCTTCACCCACACATCCGGTAGCATTTGTAGCCATAACGGTAAAAATAGTGGAGTCTGTTGTGAATGCTGCAACACTACTACCGGTATTACTTCCTACAATATTTGTGGAAGGGTCCCAATTATAGGTAAGTACATCAGCAGGATTTAAATTTATTGCATTCAATCTAACTGTATCAAAAGGACAAGCAATACTATCTCCTAATAAGCTTAATTCTACACTATCAATTTCTATTACTTGAGTAAATGTATCTATACATCCAGCTATACTAATATAACAAATGTACGTTTGGTTACCTGTTATATCGGCGATTGGATTTGCAATATTATTAAAGTTTAGATTGGTGCTTGGAGTCCAGTTATAAGTAACACCTGTATCTAAAATGGAAGGGAAACCGATTTGTAAAGTTTGTGTATCACAAATTCGTAAGCTAACCAAAGTATCTTTTCCATTTTGTAAAACAAAAATATCTTGATATGCAGTATCAGCTAAATTACAGGCATTCACATCACGTACAATTAATCGAACCTGATAGGTACCAAATGAAGTATAGGTATGTGAAGGACTGCGAACATTAGAGGTTGCACCATCTCCAAAACTCCATTCATATATAGTAGTGGGAAATGTTCTACTATTGTCTATAAAATTTACATTAGCTGGCGCACAGAGTAAAGGAGTTGCTTCAAAATTGGCTAATATAATTGGAAGATTAAAATCAATTTTAAATACAGCATTATTACAATTAAAACTATTATTGACAGAAGATGCAACACTATCAGGATGCGGATAAATCGGAAAATCTTGATGCCCATCGCAACTAGCACATACACTTTGATAAATAATTCCATTTCTATCGAAACGAGAAGTTCCTCCATCTACATGGTCTTCACTTAATAATCCACCATAATAACTTCCAAAAGAAATAGCACTTGCATCATCTTCAATCACTAAAAGATAAAAATCACTATTATCAGTTACTGATTGAATGGCATCTGAAGTAGTATCTAATCCGCTAGTTCCACCAAATGGTACACCACTAGAACCACTATATAAAATATTTACATCTCCTCCCCATCCTGCTAAATATACTTTATTACATACATCAACCAAAAATGCAGTAGGTGAAATATCTACTTTCCCACCTGTTCCAAAAGCGGTAGACCAAACCAATGTATCTAAATTATTTTTTAATTTACTTATGAATTGTCCTCCCCCTAAATGAAAATAACCAGCATTAAAAATAAAAGAATCTGCTAATGCCATGGTTTGTCCAAATAGAAACACTTCTTCTGATCTATTTAGTCGTACAAAATAACTTTGATCATATTCGTTAGAGCCAATATAGGTGGCATTTAATAAGGCTGATCCAGTGGCGTTTAACTTAGCCACATAACCATCACTTCTACCTCCTCCATAAAATGTTCGATAAGAACTTCCAGCAAGTGGGAAATCACTAGAACCAGTTCCACCTGTAAAAAATAAGTCTTTGGCTTTATCAATTTCTACTGAATAAACGGCATCATCTTGAGCACCACCAATAAATGAGCTATAGATCAACGTACTTAAATTATTATCAAGTTTAACTAAGCAACCCTCTTGCCTACCATTATAGGTTGTTTGAAAAGCAGAAGTTGTTGTTGGGAAGTCGGCCGAAAATGTACTTGAACCAATATAGACATTATCATTTTCATCAATTTGTATTTCACCTCGAATTTCATCTGCATAATTAATTTTAAGTGGAGTGGCAATATTTAATCCATCATTAGCTGAGCCCCCTAAATAAGTTGAAGCGATTAGATTATCTCCATTGGCACTCATTCGAGTAATAATAATATCACTCCCATTTAAATAATCGAGGCCAAGTCCATATAGAATTACACGCACACCGCCATTAAAGGTTGTATCATAAGCGCGCGCTGTATGAGGAAAATTAGTGGAAGAAGTACTCCCTAAAATAAATAATTCATCATTCGAATTTACGATTAAACTATGTGGTACTTCATCTGAATTTCCACCTAGATAAGTTGAATAAATTCTGGTACGTCCATTACTGCTATATTTAGTTATGGCAATATCAGTTCCAATAAGAGAGCCTGCACCAGTTCCACCCGCCCATGTTTGTTGATAGGAACCTAGAGTAACTGGATAACCATTACCAAAAGCAGATCCACCTGCATAGGCATTGCCCCTGCTATCATAAGTAGCACAATATCCAAAATTATCAGCAAAAGAACCAGAGTAGGTACTAAAAATAACCACTGGGTCAATGACTAAGGTTGCAGAATGATCATAATCATTTGGGAAAATAAAATGTAATATCGAGCCCTCTAATTGGTATTTACAAGCAACTGTTTTTTGTTTGCCATTGATTATTTGATAGGCATAAGGACTTTGCTCAATAATAGTATCAAATGCACTGATGATATATAATTTATTATTTTTCACATAAAATTGCTCAACTCCTTTGAAATCAAGCTGAATATCATTTGTATTTGCACCTTCTTGACAAATAAATTCATATTTAAAAGAAGTATTTTCTGAAGATATGTGCAAATGGATATTCTTATATAATTCACTATAGTAAATATCTTTCGCACCAGATACATGTGAAGCCCACTTACTTTTATCACTGCCTATAAAAAAATTATAATAAGCTTCTTCTATATTCAAATTTGAAACTTGAGCATGTTTATTGGCATTTAAGAACTGTATTTGATAGGCAAAGAAATTCAATACCTCTTTGTTTTTAGGAGTATAATTCTTTATCTGATGTGTATGATTTCGATGGTATAAAAATTCGTTTTTATCATAGAGATTGAAAGTAATTCGATCTGATTCAAGAAATACAGAACCATTACCAATATCAGATTTATATTTGATAGTTGATTCCCACTGTCCTTTATTTTCTATATAAGATAAATGCGCGCAATTACTACAAGCAAAAATATTTTGATGCAGCAACAAAAGGCCTAAAATGCAAAAAGCTAAAGAGTAGATTTTTGACATGATATAAATGTACTAATTTATTAGTAAAAAGATCTAAAAATTGACTTAGAGTAATTTATTATAAGCTTTCATCCATCTGTCAGGGAGTTCTTCCTTACAAGCTTTCAAGTAATCATTATAGGAGCATGGAATCAATTGATTTTTTTTGTAATGTTCTGTATCTCCATAAGGTAGTTCCATCCACCAACGGTCTGTTCGTTTACTTTTCCAAAATATAAGTGAATGATCTACATCTTCAAACTCAACTGTATATCTTAGAAATTCTTTATCATTTGCTTGTGGTGATTCAACTTTGCGATTTTCAAATCCTTCAAGGAAATACCATAAGCACTGTGCAATTAGCATGGCTGTTTGATTTTTAGGATCTTCAGTAGGATTTAATTCATAAATACCAATAGAGGATAATCGGTCGCTATATCCTGCATATCTAAATATTTGACAAATTTCTTCTGAAGTAAATCCATTGGGTGTTTGAACCGCATTGGCAGGTGCATCACTTGATTTAATGGCACTTACATCTAAACACATCATGTCAGATACTCGTAAGGTGGGTTCCACATCGCTTAAATCTTCACGCACAGCGCCTAAACGATAGGTATCAAAATTTAAACTTTCAACCATATCCAATTCCATAGGATCAGATAAATAGGTTTGATAACCAATCAAATTATAATTAAATAAGTAATTTGGTTGATGCATGAAGATAGGCATCAAATAAGATTCAGAGCTGATGATTTTAGAACTTGTATTTTTAATATCTACTCGTTCATCAATACAAGAAATATTAATCATCTCATACGATTCTTGATAGCCTAAATATTGTGCATAGGTTAAATCATTTCCACCTCCTAAAATAATCGTAAAAATATTATTAGTTCTCAATTCATTTAATACAGAAGCTAGAGCAAAATACGTATCTTTTACATTATCTGTAGTAATAATATTGCCTAAATCAATGATTTTATTTTTGGAAGAATTTTTGAATAATGTATATAGTTCTTTACGAATAATATCCGGTGCAAGAGCAGATGGAGCATTATGTATAGAACCTCTTCCTTCTTTAACACCGATAATTGCTATTTGAAATTTATCATAATCCAGCTCCCCACCTTGATAGAATTTAATATGGGGACCCCACATGCCTTCTGCAAAATTAATTCGCGGATAAATATCATTTAAATTTATTGGTTCTAGGTATAAATCGAGTTGTGACATAAACTATATTAACTATCACAAAAATACAGATTAATATAGAATTATTTTACTAAAGTAATATTCCCTTTTAATTCGATAGTTTCATTATCGCGATTCACCGCTTTTATATAATACACATAAACACCCGCTTCTTGCGTACTTCCATTATAAGTGCCATTCCATCCTTTATTTAAATCATTGGTTTCATCTAAATTACCAGAATAGTAAACATTTTCACCCCATCTATTATAAATCCAGATTTCATATGATTTCATTTGATATGTAAATACCGTAAAGAAATCATTATTGCCATCGCCATTTGGAGAAAATGCACTAGGTGCTTTTATATCTGATGGACAATTTATTACTTTTAATGCAACTGTATCTGTGCTTTTGCATAGATCATTCGCACCTTCTAAAATCAATAGGTAATCGGAATAAATTTTCGTGGTTAAAGAATGCAACTCAGTTGCATTTATAACAGAATCGCTCGGGAACCACTTATAATTACTAGCATTTCCACTACCTTGTAAAATTATTTGTTTGCCTTTACATACTGTTGTATCGTTACCTGCATTGACCATCGGATAAGAAAGTATTTGAATATTAATGCTATCATTATCGATACAACCCAAATTACTTTCAGTCCATACAATACTGTGCAATCCAACAGGTAAAAAAACCGATTGATTAGGTATGCTATTATCTGTAAAATAAATTACCTGATTACTGGCGCTTGTCCAATTGCCTGAATAAATTTGATTAAAGACTTTTAAATCGACCAATACAGAATCTTTATAAGTACAGATGCTAGTATCGTTTGCTACTGTAGGATTAGGTAATGCAAGTATGAGAGGAATTACTTTTACAATAATGGTGTCATACGACCAACAAAGCGAAGCGGTATCATACAAAGTAGCTTTGTAATATGTAGGCAATACTGGTGCTACACGAACCGAATCGCCAGAGATACTACCATTAGGCAGGTTGATAGGAGTATTATAATTATCTGTTTGGCTAAACCAAAAAATACGTTGTGAGGAATATGGTGTAGTACCTGTTAAAAATGTTTGCGAGCCGGCACAAAATAAAATACTATCTTCATTGATATGTAAACTATCTAAACTATTAAAAATAAAAAGTAAGGCCGTATCCGCTGTACTAAAACAATTCAGTACAGCATCAAAAGCAATTACTGTTATATAATTGGTGTCTATTGCCCAATGACTATTCGTATAAGTATTAGAAGCAGATAGGGTGCTAACTGAAATTCCATTTACAAAAAATTGATATTGATCAGCACCTGATGCATTTATAGTAACAGAATCGCCTTTACATAAATAGATATCTGTCGCATTGCTACTTAAGTGGATACTTGGACCAGGCAAGCTACCTGGGATATAGATAGCTACCGTATCGCGTTTACTACATGTACCACAACCTACAGTATATTCAAAAAAATAAGTGCCAGTAGGAATACTATCTAAGCCAATCAAGTACGCAATATTATTAGTAGAATCTGCTATTTGAATAATTGCTCCACTGGTACTATTGATTTGTCGCCATAAAAAACAACCATTATTTGCTGCAGATGCTGCAGAGGTATTTCCAATTAATTGAAATACATTACATGTCGCAGTATCGTTAAATCCAGCATTAGCAGTTGGTTCTAAAAAGTCCCAACAAAATTGAACGGTATCTGCTTTATAAAATTCAATGCCATTACATTGATAACGTAAGTGCCATATAAAATCATAACAACCCCAATTATCTATTATAAAAAAACAATTTGGCGCATCAGAAGAAAAAGGATTTACACTACCACAAATCATATCAAATCCACAGGTAATATTTCCATTATCAAATCCATCTGCTGGCTCACAACCATTATTAAAAATATATTCAGTATCAGGTTGAGCGTAATCGACTAAGCTCCACCAAGTTTCATAACCTAATGCATTTAAGGTGGCAATAGTAGGGCGAGCATTCATTACTAAGGAGTATGGCGTTAGTTGACTATTGCAAACACGTATATCTGGTCCTGCAGTCATTGAGTCCATAATAACAGGACTTAATACATTAAACATAAAAGTACTTGATAGATAAGGACAAATACTATCATCAGAATCGTAGACGCGAAGCCCAGCAATATAGGCGCCAGGGATATTAAATACAGTACAGATTGTTGAATCGCGCGTGCTGAGTGAATCAAACCACATACTTCCTATACCCGACACATAATACCATTGATAATGTAAGGAGGTGTCACTTCGATCATTGGCAGTAATTGGAAAATTTGTTTCAAATAAAAAAATTGAAGTATCGCCAGGACATGTCATTGGTGGACCACCAGAAATGTTCAAGTGATTGGTTATTATATTGACGGTATCTTTTAAAATATTATAAGGATAGCAAGAATTTCGAATATTATAAATTAATGTAAAGGTATCGTGTGCCCCTAGAAAAGGAAATACAAATAATGAATAATAATCATTTGGAATAGCAGAAGCAGAATCTAGTTTATTAGGATATTTCACCACGCTATTCATGATACCATCATTTGGCAAACTAGGATAATCAGGATTAAATAAAGTAAATAATGAATCTGGCTGTGTATCATCTACCACATCCCACCACCATTCTGTTCCGGGGGGAACAAAGCCTTGAACAATCGTTAATTGTTCTTCTCCACAAATAACGATATCGCGAGGATGTAATACTTTTAAGGTATCACGAATATAAACTGTTACTCTACTTGTATAATGATTACATAATCTGTTTGTAGAGTCATATACATCGACAAGTATGGTAAAATAACCCGAATAATTGGAAGTTAAACGAATTCGATCACCGTGTATATTGCCCACTAAATGTGCAGCACCTGAATCATTTAATATAGTCCATGTATAATAAAGTGGAGCTCTATTTACATGTACTGAATTGTAAGTAGAATCGGTAGATTCTAAAATATAACCTGATGTATCACCAGGACAAATATTCACGCTATCATATTCCAATTGAAATTGATAATTGTATGTAGTTACTGTATCGCTGCTATAAGTATTACAATCATCCACAATATTCCAAATAAATTTAAAAGTATCAGCTTGATGTAAAGAGGTAAAATTAGTAGTTGGACTATTCGTTGCATTGGGTACATAATTTAAAGTAACATGCCTAGGTTCTGGTCCTTGTGAACACGCTTGTTTAGTGGGGTCTGTTAATGGGAAACTATAAATACCAGTAGGACTTGCAGGATCGATAACCGACCACCAAGACAAATAATTTCTGCTATTAATTTCAGTTAAGGTAGGTGATGAAGCATGCATGTCTAAAGAACTTCCATTGCATACGATAATATCTGCACCTGCATTTGCTCTTGGATTATTTAAAACATTAATCGTAATTGTGTCAGTCATAGCACATCCAAATTTATTCCAGCTATAATAGAAATCATAAGTGCCAGGTGTTAAATAACCTGTGCCTGTAATACGAGTTGAGGAATCATTGGGAGTAATAAATGAAAGTATTGTTGGGTTTGTAGTTTTTTGTGACCATAATACAGAAGTGCCTGATGGAGCTTTATTTCCTTGCAATTCAAAATCACTCCGAAATCCTGAAAAACAGCAAGCTCTAGAATCTTTACCAGCAAATTTTATCCAAGGTGTAAGCGTAGAATCACGTGTATCACTCAACAAAATTTTATCTATATAAACATATCCAATTCTGGTAGCATCAGTGCCATCACATACAGGACCTATAAGTAGATAATCAAAATTAGCAGGACAAATAAAATTAGTATAAAGTGTGACATTTGAATCTGTATTGAATAAACCTCTAGAAATAGTATCTATGGCTATAGCGCCACTAGGGCAGAATCCTATTTGAGGAGCAGGCAATACCCCATTATATCCATAAATGGCTAAATCACGTTCAAGGGTATTTGAACTTGGGTCGTTTGAACGCTGTATATCGATACTTAAATTATAATTTCTACCACGAATTAAATCAACACGTGTACCCATGTATTCTTTGTATTTTGGATCCTGACTTCCGTCATTATAATTTAGAAAAATACCAGCTCTACCACAACCTTGATAAAACGTATTGGAACAAGCATTTCGAAAACATGTACTACAATAACTAATTTTTATTCCACCTGCAGCTATGAATCCACCGAAGTTACAACTGTTTCCTTCATGAAAATAATCAGCCGTAGAAATACTTGGATTGAGCACATTAAACCAATGATAACTTTTTAAAAATAATTGAGAGTGACTAGTTGGGCAAGTTGAATATCGTTCTATACTAGGATCCTTAATACCACAGTATTGTGCTTGGCTAATGTAATAACCAAATAATAATAGAACCAAAAAGGTAAATTTTGTTTTCATTTTAAGGCACTACTAATGTAGTGTTTATTATCATATAATCCAATTATTGAGAAAGCATAGAGCGAGATTTGTATTTAGAATCTCAAATCATTCTAAATCTCTATATTTGTATATTAATTTAAAAAGGTCTTTATGGATTCATTATTAGAAAAATATAAAAATAAAAAACCCCAAATTGTATTTGAATGGAATGACACTGAAACGGATGCGCAAGGGTGGGTAGTGATCAACTCCTTACGTGGAGGTGCAGCAGGAGGCGGAACACGTATGCGATTAGGATTAGATAAAGGAGAAGTAGAATCTTTAGCGAAGGTGATGGAGATTAAATTTACGGTATCAGGTCCGGCTATTGGTGGTGCAAAATCAGGGATTAATTTTGATCCAAATGATCCTCGAAAAAATGAAGTAATGCAACGTTGGTTCAAAGCGGTTTCTCCTTTATTAAAAAACTATTATGGCACTGGTGGTGATTTGAATATAGATGAAATACATGATGTGATTCCGATTACAGAAGACTTAGGAATATGGCATCCACAAGAAGGTATAGTAAATGGTCATTTTCAACCTAAAGATAATCAAAAGATACATTTGATCGGTCAATTGAGAACAGGCGTTTCTAAAAAAGTAGAAGATAGTAAATACACGCCAGACATTAATAAAAAATATGTAGTAGCCGATTTAATTACAGGTTATGGCGTAGCAGAAGCAGTAAAACATTATTATGCTATTTATAAAAAAATAGATTTACAAAATAAGAAAGCAATCATTCAAGGTTTTGGAAATGTAGCAGGAACGGCAGCTTATTATTTAAGTAAAATGGGAGTGAAAATCGTAGGCATTATAGATCGCCAAGGGGGTTTAATCAATGAAGAGGGATATTCGTATGAAGAAGTAAAAGCACTTTTACTTAATAGAAAAAACAATCAAATCACTGCACCAAATATTTTATCATTTGAAGAAGTAAATGAAAAAATTTGGAAGATTAAATCAGCTATATTTATACCTGCAGCGGCATCTAAATTGGTTACTTTAGAGCAAATAGATTCGCTTATGGCTAATGGTTTAGAAGTAGTAAGTAGCGGAGCCAATGTTCCTTTTAGAGATAGTGATATTTTCTTTGGTGATGTAGCTAAACATGTTGATAGTAAAATTGCATTAATTCCTGATTTTATTGCCAATTGTGGGATGGCAAGAACCTTTGCATATTTGATGAGCGATAAAATTGAAATTAGTGATGAGGCTATATTCAATGATATTTCAAATACTATTGGCAAAGCATTAGAAAATTGTTATGCTAAAAATACATCCTCTACAGGTATTTCTAAAACAGCTTTAAGCATTGCTCTACAGCAGTTAGTCTAAACCGTTTTGGTTAACCCAATTGTAAAAAAACAGCTATGTTAGCCATTCCATTTATACTTTTTCTTTTATTGATTGCTTTAGCCCCCATACTATTTCAAACATGGTGGCACCACTATTATAAACATACAGCACTTTTTTTTACGATAGGTATTATTGCATTAGTGCTTATTTTTCAGGGAGCACATGCTTATTCTTTGATTCATACCGCATTTGAATATTTATCATTCATAACATTACTGGCGTCACTCTATTTTGCCACTGCAGGTATAGTAATTAAAACAGATGAAAATGGGACGCCATTGGCAAATGCACTATTACTCCTGATAGGTGCAGTATTAGCAAGTTTTGTTGGCACAACTGGTGCTGCAATGCTGCTGATTCGTCCATTTATTATGATGAATAAAAACAGATTAGCACCTTATCAAAAAATATTTTTTATATTCATTGTATGTAATGTGGGAGGAATGCTATCACCAATTGGTGATCCGCCTTTGTTTATGGGGTTTTTAAAAGGAATTCCTTTTTTTTGGATCACACTGAAGTCTTTTCCTTTTTGGTTGTTGAGTAATGGATTGTTAATAGGTATTTTTTATTATATAGATAAAACTAAGAATCCGATTCAGTTCGACCATAATCCAGGTATTTTAAATTTAAAAATAGAGGGTAAAAAAAATATAAGTTTTTTAATACTTACCTTATTGATTTTATTTCTAGATCCTAATATTCAAGGGATGGAATGGTTGCCAAGTATTGCTTTTCATGGATATAAACTCTCATTTATGAGAGAAATAGTACTACTTATTCTAGCTTGGGCTTCGTATACATATACGGATAAAGCATTGATGAAAAAAAATGATTTTACTACAGAACCTATTAAAGAAGTAGGATTTATTTTTTTAGCATTATTTTTTACGATGAGTCCAGCTTTATTATTAATTGCCCAATGGGCAAATTTACCAGAGGTTAAAATGTATATGACCAATGATCTCTTATATCTAGCCACAGGTATATGTTCTTCGGTTTTAGATAATGCCCCCTCGTATCTAACAGCTCTGAGTGCAGCCATGGGGAGTGTTGGTTTAGATATTAATATTCGAGAAGAGGTGATTTTATTTATACAACATACCCAATTCACCCAAGTGGTAGTTATATCAATAGCCTCTGTACTATTTGGTGCCTGTACCTATTTAGGCAATGCTCCTAACTTTATGGTGAAAGCAGTTGCCGAGCAAAAAGGAGTGAAGATGCCTAGTTTTTTTGAATATATAATTAGATATACCCTGCCTATTTTGGTGCCAGTTTTAGTGGCGAATTGGGTCTTGATTAAAATTTTATATTGATATATATTTTGTAAGATAATTTTTCGTTTATAATTTTTTTTTGCAAAAAATAGAAGTAACTAAGCAATACATGTATATAATGGCTCTAAAAGTATATGTTTAAAAATTATACGGTAATAGCAATCGTACATTACTTCAACTCATCAATACTATTTTGTATCAAGAATTAAGCACATAAAACTTTCATCCAAAGTAAAGTATGAACTGCGTTTTAGCCCTTAAGATCTATACTTATCCCGTTATTTTTTATTTATTTTATCAGGCTATCGATTGACTTTATTTATTCTGACATATGATTTCCTTTCCCAAGGTATCCCAGCATTTTTCTGAGATTATCATATTGTTTTTGTAGTTTTTTTCAGTCTTTAACTGCCCATTTTCATGCCATGCCTTAAGAATACCCTCAGGATTCCCTTCTTTAAAATTCACTTCAAAGAATAACTGCCCATTCTCATACCATTGCCTACCAATACCCTCAACTTTCCCTTCTTTAAAATAACCCTCAAACATTAACTGCCCATTTTTATACCAATCTTTACATAAACCGCCCAATTTCCCTTCTTTGTAATAATAGTCAGTTTGTAACTTTCCATTTTCAAACCATTCCTTACATATGCCATATTCTTTTCCTGCTGTATAATTCTTTTCAGATTTTAATTTTCCATTTTCATACCAATCCTTACAAATGCCGTCACGTTTTCCTTCTTTGTAGTTATGGTCAGAAGATAACTGACCACTATAATCCCAATACCTATGTATGCCATTTTCTATTCCATCTTTATAATTACACTCATATTTTAACTTTCCATTTTCTAGCAATACCATCACGTTTTCCTTCTTTAAAATTACACTCAAAACTTAATTGTCCACTTTCATACCAATCCTTACATATGCCATCCAATTTTCCTTCTTTATTATTTTGCTCATATCTTAACTTTCCATTTTCATACCAATACCTAGCAATACCCTCTAATTTTCCATCCTTATAATTATACTCATATTTTAACTGTCCATTCTCATGTTTTGAATAAATAATTCCCTGTACCAGTTCCATATTACTTCGTAAATAAACCAATGTATCGGTCAAATCAATAGTTGTTTTTTCTGCTTTATATCTATTTTGTCCAAAAGAAATTATTGCCAATGATACAAAAAGAAGGATAAATAAATTTTTCATGAAATTGAATTAAGTTCTAAAAATATAAATAAATTAAGCAATCTATACAAACTATTTTTTTCATTGATTTGTGTCTCACAAACCATTGAAACAAAAAGGTATCATAATAGATGTAATAATAGTAAAATGAGCATTGATCTATTTGAGACGTTCGATAAGCATTTTTTGCGTTTCTACTAGTTGGCGAATCACCTCGTTTTCACTTTTCAGCCATTCATTTTCTCGAAGTAGATATTCTAATTCCTGTTGTAGAAACTTTAGTTTTTGAGGGGTAGCATATATCTCACTGGGTTCATTCAGGGTGTTATTTTCTTCGGGCATCTCTAAAACCTTTTTAATATCAGCCAGTGTTTTTTCATTTACCTCACCTTTTTGCTCAATATGCGAAATAAGTGGTCGGGTTTTGAAAATAAGATCGGCTAGCTCTTGTTGAGTCAAGTGCTTGGTAATACGAGCCAGTTTTATTTGTGTGCCTATGTGCATGTTCTATGCAAAGTTCAACAATTAGTTTTCCACAAAAGGTCAATTTTGATTGTTTTTTATTGTTAAAAATGATAATTTTGTTAGTACAAATACTAATTTCTAGTGCTTAAGCCAAATTATGGCCATTTAAAATGTAAAAAAAGTAAAATTTATAAATAACGAAACAATAAAAATTATGGATTTTAAAGACCAAATCAAACAAATAGGAGAAAGAGTAATAAAACTTAAATCTTAATAAAATATAAATAATAACTGATTTAAGATTTCAAGGTTTGCAATAAGTTGAAGAAAAATCATTAAAAAATTAATAAACAAAACTCATATTGAAATATGAAAACATTAGAAGGCTTGCATGCACTTATAAAAAGTAGACTTATTGAGAAGATGGGAAATGTAAAATTGATAGACAATGTAGATATTATTATTTATGGGAAAGCTTTGGGATTTAACGAAAATGAATTGTTATTTAAAGTTTTAGAAATTGAAGAAACTATTGACTGGGCGGAAGAAGAGTTAAAAAGAACCCATCAGGATCCATTAAAAATTGAAAATGCTAGTACTATTGACTCTATGGCTGCACCTTCTCAAGATAATATTTATTTTGATAATTGTAATGACACAAATCAAAAAGGTTTCGCTAATCATGCAATGCTTGAAAATCCCTTCTCATCTGAAGGACGAATTACTAGAACTGCTTATGGAATTAGTATAATAATAACTGTAATCTTTAATTTTATTAATAAGGCTATTATAGCAACTTCTGGTAAGTATGCATTTATTGGTTATATTGGAGAAATTATTAGGATTTGGTTCATCCTTGCGCAAGGAGCTAAAAGATGTCACGATAGAGGTAACAGTGGTTGGTTTCAACTTATCCCTTTTTACATTTTATGGATGTTATTTGCTGACAGCGACAAAGGGATTAATGAGTATGGACTTAATCCAAAAGGAATAGAAAATAAATAATAAATAAATTAGATAATTTATACTAACATGCTAGATGAAAAGTGATTAGAGTTATAGAAATTAATAATTAAAAACAATGAAAAATTATTATTCATATTTTTTAATGGCTTTTCAGTATTTACTCACACTCCAATAACTTCTAGATCATCTGCTACACTATGTTTTCAGAATAGTAATCTAAAATATGTTGCATTTATATCTTTGAGAATTATATGGGTTATATTACAAAACATAAAGACTTCAACAATTATCAGAAAGAAAGTTTTTATTTGTGTTATTTAGACGATATTAAAAAGAAGTGCTCAAACAATCATTTCCATCCAAAATCGAAATAGATATAAAAAATTAAGGATGTAATGATTGGTCAATGTGAAAAATAAAATATTTGTAGTTATCTAGGTGCATAATTCTCGCCATTTTTTCAAACCACACACCAGAAATTTACATAAAGACAATTATTTTTTTGAATTTATTATTAAAATTAATAATTTTGATGATAGTTTGAATAGCATAACTAGTTTTAGAAAAATATTAATGATTTGGATTATAATGAAAATAATTATTCTCAATTACTCATCCACACAATAAAAATATAATATGAAAAGATTACTTTATGTCATTTCTGACGTATTTCTTTTTGGTTCAGCCAGTATGATTTTTAATATTAGTGATGCTTTGTTTACACACTCCCCAGATAGTATTAGTATTATTCAAGATTCTATTTTTGGTTTGCTTCTAAGTATAGGAATCCAAAAGACTAGTACCAATGTATTTAACATAGTTAATTAAATTATTTCCAGAATGAAAAGAATCTCTCTTATTTCAAACTCAAGTATTCAGTATCACAAATTTAATTCTGAAGTTAATTTAGATTTTGCAAAAAAAAATAAGATATATTTTCACCAACCTTTTGATTCTAATATTTTAGATTTCACATTAGATGCTTTATTTAAGGTTACTAATGAAAGCGTGGATACCTTTTATAGAAAGCAAGAGTTGATTGATCGAGATTTAATAGTTAATAATAAATTGAAAGATGAAGTTGACTTATCTAATTGCCGTGAAATTGTTGATTTTTACGAAACTAATAATCTTAAAAAAGCTTTAAAGCATTTTAAGAAGAAATGGATCCCATTACCCTATTTTAAAGACAATTCTATAAATAAAGATGTGATGTATCCAACAGATTGGGTTCGTTTTTATTTTGATTGTGATGAAGAATATAAAAAAGTGGAAATAGTTTTAGCTATTGATACTACTTTGTCAAAAAATGATGCTGATAAAACAGGTCCTCAGTTAAGTTTGAACCCTGATGAAAATATCTTTAAAATTCATACTAACGATATAAATATTAGTAATTTTTTATTTAGCACTAATGCTACCACCTCATGGATTGAAGGGTATTTAGCAGATGTTTTTTATGCTAAAAATGATGAGTTGCGATATGAACAACCCGTAAAACAATACGTTTCTCACTATATCTTATTATTGAAGTGGATTGAAAGTTTAAAAGAAACACCCGAATTACAACTTTTTACTGATGATATCAAGAAAATTTCCGTTGATTTAGTTATTGATATTGGTAATTCTGCAACTTGTGCTTTGTTGTTTGAAAATCAAAATGATGATGCTTTTACCTTTGAAAAAGTAAAAAAAATAAATATTCAAGATTACTCCAATCCTCATCTGGAATATAATGATCCTTTTCCAATGAATTTAGTTTTTAGGGAATCAAATTTTGGTACCATTAACAAAGAAAAATACCATAATAATAAATTTACTGTCCCTAGTTTTGTTAGGATTGGTTTTGAAGCAGAAAGTATCATTAATAATGCAAGTATTAACCTTAATTTAGGGTATGAGTTAAAGACATACAATTCTAGTCCCAAAAGATACCTATGGGATAAAAATCCAGCCGAAAAAGAATGGGAATTTTACCCAACAGATTTCAATAAAATTAAGAAAGTATATCTTAGTGGTATTTCAGAACAATTAAAAATTGACGGAGCCTTAACAAATGGTGAAGTTTTTGGTTCGAAATCATTGTTTTCTAGAAATTCCTTAATGAAGTTTGTCTTCTTAGAACTTTTGATTCATGCTTATGTGCAGATAAACTCCTACAGCTTTAGAGAGGAGCATGGCAATCTAACCGTTCCAAGAACATTAAAAAGGATTACTATTTCTTGTCCTACTGGAATGATCCAATACGAGCAAATTGCCTTACGCGAAGCAGCAGAGGACGCATGTAAATTATTAAACAACTATGTCAAGTTTTATTTTGACTCAAACGACAATAAGTTTTGGTTTGAATTACCCGAAATTATTCCTTCAATTAAGGACATTGCCAAAAAATTACCTGATTTAGAAGAACGTAAAGATTGGATGTACGATGAAGCCACTAGTTGCCAATTAGTATTTATTTATAGTTTGTTATCAAAAAAATTACAGGGGAATAATTATGTAATTGAAAATTATTTATTCAAAAACAAAGATAAAATCACCGTTGGTTCTATTGATATTGGTGCTGGAACCACTGATGTAATGATTGCAAATTATTCTTTAAACAAAGAACATAAAACAATAAATATTAAACCCAATCCGCAATATTGGGATAGTTTTAAATTAGCAGGGGATGATCTATTAAAAGAAATCATTCAGCAAGTAATCATTGAAGGAACAGTAAATTCTGCTGTTGATGAGGGCTGTACAGGAGTCATTGAAAATTTTGCAAAATCAAAAGGAATAAGTAATATTTCTGATAAACTAAATGGCTTTTTTGGTCAGGATACCAATAATATCGGATATCTAGCCAAAATGATGCGTAAATCTTTTATTCATCAAGTTGCCATTCCTATTGCTATCCATTACTTGAAAAATGCCAACAGCAAGAATAAATCAATAGTAAGCTTTGAAGAAATTATAGGTAAAGAGTTTAAAAATAAAGAATTGATTAATTATTTTGAGAAACATTTTGGTTTTAATTTTTTAGAAATAAAATGGAATATTAGTTCTCAAAAAATAAATGCAATAAATAGATCCGTTTTTGATAGCATTGTTAAACAGCTTTGTTTGGTTTTAAATCAATACCAATGTGACTTTGTGATTCTCTCCGGGAAACCTTGCTCTCTCGATAGTTTAGAAGAAATGTTTTTGAAATACCTCACCATTTCACCGAATAATTTAATCAATTTAAATACCTATTGGATCGGTAAATGGTTCCCTTATTCTGATAATAGAGGTTTTGTAGAAGACCCGAAAACAATGGTAAGTGTTGGAGCAATCATAGCTTTAATGGCTGGGAAATTGAACAAGATAAACGATTTAAAAGTGAATACTGATATCATTAAACAAAAATTAGTTTCTACTGCAGATTACATAGTAAAGAGCAATCACAATACTAAAGAAATTATCCTCACCCCCAAGAAAAATGAAAATTCAGTTATGGTGCAGGCTTTACCATACCAGTTTGGATACGCAAAATATATTTCCAAAAACTATCCTGTTTCTGATTTGTATAGCATTAGCCTCGATAGTTCAGAAATAAATAAAGCAGTAAAAATTCGTTTACCTAACAAGGAGCAATTATTTTATGAGGAACAAATCAACCTTGAAAAAAATCGAATATTTCAAAACTTACCACTAAAAATCACTTTGTCTAGAGAGTTAGATGATTCTAAAGAACAACTGAAAATTGAAAGTGTTGAAGATGCCGAAGGAAATGATAAACCAAATAAATTCTTCAAGCTAAATTATCAAACGTTAGATAACCAGAATGGTTATTGGTTAGATACTTGCGAGTTTATTTTAAGTGCTAGATAAATTATGTATATAAATGTAGAAGAGTTTATTGAAGCTAGGAAAAAAGTAAATTTTAAGTCCATTGTTGATAAAGATTTTAACGGTTTTTTTTGTGAAAATACAATTCAACTAATAAAGAAATAAGAATGAAACATTATTCGGAACAAGATATATCGACTTTAAAAGAAAATATAAAACTAAATATTAATAGTTTGTCTGACTCAGTTTCATGGGTAGAGACTAATTTAAAATACGAAGAGAAAAACAATCTCTTACTGAAGTTAAAAAATGCCAAGAGTACTTTCAACAAAATATTTAATACCATTGATTCTAAACCAGTGATTGCTATTTTTGGTGGTAGTCAAGTGGGGAAATCTTACCTAATTAAAAACTTGTTGAGCCGAAAAGGGCAACCTTTTGTCATCAAGCATAAAGATAAGGACTACGACTTTCTGAAAGACATTAATCCTCCTGGTGTTGGAGCAGAAAGTACAGGCGTAGTCACACGATTTACGATAGACACAGTAGTCAAATATGATGATTTTCCAATAAAAGTAAAATTATTGTCTCCAAAAGATATCTTGATCATTATTTTAGATTCCTTTTTTTTAGACTTAAAAAAAATTAATGCTTTTTTAGACCGTAAAGAATTAGACCTACATGTTAAATCTTTTGAATCTAGTTATTCTAGCTCGAAACAAAGTGTATTATCCGAATTTGATATTTTAGAAATTAAAGAATACTTTGATAATCATCTAAGCAAGCATACCATTTTGTTTGAAGGGCTTAGTGAAACTCGCTTCTTTGAAAGAATTGGTAAAATAATCGAGGGATTTGAATCAAGTGAATGGGCAAGTATATTTAATGTTTTATGGAATAGAAATGATGATTTGACAGCACTTTTTCAGAAGTTAATTATCAATTTAAAAATACTTAATTTCGATTCGATGGCCTATTTGGCTTTCCAAGAAGTACTAAGAGGTGAAGGGGAAATTTTAGATGTGAAAAGATTAAAAGAACTTAATGATTCTACTAAACAGACAACCATAAAAAAAGAAAGCGGGGAGGAGATAAGAATGAACCTATCTCTAATAACCGCATTAACAGCCGAACTGATTTTTTCTATTCCAACAGAACTGATTGAGGATAAAGAATTCTTGAAAAATTCGGATTTGTTAGATTTTCCAGGAGCCAGGAGCCGTCTGGCTATTGAAATAGAAGATATCGATGCTGAGTTAATACCTGATATGTTACTAAGAGGTAAGGTCTCTTATTTATTTAATAAATATTCCGATGATTTCAATATAAACAATCTATTATTTTGTACCAATGATAAACAACTAGATGTAAATGAAATACCATCATTATTATTCAATTGGATTAGCAAAAACATAGGTTCCAATTCTTTTGAGAGGTCAAGCGCCCTTAAAGAATCTTCTGTTCCGCCATTGTTTGTCGTATTTACTTTTTTCAATAATCAGTTGAAATTTGATACAACTAATGATTTTGAATACATAGAAGATCATAAAAAATTAGATTATAAATGGGACACTCGTTTTAATCGTTTTTTTAAGAATGAAATTGTAACGCAAACAAAAGACTGGCATACAGATTGGACAAAAGAACAGGGAAATTTCAAAAATTTTTACCTTTTAAGAGACTTTAAATACTCGACCGATTCGTTTGATGGTTATGAGGAAATAGGTTATGAATTGAAGTTAAAAGAAGAGCGAATATCATTTTTAGAAAAACTAAAAGACTCCTTCTTAAACTTTGAATTTGTGATGAATCATTTTGATTCGCCAAAACATAGTTGGGAAGATGCCGCTAATTTAAATAGTGATGGCTCTGAGTTAATCATCAATAATCTATCCAAAGTATCAAATAATCTCACCAAAACCAATCATTATATAAGCAAAATCAACGCTTTGATTATTGAGGTTAAAAAAGATTTGAACAAACATTTGCATACAGATGACTTATCTATTCTAAGAGCCAACAGTATGAAAAGTGTCAATGAAATTCAGTTTTCATTGAACTCCATCTTGACAAAGGATCTTGCTGCTTTTAATAAGATGATTAAATTATCGTCTTTAAAACCTGTTGAAATTTATAATTTATTAAATGAAAATATTGTTGTTAGTATAAATGAAAAAAGTGCTGATAATTTTGACCAAACTAATATTTTGTTATCTCAATATCCAGAACTTAAGTCGGTTAATTCAATAGATGAGGCCATAGAAGTATTAAAGCGAAATTTGTGGTTATACTCTAATGAAGAAGTAGAAATATTCTTACAACAAAAAGGCATTAAAAAAGAAAACTTTTTTTCAACTACAGAAACAAAGTCTAAAGCGCAATATTTTACAGAATTGGTATTAAATTATTGGCGAGCTAAAATTAGTAATGCTTCTAATTTTGAATACTTTATGAGCAATGGATTAAGTCAAACCAGTCTATCTTTTTTAGCTGAGCATTGGATGAAAATAATTGATAATAGAAATATAAAAACAAAACTAGAACGAATATTAAACGATGTTGTTTCAGAGACTGCCACTAATAGAGGTGTTGAAGAGTTTCTAGCAGAAACCTTCTCATTGATCATCAATGAAATTGTTATAAATTTTGATTTGAACTATTTTACTCCCGAAGAACTTTTAGAGATTCAAAATTTAAAAAATAACAATAATTTTAACTACTACAATACCGCAACTCTGGTTGATGCACACACCATTCAACATTTATTTGAAAATAATACGGATGAGAAAACTACTGTTAATAGTGTGGTTTTAGAAAAATACAATAAATGGATTGAATTTTTTAGGATCTCTTTGCTAGTAAATTGCGGTTTTGTAAACTATGATGAAAATGCAAACAATCAATTGAAAGAGTTGATGAATAGTTTTAAAGAGTATAAATTAAATTAGGTTTTATGTTTAAATTCCATCAAATTCCCACAGATACATTCGTACCTATATCGCATGATAATAGTTATTTATTTAACCATTATGATAAAGTTGCCAATTTTTTAGCATTTAATCTGGAGAAGAATTATAAAAATATTTTAGCTAAGCCAGTACAAAATGGATACGCTTTCGATTGGTTTTCTATTTATGAGAATTTAAAAAGCATAGATGAAAAAGCAAAAATAGAATCGGAACAAGCCTTAGTGAAATATTGGGAATTTATGGATATTATAAATCTTAAGATAGGTCAACTTTTAAGTTCTAATGATGATAACAATAAAAATTGGGCTGATTTACTAACCAAAGTTTTTGACCATAAAAATAATTTTATTTTTTCTAACGGCACTGAGCTCTGTATCATTTGGGGTTGGAAATTTGACAATAATCAAAATTATAAACCAAACTTTGTTTCCCAAAATAACTCAATTCCAGTAGTACCTCAAACATTAGAAAGTGAACCTGCAATTGCTCAGCAAGATGATATGGTAGATGCAGCAATGGATGAATCGCCTGAGGAAGAAATTCAACCGGATGAACTAGATGCAGAAATTATCGAAAAACCTAGTTTCTTAGAATTTTTAAAATGGTTTGCGTCTAATTATTGGTGGTTATTGTGGCTATTAATAACATTAGTGGCTTTGGTATTTTTTATCAAATCATTGGCATTTAAAATCAGTTAATTATGAGAAATTTCTTCTATAAAAATTGGGTACTGTATTACGTTACTTTTTTTCTATTAATAGGATTATTGATTTATGCTTTGTTATGGACTCCAGATTTAAGACTATATACCAAAACAATAAATGACTTAAATAATCAATTGCAAGATTGTAATAACAAGCCAATAAAAAGTGAAACACCAGACAAAGTAGACAAGACTATTAACTGTGATGCTACAGTTCAATCTGGAGGAACCGGTGAAACAACCACCCAACACGATCTTGGAAAAAGCAGTGGAACTGTCGTCATTGAATATAATATGAAACTTTTGCCAGATCAAATTGATGTATACTATGACAATGTCCTAGTTGCGTCATCTAATGGCCTTGTAAGTGGTGAAAATAGCGTTCAATTCAAATATACAGCTGTAGCAGGAAAACCAACTTATTGCATCGTTCAAATTTCAGCACCAGATGACGATACGGAATGGAATTATTTATTAAATTGTCCACAATAAGCTAAAATATGAAAAACAATAAATATCCTTTGCGTTACTATGTATTTTTATTCTTAATGCTAGTTTTGACCATTATACTTTGGTTGCTTTTTTATCATCTGGCTCCTGTTCATAATTTGAATAATAATGCAATTGTAAGTAGTTCACTAAATCAAAACGACTATTGGCAGCAAGATTATCTACCAAAACAAGTAGGACAAATAATCCCTATTGACACTACTAAAATCATAAATGACTCTATCAATCAAAGAAGGATTGTTTCTAATTTAGTCAATATTGCTATAAAAAACACAAGTAGTTCCATAGCTAAGTTTGCCAGCGATTTAAAACAAAATTATCCATCTAACGATTACAAAATAGTATACATTGATAGTGTTATTAGTAGGCTGCAGGTAGAACTTCCTGAAAACGAGAGAGAGCATTTTAAAACTGAGGTAAAAACCAAACTGAACGGATATAAATTATTAGTTTGGGATGAAATACTATTCGATAATGTGAAGAATTTCAATGATCCAAAATTGAATGACATTAGTGCCAATTGGTATTTAAAAAAGATCAATATTGAAAAAGCCTGGAATCAGACAACTGGGAATAAAGATATTATCATAGCTGTAGTTGACAATGGTTTTGATTTGAATCACCCAGAGTTGAAAAACAAATCATTAAACCCTTATAACGTAATTGATAAAACAAATAATGTTAGGCCTAGTAATGAAAATCATGGCACGCACGTAACTTCAACAATAATAGCCAATTCGGATAATAATCAAGGCTTAGTTGGTATTTGTCCTGATTGTTCTTTTATGCCTATCAAGGTAGAAGACCAAAATGGCTTGATATCGAACTCCTATATAATAGATGCCATTTTATATGCGATTAAAAATAAAGCCGATGTCATTAATTTATCTTTAGGAATGCAGTTTCAAATCAATAGTGCGATTCCGCTTCAAGCTCAAATAAATTATATAAAATCTAGTGCAAAGGATGAAGAAGAATTTTGGAATGATTTATTTGCTTATGCTGATGAAAAAAACGTGACCTGTGTGTTAGCTGCTGGTAATAGCAATATGATGACTGGATTTGATCCTTTCCAAAGGTCTAAAAACACTATTAAGGTTGGTGCAATTGATAATAATAACAAAAAAGCTAATTTTTCTAATTTTGGACCTTATACGACTATTTATGCGCCTGGCACTAATATATACGGTGCTAAACCCGGAAATAGTTATGAGGTATTACAAGGCACTAGTATGGCAGCGCCCATTGTTTCGGGCTTCGTAGGATTGATAAAATCGATGAATAAAAACCTAACAAATAGCCAAGTAATAAGCATAATAAACCGAAATTCAGTGAGTGAAAATAATATTAAAATACTCGATATAATCAACACTCTAAATTAATTATTAATCATTAACAACTATTTATAATAAATCAATATAATGAAACAACAAAACTTTTTATTCGTCGATATAGTGTCTTCCATTTTTCTTTTGGTAATTCTTATGGGCAATTTTATGGGCTTATTTTATATTACTGACGGTAATATTGTTATTAGCATACTGGGGAGTGTTTTTTTAGTAATATGCTACTTTTTTGTAGTTCAGCAATTGAAAAAAAATAAAGAAATTATGAAGAAGAAAAATTATCTTCATGGTTCTTCGCTTTTTTGGTTATTCTACATATTGCTTGGTTTTTTGAGTTTTGTTTTGATGTCTCATTTTATCAATATTGAATACAATTGTAAAGAGCATATTAATGACGAAGCTAGGTCAAAAATAAAATTAGTTGATAGTCTTGTTTCAGTGTATAAAAAAAGATCTAAAGAAGATGTGTTAAATTTTGAAGCAGAACTAAAGACTAAGCTAATTCAATATAAAAGTACAAAAAGCAATACTGTACAAAATGAGTTAATGCAAGAACCTTACAATATGGATGCTAGAGTTCTTATCAATCCAACCTCTATTAATATAGATATGGTGGCTAATGCTAAAGTAACGCCATACCAATTAAAGATTGAAAAAAATATTCAAAACATGGATACAACAATTAGTATGAATAGTGAAAAATACCTAAGTGTTTTTGCTAACTGGAAACGACTAAGTATAGTTGCTACCTACGCTAGTTTAAATCAATACGTTGAAGAAAATATAGTTTTAATTAATTCGAAAATAGCGGAATTACCCTTAAATAAAACACCTATTGAAGTTTCCTTTGACAAAAATCAAATTCCCTTGAACAGCCCATTCAAGTTAAATAAACTTTATCCGCCACAAATTGCCATCCCATTTATTACCATATTACTATTACATCTATTTATTTTGATACCATTTTTATCTCATAATGTAAGAGCTTATAAAAAGAGTGCACCAGAAAACCAAAGAGGAACAAAAACAATATAATAAACACATGGAAAATCATAAAAAAAATATCTTACTTCAAAATTGCACCACACTGGAGCCTAGTCACATTATCTCTATAGTACAAAAAGGAGAAATAACTATTGAAGAGTTCAAAGCTGCGGGGTTAAGTCAGGAAGTTATAGATCAAATTTTAAGCTCCATAACTTCTAAAGAGCAAATTGAAAATAACGCCAAGAGAAGAAGGGAATTTCTTGAGAAAGTAATAAGTGGAAGAGTAAGTGCCGATGAGATTAAAGCAAATATCAATAATGGTAGCTTTAGTTTTGATGACTTGCTTGATGCAGGTATCAGTGAAAGAGTTGTAAACTCCTTAAAACATTACTGTAATTCCAGAAGAATTACTTTGTTTAGAAATATTAATCAACTTCCTCCTATGCAAGAAGGTAGAACTGATGTATACTTTGTTGGAGTACCTGGCTCTGGTAAATCAACTATGTTATCTGGTTTATTGAATATGGCCAATAAAAATGGAATATTGATGGCCGATACTTACAATAATGATGGTAGCATCTATCAAACACAGTTAATCTCTGACCTTAATAAAGGCGTACTTCCAAACGCAACAGCTTCTGGGTCCTACAACTATGTTGCTCTTTCTCTTAAAGATGCTAATGAAGCCAAACACCCTTTTAATATTGTGGAGGTACCTGGAGAAAACTATGTAAACATTTTTAATAATGGTGATGTTGGAGAGTTTTTAAACTACATCTCTAATGGTAACAAAAAAATACTAATATTCGTCATCGATGTGATGGCACATCATACAGGATATAATGAATCTAGTAGTCAGCTAGACCAAAATCTAGTTTATACAAATATCTTAAGTATGTTTAAAACTAACGGCATCCTAGACCAAACAGATGCGATATATTTAGTAGCCAATAAGTTTGATGCGCTCAAAGAAACTAGATATACTACCAGCAATTCTTCTGATGTTGATTTAGCTGATGATTTTCTTCACGAAGAGTTTAGAAATTTGATAGCAAATTGTAAAGATGTTAGAGAAGCGTCTGCAAATAAATTCAAAATAAAAATCCTTCCTTTTTCTATAGGTAATGTTTCTTATACCTCTATCATAGAGAATTTTAATAGAGAATATTCAGAAGTAGTGATAGATAATTTAATAGAGGACTCATTTGTAGTAGAGGGAGCAAGATTTAATTTATTTAATTGGAGGAAATAATAAAATATAGAATTATGAATCAATTTGGAATAATTATACAAGAAACAACTGCGGGCTCTAATCAGCAATTTGTTTCTACACACCTAGACATCAATACTCCCGAAATTAAAGGAACCATAACAGATGAAAGAACATTAGCTTCTCAATTGGCAAACTTATCGGATGTTTATTCGGTGCAGGTTACCAAAAACTACAAGGTATATTCATTGATTGTTACCAATTCAACCGACTTCATAGGTCGATCTGGCTATTATGCCATTCGACTTTATGGGCCTAAGGGAATAAATCTCACCAATTTTGAGATTATTTTAGCGAACATTAAAGAAAAATATAATCATTATACCAAGATGAATACACTAAAAAATCAGAGTTACGAGGATATTTTATCTAGTATTATATTGGAAGGCAAGGACAGAAATAACATTGTGTCTATAAAAAGTGCGATGAGCTATTTTTATTATTTTGACGACGCTAATTCAAATTTAGGTACTATTTTCAATACCAATGTAGTTCATATGGTGTATAAAATATATGCATTCAATAAGAATAAAGCTGTTGACGAAAGTATTGCGCTTACTGCAGGTTTAAAGTCATTTTCTCAAATAAATACTTCTCAAAAAGAAATTAGTATGAATAATAATTGGGGGCTTTTAAACGATTTAAAGATTAACGACCAGTCTATAGATTTTAATCCGAACCTCACTGAATTTAATATTATCTGTCAAAATAATGATGTGGTTTTGTATAATACAAATGACGACAAAACCTATAAAACCATCAATAATAATTTTATTTCTATAGAGAAAAAATTTATAGCGCCACCAGGCCCCCCAAAAACTCCACCTGGGTCGGGTCCACGCCCTGATTCGGACAATCCTAATACAATGTATATAATTCTGGGGTTAATGGTATTACTTATTGGAGGCGGCATCTTTTATATTCTAAGACCAGATCAGCCAAGAGTTGTAATTCTAGATGATGAACCAACAAATGTTCATGACACCAAACATAAAGATACTATTTCTCGTACTTTTGACATCAATGTACAGTCATATAAGAATAGTAGAGATTCTACATATAGATTTCTAAACTATCCGCCATTAAAAGATTTAATATTTGTTTTTACTAAAGAGAAATGGTCTTATCGTAAGTCAAATGAGACAAACTGGATTTTTTTTTACCGTAACACTCTTGATGTTTATAATTTATCACGGAAAGATAAAGGATCTATTATTCAAAAATTGGAAGTTAAATCTGGACATGTGATAAATGAAAGAGAAGAGAAGAAGGAGGATAATAATAAAACTGAAAGAAATAAAGTTGACAATACTACAAAAAAGAAAGACACTACCAAACAATCTTCTAAGTCTGAGGAAAACAAAGAAGTGAAACTAATTGGAGATCAAAAATTAACAGATAATCCAAAATAAATTAACTAATATGAAAATAACAGCACAAAATAGAAGTCTTATATTTTTATTGGGAACCATCGTACTAGGGATCCTAATAATATCTGTATTGATGCTTGGAGGAAGTGATGGTGTACCCCCTCCTATCATAAATAAAGACTTAGCAGATCCTAATTACAAAGCCTTAGAAACCAAAATTGATGCGCTCAAAAAACAACATTTCAACCCCGATATGTACAGTACCATACTTACTGAAATTGATGGATCATACCAGCAAGAATTGATCACTGGGAGCGCTAAATCTTTTCTATTAATGAAGTTAACAAATGAATATTCTGACTTGGTATATAAACAAGCAGAATTGTTTTTAATGCATGATGTAGGTAAAAGTAATGAAATAAATGGTTGGCTGAGCCAGTTAGAAAAAATCAACGGTGGAAATCCCAAGATTAATATTTATAGAAACCAAATCAAATGGTACAATTATTACGCATCAACCTTACCAAC
Source organism: Bacteroidota bacterium (assembly GCA_037130135.1). Classification (GTDB taxonomy): domain Bacteria; phylum Bacteroidota; class Bacteroidia; order Chitinophagales; family CAMDFR01; genus CAMDFR01. The sequence continues at coordinate 86,322 of JBAXTO010000009.1, forward strand.
TAAAGTGGAAACTTTTATTGAATCAGGCATTAGTAAATATCAAAAGAGCACGTATGAAAGTTTAAAGAAAGAACTACAGGACATGCCTCAGTTTGAACCTAAATATAAAAATCGGTCGAAATTTAATAAGATTAAAGAAGTTAGCATAAATAAATTAGCAAAGTTTGATGCAGCCTATGCTACAAGACCTTAATTAATAATTAAAAAATAGAACATATGAAAAAATATTTGTTTGCATTTTTACTGATTTCGACGACTATATTTGCACAAACAAGTCAAGACAAAAATAAATCTGAACTGCTCACTCAATGTACTGCAGAAAAAGAAAAGTTGAGTAATGAAAAAATTGGACTTGAGAAAAAACTAAATGAAAGGATGAAAAAAGATTCTATCTGCATCGATAGTCTAAGGAGTATCATTATAAATGATAATAAGTATTGGCTTAAAGGTTTGCTTGATGAAAAATATACAGTCTCCTATTTTTTAGAAACAGATTTAGAAAGTACGGATATTAGTGAAAGGATAATTAAATCGAATGTGTATATTCAGAGTATTAGAGCAGTTGAGTTAGATGGTAATATTATTGCTATATGTAATCAAGCATTAGATTTTAATGAAAATTACAAAACGTTATTTGAAATCAAAAATAGTATTTTAAATAAAAAATATGATGAAGAAAAAGTAAATGATGCCATAAGTAGAATTGAAAGATTACCTCAGTTGAAACCAAATTCAAAATTAGATACGCGTAAGAATACTATTCTAAATGCATTGAAGAATTATTTACCAATTAGTTGTGATTTAAAAAAGAGATTAGATCGCTTTAAAGATGCCGATTGCAAAACTTCTGCGATGCAATTAGAATTTTATAAATTGGAAAATGATCCTCACTACACTGAATATGATTATTTGAGATCTATTATACGTAAAATGAAGAACAATGCAATTGATTATACAAATAATGATCTACAATCTTGCGAATAATTTTTTTTAAATAATTAACTTCAAAAACATAAATGAAAACCACTCAAGGCCTATATGAGCTCATAAGAAGAAGTCTTTTTAAAAAAAAGAGTAACATTAAAATAGCTATTATATTGATATTACACTTTATGTAAATTTCTATTATTAGATGAATACAATAAAATTAGATCTTAAAAATAATAAATAGTATATGATTTTAGATTTGAAGAACTGCAACAATCACAGGATAAGGTAAAAAAATAACAAAAGAAAACGCACATCAAAATATGAAAACATTAGAAGGCTTACAAGCGCTTATAAAAAGTAGACTTATTGAGAAGAAGGGAAATGTAAAATTGGTAGATAATGAAGATATTATTCATTATGGGAAGGCCCTAGGTTTAAATGAAAATCAATTGTTATTTAAAATACTAGAAATTGAAGAAACGATTGATTGGGCAGAAGAGGAGTTAAAAAGAACTCGTCAGGAGGTATTAAAAATTGAAAATAGTATTGCTACTAATGCATACGTTGCACCCTCTTTAAATATTATTTATTGTGGCAATTGTAATACTGCAAATGAAAAAGGTTCTGCTAACTTTTGTGAAGAATGCGGTACTGAATTAGCAAAAGCTCCACTACCTAAAGCAGAGACGGAACATCTTTATGAATCAGAAAATTTAAACCAACATCAAAATAATTATTCAACCACAGAACCTGAAAAAAAGAAAAGATCCAAACTTCCGATGGTGCTGGGTATTTTAGCATTATTGACGATTGCTGCAGGAGTGTTAGGATATTTCTTTTGGGGTAAGGATTATTTACGAGATAAGAATGCTACTCGTATGTATAGTTTTGCAGGTTCCTTAGCATTACGTTCTAGCCCAGCTGGCGGTGGAGATTATAACATTATTGGAAATATAGCTTATGGGTCAGAAATTTTAGTTTATGATACAGGGTCTGAATGGGTAAATTGTAAAGTAGATAATCAGATAGGCTTTGCGCACTCAAAATACATGCTCAATAAAATTGACTTTCAAGAATTAAATGCGATTTTGGCAGATGAAGATACACGAACTGCAGTTGCTCAAACTCGTTTCAAAAAAGCGTTGTTAAGTTATTTTCGTGATCATAATTATATTGGGAAAATGGATGAGATCATGCAGAAAGAACTTTATGGACAAGTTTCTAATAAGGAAGTTTGGCAGTTAATTGCTAAAGCTGAAACCAATGTTCCTAACACAGTGTATCTATCAAAAAAATCTAAACAAGGCTCTAAGTTTAACGATTTTGCGTGTATCATACAAAATTTAAATAGTTCGGAAAGAAAATTTTTGTACTTCAGTTTCGATGATCAAGAAAATCCAACTTTTGAAGAAGAGTCAGTTGCACCATTAGAGGGTGACATTTCTAAAATAGATTATTATGAAGATATAGATTCATATGGCAGTCAAACACAGCGCATAGCACCAATCTATACCTCAATTTCATATCCAATCGGTGAATGAGTCTCTTAAGGTAACCAAATACAAAGATTAACACCAATTTATAACGAATGGCCAAACCGCTCCAAATCATAGTTTTTATTACTCCAATATTATTATTAATCGGAGTAACTTATTGGTATTTCAATGAATTGAAAAGTATAAAGAATTCAAGTTTTATAATTATCAATAAAGCAGATATGACGCTATCTCAGTATAATTATCAAGGTCATTTACAACGTCAATTTAAAGTTGCGACTGGTAAAAATTTTGGAAATAAAATTGAAAAAGGCGATTGCAAAACCCCAGAAGGAATCTTTATAATTGAAGAGATTGTTGATGCCTCTACATGGAGTCATGATTTTAAAAACGACAATCAAGGACCCATAAAAGGAGCTTATGGTCCATTTTTTATTAGATTAAAAGTGCCAGGTCAAAAAGGAATAGGAATACATGGAACCCATGATAATACATCATTAGGGAAACGAGCTTCGGAGGGGTGTATTAGGTTAAATAATAATGATTTAATAGATTTGGTCAAAAATATTAAAACAAATACAGTTGTTGTTATTACGCCTGGTAATGAAGATGTTATGATAAATTTCAATCCTGATTTGCCAAGTAACACTGATAAAGAAACCAAAAAAGTGAATTCCCAAAAATCCAATTCAAACAATAAAAATTAAAAATATGAGCAATAAATGTCCAAAGTGTTTAAATGCTTTTACTCAAAAAACAAAGTTTTGTAAGATATGTGGATGTAATCTTGAACAGGAATTGATTGAAACGCCAACCTGTCCAAAATGCAATAGCATATATAGTTCTGATGTCAAGTTTTGCATCAATGATGGTATAAAACTAGTGCATCCCGATAAATTGATACCCGAGTGCTCAGTTTGCAAAAAGAAATATACAAATGGTGCGAAGTTTTGTCCACTTGATGGAGGTGCTATAAAATTAGATGATGATATTCTGAAAATGAAAGTCAATGATACTCAAAAAGAAAACAAGGATAGTAAAATCCAAGAAAATATTTCAACTCCTCAACAGCCAATAACAAATGGTCCTAAAAAATATGATAGAGCTCCAAATGGTAAAAGATTTTTAGCATATTTGTTAGACTCACTAATCGTTATAGGTTTATATATACCATCCTTGTATCTTCTTTATGATTTTTATTCTCGCTTGTTCTACTATCATTATGCTGATTATGAATATCAGCCACAAGGAAAATTTATTTTGGGTTTAGTTTTACTTATTTTCCCTATAGGATATGCATTAATAAAAGATGGTATAGGAGAAGGCCAAAGTTATGGTAAAAGAGCACTTGATTTAATGGTAGTGAATGTATCTGATAATAGACCTTGTACTATACCTAATTCAATGGGAAGAAACTTGGTATTCTCTATAATAGGAGGGATACCTTATGTTGGTGCACTACTAGAAATTATTATGGTATTTGCTAATCCGGAAGGAAGAAAACTTAGTGATCTAATAGCTGGGACACAAGTTATTGAAAAAAAATAGCTATCGAAATGCTCATCGTCTTTGATCAAACTAAAATCACAACCATTTTTTGAAATTTGAATTCAACTTCACTTGACATAATCTGTCTAAATAAAAAAAATATAAAGTATGCCTTCTTATAAATTGTGTAATTTTACCAAAAAAAAATGATATTGAAAATAGTATTAGAAAATCTAAGAAGTCTATTAAATCTGTGATAATGCCAATACTCTTACACTAAAAGACAACAATAATACTTAAGTTACAAAAAAAAGTACTTATAGAAGAGGTTGCTTCCTAAACTAACGTAAGGAAAAAAACAAATACATATCAATTTAAGGCTATAGTAATAAAATGGATCTATATAAATGGTATCTATACTATACTGTTGTATAGATTTAATTCTTATAAACCCAAACTTATTTTAGCTGCAAACATATAGAGAGGTATAAAATTTGTTTTTTCAAGATGCAACAATACTCATTAGTAAAATGAGTATTGATCTATTTGAGGCGTTCGATTAGTATTTTTTTGTTTCTACTAGTTGGCGAATTACCCCCCCCTCTCCTTTTTCAGCCAATTAATTTCACGGAGTAGAATTTCTAAATTTATTTTTAAAATACTAGTTTGATTGAAGTATTATAAACCTTGATAATAGTACAAATTTTACCTACACTGCAGTTATTTAGGTTGTTTTTATTATTATTGGTCATAAACTTATATACAACCATACTCGCACCCCGATAGCAGCGGATAGCCCACAACCGACAATGGTAGGCGAGGACTAGTAGTGCATAGCGGTGTTTTTGATGCCCAATCAGCCAAACATTTTCTGTTGAATGCCCCATTTATTTTACTATTTATCTTACCTTTGCAATTCATTTTTATAGAACAAAGCATATACGGGTAGTAACTTTGTTTATGAATGCGATTTGAATAATAAATTAAATGACAAGAATAAAATTGATGCTGCCACAGGTCAGAACATCAATCAAATTAACAACGTAAAGACTTCACCTGATTTTCCTGGAGGAGATGATGGGTTTAATAAATTTTTTAGGAAAAATCTAGTTTATCCTATAGAAGCTTTAGAACAACAAATTGCTGGAAAAATATATATAGGATTTGTTATCGACGCCGTCGGGAAAGTAGATATAAATAAAATTACAATTGTAAAAGGTGGTGATTTTCTGTTAGAACAAGAAGCAATCCGAATAGTCAAAAATTTACCCCAATTTACCCCAGCCAAAGATCAAAACGGCAATCCTGTTTCATCGTGGTATCAATTTCCTATTACTTTCGGTATGCAATAGAACATATGCTAGCAGCAATGTTTATCAATACGTGCTAATTTCTAATTTATTTTTTATGGTTCTAGCGAATCTCCTTCGTCGATTTCAAAGATACAATTTGTGATGAAGCGAAGCGTAATAATTAATTCCTTAATCAAAAATATATAGATTAATAAAGCAATTCACAAACATTATAATACACCTAATTTAGCAGTAGTATTATATTTTGCTTTGGTTATTATATACCTGCACTTATTTAAACATTACCCCTAATTAAAGAATGAAGGCAGTATTTAAATAAAAAAAATAAAATGCTGATTTTTTTCAGCACATATTTAAGTTTACATTACCTATTTTAGTGCCAATTCTTTTTTTGCAAATTGTGTATTGATTAAAATTTTGTATTGAAAATAAATGAAAGGTAAAAGGTTATATTTATTGCTTACTTCTTTAGATAAAACAGAACATAGACAATTAATTAATCTATGCAAAAACACTAAGGATAAAAGAATAGAATTATTAACCAGATTGCTATTAAAAAGAATATCTTCAGAAAAAATTTTCTTAAATATACTTGATGAAGTTCAATTAAGCTTTAATAATAATGAGTTAGAATCGGATAAAAAACTAAGGCGATACGTCGACTATTCTTGTAAACAAATAGAGTCAGTCTTATTAATCAATGAACTTGAGAATAATAATTTTATTAGAACTAAAAATTTAGCAAGAATATTTGATAAAAAAAATCAAGATGAACTTACTAAATACTATAATGATACTACAATAAATAGAGCAAAAGAAAGTTCAATAAATTCAGGTATAGGGGTGCACTATGATATTAAAATGCGCTGGTTAGCTAGAAATCAATTTAAGCAAGATCTTATAGATTTAAAAAATACATTACAAGCAAAAAAAATAATTATTAATGAACATTATCATGAAGAAATGACATCTTATTATAATGTCCTTTCAGGATTGTTTTTAGATAACCCTAAAGATGTACTTGTTAAAAATCAAATACCTAGTTATAGTACAATAAAGTCATTGCAAAAAAGCACTTCTAATGAATTTAATAAATTGCTTTATGGCATAGCATTAGCAAGATTTAATTTTTTTAATAAAAACAAGTTATTCCAATCTATAGAAATGTTATTGAAAGATAATGCTCGTTCAAATATGTCTTCTGATAATAAGGATATAATTTCTAGAAGTATATTGTTTTTGAAAAACACAGCAGGCTTGTATTATGGACATCCAATCAAGAATATGATAGATGATGCAAAATATATTTTTAATATGATGATCAATTATCAGTTTTACGATTCGATTAGTTTTTTCTTTTTAGTCTTTTTTTATTTGATAGATGAAGATTTTTATCAAGCAGATATACTGTTAAAGAAATACGCAACGGTCTTTTTTAAAGGTAAAAAAAATGAATATTATCTTTTCTTACAAGCATTTAAAAATTTCCAATTAGGTTTTTTTGATATTGCACTTAATGAATTGCCCCAATTAGCTTATTCTTCAAGTCAATATTTGGCTATTTGGAGTAGATTAATAGAAATAAAAATCCACCAAATTCTTAAAAATAAATTATTATTAAATTCTCTAATAAATAGGGCAAATAGATATGTTTTAAATAATAAAGAAAAAAGAATACTTTCTAAGCCATGTCTATATGTACTTAAAAATATAGAAAATAATAGAAATAGTACAAATAATAATATTTCATTATTCAAATTTTATCAATTGATACTTGCAAAATAAGTAGGGCAATTTGAGATTTATATATTTTGTATAATTCACTTAACTTCATTTGTCTTTAATAACTTTATAGGTGTATCTATGTAACTCTTATTATGGCTACATGCATGCATGGTTATTTTTTTGTTAATTAATTATGTGTATTTTAAATGAAAGTAAGTTTTTGTAAAATAATTGTACTACTATTTATTTGTTGTTTTGTCCCAAATTTTGTCCATGCTCAAGTAGTAATCAATGAAGTCATGCACTACCCCACAGGCGCTCAAGGTATAATAGCTGCAGGTACCGAATATGTAGAATTGTTTAACACAAGTCCTTGTACAACAGCCAATATTGGTTGTTGGATCATAGGTATAGCAGATGTAGATGGTATAGTAAATAATCGTGGTAGCATAGTATTACCTGCTACAGCTAGCATACCTCCTCTTGGCCATTATGTAATTGGAACTTCTTCTTCCTCTGCAGATTCAAATTCAATAGATTTTAAAACAAATAGAAGTACCAGTAGCTATTGTGCTACAGGTTCATTTATCTTGGCAAATGGAGATGGTTGGGTAGGATTATATGATGCTATTGGTATACCAGTAGATGCATTATATTGGACTGTAAACCCACTCGAATCTTCAAAAATAACCACTGATAGTGATTTAGATGATAGTCCTTGTATTACTACTACAGCTCCAGGCTGTCCAGCAGTGACAAGTTTACTTTCTCCAAAAAATATTTTTTTAACTTATCCTACTCGAATTTCTTATGGTGGACAATATGTAAATGCCAATACCTTTAGTAGAATACCTGATGGTGGTACTTGGACTAGAGCAATCGCACCATCAATTAATGATTTAACTGTTGGTAACTGTAACGGAGGTGCAGGAGCTTGCATTCTTCCATCAGGAGCATTAAGAGATACTCTCGATATTAGTATTTGTAACGGGCAGTCTTATTTATTTAATGGAATCAATAGAACTAGCGCTGGTTTTTATTTGGATACTTTTCCTCGCTCTGGAGGATGTGATAGCATCGCAGTTTTAAACTTATCTATTAAACCAACAAGCACAGGAAGTTTATCAGCTTCTATTTGTGCTGGTAGTACATATTTGTTTAATGGAGTAAATAGAACAAGCGCAGGAGCCTATTTAGATACTTTAATTGGAAGTAATGGATGTGATTCTGTTCTTACTTTAAATTTAACTATTCGATCAACAAGCACAGGTAGTTTATCAGCGTCTATTTGTCCTGGTAGTACATATTTGTTTAATGGAGTAAATAGAACAAGCGCAGGAGCCTATTTAGATACTTTAATTGGAAGTAATGGATGTGATTCTGTTCTTACTTTAAATTTAACTATTAGACCAACTACATCAGGAATTATGTCAGCATCTATTTGTAGTGGTAGTTCATATTTGTTTAATGGAGTAAATAGAACAAGCGCAGGAGTCTATTTAGATACTTTAATTGGAAGTAATGGATGTGATTCTGTTCTTACTTTAAATTTAACTATTCGATCAACAAGCACAGGTAGTTTATCAGCGTCTATTTGTGCTGGTAGTACATATTTGTTTAATGGAGTAAATAGAACAAGCGCAGGAGCCTATTTAGATACTTTAATTGGAAGTAATGGATGTGATTCTGTTCTTACTTTAAATTTAACTATTCGATCAACAAGCACAGGTAGTTTATCAGCGTCTATTTGTCCTGGTAGTTCATATTTGTTTAATGGAGTAAATAGAACAAGCGCAGGAGCCTATTTAGATACATTAGTTGGAAGTAATGGATGCGATTCTGTTCTTACTTTAAATTTAAGTATTCGTGTTAGAGATTCAATAATTATCACTCAAAATTTATGTGCAGGAAGTGGTTATTTATTTAATGGTTTAATAAGAAATACTTCTGGTACTTATTTAGATACATTAATAAATATATATGGATGCGATAGTATAGCTACCCTCATTCTTACAATAGGCGCTTATTCGTCGGGAACAATCAATGCTGGTATTTGTAATGGAAATAATTATTTGTTTAATGGAATCAATAGAACAATTGCAGGTTCATATAATGACACTATACTTACTTCATCAGGAACATGTGATAGTATTGTTACTTTAAATCTTATTATAAAAATGCAAACATCTGGTACGATTAACCAAAGTATCTGTGCAAGTAGCAGTTATTTATTTAATGGAGTAAATAGAACAACCGCAGGAGTCTATTTAGATACTTTAATTGGAAGTAATGGATGTGATTCTGTTCTTACTTTAAATTTAACTATTCGATCAACAAGCACAGGTAGTTTATCAGCGTCTATTTGTCCTGGTAGTACATATTTGTTTAATGGAGTAAATAGAACAAGCGCAGGAGCCTATTTAGATACATTAGTTGGAAGTAATGGATGTGATTCTATTCTTACTTTAAATTTAACTATTCGATCAACAAGCACAGGTAGTTTATCAGCGTCTATTTGTCCTGGTAGTACATATTTGTTTAATGGAGTAAATAGAACAAGCGCAGGAGTCTATTTAGATACTTTAATTGGAAGTAATGGATGTGATTCTGTTCTTACTTTAAATTTAACTATTCGATCAACAAGCACAGGTAGTTTATCAGCGTC